>NZ_BNBS01000079.1 GCF_014656075.1 Streptomyces hydrogenans
GCCGCGGCCCGGTCGTCGCCCGCGTGAGCCAGCAGCGTGCCGAGGGCCGAGGCGGGATCGTCCGTGTGGGCCGCCGCGTCCAGGGCCGCCGCCGCGAGCACGGACGTGCCCGCGTCGTCGCGCGGGGGCGCGTCAGGGCCGGGCGCCGCCGCGGCGTACCGCAGCAGCAACGCCCGGCCGTGCACCGGTATCGGGGCCACCGCACGGAGGAGCGCGGCCCGCTCGTCGACGCCCCGGCCGGGATCGGCGACGGCCTCCGCCGCCAGCCGGACGGCCGCCGCCTGCTGCGACGGCAGCCACCGGTCGGCGTGGCGGAAGGGCGGCAGCGCGCGAGGCGCGCCCGCCGCCGGGAACCGGCCGCCGAGGGGCGGGTGCTCCGCCAGGGCCGGGCCCAGCCGGTCGGTGCGCTCGGCGGCGAGGACCGCGAGCACCGGTGGCAGGAAGGCCGCCGAGGGCTCCCGCGCCAGGAGCGCGGCGACGCGCCCGCCCCGGCTCGCGGGGTCGGCGAGCCAGGCCGCGGCGACGTCGCCGAACACGCCGTCCGGGCAGTGGTCCAGGGCCTCTTCGAGACGGTCCTGGAGCTCGGGCACCGCGTACGAGCGGCGACCGCAGGACGCGACCAGAGCGAGGAGCGGCGCGACATCGCCACGGGCGGCGCTCCGGTCCAGCCACGGGACGAGCGCGCGGACCGCGGCACGTATCCCATCGGTGTTCAACAGCCTTTCCAGGCAGCCGAGTTCAATCGTTCCCGTGTGGGAGGTCAGAGCTTCCAGGAGCCGTGCGGCGAGACGTGTGGCCGGGCGGTCGTGGCGCGCGGATCCCGCGGCGTCGGAGAGCAGGGCCACGGCCAGCGTGCGGACCGCGTCCCGGGTCATGGGGGAGCGGTCCCGGGCTGCCAGGGCGTCCAGACACAGCCGCTCCAGAGCCGCCGAGGCGTCGCCGCCCTCACCGGCCCGGTCCCCGGCGACCTCGGCGCCCCGGTCCTCGGAGCCTCCGTCTCCGGCCGGCCCGTCTCCGTCCGACCCGTCTCCGACGGCTTCGAGCGCGGCGGTCAGGAGCGGGGTCGGGAGCCCGTCGAGGGCGTCGAGGACGTCCCCGCGGACCCCGTCGCGCTCGTGGGCCAGACGGCGGGAGGCCAGTCCGAGGAGCGTGGCGACCTGCCGCGGATCACGGCTGAGGCCGGCGTTGGTGATCAGCCGGTCCCAGGCCGTGCCCCGCTCGTCGGCGTCCCCCGTCGCGAGGGCGGCGAGCAGAGCGGGGCGGGCCTCGGCCGGCGGCAGCAGGGCGAGCATGTCCCGGACCTCCTCCTCCGGACGGCCCGTGTCCCTCAGCCCGGCGACGGCGGCACGCGCCCGTGCGTGCCGCTCGGCCGGCGGGAGCTGCGCGAGCACCCCCTCGTGGGCCCGGACATTGCCGCGCGGCCCGCCCGCGGCGACGACGGCGTCCACGAAGGCGGCCCGACGCTCCGGGGGCACGCAGCGCAGCAGCGTGGGGAAGGCGCCGCGATGGAACCACAGGGCTCCGAGCGCGGGCAGGGACGGCGGGTCCGCCGCGACCAGCCGACGGAGGACCGCCGGCCCGGGAGTGCGCTCCCAGCGCGCGGCGTGCCGGTCCGCCCGGGTGAACCACCGCGCGACGCGCTCGGCGTCCACCGCGACCAGGTCGCCCAGCCGCTCGTGGACCGGACCGGGCAGGGTGTCGGGGCCGTACGCCTCCAGCAGACCCAGGACGCGTTCCGGCGCGGCGGGCAGAGCGGCGGCGGGCCCGAGCGCGTACCGCGCCCACCAGGCGTCGCGCGCCCGCCCGGTCAGCCCGGCGAGTTCCCGCTCCGCGTGGTCGAGGACCGCTCCCGGATGGCGCCGGGCCAGCGTGCTCCAGTCCTCGGGCTCCAACGCGCCCGCGAGTTCGGGCAGCAGCCGCGCCGTGAACTCCGGCGAACAGCCCGGCAGCAGCAGCGCCGCGTCCCGGTCCCCGTACGCGACGCGCACCCGCCGCACGAGCCGCTCCGCGAGCGCCGGCCGGCGTCCGTCGCGCAGCGACCGGGCGAGGTCGGCACGGACCACGGCGGGGGCGTCGTGGTAGGCGGCCTCGACGCCCGCGTCGACGTCGGGCCCGCCGTCGGGACCGACAGCGGGGCAGGCGTCGGGCCCGGCGGGGAGACGCGGGGCCCGAGCCGGAGCCGGGGGCGCGGAAGCGGCGGGCCCCGGAGTCGGGGCCGGAGCGGGGAGCCGCCGCGCGCCGCGGAGCGCGTACCGGCGGACCACCGGATCGAGGTCGCCGAGCCGGGCCAGCAGGTGCGCCGTGTCGCCGGCGGCGAGGGCCGCCAGGGCGGCGAGGCGCCGCTCGTACGGACCGAGCGCGTCCAATTCGTCGAGCAGGGGGCGGAGATCGCCCCGGGCGGCGAGCCGGTGGGCGGTGACGGCGGTGAACCTGAGCCGAGCGGAGTGGGAGAGGGGCGCGAGGGCGGCGAGCAACGGCGCGGCGGTGGTGATCATCGCGGGCATTGTGCCCCGGGAGCCGTGCTCCTGCCCAGCGAGAAAGAGCCCCGCCGCGCATGCCGACGTCGATGTCGGATTCCTGCCGGACGCCGCCGCCGTCCGCTGCTTGGCTGAAGGCATGACCAGCACTCACCACGCCGCGCTCTTCCGCTCCCTCCACACTCCCGCGCGTCCGCTCGCGCTCGCGAACGTCTGGGACGTCGCCGGCGCCCGGATCATGGAGGCCGCGGGCGCCCCCGCGATCGCCACGACCAGCGCGGGCGTCGCCTGGTCGCTCGGAGCCCCGGACGGCGACCGGATCTCCCGGGACCTGGCGCTGGACACCGTCGCCCGCATCGCGGCGGCGGTCACCGTCCCGGTGAGCGCCGACATCGAGGGGGGCCACGGCGAGACCCCCGCCGCCGTCGCGGACACCGTCACCCGGGTCCTGGAGGCCGGTGCCGTGGGCGTCAACATCGAGGACGGCACCCGCCCGCCGAGCACCCTGACCGCCCGGCTGGAGGCCGTCCGCGCCGCCGCCGAGCGGGCGGGCGCCGACCTCTTCGTCAACGCCCGCGTCGACACCTACCTGCTGGCCCTGGGCGACCCCGCCACCCGGCTGCGGGACACGCTGGAGCGGGCCCGTTCGTACGTCGACGCCGGAGCGGACGGCATCTTCGTCCCCGGCGTCACCGATCCCGGCCTCATCGCCACCCTGGCAGAGGCCCTGACGGTCCCCCTCAACGTCCTGGCGGCCCCCAACACCCCGTCCGTGAAGGAGCTCGGCGCCCTCGGCGTCGCCCGCGTCAGCCTCGGCTCGGGCATCGCCCAGGCCGCCTACGCCGTGGCCCGACGCGCCGCCCGCGAACTCTACGGCGCGGGAACGTACGACTCCCTCCGGCAGGACCTCGACTACACGCACCTCAACGACCTCCTCGGCAGCTCCGGTTGACCCGCGCCCGCACGGGACACCGGACGCCCTCTTGCGCCGCCCACCCCCGCACGGCGCCGTTCTTGGGCGTGTCACTCGGCACGCACGTGCCCGACGGGGGAAGGGCGGCAGAGGGTGGGGACGGGATCGGGGCGGGGGCCGGGGTGGGCCGAGAGGACGTTCGGCGAGAGCGCGGGTGAGCTGGCGAGACTGATCCCCGCCGGCCTGGTGCGCGCCCATGACCGGGCACGGAGCACGCACGAGGGGGTGCGGACCCAGACACTGGAGGCGTACGGCCACGGGCTCTACGCGGCGCAGTTCGAGGAGCCGGCCCTTCCCGCCCCGGCGGGCTGCCCGACGGGGTCCTGCGAGACGACCCGCCCACCCCGCGCCCCGACCGTCACTTCGACGTGGACCCGGGGGTGTTCGACGCCACCCCGGCCCGGCCGGCGGCGGTACGCGGACCGTGGCCGCGCGAGCTGTCGGGGAAGCTTCCCCGGCACGTGCGCGGCGGCGCCTGACGGAACGGCCGTGCGGCATGCGGACCCGACGCTCCGATGATCGGAACGACCGACGATCACCCGGCTATGCTGCCTCGTCCCAGAGGCCAGGAAGGAACCCCAGCATGAGCAGCGCCACCTCCCCGTTCCCCGCTCGGATCGAGCTGACGGGAGAAGGGCTCGTCCTGCGCGACTGGACGGAGTCGGACCTGTCCGCGATGCCGGCACTCTTCGACGACCCCGACGTCGCGTACTGGACGCCCCTCGCCTCGCCCTTCGACCGGCAGGCCGCCGCCACCCGGCTGGAGCGCGACCGGAAGCTGCGGGCGGAGGGGACCACCATCCTGCTCGCGATCACCCTCGACGGCGGCGCGCCGCTCGGCGAGGTGATGCTGCGGCGCCTCCCGGACGGTGTGGAGCTCGGCTACGCCGTCGGCCCCGCCCACCGCGGCCAGGGCCTGGCCGTCCGCGCGGTGCGGGTCATGGCCGCGTACGCCTTCGAGGAGCTCGGGGTGGAGCGGGCGGTGCTGGAACTGGAGGCCGAGAACGCCGCCAGCGTCGCCGTGGCCGAGAGGGCGGGCTTCACCCTGCTCGACGTGCCCCTCATCGAGGGCCAGGAGAAGGGCCGTCCCTTCGTGCTGCAGACCTGGGAGCTGACCCGCACCTCCTGACGCTGCCGGGACGGGTGTGGCTGGGAGGCCCCGTCCCCGCCCCCATCCCCATCCCCATCCCCATCCCCGTCCCCGTCCCGTCGCGGTCGGGACGGTGGGGTGAGGTGGGTCAGCCGCTTTTCCAGTACCGGAGCTTCTCCGGGTTGAGCACTGCCCAGATCCGGCGGATCCTGCCGTCCGCGATGTCGAACGCGTAGACCGACAGGACGGCACCGTCCCGGTGGGCCGCCAGGCCGGGCTGGCCGTTGACCGTGCACGTGCGCAGCGTCAGCCGGTCCGGCGCGATCCGGCCCGCGAAGAAGCGGGCGACCTGCTCGGCGCCCTCGATCGGGTGGGTCAGGGCGGAGACGAGACCGCCACCGTCACCGACGGCGGTGGCGTCCGCGTCGAGCAGCCCGACGAGGGCGTGGATGTCCTTGGCCTCCCACGCCTCCTTGAACTCCTGCACCACACGCGACCGCTGGGACGGCGACGGCGACGGCGAAGGGGGCCGCGAGGCGTCGACGCGGCGCCGGGCCGAGACCGCCAGTTGGCGGCAGGCCGCCGGGGTGCGGCCGACGATGTCGGCCACCTCGGCGAACGAGTAGCGGAAGACGTCGTGCAGCACGAACGCCACGCGCTCCGCCGGCGTCATCGCGTCCAGGACGACGAGGAAGGCCATGCCGACCGACTCGTCGAGCGTGACGCGGTCGGCCGGATCGCCCGTGTCGCCGTCCCCCGCACCGGCCGACCACTCGGTGGGCGCGGGCAGCGGCTCGGGAATCCACGCCCCCACGTATCGCTCCCGCCGCGCCCGCGCCGAGCGGAGCACGTCGAGACAGATGCGTCCCGCGACCTTGGTCAGCCAGCCGCCGGGGGATGCCACCGCCTCCCGCTGGCGCGGCGACAGCGCGTACCAGCGGGCGTACGTCTCCTGGGCGACGTCCTCGGCCTCGGCGAACGAACCCAGCATCCGGTAGGCGAGGTTGATCAGCCTGCGGCGTTCGGCGGTGGGGCTGGTCGTCATGGTCGCGCGGCTCCTTCGGTCGGCTCTCCCTCAGCCTTATGACGGGACGGCTTCCCGGAATGTGACGTGCGTGGTGCTCGCGGACGGGCGCCGCGTGCGGGTCGGGCGGGCGGCGCGCCTCACATTCCGGCGGGCCGTCTCGTCCTCCTGTCAGCCGAACACGACCGGAGGAGTACGCGATGACCACCCACGAGTCCGAGATACGCGCGCTGCTGGCGCGCCGCGCCGAAGCCCAGCAGACGAAGGACATCGACCGGCTCATGTCCTTCTACGCCGACGACGCCGTCTACTACGACGCGGTCCCCCCGCTGCGGTTCACGGGGACCGACGAGATCCGGCGGAACTTCCTGCGCTGGTTCGACGGATACGCCGGACCCATCAGCCTGGAGACCCACGACGTCACCCTCGCGGCCGGCGGGGACACCGCGTTCGCGCACATGCTCCACCTGGACTCGGGGGAGCGCGAGGGCGGGCTCCAGGCGTCGATCTGGGTGCGGGAGAGCGTCTGCCTCCGGAGGACGGGCGGGAGGTGGTCGATCACGCACGAACACGTCTCGATCCCGGTCGACCCGACGACCATGACGGTCTGGCTCCCGACCGGCAAGGACCAGCCCTTCTCGTTCGGCGCGGCTCGGTGAGGAGCCTCCACCTGGCCGGCCTCCGCGCTTCGGGGCTCGGGAAGGTGGCCGCCGCCTCGCTCGCCGCGGTCGCGGTCGGGGCCCTCGCCGCCGACGGCGCGGAGGCCGGCCCTCCGGCGCGGGGGCGCGTCGAGGTTCTCGAACTCACGGTCCGGAACGACCAGTACACCTCGGTCGATCACGGCCCCGCTGGGCCGAGCCTGGGAGACATGGACGTCTACTCCGGCACCGGCGTCGAGGACGGCCGGGACGTCGGGCGCGGGGGCGGAACCTGCCAGGTCATCCATGTGCGGGGCGCGGCGGTCACGGCGCAGTGCGTGATCACGATGGAGGTCGCGCGGGGGTCCCTGACGATGCAGTCGCTCTGGACGAAGGGCGAGTCCCCCCTCGACATGGCGATCACCGGCGGCACGGGCGCGTACGCCGGCGCCCGGGGCGTCGCCCGCTTCCAGGACATCGCGACGCCGGACGAGCGGGTACGGCTGGAGATCCTGCGCTGAGGGCGCGGCGCTGCCCGGGGTGCCCCGACGATCGGCAACGAAGGGCCGTTCGACGGGACACCCCGGGCGCCGCGCTCGCGGAGCCGTCCCCTCCACCGGTCCTCCGCCGATCTCCCGTCGATCTCCCGTCGGTCCTCCACCGATCCTCCGTCGGTCCGCTGGCGGTCCCCGGCGTTCGCGGCGAGCCCCCGCCGGTGAGGTGAGGTGAGGTGAGGTGAGGCGAGGTGACGTGAGGTGACGTGAGGTGACGTGGGGCACGGTGCGGTGCGATGCCGAGGGGGGCAAGGCGCGCTCACGGGCGGACCGATTCCCGGTGTCCTCGGGCCCCGAAGTAGTCTCCCCGGCATGACGGGATCTCGGCACGCCGCCTTCGAACCCGAGGCGAAGGGCCGCGTGCGTCGGCGGGCACGACTCCGGCTCCGGTGTCCCGCACGGCCTCCGGTGCCGCTCCGGGCAGCGCTCGCATGACCCCGCCCGACGGCGAGGCCGTCCTCGACGGGCTGGACGCGTACCTGGAGGCCCTCTGGGACGGTGCCGAGCCCCCGGGCGCCCATGCGGTGCCGGGCGGGTCGGACGCCGAGGGGGAGCTCGTCCGGTGGGCCCTGGACGGGCTCCGGCGGCTGCCGCGCGAGCCGCGGGAGACCTTCCTCCGCGAAGTGGGCGGCCTGCTGCGGGAGTTCCGTGCCCGTCGCTGCCCGTGGAACGCGGCGGCGCTGCGGCTGCTGGACGACACGTACACCTTCGTCGCGACCGGACCGCGCCGCCACGCCGACTGGGCGCACGACGTCCGTGCCGTGATGCACCGGGCGGTGGACGACCCCCGGGGCTGGGTCCGGTTGGACGGCGACCGGGTGAACGACGCCCGCGACACGTGGCCCGCGTACCCCTTCGACCCGCCGCCCGCGTCCGGCTTCCCCGACCGCCTCCACCCGCTCGGCGTGGACGCGGCGGTCGGGGCGCTCGCCGTGATGGCCGAGGAATGGCAGGCGGAGCCCGCGCCGGTGCGGACGCGTCCCGACCTCGACCGCATCCTGGCGGACGCACGGACCCTGCTCGACCGGTACGGACCCGACGCGCGGTACTGGACCAACGCCACCGCTGCCGGTGCCGTCGGCGCCGCGTCCCCGGACTTCGTCGGAGCGGGCCTCGCGGGCACCCGGTCGCACGGTTTCGTCACGGGGGAGTACGTCAACGGCCTCGACCTCTTCGAGGACCTGGGCGTGATCGCGGTCGGCGCCGACGAGGTGGGCGTCTTCTGGTCCTTCGGCGCCTGTTGACGGAGCCGGCCCCTGTGGCCTCGGCACGTGACGACGTCCACGCCGTCGATCGCCGGTCCGACACCGCACCCCTGGAGCGTCCGGGCCGGCCGGAGGACATCGCCGGGACGGTGGCCTTCCTCGCGGGCCCGCCCGCCGGGTCAACGGCCGGACCCTCCTCGCCGACGGCGCCCCGGCCTGACGCCCCGGCCCCGCCCGGTTCCCCGGCCGGCCTACAGTCCGGAGCCATGACGGACATCCCTTCCCCCTCGGCCTCGGCACCGACACCGGTCCCCGCCCCCGCTCCCGCCGCGCTCACCTTCGTGCGTCACCTCGACGGCCTCCGGCACCGCTTCGCACGCGCGGGGGAGCGCAACGGCCGACCCGCCTACCGCCGCGCGGACGGCGAGGTCTGGTGCCTCTGGTCCCCGACGGAGGGCTGGCACTGCGCGATCGGCGACGGCCGCGTCACCGCCCACCCCCTGGACGCGCCGGCCGACGCCCGCGTCCCCCGGCCACGGTCTGGCGCAGCTTCAAGGACGACCGCTCCTACCTGTACGACCTCCGGGACGACGGCTGAGGAAAACGCGTCGACAGGCGCGGTGGGGATCGGGGAGGCTTCGCGCGATGACGAGAATCGACGACACACCGCCCGCGTGGGACGAGCGCACGCAGCTCACCACCTTCCTCGACTACGCGCGGGACACGGCCCGCGCCAAGTGCGACGGCGTCTCCGAGGAGCACGCGCGCACCGCGCTGCTCCCGGGCTCGCCGCTGATGACCATGAGCGGACTGATCAACCATCTGCGCTGGGTGGAGTACTACTGGTTCCGGGTCGTGTTCCTCGGCGAGGAGGACCAGGGCCCGTGGACGGAGGAGGACCCCGACCGCGAGATGCGCGTCGCGGTCGACTTCCCGCTCCGCGAGCTGCTCGACGCGTACGCCGAGCAGAGCGCCCGCCACCGCGAACTGGTCGCCGCCCACGGCCTGGACGCCCGGGCCGAGCGCCCCGTCCGCTCCGGCCTCCACGTGGACCTGCGCTGGATCCTCCTCCACCTGACCGAGGAGACGGCCCGGCACAACGGCCACCTGGACATCCTCCGCGAACTGCTCGACGGTTCGACGGGCTAGGAGCCGCCGCCGGCGGCGGCCGGGCTCACAGCGCGAGCAGCCCGGCCGCCGTCTCCTTGAAGCCGCAGCCGTCGAGGTAGAACGGGCGGAGGTGCTCCTCGAAGTCGACGTGCAGCCACGCGCAGCCCGCCGCCCGCGCGTGCTCGGCCGCGGTGGCGACGAGAGCGGTGCCCACGCCGGCCGACCGGTGCCGCGCCGCCACCACGGTGTCGAGGAGGAAGGCGTGGACGCCGCCGTCCCAGGCGACGTTGACGAAGCCGACCAGTCGGCCGTCCTCGTGCGCGCACACCCAGCCGAGGCTGTGCCGCTCCAGCCGTCCGCGCCAGTCGGTCCGCCCCACCGGGTGGCCGAACCCCTCGGCGTGCAGGCGGTCGAGCTCCGCGTTGTCGAGGCTCCCGCGCCACTCGTACGTGATCGTCATGCCCGGCATCGTAGGCGTCCGCGTCCGGAGCGTCTCAGGGGTTTCTCAGGAACTCACGGGCTCCGCGCAGGCGGGTGGCGAGCCGGCCCTGCGTCGCGGTGCCGACGAGGCGGACGTCGAGGGGGCCGGGGACGTCCGCCTCGGCTCGGGTGGTGGCGGGCAGGAGGGACGGGGCGAGGCCGTCGCGCCGGGCGATGAGGACGCCGAGGTCGTGGCGGCTGAGCGCGTCGGGGCCGGCCAGGTGGACGACGCCGGTGAGGCGGGACGGCGCGAGTTCGACGAGGGCGGCCGCGAGGTCGGTGACGTGGACGGGGCAGCGGACGTCGTCGGTGAAGAGGCCGCCCCGCCGTCTGCCGGCGGCCAGTTCGTGGACGACGCGTTCGTGTGCGGAGCCGCCGTCGCCGATGATGAGCGAGGTGCGGGCCACGACCGCGTCGGGGTGCAGGAGGCGTACGGCCGTCTCGCCGGCCGCCTTCGCGGCGCCGTACGGCGTCACCGGGTCCGGGAGCGCCGTCTCGTCGTAGTGGACGCGGCTCCCGGAGAACACCGCGTCGCTGGAGACGTGCAGCAGCCGGATCCCGCGCTCCGCGGTGACCCGGGCCAGGCGCACGGCGCCGTCGGCGGTGACCGCCCAGTCGGCGTCGCCGCTGGACGCGTTGATCACGGTGTCGGGCCGTACCGCGTCCAGGACCGCGTCGAGGGCGTGCGGGTCGCGGAGGTCCAGGTGGTGCCAGGGGACACCGGAGGCGTGGCCGGGGCGGGCGTGGAAGGTGGCGGCCGCGGCACGGCCGGCCCCGCGGGCCTGACGCACCAGCTCCGTGCCGAGGAAGCCGGTGGCCCCGATGATGAGCAGCGTCATGCCGGGTCACGGTAGCGGAGGTGGCGCCGGTCCGGCCCGTGACGGATGCCTGCCGTCCGGGACCGGGCGTCCGGCCCGCTACCGTGACCTCATGATCGAACGCCTGCCCGCCGACGTGTCCGAGGTGCTCGCGCTGGTCCTGGACCAGGACGATCCCGTGCACGCGGCGCTCCGTGCGCAGGTGCCGCACCTGCGGGTGACGGGGCGGTGCGGGTGCGGGTGCGGCACCGCGGACCTCGCGCTCGACACCCGCTCGGTGGAGCCGGCTCCGGTCGGCGCCGGCCGGTTCGTGGCGGCGGAGGCCGTGCTGACCACGGAGACCGGCGAGTGCCCGGGCAAGGTCCTCGTCTTCACGGAGGACGGCTACCTGTCGTGGCTGGAGGTCTGCTCGTGGAGCGACGACATCGAGGTGGACCTCGCCGCCGCGCGCGCCTGGCTGCGGGCCGGCCACCGCCCCTGACCTCCACCCCGGGCGCGGCGGACGCACCGGGCCCGCGCCCGACCACCACCCCCGCACCCATCGGAGCACCCGGATGAGAACCCTCGTCACCGCGAGCCATGTGATCGGCTACGACCCCGAGGCCGACGACCACGTCCTGATCCGCGACGGACAGGTCGTCTACGAGGACACCCGGATCGTGCACGTGGGCCACGGATACGACCCCGCCGCCTGTGACGCGGTCGTCGACGCGGGAGCGGCGCTCGTGGGCCCCGGCTTCGTGGACCTGGACGCGCTCGCCGACATCGACCACGCGCTCCTCGACACCTGGCACGCGGACGGCCGGGGCCTGGACTGGTCGGAGGAGTACGCCCTGAACGGCCCGACGGCGGTCTTCGACGCCGACGACCGGGCCTTCGTCCGCGAGTACGCCCTCACCCAGCTGATCCGCCACGGCATCACCACCGCGATGCCCATCGCCGCCGAGACGCACTCGGACTGGGCGGAGACGTACGACGACCTCGCCCGGGTGGCCGACGCCGCCGCCCGCTTCGGCCTGCGCATGTACCTGGGCCCGAGCTACCGCAGCGGCGTCCCCGTCGTCACCCCCGACGGCACCGCCGCCGTCCACTGGCGCCCCGAGCGGGGCGAGCGGGGTCTGGCGGACGCGATCCGCTTCGTCCGCGACTTCGACGGCGCGCACGGCGACCTCGTCCGCGGCGCGCTGCTGCCCTGCCGGATCGAGACCCTGACCCCTGAGCTGATGCGGGCCACGGCGGACGCGGCGGAGGAGCTGGACTGCCTGGTGCGGCTCCACTGCCTCCAGGGCACGGGCGAGCTGCGGCGGCTGGCCGACCGCCACGGCACCACCCCGCTCGGCCTGCTCAAGGAGACGGGCCTGCTCGGCCCGCGCCTGCTCATCCCGCACGCGATCTACATCGGCGGTCACAGCGAGGTGGACACCCCGTACGCGGGTGAGCTCGACGACCTGGCCACCGTCGCCGGCATCGTCCACTGCCCGTACACGATGGTCCGTTACGGCGCGGCCCTGGAGGACTTCGACCGCTACCGCGCGGCGGGCGTGAACATCGCGATGGGCACCGACTCCTTCCCGCCGGACATGATCCGCGGCATGGACTACGGCACCAACCTGTCCAAGCTCACCACCGGCCGACCGGAGGCGGGATCCGCCGCCGACTACTACCGCGCCGCCACCCTCGGCGGGGCCAGGGCACTGGGCCGCACGGACCTGGGCAGACTCGCCCCCGGCGCCCTCGCGGACCTGGTCGTGGTCCGCCTCGACGGCCCGCGCACGGGCCCGGTGGACGACCCGGTCCGCACCCTGCTGATGAACACCTCGGGCGCCGACGTCGACACCGTCGTCGTCAACGGCCGCACCGTCCTGCGGGCGGGAAGGATCCCCGGCGTCGACGAGACGGCCTGGCGCGCCCGCGCCCAGCGCCTCTTCGACCGGATGAAGGCCGCCTACGCCGACCGGGACTACCTCCACCGCACCACCGAGGCACTCTTCCCCGGCTCCTTCCCCGCCCGTCCGGCCGGGACGGACTGAGGACGGCCGCCCGGGGTCACCAGCGGTTGCGCGCCTCCTCGGCCCAGCCGGTCAGGCCGTCCAGGCTCACCTCCGTGCCGTCGTCGGCGAGGGCACGGCCGGTGAACCGGCCGAAGCACTGGTGGGTCTCGCTCGCCACCAGGCCGAGGTTCGTCCGGGCGACCCTCTCGTGGAACGGGTGGAAGCGCGCGTCCACCCGCTCCCCGGCGATGTGCCACGGCCGCAGCCAGTCGGACCGGTCGTAGCTCCAGCGCAGCTCCTCGCCGATCTTGTGGAGCCGGCCGTCGAGGACCAGGGCGTTCTCCGTGAGCCCGGTCCCGTCGGTCCACTTCCCGCCCAGCTGGACGGCCCGCCCGGGCGCCGCGCCGGCTGCCCAGTTCCAGGTGACCGCGTACGGCCACTTGCCGCGGCCGTGGTCCAGCACGGCGAACGCCTCCGGGCCCCCCACCCCGTGGGTCTCGCCGCGCAGTTCCAGCGTGCCGCGGACGGGGCGGCCGACGTCCTTGACCGTGTACTGGAACCGGCGGCGGCTCCACGGCACGACGACGCCCAGCGACTCGTGGCCGGGCGGGCGCGGCACCTCGACGTCGAGCCGTACGCCGTCCGCCGCCGCGTGGACCGTGTCGCCGTCCGGGCCCTGCCGGATCCGGATCGTCAGCCCGGCGGTGCGGACCGCGATCTCGCCCTCGCCGCTGCGCGCGGGGAAGCGGGTGCCGCGGGCCATCGGGACCACGGCGTCGGCGGTGGTCTCGCGCCCGGTCGCCCGCTCCAGCACGTAGAGGCCGTGCACGCCCGCGTAGTCGAGGGAGGACGCGACGACGCCGACGACGTGGTCCGGGGTGACGAGGCCCCAGTACTCCCAGCGCTTGGCCCGGCCCCAGCCGCGCAGGGCGGCGGAGTGCAGGGGGCGCCGGGTCCACCCGACGGCCGCCGGGTTCAGGCTGCCGTCGGGCAGGCACAGGTCGACGGGGGAGGTCAGCTCCGGCTCGTGTGTCATCCGCGCAGGATAGGTCCGCGTCCCGGGAACGGCAGCCCACCGTCTGCTGACACTTCGTCAGTTCTGTGCGATGCTCCGCGCATGACCGCAGACCACCGGGCCCCGCGCCCCTCCGGTCCGACACCCGACGTGCTCGCCCCGGCCCGGCTGGGACCCGTACGGCTGCGCAACAGGGTCATCAAGGCGGCGACGTTCGAGGGGGTCACCCCCGAGGCCGTCGTCACCGACGCGCTCATCGAGTACCACCGCCGCCCCGCCGCCGGCGGAGTGGCCATGACCACGGTCGCGTACTGCGCCGTCGCCCCCGAAGGCCGCACCCAGCGCGCCCAGGTGTGGATGCGGCCCGAGGCACTGCCCGGGCTGCGCCGGCTCACCGACGCCGTCCACGAGACCGGCGCCGCGGTCTCCCTCCAGCTCGGACACGCGGGCCCGGTCGCCGACGCCCGATCGAACCGGCTGCCCTCGCTGTCGCCGACGGGCGGCTTCAACCCGGTCAGCCTGCGCCGCGACCGGGCCGCCACGGCCGAGGACCTCGACCGGGTGGTCCGGGCCCACGCCACCGCCGCCCGCCTGGCCGTGGAGGCGCGGGCGGACGCCGTGGAGCTGCACCTCGGCCACAACTACCTGGCCAGCGCCTTCCTCAGCCCCCGCCTCAACCGCCGGACCGACACCTACGGCGGCTCCCTGCGCAACCGCGCGCGCCTCGCCCTGGACCTGGCCCGCGCCGTCCGGGACGAGGTCGGCGACCGGATCGCGATCACCGCGAAGCTGAACATGACCGACGGGGTGCGCGGCGGCCTCTCCCCGGCCGACAGCCTCCAGGTGGCGCACTGGCTCCAGGAGGACGGCTCCGTCGACGCCCTCGCGCTGACCGCCGGCAGCTCCCTGCTCAACCCCATGTACCTGTTCCGGGGCGACGCCCCGCTCAAGGAGTTCGCCGCCCGGTTCCCGCTGCCGCAGCGGCTGGGCCTGCGGACGGTCGGCCGCTCGTTCCTCCGGGCCTACCCGTACGAGCCGCTCTACCTGCTGGACGAAGCCCGGCGGTTCCGCGACGCCCTCACGCTGCCGCTGATCCTCCTCGGCGGCGTCACCGACCGGGAGGGGATGGACCGCGCGATGGCCGAGGGCTTCGCCTTCGTCGCCATGGCCCGTGCCCTGCTCCGCGAACCCGACCTGGTGCGCCGCCTGACCGACGCCCCGGACACCCGCTCGCTCTGCGTCCACTGCAACCGCTGCATGCCCACCATCTACACGGGCACCCACTGCCCGCTCGTCGACCCCGCCTGACCGCCGGCCGGCACCGGTCTCAGCAGGCCGTCCCCGGCCGGGCGGCGGTGGCCCTGAGCAGGTCGCGCAGCAGGTCGAGGTCGACCTGCTCCGGCCGCCGGAACCGCAGACAGCCCTTGCCCATGTCCCGGCCGGCCAGCCGCTCCTCGAACGCCTCGCGGACATCGCCGCGCATGAGGTAGAAGGAGATGTACTGCTTCTGGCTCGCGAACGCGATCTCGCAGACGCCGTCCCGCGCGTACGCCGGCATCCCGTACGCCATGACCTCCTCGAAGCCGGGCAGCTCCGCCCGGCACAGCTCCCGCACCTCGGTCAGCACGGCCCTGCGCCCCTCGGGAACCCCGGCCAGGTAGCCGGGGACGTCGCTCGCCTCGCTCCGCACCATGCCGCGAGGCTACGCGGACCGGCCGACGACGGTCCAGGACGGCGGCGCGGCTAGCGCGTGTCGGTGGGAAGCGTGACCGTGACGAGCAGGCCGCCCGCCGGACGGGCGGCGAGGTCCAGGGTCCCGGCGTGCGCGCGGACGACGCTGTGCACGAGGGCGAGACCGAGGCCGGCCCCCGCGTGCTCGTCGGTACGGGCCCGCTCCGTGCCCCGCTGGAACGGCTCGGTCAGCGTCGGCACCAGCTCCGGCGCGAGCACCGGGCCGGTGTTCTCCACCCGCACCACGCCGACGCCGTCCCGCTCCTCGGTGTGGACCGTCACCGTGCCGCCCGTCGGCAGGTTGTGGACGACGGCGTTCTGGACGAGGTTGGTCATCATCCGCAGCAGCAGCTCCGCCGACCCGCCGACCCGCGCCGCACCGCCCGTCACGTCCAGCGCGATCCCCCGCCGCTCGGCGAGGGGGAGCAGCGTCTCGGCGGCCTCCTCGGCGACGAGGGACAGGTCGACGCCCTCCCGCGCGAAGGTCCCCCGGTCGCTCCGGCTGAGCAGCAGCAGCGCCTCCGTGAGGTCGATCGCGCGCCGGTTGACGACCTGGAGCCGCTCGATGAGCTGGTCCCGGTCCCGCGTCGGGTCCTCACGGGCCACGTCGAGCAGCGTCTGCGAGATCGCCAGCGGGGTGCGCAGCTCGTGCGAGGCGTTCGCGGCGAACCGCCGCTCCTCGGCGACGTGCGACTCCAGCCGCCCGAGCATGGTGTCGAAGGCGTCGGCGAGCTCGCGGAACTCGTCGCGGCGCCCCTCCAGCCGGATCCGGTGCGAGAGCGAGCCGCTCCCGGCCGTCCTGGCCGCCGCCGTGATCCGGTCGAGCGGAGCGAGCATCCGGCCGGCCAGGAACCATCCCCCGACCAGTCCGAACACCAGCAGGAAGGCCATCGCCACGGCCGCCGCGGGGAAGAAGGTGCGCACCAGCAGCCAGCGGTTGGGCGAGATCCCGAGCAGCCCCTGCGGATTGTCGGGCACATAGCGGAGCAGGTACCCCCACACCACGGCCAGCAGCAGCGCTCCGGCGACGGCGAGGAACCCCGCGTAGCTGAGGGTCAGCCTCAGCCGGACGCTGAGCCCCGGGCGTCTAGGCATGCGGACGGCCGCCGCTCGTCCCGCCGGGCCCGGTGTCGATGCGGTAGCCGACGCCGGGGACCGTCGCGATGACCCAGGGTTCGCCGAGCCGTTTGCGCAGGGCGGAGACGGTGATGCGCACGGCGTTGGTGAACGGGTCGGCGTTCTCGTCCCAGGCCCGCGCCAGCAGCTCCTCGGTGCCGACGACGCCGCCCTCCGCGGCGACGAGGACGTCGAGCACGGCGAACTGCTTGCGGGTGAGCGCCACGTACCGCCCGTCGCGGAAGACCTCCCGGCGGAACGGGTCGACGCGCAGCCCGGCGAGCTCGCGCACCGGGGGCCGGGCGTGCCCGCGCCGGCGGTCGAGCGCCCGCAGCCGCATCACCAGCTCCCGCAGCTCGAACGGCTTGGTGAGGTAGTCGTCGGCGCCCAGGGCGAACCCGGACTCCTTGTCGTCGATCCGGTCGGCGGCGGTCAGCATCAGGATCGGGATGCCGCTGCCGGAGGCCACGATGCGGCGGGCGACCTCGTCGCCGGACGGGCCGGGGATGTCGCGGTCGAGGACCGCGAGGTCGTACGAGTGGAGCCGGAGCAGCTCCAGGGCGGTGTCCCCGTCCCCCGCGACGTCGGCGGCGATCGCCTCCAGCCGCAGGCCGTCCCGGACCGCCTCCGCCAGGTACGGCTCGTCCTCCACGATCAGTACGCGCATGCCCGAAGCCTAAGCAACGCGGTGCGTCGCGGGCGGGGTGGCACGCGTCCGCCACCAGCGGCGCGACGCCAGTCCGGCCAGGACGGCTCCGGTGGCGTTGACCAGGACGTCGTCCACCGACGACACCCGGTCCAGCCGCAGGACGTACTGCGCGGTCTCCACCAGCACCGAGCAGCCCGCGCCGAGCGCCAGGATCCGCGCCGGGGACGCCACCGCCGCCCACCGCACGGGCGCGAAGAAGCCGAGCGCGGCGAAGACCAGCAGGTTGCCGACGATGCCGAGGGACCCCATCACGACGAGGTCCCGCAGCGGCACCAGGCTCACCCGGGGCGGTACGACACCGGCCCCGCCGCCCGGCATCATCGTCATCCACAGGAACGGCAGCGTCCCGTGCACCATGCCCACCTCGGCCAGCGACAGCCGCCACGCCCCCGCGACGCCGGCCCGGCGCCGCCGCAGGGCCACCGCCCACGCCACCAGCACGGCGAGCGGCAGCGTGACCAGCGTCATCAGCACCACGCCGTTGAACGTCCCGAAGCACCCCTGCCACCGCCCGGACGCGCACGCCGGGGCCGCCATCAACAGCGGGCCCCGCAGGACGAACAGCCCGGCCGCCAGAGCGAGGGCGGCGAGCCCGAGGAGCACGATCCGGAGGAGCGGGGGGCGGGCCGGCGGGGGCGTCCGCGGGGACGTGTCGGTGCGCATGCCCCCATTGAACGCGGCGGGCGGTTGCGGGGGCGTATGCGCTTTTCGATACGCCCGCGATACGCGCGCCGAGCCCGCGGGCCCCCTACGGACCGGCTTCCAGCCAGGTGATGCGGGTGAACGTCACCGTCTCCGCGTCCCCCGCGAACCACTCCACGAGCACGGGACGGCCGGGGACGTCGAGGTCGTACACGTCGCCCCACTGGTCGACGGTGCTCGCCCCGGCCGGTACGGTGCCCCGCTCGTGCGCGGCCGTGATGGCGGTCAGGGTCTCGATGGTCGCGGCGAAGACCGCGGGCGCCTCGGCCGACATCGCCGACAGGACCGCGGCGGCCTGCTCGCTCAGGCCGTGGCTCACGAGGCCCCGCTCAGCGCGGCGAGCACGTCGTCGAGCGGCCGCGCCCCGCCGCCCTGACCGCTCCGCAACACCCCCGCCTGCGCGCGGTCCGCGTCGGTGCGCCGGCTGTCGGCGACCGCCCGCAGGTGCCACCGGTCCATCACGGCCAGCTGCGCGTCCCCCGCCTCGGCGCCGAGCAGCTCCTCCAGGAACGGCCCCTTGCGCCCCGGTGCGAGCGCGGCCGCGATCGCGTTGGCGGTTCGGGGAATGCCGGGCTCGCCCGGCCGGGACACGGCACCCACGACGGTCTCCTTCCGCTCGGACACGCCCTGCTGAGCGGGCGTCAGGTCTCCCACGGTAGACCAGCACGGAGCCACCGCGGGGGATCGCGCTCCGGAGGTGGGGGAGGTCCACGACTCCCCGCCGACGGATCCGCCCCCGGAGGGGCCGGTCGAGGCAGGGCCGGCGGACCTGTGGCTCGGCTGCCCGGTCGCCGCGACGGACCGCCGGAGGGCGCGTCGTCGAGACGCCGGGGGCGGCGCGGCGGAAGAATGGGGCGCCGGGAGTGTGGAACGGCTGTCGGACCCGTGACCGAGGTGGATCTCTGATGCGCAGCGTGACCTACTGGATGGGCGTTTCGCTCGACGGCTACATCGTGGGGCCGGACGGCGGCCTGGACTGGGCGCCACCGGACGACGAGGTGTTCCGCCTCGTCACCGAGGAGCTGCGCGGGATGGACGCCTTCCTGCTGGGCCGGCGGCTCTACGAGACGATGCTGTACTGGGAGACCGCCGAGCGGGACCCGACGCTGGACGACTCCAGGCGGGAGTGGGCGGTGCTGTGGAACCGGCTTCCGAAGGTCGTGTTCTCCACGACGCTGTCGGAGGTGCGCCCCCACCACCGGCTGGCCACCGGGAGCCTGGCGGAGGAGATCGAGCGGCTGCGGGCCGAGCCGGGGGAGGGCGAGATCGCGATCGGCGGCGCGCACCTCGCCGCCGAGGCGGCCGCGGCGGGACTCATCGACGCGTACCGGATCCGGGTCTACCCCGTCCTGGTCGGCGGCGGCATCCCCTTCTTCCCCGCCGGCGAGCGCCGCGTGGACCTCGAACTCGTCGGATCCCGCACCTTCGCCTCGAACGTCGTCCACCTCCACTACCGGGTGGTCCGCTGACCCCCGCCCCCGTGCGGCGGGAGCGGCCGGCCGAGGTAATCCGGGTGCGGGCGCGTTGTTCCGGGCTGTCGGGGTAGCGGCGGGTCAGGACCCCATTGGGAGGTGGCCGGAATGGCTGCTGGGAAAAAGGCCAAGGACATGGGCAAGACCGCCAAGGGAAAGGTGAAGGAGGTCACCGGTAAGACCGTCGGCAACGAGAGCCTCGAAATGAAGGGGCGCGCGGAGCAGGCCGCCGGTGATGCCAAGATGACCGCCCGGAAGGCGAAGGACACCCTCAAGCACTGATCGCACGCACAGGGTGAAGGCCGGCGGCGCCAGCCGCCGGCCTTCACCCTGCCGGTGGGGCCTCCGCCCCGTGACGGCGCGGTCGGCCCGCGGCCGCGCGGGGAGCGCGGCCACAGGGTGCGGGAGCGGGGGTGTCAGCGGCGGGAGCGGGCGAGCCGGGGCTCCTCGTCCTCCTCCTCGTCCTCCTCCTCGTACGGCTCCTCCGCTTCCTCCTCGTCCTCGTAGGCGGCGTCCTCGTACTCGTCGGCGTCCGGGTCCTCGTCGGCGTCCGCCTGTTCGTCGTCCTCCTCGACGTCCTCCAGGTCGTCCGCCCCTTCCTCGTCCTCCTCGCCCGCCTCCTCGCCTTCCTCTTCCTCCGGCGCTTCCTCCTCGGCTTCTTCCTCCTCGACGGCCTCCTCGTGGGTGACGACGACCTCGCCGTCCTCGATCCGGCCGCGCCAGCCATCGGGTTCCTCGTTGGAGAGGGTGACGAAGCGGTCGAAGTGCTTCAGGTCCAGGCGCATGCGCCGGCCCTGGGCCCGCCAGATGTTGCCGGTCTTCTCGAAGAGGCCCGAGGGGTAGTACTCCACGACCAGCAGGATCCGGGTCAGGGACGGCGCGAGCTCATGGAAGCTGACGCAGCCGCGCGTGGTGCCCTTGGCTCCCTCGGAGCTCCACACGATCCTGTCGTCCGGTATCTGCTCCTGGACGCTGGCCTTCCAACTCCTGGTCGAGGGGCCGACCTTGACCTTCCAGTCGGAGGTCGTGTCGTCGTTCCGCGAGACGCTGCGCACTCCCTTGGCGAAGCCGCTGAAGTCCTCGTACTGCGTCCAGTGGTCGTACGCCGTGCGCAGCGGCACCCCGACGTCGATGGTCTCGACGATGCACATGGACTTCCCGCCGGACTTCCGGCCCTTCCCCTTGCCCTTGCCGCCGAGGAGGCCGGAGCCCACGTCCTTGACCTTGTCCTTCAGTCCGTCGAAGGTCTGGCCGAGCACCGCCTTCACCGGGGAATCGCCCTGGACCAGGCGGCCGCCGAGGTTCGCGAGGCTGCCGCCGTTCTCCGCCACGTCGTACAGGCCGTCGGTCAGGTCGCCGACCTTGTCCACGGCCTTGTCGGCCAACTGGCCGGCCTGGGCGCTCAGATAGCCGCCCATTTCCTCCATCAGGCGGTCGAAACCCGACCGGGTGTCGTCGGTGCCTTGCTTGCTGGCCATGATTCACCTCCGGGTCGTCGGCTTGCGGCGGGCCGTGGTGGCGGCCGCGGACTTCTTGGCCGTGGACTTGGACGCCGGCGCGCGTGCCGTGCTCTTCTTCGCGGCCGCCTTCCTGGGCGGCGCCGTCTTCTTCGCGGCCGCCTTCTTCGGTGCCGCCTTCCCGGCCGTCGTCCTCTTCGCCGCGGTCTTCTTCGCCGGGGGCTTGGCCGCGGACTTCGTCGCCGTCTTCTTCGGCTTCGCCGTCGACGTGCTCGCCGCCGTCTTCCGCGCCGGGGGCTTGCGTGCCGGGGTCTTCCCCGCCGTCGTCTTCCGTGCCGGGGTCTTCCGGGCCTCGGACTTCCCGGCCGGTGCCTTCCGGCCTCCGCCGGCGGGCGCCGCCTTCTTGGCCGGGGCGGTCCTCTTGGCGGGTGCCTTCTTCGCGGGGGCCCTCTTGGACGTGCGTGCGGGCCGTCGGGAAGCGGGAGGTTCTTCTTCTTCCTCCTCCTCTTCCTCCTCTTCTTCCTCTTCCTCGGGCTCCTCCTCTTCCAGTTCCTCTTCGGGCTCGCCCTCCTCTTCCTCCTCGTCCTCCTCCTCGACGTCCGGGTAGGGCTCCTCCTCGTCCGCGGGTTCCTCGTCGTAGCCCTCGTCCTCTTCGGTCTCGTCCTCGGGCTCCTCGGCGGCGTCCCTGTCGTTCGCCTGCTCCAAGGCGAGCGTCCGCTCGCGCAGTGAGTCCGCCAGTCCGGCCATGCGGCGGTTCGCGGTGGCCACGAGCGCCTTGCGTCCGGCGTCCAGGGCTTCGCCCCGGATCTGCTCGCCGAGTTCGGCGACCTGGGGCATCTCACTCAGTTTCTTCAGGCCCTGGGTCGCGAGTTCCTTCGGGTCGAGGCCGAGGCGGTGGCCGGCGACGTAGGTGATCAGGGTGAAGGCCAGACGGCCCTTCTTCACCCGTCCCAGTACGTAGCCCCCGGCGACCGCGGCCGCCAGGGCGATCTTGGTCGTGTCCTGCATGAGCCTTTCCCTTCGCCAGATACGTGCGCGTCGCGCCACCCCCGGTGCCCGCGTGGTCACGCCGGGGTGGACGACGGGACGACACCGCTCGCACGGTTACTACTGGCACTGCTCCCTCCAGTGCCAGACATGCCTGGAATGTCTGGAAAATCTCTTACGATGGCATTCCTGGTGTTTTCTGTCGATCCGGGTGGGCAGGCTCATGTGTCAGCCTGCGAGGAGAGTGCCCATGGCGTCAGCAGAGCCGGCTCGCCGCCGACCTCGCCCCTCCGAGGGGGGAGGCCGGAAGGCCCGAAGGGCGGACGGTGTGGCCGCGGTCATGCGCTCGGCCGTCGAGCAGCTGTCTCAGCTGCTCGGCCGCCCCCCGGAGTCGGTGTCGTCCGTCCGGCCGACCGAGGACGGCTGGGAGGCGCAGGTCGAGGTGCTCGAACTGGAACGGATTCCGGAGACCACGAGCATCCTCGCCAGCTACAAGGTCACGCTCGACGAACAGGGCGACCTCATCTCCTACGAGCGGACCCGGCGGTACAGCCGGGGCGCGATCGACCGGCCGACCTGACAGGGCCGGCCCCCGGCAAGGGAGGCGGCCATGACTGTGGCGCCACAGGGCGGAGCCGACATCAGCAGAAGGCAGGGCGCGGGGTCGGGCAACCTCTACGACGTCCTCGAACTGATCCTGGACCGCGGACTCGTGATCGACGTGTTCGTCCGGGTCTCGCTGGTCGGCATCGAGATCCTGAAGATCGACGCGCGGATCGTCGTCGCCAGCGTCGACACGTACCTGCGCTTCGCGGAGGCGTGCAACCGCCTCGACCTGGAAGCCGGCCGCAAGGCCCCCACCCAGCTCACCGACGTCGTCGGCAACGCGGTCGAGAGCGGAGCCCGGGGCAAGTCGAAGGGCGCCGTCGGCGGTGTGGTGGAGGCGGTGAAGCAGTCCCTCACCGGCGGATCCGACGACGAGGAGCCGGAGGAGGAGGAACCGGAAGAGGCGGAGACCGAGGAAGAGCCGGAAGAGGCGCCGCGCCGCCGCCGGCCGGCCCGCCGCACCCCGCGCCGCGCCGCCTCCCGGGAGAGCGAGTAGACGATGCCCCTCTACGTGTACACCATCACCGCCGCCACCCACCCGGGCCGTACGGAGGGGCTGACGGGCGTGGGAGCGGAACCCTCGCCCCTGCGTCAGGTGAGCGCCGGGCCCCTGCGGGCGGTGGTCTCCGACGTCGACGAGGAGATACGGCCCCGGCGCCGGGACCTGACCGCCCACCAGCAGGTCCAGGACCGCCTCATGGCCGAGGGAACGATCCTTCCCCTGCAGTTCGGCTACGTGGCCCCCGACGACCAGGCGGTCGCGGCGGTGCTCGAAGAGCGGGCCGACGCCTATCTGGAGGCCCTGGAGCGGGTCCGCGGCTGCGCGGAGTACCACGTCAGGGCGGCCCAGGAGGAGGACGCCCTCCTGCGGGAGATCCTCCAGGAGTCCCCGCGGGCGCGGGAGCTCAACGACCGGATCCGCGCGGGCGACGCCGACCCCCGGCTGCCGCTGGAGCTCGGGGAGCTCGTCGCCACCGAGGTGGGCGCGCGGCAGGAGGGCCTCGCCGCCGACCTGATCCGGACGCTGCTCCCCTTCGCCCGGGACCACAACGTGCGCGCACCGGCCGACGGCGACCTCCTCAATCTCTCCCTCCTGGTGCACGAGGACGACGAGGAGCCCTTCCTGCGGGCCGAGAGCGATCTCGCCGAGCAGTCCACGACCGTCACGTTCCGCTTCAACGGGCCGCTGCCGCCCTACAGCTTCGTGTAGGAGGAGCCATGGGGCTGCTGACCGGCCTGCTGACCGCGCCGCTGGCGCCGGTACGGATGGTGACCTGGGTGGCGGAGCGCGTCCTGGACAACGCCGAAGCCCAGTACTACGACCCCGCTCCCGTCTACGCGGCCCTGGCCGAACTGGAGCACCGGCTCGAACGGGGGGAGATCGACGAGGCCGCCTTCGAGCGGGAGGAGGACGCCCTCCTCGACCGCCTCGACGAGATCAGCAGATTCCGCCAGGGCCGCGGTGGCTGAGGCGGTTCCGCAGGGGCCGTGGCGGCCGACACGCGACGAGGAGCGCGACCGAAGCGCGACCGAAGGAGGACGAGTACCGTGACCGATCCGCTCGCCGAACGGCTCGGCCCCCTGCCGTCACGGGGCACGCCGATGGGATACCCGCCGTCCTCCTCCTCGGCCAGCCTCGCCGACATCCTCGAACGCGTCCTCGACAAGGGCATCGTGATCGCCGGCGACATCCGCATCAACCTGCTCGACATCGAGCTCCTGACCATCAAACTGCGGATCCTCATCGCCTCCGTCGACAAGGCCAAGGAGATGGGCATCGACTGGTGGGAGCACGATCCGTCGCTCTCCTCCCGGCACAGCGGCGACCCGCTCCAAGAGGAGAACCGCCGCCTGCGCGCCGAGGTGGAGGCCCTGCGCCGCGAACGGCTCGGCGCCGCCCCACCGGAAGGCGACGAGAGCGCCGGGGACGACGAGAGCGCCGGGGACGACGAGAGCGCCGGGAGCGCCCGGGGCGGCGACGGCAGGGAGCGCGCCGCGGAGCGGACCCCGAGGCGGAGGCCCGCGCCGTGAACGACGAGCCGGCCCTCACCTACGTCTACGCCGCGGCCGTCCCGGCGCCCCGGCTCGACGCCGTGCTGCGCGGCCTCCACGGCGTCGAGGACGCCCCGGTCGCCTTCCTGGCCCCCCACGACGCCGCACCCGGCGCACCCGCCTTCCTCACCAGCCGGGTCCCCGCGGACCGCTGGAGCGAGGAGGCGCTGCGCGCGCGCTTCGAGGACCTCGACTGGCTGGAGGGGACCGCCCGGGCCCACCACCGCGTCATCGAGGCGCTCACCGCGCACACGACCGTGCTGCCCCTGCGGATGGCCACCCTCTACCGGGACGACGACCGCGCCCTCGCCGCCCTGCGGGAACAGCGCCCGGCCCTCGCCGAACGGCTCGCCCTCCTCGCCCACCACACGGAGTACGGCGTGAAGGCCTACGTCACCCCGGACCCGGGCACCCCCGGTCCGGGCGCCGACGACGCCGCGGGCACCGCGCCCCGCAGCCCGGGAAAGGCGTACCTCCAGGCCCGCCGGGCCCAGCACCACGCCCGCGAGGACCGCTACCGGCAGGCCGGCGTCGCGGCCGAGCGCATCGCGGCGGTGGCGGCCCGGTACGCCGCCCACGTCGTACGGCACCCCGTCCAGACCGGCCCCCTCAGCGACGGCGGGGCCGGCGAGAACGTCCTCAACGACGCCTGTCTCGTCGCCGACGACCAGGCCGACGCCTTCCGCGTCGCCGTCCGGGAGGTCGGCCGGGACCTGCCCGGCGTGCGCGTCGAGGTCACCGGCCCCTGGGCCCCCTACTCCTTCGCCACGCTCCCGGCCCCGCCCGCACCCACCGGGACCGCCGACCCTCCCGGACCGCGCCCATGACCCTCCCCGAACGAGACTCGCCCCTGCCCGGCAGGCAGGTCGCCCTCGTCGACCTGCTCGACCGGCTCCTGGCCGGCGGCGTCGTGATCACCGGAGACCTCGTCCTGTCGATCGCCGACATCGACCTCGTACGGATCTCCCTGCGCGCCCTCATCACCTCCGTGGACGGATCCGGAGCCCCTCTGCCCCGGGACGGCCGGCCATGAACACCGACCGCGGCCGCCGCGACCGCCCCAAAGGCCCCCTCCCCGAACCGTCCCCCGGGTCCGGTGCTCCCGGCGACCCCCTCGTCCGCGCCTTCCGGCTCCTCCAGGCGCCGCCCCCGGCCCCCGGCGAGACCCCGCCGCCCGCGCCCCGCCTCAAAACCGACCCCGAGACCGTCGGCGAGGACCTCCTCAAACTCGTCCTCACCCTCGTCGAACTCCTCCGCCAGCTCATCGAACGGCAGGCCCTGCGCCGCGTCGACTCCGGCGAACTCACCGACGAACAGGAGGAGGAACTCGGCGCCACCCTCCTCGCCCTGCACGACCGCATGACCGAACTCTGCGCGGAGCACGGCTACACGCTGGAGGACCTCAACCTCGACCTCGGCCCCCTCGGCCCGCTGCTCCCCCCGGCGCCCTGAGCGCGGGCCGCCGCACGGCGGACGGCTCCGCCCTCCCCGGGAGGGCGGAGCCGTCCGGTGCGCGCCCGCCGGCGCGGGCGCTACTTCCTGCGTGCGAAGAGCCGGTAGGCGGCGAGGAGGATGAGGGAGCCGACGATCGCGGCGACCCAGGTGGAGAGTTCGAAGAACCCGTCGACCGAGTCGACGTCGAAGAGCACCTTGCCGAGCCAGCCGCCGAGGAGACCGCCCGCGATGCCGATGAGTGTGGTGACGATGATTCCACCCGGGTCCTTCCCCGGCATCACCATCTTGGCGATGATGCCCGCGAGCAGCCCGAGCAGGATCCAAGCGAGTATGCCCATGATCCTTCCCTGTTCCGTCGGACCGGAGCCGAACCGACGCGCGGCCCCGGGGAATGCGGGTGCGGAGTGCAGGGGGCCGGGGCGTGTCCCGGCCCCGCCTCAGCCGAGCCCGTCCTTCGCCTTCTCCTTCACCTCCCGGGCCTTGCCCCGGGTCTCCAGTGCTGCCCCCTTGGCCGCCAGGCCCTCCTTGCCGAGCGCATGAGCGGACTTCCGCACGGCCTTCCCGGCGATCTGTTCCATCCGGGCCTTCGCCTTCTCGGTGCCACTCATGACGTACCTCCCGACGGCGCCGGCGCCTTGTGCGGCGTGCCCTGCGGGTACCCGTGCCGCTCGCTTCCATTCCCCGGGAACGGATTCCCGGGGAATGGAAGCGAGCGGCTACACCAGGCGCCGGACCACCTTCGGCAGCAGGGCCACGCACACCGAGCGGAACCCCTTGCGGAACCCCCAGAGCAGCATCCGGAAGCAGAGCTTCGCCATGCGCGCGGACACCCTGCGCGCGACCGCCTTCGGAGTCCAGCGGGCGAGCCCCCGGCGCCTGCCCCACCGGAACCCATGAGACTTCGAGCGGAACTTCACGCGCGTCACCCCTCGCGAGGAATCGGGAGGAAGGGAAGGCCGGGAGCGGCTCCCGGTCCCGGCGCCGTCAGGGCGTCGCCGTCGCGGCGGCCAGCTCGTCGACCACGTCCGTCAGGCGGCCGCGCCGGTGGAACACGGCCCGCTGCCGGGTCGCGCCGCCGCCGTCCACACGGATCCGCCGCCACTGCTCGTCCACCCAGGAGGTGTCGCCCGAGGCGTCGAGCCCCGGACGGGCGAAGCCGATCAGCTCGTCCAGCAGTTCCACCGCCGGCCGCGCCCGGCCGTCCGCCGGATCGAGCCCGGTCCCCGCGAGGCCCTGCGCGGCGGCGAGCCGGTGGGCGCGCGCGAGGCTCCCGCCCGGCACCTCCGGCGGAGGGACCGAGGCGTCGACCCGGTCCAGGAGGACGGCCGCGAGGCCGCGCGCCAGGAGCGCGAGCAACACCACCGTGTCGAGCCGCGCGTTGGCGTCCGCCACCCGGATCTCCAGCGTCGGCACGTGCTCGGACGGCCGGGCGTGCCAGTACACCATCCGGTCGTCGAGCAGCGGCCCGTCCCCGACCAGCCGTGCGACGTGGGCGAGGTACTGCGGCTCGGTGAGGACGGGGGTGGGGCCCACCGTCGGCCACCGCGCGTGCTCGACGGCCCGCCAGCTGTCGTGGCCGGTGTCGAGCCGTTGCGCGTAGGGGGAGTTCCCGGCGAGCGCCTGGAGGACGGGGAGCCACGGCCGCATGTGCAGGGCCAGGGCGAGCGCCCGCCGGCGGTCCAGGGACCCGAGGTGGATGTGACAGCCGCACACCAGCCCGTCGTCGCGGGCGATCCCGTCGTCCCGCGTGACCAGGGGACGGAAGCGGCGCGCCATCAGGCGGTAGCGCGCGGTGTCCGTCACCGTGAGCGGCTCGCCCGGCGGCAGCGCGGGAGTGCCGCACGCCACCGGCATGCAGTGCGCCTCCCGGGCGGCCGCCACCACGACGGAACGCAGCCACGAGAGTTCGGCGCGCAGCTGCTCCCGGCAGGCCGTGGCCTCGGTGCAGACCTCGACCTGCGCGTTGAAGAACTCGGTCTGCACCTGCCCGCCGAGCTGCCGGGCGGCCCGGCGGATGACCTGCGGCGCGCGGTTGACGGGCGCCCGCGTCAGACGGTCCACCAGCACGAACTCTTCCTCGACACCCAGCGTCAGGATCTTCATCTCGCGGCTCCTCGCCTCGCGCCGCGACTACCCGACCCCGGCGCCGTCATGCCGGACGGCCCGGGGAGACGCGGCCCGGTTCGAACGCCGTCCACGGGGCAGACGTGCTGCGGACGCGGCGCGGACCGCCCCGGGACGGCCGTGGGCGGCGGGCCGCGACGGAAGGGGCGGGTGAGGGACGGGATCGTCCTGCTGCGAGACGACCACAGGACCGAGGAGGCCCGCGAGGACGCATCGGGCAGCCCCTCGACCTCCCCGGCGCCGACGAGCGACGAGGGCCCGCGCACCGTCGCCGGCCGGCCCCGCGGGGATCCCACGGCTCCGCCCCCGAGGGAGATGGACACCATGACCACACCGAGCAATCCCGACCCGGCACCCCGCGTCACCCCCGGGGACCCCACCCCCGGAGCCGTCGGCGGGGTCCCCCCGGGAGAGACACCGCCGGCCGAGTCCGGCACCGGGACCGGGCCGTACCGTCCGCTCCGGCGGGGCTGGGCGGCGGGCCCCCTCCTGATCGTCGGCCTGCTGGTCGTGGCGTTCGCCCTCTTCTTCCTCGTGTACGCGATCGTTCTCGCGACCGGCTGAGCGCCCCGCCCCGCCCTCCCGCACCCCCTCCCGCCCCACGACGAACGGAGCCGGTCATGGTCCCCGCGGCCCAGCCCCCCGAGCCCGACCCGCGCGAGGAGTTCGATCCGGAGAACGCGATGGAGACGGACCCCGTCGACGACCTGGCCGCCCCCGGCTACTCACCCCCCGAGCGCCCCCGGGGCGTCACCCGGCACGGCACCACGCGCCGGGAGCAGCGGGAGGGCGAACCGCTCGACGACCGGCTCCGCCAGGAGGTGCCGGAGGAGCCGGCGCCCCCGGGCGACGGCATCGGAGACCTGCCGGGCGGAGCCGGGGAGCCGGTCGACGACGAGGCCGGAGCCACCCGGGCCGGCCGTCTGGCCCCCTTCCCGGCCCGCTCGGGTCACATCGACCGCGCGGTCGCCCGCGACGTCGGCCCCGACGACGGCACCGCCCCGGCCGAGGAGGCGGCGATGCACGTGGACACGGCGGTGGACGGCGCGGAGGAACGACGGGAGACGGAGCGGCCGCCGTCGGAGCGGGCGGAGGAATGAGGGAGACTTCGCAGGGTGATCGTGATGCAGCCCGTCCTGGAGGTCGCCGCACCCGACGGCTTCGCCCTGTGGCCGGTGACGGAGGCCGGAGCGTCCGGATTCCTCGCCCTGGACGGCGGACTGTCGCCCGCCGGGGTCGGGACGGCCGTGATGGCGCTCGCCGCCTGCAACGACCTGGCGGTGGAGGGCGACGAGCGGCCGCGGCACGGCGCGACCGGCACCTTCCTGCACGGGCTGCTGACCTTCGACACCCCCTTCGCGGCCGGGGGCCTGCGGGTCACCGACCGGGCCGCGGGCGTCGACTTCGCCCCCGGTTGCTGCGACGGCCTGGAGGACTGGCGCGACTGGTACCGGCTCGTCGACGGCGACGGGCGTCTCGGCTTCGGCCACGAACCGGTGTCACCGGCGGCCGAACGCCTGGGGGACGTCCTCCGCCTCACCGTGGACGTCGAGCGGCCCGACAGCCCCGTGATCACCCTGCCCGCGCGTGCCCTGCCGGGGATGCTCGCGGGCGTGGAGCGCGACCTCGCCGCCTTCCTCGTCCTGGCGTCCGGATGGGCGTCCGCCCACCTGCCGGACCATGACGTGGACCCCGTCGTCGCCGCGCTCGCCCGCGCCCTGGACGTCCCCGCGCCCACGGGGTCCCCGCACGCCATGTGAGCGTCCGGCGCCGCGACCTGACAGGGCGTCCGACGGGCCCGCCGCGCTCACGGCGGGCGGATCGCCGGGCGGTCAGGGGTGTCGTACACGCATGCGATCATGCCGTCGAGGCACCGACGACGGTGCGGGAGAGAGCGGGAGCGCGTGTGAGCAGGGCCGGGGGACAGGACGGCTCGTCCGTGTCGGACGAGGAGTGGGAGCGGTTCCTGCGGGACGCGGAGGCGGGTACGGCCGGGGCGCCGGTCGAGCCGTCGGCGCGGGACCGGGAGGCGGAGGGACGGCTGCGGGCCGGGCCCGCACGGCCCGAGGGGTGGCGCACGTACACCCCGCCCGAGCGGCCCCGGCGCCGGACGGGCCGGTACGCGGCCGGGCTTGTGGCGGCCGTGGCGCTGCTGGCCGTGGCGCTCTTCCCGCAGCGGCTGCTCGGCTGGTTCGGCGACGGCGGAGCGGACGCGCCGCCACTGGCCGCCGAGACGGCGCGCCCCTCCGAGGCGCCGGGGGACGAGACCGCGCTGCGGGGGACCCTCGCCGAGCCCTTCCGCGGCTCACCCGCCGCCCGGTGGGCCGACGGGGCGGCCGGGATCACGGTGCCGGACGCCAAGGCGACCGGCTGGATGGACGCGGCCCAGGTCGCGCGGGCGCTCCGGCAGAGCCGGGACTTCCTGGTGGCCGCCGGGCTCGACACCGCCGTGCTGCGCGGCGAGCGGCCCACCGAGGCGATCGCGCTCCTGAACCCGCACCAGCGGGACGTCCAGGACTACCTCCGCACCGCCCTCTCCGGGGCGCCCACGCCGGACACCGACCCGCTCCTCCTGTTCAGCCGCTTCCGGCCGGAGCAGGCCCGGCTGGTCGGCGACGTGGTCAGGACCCGCGGCCGGCTCACGTACCGCGAGGGGAAGCGGGGCGCGGTCGAGGTGACGGCGGACGTCACCTTCGTCTACCCCGTCACCCCGGCCGCGGGTGACGGCGCCGACGCCGAGGTCATCCGCACCATCGTGCGGCGCCAGATCGTCATGAACTGGGACGACCCCGAGAAGGTCATCACGAAACCCGGCACGATGTCCCTCGTGTCGTACGCGCTCGACCTGACCAACGGCGGCTGCGACGAGCCCACCGGCTACTTCGTCCCGCCCTTCGGCGCCGCCGCCGACGACCGGTCCACCGACCCGTCCCACCGGGTCGACCCGTACGACCGGACCGAGCCGCTCGACCCGGGGGACGGGACGACGGAGCCGGTGAACGGCTGCGCCACCGCGACCCGTTCGTAGCCCGCCGGCGGGCGGACGCCGGCCGTCCGCCCGCCGCTCCGAGAGCGCTCCCCGCGGGCCGCAACATGAGGAATTCCGGAGACAATTCACCTCTGTGACCAGGGTGTTGACTTCCTACTGGCCGGTACCGATGATCGCGGCCATGGCAGCTACCACGGACCCGCTCCCGACCTTCCCGCCCGGCTTCCTCTGGGGCGTCTCCACCTCCGCCCACCAGATCGAGGGCGACGTCGCCGGACGCCGCCCCTCGGTGTGGGACGCCTTCGGCGCCGGGCCCGGCCGGATCAGGGACGGCTCGACCGCCGACGTGGCCTGCGACCACGTGGCCCGCTACCGCGAGGACGTGGGGCTCGTCCGCGACCTGGGCGTGGACGCGTACCGCTTCTCCGTCTCCTGGCCGCGGGTGCTCGCGCCCGGCGGCCTCGACTTCTACGACCGGCTGGTCGACGAGCTGTGCGCGCAGGGCGTGCGGCCGGTGCCGACCCTCTTCCACTGGGACCTGCCCCTGGAGATCGAGGAGGCGGGCGGCTGGCTGGAGCGGGACACGGCCGCCCGCTTCGCCGCCTACGCCTCGACCGTCGCCGAACGCCTCGGCGACCGCGTCACGAAGTGGATCACCCTCAACGAGCCCGCCGAACACACCCTGCTCGGCCACGCCCTGGGCGCCCACGCCCCCGGCCGGAAGCTGCTGTTCGACGCGCTGCCCGTCGCCCACCACCAGCTCCTCGCCCACGGGCTCGCCGCGGGCGCGCTGCGCACCGCCGGCGCCACGGACATCGGCATCGCCAACTCGCACGGCCCGACCTGGCCCGCCTCCGACAGCGACGCCGACACCGGGGCCGCCGACCTCTACGACCTCATCCTCAACCGGCTCTTCGCCGATCCGCTGCTGCTCGGCCGCTACCCGGACGGCTTCGGCGAACTCATGCCGGGCGACGACGTGGACGCCGACCTGAAGGTGATCTCCGAGTCCACGCTCGACTGGTACGGGATCAACTTCTACCAGCCGACCAAGGCGGGCGCGCCCGGCCCGGAGGACGTGGAGTTCTCCGGACTCACCCTGCCCGCCGGACTGCCCTTCTCCGTGCGGGAGATCGAGGGGTACCCGGTGACGGACTTCGGCTGGCCCGTCGTCCCCGACGCGTTCACCGAACTCCTCACCTCCTTCCGCGACCGCTACGGAGACCGGCTGCCGCCCCTGGTCATCACCGAGAACGGCTGCGCCTACGAAGGACTCGACGACCAGTCCCGCATCGCCTACCTGGACGGCCACCTGCGGGCCCTGCACCGCGCCATCGAGGCGGGGGTCGACGTCCGCGGCTACTTCCACTGGTCGCTGATGGACAACTTCGAATGGGCCGAGGGCTACACGAAGCGCTTCGGTCTCGTCCACGTCGACTACGCCACCCAGAAGCGCACCCCGAAGGCGTCGTACGCCTGGCTGCGGGACGCGCTGAGAGCGCAGCGGGCATGACCGCCCTCGCCCTGGAGGAGCCCGCCGAGCGCGTCGGGCGCGGCTGGACGGCCGCGCTGTCGCTGGCCAACGGCGCGATCTGGGTCGGCTGGTACGGGCCGCTGCAGATCCTGCTCGCACGGCAGGCCGAGCTGTTCGCGCCCGGCACCGGCCTGTCGAAGGAGTCGCTGCTCGCCTGGGTGACCGGGGTCGGGGCGGTGGTGTCGCTGGCCGCCAACCCGCTCTTCGGCGCGCTGTCGGACCGGACCACGTCCCGCCACGGGCGGCGCACCCCGTGGATCGTCGCGGGGGCGGCGGGAGGGGCGCTGTCCCTGCTGCTGCTCGGCGCGGCGGACGCGGTCTGGGTCCTGTTCCTGGGCTGGTGCCTGGTGCAGCTGACGCTGAACGCGGCGTTCGCCGCCGTGACGGCGGCGGTGCCGGACCGGGTGCCGCGCGCGCAGCGCGGCGCGGTGGGCGGCTGGCTGGGGGCCGCGCAGATCCTCGGCGTCGTCGCCGGCACCGGGCTTGCGACGGCCGCCGGGGGAGTGGGCGCCGGATACGCGGCCTGCGCGGTCTTCACCCTGGTCGGCGTCGCGCCGTACGTCCTGCGCCACCGGGACCTGCGGCTCGCCGCCGCCGACCGGCCTGCCTGGTCCTGGCGCGGCTTCCTGGCCGGGTTCCGCCTCAGCCCCCGCGCCCACCCCGACCTGGCCTGGGCCTGGCTGACCCGCTTCCTGATCAACCTCGGCAACGCGCTCGTCCTGCTCTACCTCTTCTACTACCTCCGCGACCGGCTCCAGCACCCGGACCCGGAGACCGGCGTCCTCGTCCTGACGGCGGTGAACGGAGTGACCCTCCTCGCCACCGTCGTGCTGGGCGGGATCTGGTCGGACCGGGTGGGCCGCCGCAAGCCCTTCGTCCTGTGGTCCGGGGTCCTGATGGCGCTGGCGACCGGCCTGCTCGCGGGCTGGCAGACCTGGCCCGGCGCGCTCGTCGCGGCGGCGCTGCTCGGCATCGGCTTCGGCGTCTTCACCTCGGTCGACTTCGCCCTCATGACCGACGTCCTCCCCAAGGCCGCCGACCGCGGCAAGGACCTGGGCGTCATCAACATCGCCAACTCCCTCCCCCAGGTGGCCGCCCCCGCCCTGGCCGCCCCCCTCGTCAACCACCTGGGCGGCTACCGCGCCCTCTACCTCGTCGCGGCGGGCGTGGGACTCCTGGGCGCGCTGCTGGTGCGGCGCATCAGGGCGGTGGACTGACGGAGCCGGTCCGGTCAGACGGGGCGGCGGCGCCGGAGGACGTACTCCGACGGCCCGCACAGGGTCCGGAAGACCGCGTTGGTGACGACGAAGTACGCGGGGCTCACCCGGCCCTCCTCCTTGGCGACGAACCCCCGGCCGTGCTCGCCCTGGTGGCGTCGCCACAGGCGACGGCGCAGCGGGGCCCCGGTGACCAGGAGCACCGGGGCCAGGAGGAGCGCGCCGACCGTCACGGCGCATCTGACCGCGTGGATTCCGATCCTGTTCCCGATCCGCATCGCCTCGGGGTGCCGATCGGGAACGATCTTGTCCAGGGGGCCGGTCAGGCCGGTGCGCCCGGGTGGTTCCGGCCGGTCGGGGCGAGGGCGCCCGTCCGGTCCGACCGTTCCCGGCCCGGACTCAACGGTGCTCGGGGTTCTCGAAGTCGAACCGGCAGCCGGCGTCCCACTCGGAGCGCTGGTTCCCGTGGGCGGGGATGCCGCCGGAGTCCTTGAGCATCCTCGCCAGGTGGAGCTGGTTCCAGGTCATGAAGGTCGTGTTGCGGTTCGTGAAGTCGTTCTCCGGCCCGCCGGAACCGGGGTCGAGGTACGACGGGCCCGGGCCGGCCGGGCCGACCCAGCCCGCGTCGGCCTGCGGCGGAATGACGTACCCGAGGTGCTGGAGGCTGTAGAGGACGTTCATCGCGCAGTGCTTGGCGCCGTCCTCGTTCCCGGTGATCAGGCAGCCGCCCACGCGACCGTAGTAGGCGTACTGGCCGTGCTCGTTGAGGATCGAGGAGCAGGCGTACAGGCGCTCGATCACCTTCTTCATGACCGAGGAGTTGTCTCCCAGCCATACGGGCCCCGCCAGGGTGAGGATGTCCGCGGCCATGACCCGCGAGTAGACCACCGGCCACTCGTCCGTCTCCCACCCGTGCTCCGTCATGTCCGGCCAGACGCCGGTCGCGAGGTCGAGGTCCACCGCCCTGATCTCCTCGACCTGTACGCCCTGGCGCTGCATGATCCCGGTGCTGATGTCGATCAGCCCCTGTGTGTGGCTGCGCTCCGGGGAACGTTTCAGGGTGCAGTTGATCACCAGGGCGCGCAGGTCGGAGTACGACGTCGTCGGGTCCGGCACGGAATCCTCCTCCATACGCTCCGGAGCCCGGACGGAAGGCCCCGGAGACTTTCCGGTACAGCTCACCAGGCCCTGGCCCCGGGCGCTCGCGGAGCTGGGCCGGTCGCCTGAGCGAGTCCGTCGGCCAGGGCTGTGCGCGCGCACGCGAGCCGGGTCGGGCGTGGCGCCCCGGGTGGACGGCGGGGTGGTTCTGTCCGGTCGAGACGCGGTTTGCGCCGATTCTTCGGGTGGGGAGGGGAGCTCGACTTCGGCCGGTTCCCTCGGTCGAAACTCTTGTCGGGGCCGTCACGCCTCTCTAATGTGAACCTTCAAATCCAGGGGAGACTGTATGCCTGGTCCTTTGAGGGATCAATTTTGAACGATCAAATTCATTCGTCGGCATCTCGCGCACCGATGCCCGGCTACCTCGACCACGCGCGGGTCGGCCCGCTGTCCCGCCCGGCCGCCCGCGCGCTGGCCGGGGCGAACGGGCTCGCCACGCGGATGGCGCCCGCCGACCTGGACCGGCTGTTCGCGCTCGGCGACGCCGCCCGGGCGTCCGCGGCCCGGCTGCTCGACGCCCGGCCGCACGAGCTCGCGCTCTCCCCGTCGACCAGCAACGGCCTCTTCACCGTGGCCGCCGCCCTCCAGGGCCCGGGGACCGTGCTCGTGCCCCGGGGCGAGTTCCCCGCCAACGTCTACCCCTGGCTGCGCTTCGAGGGGCGCGGCGGCCCGGACGTCCGGCTGGTCGAGCCGGACGAGGGGCGGCACATCACGCCCGAGTCGCTGCGGCGCCGGCTCACCCCCGACGTCGTCGCCCTCACCGTCAGCGCCGTCGACTCCCTCACCGGGCACGTCGCACCCCTCGCCGCCCTCAAGGAGGTCCTCGGGCCGCACAGGCTGCTGATCGTCGACGCCATCCAGGGGCTCGGAGCCGTACCGCTCGAAGCCGAGGCCGCCGACGTCCTGGTGAGCGGCGGCCAGAAGTGGCTGCGGGCCGGCTGGGGCGCCGCCCTGCTGCTGATCCGCGACCGGTGCGCCGCGCGGCTGGCACCCGGGCTCGGAGGCTGGGCCGGCGTCGCCGAACCCTTCGCGGAGCGGCACCCGGCACCACCCCTGCCCGGCGCCGCCGCACACCTCGCCACCAACCCGGACTTCCCGGCCTCCGCCGCCCTCGCCGCGGCCCTCGACGACCTCGCCGGCCAGGGCGGGCCCGCCGCCGTCGGCGCCAGGATCCGCACCGCCCTCGCCGAGCTGCTGGACCGGGCCGAGCGCGCCGGGTCCGAGGTGCTGCTGAACGGGCTCGGCCCCGCCGAGCCCGCCGGCACCGGCACCTTCCGGCTGCCCGGGCACGACCCGGCGGCCGTGCACCGGGCCCTCGAAGCCGCCGGCGTCGTCACCACCCGCCGCGGCGAGTGGATCCGCCTCTCCCCGCACGCCTCCACCCCGGCCGCCGCGACGGACCTGTTCGCCGAGGCGCTGGCGCCGTTCGCCCGGCCCACGGGCCGCGCGCGCACGACCACGGCCGGCCCCGCGACCCCGGAACCCGTGACCCCCGACCCCGCCTCCGGCACCCCTCCCACCCGCACCACGTCTCCCTCCTCCACCACCCTCACCCAGGAGCCGACATGTCCCACCACCTGAGCCGTCGTCAGATCCTCCACCTCGCCACCGCCTCCGCCGCCGGGCTCGGGCTCGCCGCCTGTGGCGGCGGCGGGACCGGCGGGGACCAGAAGGGGGCCGACGGCGACAGCGGGCGGATCACCGTCTGGAGCTGGACCACCGCCGCCGAGGCGCTGCGCGGGGTCGTCCCCTCCTTCGAGCGGGACAACCCGGGGATCACGGTCGACGTCCAGGACCTCGGCAACCCGGCCATCTGGGACAAGATCACCGTCGGTCTCGCCTCCGGCGGCAAGGGCCTCGCCGACGTCCTGCACATCGGGGTCGACTACCTCCCCGGCTACCTCCAGAAGTTCCCCCAGGGCCTCGCCGACCTGTCCAGACTCGGCGCCGACCGGTACAAGGACGCCTTCGCGCAGGGCCTGTGGCCGACCGTACTGGGAGAGGACGGAGCCGTCCGCGCGCTGCCCTGGGAGGTGAACCCGCTCGGCCTCTTCTACCGCCACGACTACTTCGAGAAGGCCGGCGTCGACCCCGCCTCGCTCACCAGCTGGGACGACCTGATCGAGGCGGGGCCGAGGATCCGGGCCGCCGGCGGCGCCCAGCTGCTCGGGCTCGACAAGCCCGGCACCGCCCAGGACCTGGACTTCTTCCAGAGCCTGATGCTGCTCCAGGGCGCCTTCTACTTCGACGCCGAAGGCAGGATCACCCTCGCGTCCCCGGCGGCCGTCCAGGCCCTCACCGTCATCAAGCGGCTCAACGACGCCGGCCTGGTCGCCGACACCGCCGGCGAGGGCACGTGGAAGCGCCTGGTCGGCCAGGGAAAGCTCGCCACCGCCCCGTACCCGGCGTGGGCCATCGAGTACCTGGCCACCAAGTTCCCCGCCCAGAAGGGGAAGTGGAGGGTCATGGCGTCGCCCGCGGCCGTCCCCGGCGGCGGCCGCAGCGCCATCGTCAACTCCACCTACCTGACCGTCTCCGCCACCAGCCCCCGCCGCAAGGCCGCCTGGCGGTTCGTCGAGTACGCGCTCACCAAGCCCGCCGAGATCAACCGCATGTTCGCCTCGGGCGGTGTCTTCCCCGCGCTCAAGGCGGCCTACGACGACCCGAAGTTCAGCGCCCCGCACCCCTTCTACGGCGGGCAGCGGGTCCTGCGGTCCTTCGTGGACTCGCTCGGCGCCGGAGCGGCCGCCACCAACTTCACCGGCGACTACAGCCGGGCCCTCAAGCTCGCCGCCGACGCGCAGACCCAGGTCCTGCTCAAGGGCGCCGACCCGGCGGCCGTGCTCAAGGCGGCGGCCGAGCGCCTCGCCCAGCAGACCGGCCGGCAGCAGGCGGCCTGACCATGTCCCTCGCCCCTTCCGAGACCACCGGCGTCCCCGGGGACGC
>NZ_BNBS01000080.1 GCF_014656075.1 Streptomyces hydrogenans
GTCGGGCCACCCGCCCGGCCACCACGCCGGGTGCCGTCGTCGAGGCCGCTCCGGCCGTGGTCGAGGCCCCCGTGGCCCCGGTCGTCGAGGAGCCGGCCGGCCGGCCGCGCCGCCGCGCGGTCCGCAAGGCGTCCAGCCCCGTGACGGCCACGGCCCCGGCCGAGGCGATCGTGGTCATCCCGGCCCCGGTCGCGGAGGCTCCGGCCGTCGCGGCGCCCGTCGCCGAGACCCCGGTCGTCGAGGAGGCCCCCAAGGCCCCGCGCAAGCGCGCCGCCGCCAAGAAGACGGCCCCCGCCGTCACCGAGGCACCGGCCGCCGAGGAAGCCCCCAAGGCCCCCCGCAAGCGGACCACCGCCAAGAAGGCCGCCCCCGCGGCCACCGAGGCACCCGCCACCGAGACCCCGGTCGCCGAGGAGGCCCCCAAGGCCCCGCGCAAGCGCGCCGCCGCCAAGAAGACGGCCCCCGCCGTCACCGAGGCACCGGCCGCCGAGGAAGCCCCCAAGGCCCCCCGCAAGCGCGCCGCCGCCAAGAAGGCCGCCCCCGCGGCCACCGAGGCACCCGCCACCGAGACCCCGGTCGCCGAGGAAGCCCCCAAGGCTCCCCGCAAGCGCGCCGCCGCCAAGAAGACGGCCGCGGCCGTGGCGCCGGACGCGTCGGAGCCGCAGACCGCGGCGCCCCGTCGGCGCACGGTGAAGAAGGCCGCCGCCGAGGCCCCGGCCGAGGAGGCGCCCAAGGCCCCGCGCAAGCGGGCCCCCCGGAAGACCGCCCCGGCCCAGCCGGAGGCGTGACGCCCCGCCCGGTCCACCGGGCATGACGAAGGCCCGGCCCCCGCAAGGGGCCGGGCCTTCGTCGTCCCCGGCGACCGGAGCGCCACCTCCGGTTACAGTCCTTGCATGAGCAAGCCCCGCTCCCTGGACCTCCCCCCGCGCACCCGGGCCCACCGCCTGGAGACCGTGCGCGGCGGCTTCGCCGTGCTCGACGCCGAGCCGTCCGGCGAGCGGCGGGGCACGGTGCTGATGCTGCCCGGGTACACCGGCAGCAAGGAGGACTTCCTGGCGCTGCTCGGGCCGCTGAGCGAGGCCGGTCACCGCGTCGTCGCCGTCGACGGACGCGGGCAGAACGAGTCGTACGGCCCCCGGGGCCGCGCCGCCTACCGCCGGCGGGCGCTCGCGCTCGACGCGGTCGCGCAGGCGGTGGCGCTGCGGGACGGCCCGGTGCATCTGCTCGGGCACTCCTTCGGCGGGCTCGTCGCCCGCTCGGCCGCCGTGCTCGCCCCGCGCGCCTTCCGCTCGCTGACGCTGCTCTCCTCCGGCCCCGGCCGGGTCGCCCGCCCCCAGCGGGTCCGGATCCGGGCGCTGCGCGCCGGGCACGCGCTGCTGGCGAAGGACCGGGTGTGGCGCACCACCCGCTGGCTGGACAGCCGGGGCGAGCAGCCGGACGAGGCCGTGGACTCGGACGAGCTGGTGGGCTTCCTGCGCCGCCGCTGGATGCTGACGAAGGTCTCCCAGCTGTCCGGCGCGGGCCGGCTGCTGCTGCGCGACCCGGACGGCGAGGCGGAGCTGGCCGGCCTGGCGCTGCCCACGCACCTGGCGTACGGCTCCGAGGAGATGGTCTGGCCGCCGGCCGAGCTGGCGGCGGCCGCCGCCCGTACCGGCGCGCACCACACGGTGGTGGAGGGCGCGGGCCACTCCCCCAACGTCTCCCACCCGCGCGAGCTGGCCGAGCGCCTCACCGCCTTCTGGCAGCGCGTGGACGCGCCGGCCCACCGGGCGGCGAAGGTCAGTACTGCGCCCTGAGGTGCTGCCAGAAGCCGTCGCGCAGGGCGCGCCGGAGGCCGCCGTGGCCGCGCAGCGAGCGGCTGAGCCGGGACTCTGCCTCGACGAGGAGGTCCTGGTCGTAGGCGGCGGGGAGGTACGGGTCGCCGGGCAGGAGTTCGGCGAGCCGGTCGCGGCCGCGTTCGCCGAGCCAGGTGGCGGCGATCTGGGCGCCGACGAAGCGGACCTCGTCGCGCGAGGGCGGCGGCTCGGCCTCGTTCTCGTACATGGTGACCGGGCGCCGGGTGACGTACGGCCGGCAGAACTCCAGGTCGAAGGTGCGCTGGCTGTCGACCTCCCAGAGCAGCGCCTCGGCCTGGTTGGGTCCGTCGGCGGCCTCGATGCCCCAGAGGTGGACGCGGGCGCCGTAGCCCTGGGCGGCCTCGACGGCGGAGACCAGGTCCTCGTCGCCTCCGACGAGGGCGGCGTCGCTGATGGCGCGGTGGCGGGCGAGGGACTCCAGGTCCGTGCGGATGAGGGAGTCGACGCCCTTCTGCTGGTTGTTGGCGTTGAGGTTGCCGAGGCGGACCTTGACGTCCGGGAGCTCGGCGATGGACTGCTGCTCGGGGGTGTGGATGCGGCGGCGGGCGCCGTCGTACCAGTAGACGCGCAGCAGCCGGCTGTCGGCGAAGATCGTCCGGGCGGTGTCGATGAACGCCTCGATGAGGCCCTCGGCGTCGAGGTCGAAGGAGCGCCGGTCCTCGGTGCCCGTCACCAGCAACCCGGCCGAAGCATGGACGTAACCGGCGTCGACGAAGATGGCGTGGGTGGACGGGGTCTTGGCGACCTCGGCCAGCATCCGTCTCAGGAGCTCATTGGTGCGCTCCAGGCGGGCCTCCAGCGCGCCGAGGGCGCGCGGGATGTCGTCGGCGGGGGGTGGCGGGGCGTTCAGGGCGTCGTTCATCGGCCCTCATTGTCCGCTGCGGGAGGGCGGGCCGCCACATCCCTTACCCGCGAGTAGTTAGCCATCCAAAAATTTTCCTTAGCGTAAGGAATGTTCTGGGCGGCTCCGCCGTTGGACACATACGTACGCAAGTTCTCCGTATGGAGGATCAACTCGGACGAAGGGAGAAGCCACATGCGCTTCGAAATCCTGCGCCTCGACGACGTCGACGGTACGCCCGTCGACTCGACCGTCGTGGACGCCGCCTCCGTCAACCGGATCGTGCAGCAGGCCGCCGCTGTCGGCCAGCGCATCTGGATCCGACCCGCAGAGACCTCGGCCTCGTAACGGCTTCGGTCCACACCACGCACCGCGCCCCCGCGTGGACTCCGCCTCGGCGGAATCCGCACGGGGGCGCAGTGGTGTCCGGCCCCGGGTCAGGAGCCCCGGACGACCTGGGTGACGCCGTTGATGATCTGCTGCACGGCGATCGCGGAGAGCATCATGCCGGCGAGCCGGGTGACGAGGACGACGCCGCCGTCCTTGATGACGCGGATGATCACCAGCGAGTAGCGCATGGTCAGCCAGAGCACGACGTGCATGGCCGCGATGGCGGTCCAGACGGAGATCTGGGCGGAGGCGCTGTCGGCGTGCTGGACGGCGAGGATGACGGAGACGATCGCGCCGGGCCCGGCGAGCAGCGGCATGCCGAGCGGGACGAGGGCGACGTTGACGTCCTTGGTCTGCTTCGGCTCGTCGGTCTTGCCGGTGAGCAGGTCGAGCGCGATGAGCAGCAGCAGGAGGCCGCCCGCGATCATCAGGGCGGGCACGGAGACGTGCAGGTAGTCCAGGATCTGCTGGCCGAGCAGGCCGAAGACGGTGATGACGCCGAAGGCGACCGCCACGGCCTGCCAGGCCATCCGGCGCTGGACCTTGGCCGGGCGGCCGGAGGTCAGCGCCAGGAAGATCGGCGTGATGCCGGGCGGATCCATGATCACGAAGAGGGTGAGGAAGAGGGAGCCGAAGACGGCGAGGTCGAACACAGTGAAGCGCCTTGCGGGTGAGGGTCGAACAGGGGTGTGGGGCAGGGCCGGAATGAATGGTTCCGGACCTGGGGCAGGCGTGCCCCGCCACCGCACGACGGACGTGCGGGGCTCGGGGCGGTACGGGCGCGGGCGGGGCAGCGCGGCGCCCCGCCGTCACACGACGACGGGGAGGGGCGGACAGGCCCTAGGCGCGGACTCCGCCGGCGCCGGGGACGGGGAAGGCGCCGGTCGCACGGCGGGTGATCTCGCCGTAGATCTCGGGGTCGGTGGTGTACTCCCCGAGCCGGCAGGTCTTGCGGCTGCCGTGGTAGTCGCTGGAGCCGGTGACCAGCAGGCCCAGCTCCTTGGCGAGCCCGCGCAGCCGCGCACGGGTGGGCTCGTCGTGGTCCATGTGGTCGACCTCGATGCCGTCGAGTCCGGCCTCGGCCAGGGCGGCGAGGGCGGACTCGGGCACGACCTGGCCGCGCTTGACGGCGGCCGGGTGGGCGAGGACCGTGACCCCGCCGGCGGCCTTGACCAGGCGGATCGCGTCCGCCGGGTCCAGCTCGTGCTTCTCCACGTGGGCGCGGCCGCCGTCGGCGATCCACTCGGTGGTGAAGGCGCCGGAGACGTCCGGGACGACGCCCAGCTCGACCAGCGCCTCGGCGACGTGCGGGCGGCCCACGGAGCCGTCGCCGGCGATCCGGGCGACCTGCTCCCAGGTGACCGGGACGCCGAGCAGCTGGAGCTTCGCCACCATGGCCCGGGCGCGCGGCACCCGGTCGTCGCGGACCAGCTCGCGCTCGGCGAGCAGGGCCGGCTCCTCCGGGTCGAAGAGGTAGGCGAGCATGTGCAGGCCGATGCCGTCGAGCCGGCAGGAGAGCTCCGCGCCGGGGACGACGGTCAGGCCCTCGGGCGCGGCGGCGATCGCCTCGGCGTGCCCGCGGGTGGTGTCGTGGTCGGTGAGCGCGACGACGTCGAGCCCGGCCGCCACGGCGTTCCGCACCAGCTCGGCGGGGGTGTCGGTGCCGTCGGAGGCCGTGGAGTGGCTGTGCAGGTCGATGCGCACGACGCGGTTCTCCAGGGGCTCGGCACGGACGAGTGACGCTCCAGCATAGCGGGCGCCACCCGTCCAGGTGTACGGATCCGATCCCCCGGTCGCCCATTACGAGCCCGGGATGTCCGACGGGCCGTCAGCCCAGCAGGCGCGGGGTGAGCGCCCCGCAGGGCAGCAGCTCGACCTCGGCGCCCGCGTCGCGCAGGTCGGTGAGGACGAGCTCGTCGTACATCAGCAGCCCGGACTGCTCGGGCCAGACGATCGCCCAGAGCCAGAGCCCGCGGGCCTCGCCAGCGAAGACGGCCCGGTCGTGGGGGGTGCCGGTGACGTGCCAGAGCGGGGTCGGACGGCCGGCGGCCAGCACCTTGGCCTGCGGCGGCTTGTCGATGGCCATGCCGGAGCCGGGGTCGGGGCCGTCGATGCCGGCGTACCGGGCGCCGAGGCCGACGCCCAGCTCCTCGGCGACGAGCAGCAGCTCGCCGATGCCGCCGAGCGGCCCGGGCCCGGAGCAGGCGACGGCGGTGGCCCGCCCGCCGCTGCGGTCGTCACCGGCGTAGGCGACCCCGGTGAAGAGCCAGCCGACGGGGAGCGGCCAGGGCATCCAGACGGGCACCTGCGAACGGTGCACGACGACGCCGAGGGCTTCGACACTGGGCGGGATCACCGGCTGGAGCGGATGCACGGGTCCGTGTACGTCGCACTGCCAGGAGTCGGCGAAGAGACCGGGCGCCCTGACCCGGCCACCGCACTTCGGACAACTGGGTTCGCCCCTCATAGGGCTCAACGGTCCTACCGCGCGCGCCTCCCGTCAAGGACGTCCGCCGCCGATCACCCGTCCGGCCCGCGCCCCGCCACCCGGGCGTCCGTACGGCCCGGCCCGGACATATAGATGTAGCTTGCACTCATTAGGTTGCCTAACTTATCGTGTGCATATGGCACTCACTTCGACGCCGAGGAGCGGCCCCATGGAGCAGCGAACGGAAGACCCCCTCGAAACGGCCGAGACGCCCGGCGGCGGGCTCCTGCGCCAGCCCCCCGCCGTCTGGGCCACGGCCGGCGCCTCCGTCGTCGCCTTCATGGGCATCGGCCTCGTCGACCCGATCCTGCCGTCCATCGCCCAGGGCCTCGACGCCACCCCGAGCCAGGTCTCCCTGCTCTTCACCTCGTACTTCCTCATCACCGCCGTCGCGATGCTCGTCACCGGATTCGTCTCCAGCCGGATCGGCGGCAAGCGCACCCTCCTCGCCGGCCTCGCCCTGGTCGTCGTCTTCGCCGCGCTCGCCGGCACCTCGGACTCCGTCGGCGAGCTCGTCGGCTTCCGCGCCGGCTGGGGCCTCGGCAACGCGCTCTTCGTCTCCACCTCGCTCGCCGTGATCGTCGGCGCGGCGGCGGGCGGCAGCGCGGCCGCGATCCTCCTGTACGAGTCGGCGCTCGGCCTCGGCATGGCCTGCGGGCCGCTGCTCGGCGCCCTGCTCGGCGACGCCAGCTGGCGCTACCCGTTCTTCGGCACCGCCGCGCTCATGGCGATCGGCTTCGCCTGCATCGCGGTCTTCCTGAAGGAGCAGCCCAGGCCGGCCCGGAAGACCTCGCTGCTCGACCCGGTCAAGGCGCTCGGACACGGCGGGCTCGCCTCGGCCGCCGCGGCCGCCTTCTTCTACAACTACGCGTTCTTCACCGTGCTCGCCTTCACGCCGTTCGTGCTGAACATGACGCCGTACAGGTCGGGCGCGGTCTTCTTCGCCTGGGGCGTGCTGCTCGCCGTCTTCTCGGTCCTCGTCGCGCCGCGCCTCCAGCGGCGCCTCGGCTCGCTGACGGTGCTGGCGGGTTCCCTGGTGCTGCTCGCCGCGGACGTGCTCGTCCTCGGATACGGCGACCACACCACGGCCGTCGTCTGCACGGTGCTGTCCGGCGCCTTCATCGGCGTGAACAACACCGTCTTCACCGAACTGGCCCTCGGCGTCTCCGACGCCCCCCGTCCGGTGGCCAGCGCCGGCTACAACTTCGTCCGCTGGTTCGCGGCGGCCGCCGCCCCCTACCTCGCGCCGAAGATCGAGGAGTGGAGCGACGTGCGCATGCCGTTCGTCGTCGCGGCCCTCGCCGCCGTCGTCGGCGCCGGGATCGTGGTCGTCCGCCGCGCCTCCCTCACGCACGACGCCCGGGAGCAGGCGCCGAAGCACGCCACCGAGGACGGCGTCAACGCCTTCGCGAGCTGAGCCCTCAGTCCAGGGACACGGACCCGCGCAGCGGATCGCGCAGGTCCGTGCCCTTCGCGAGCCAGCGCTCCTCCAGGGCCTGGGCGCCGTGCACCCGCTTCCAGGCGGCCTCGTTCGGGGTCATCGGCAGCAGGGGCAGGAAGCGGACCGGGTCCATCGGCTCGTCCAGCTCCAGGTCCTCCACCAGACCGCCCGACCCGGCGACCAGGACCGAGCTGAAACCGGCCCCCGGCCACAATGGCCCGCCGAGGTCCAGCGAGGCGCCGGGGGCCACGATCACGCCCTCCACCTGCGGGGTCGCGGCGAGCACCGCGAGCGGGCGCAGCACCTTGTCGGTGTCGGCGCGCCCAAGGCGCACGGTCAGGACCAGCTCGGCGCGCGGGCCCTTCACGGGGTCGGCGAGCGCGGCCGTCGGGTCGGCCATCGGGGCGGCCGACATGCCGAGCGTGGCGTAGCGCACGAGCCCGGCCTCCGCGTCGACGAAGCGGAGCACCTCGATGCGGTCGGTGCCGAGGAAGGTCACCGCCGCCCGCGCGTCCGGTTCACCCAGGGCCGTGCGGAGCCGGGCTTCGACGAGTGCAAGAACTTCTCCCATGTCGCGAGCATAGATCGCGTATGGAACGGGCAAAGTAAGGGATTGACCCTCGGTCGGCTGATAGTGTTGGCCACTGGTCGGGTTTCCCGACCGTGCGTCACACGTCATCCCTCACGAGGGACCGGCCGGAGGAGGTGGGACTGCGATGGACCGAAGTCGATCGGGCAGTACCAGCCGCTCTTCCGCCGCACCGCATCCCAGCCCGGTGCGTTCTTCCCTCCGGTGACCCCGGGTCCCTGAACCGCGGACCCCCTTCCCCGGCATCGCGTACGACGGAAGAGCATCCCCCTCTTTGCCTGTCTGAGTTGCGAACGCCGTCCTGTGCGAACCGACGGTGCCGCCCGCTTTGTGGACGACGTCCCTTCCCGTCCTCATTCCGGGTTGCGCCACGCTCGCCGACGGCCTGTCCGTGAAGGAGCACGCCCATGTCGATGATCCGTGACCTGCGCGCCGCCGTTCGGCCCAGCCTGCGTCCGAGCCTGCGCAAGACCCCGACCACGTACACGAACTACGACCCGACGCGCGACCACTCGGCCTCCAGCGCCATCGTCGACTGCGCGGTCTACCGCGACGGCAGCCGGGTCGACGACCGCGCCTGCCTCACCCCGCGCGGCGCCATGGCGCAGGTGCGGGAGTCCGGCGGCTTCGCGTGGATCGGGCTGCACGAGCCGACCGAGGCCGAATTCGCCGGTATCGCGGCCGAGTTCGGGCTGCACCCGCTCGCCGTCGAGGACGCCGTCCACGCCCACCAGCGGCCCAAGCTGGAGCGGTACGACGACACCCTCTTCACCGTCTTCAAGACGATCCACTACGTCGAGCACGCCGAACTCACCGCCACCAGCGAGGTGGTGGAGACCGGCGAGCTGATGTGCTTCACCGGTCCCGACTTCGTCATCACCGTCCGGCACGGCGGCCAGGGCTCGCTGCGCAACCTCCGGCACCGCCTCCAGGGCGAGCCCGAACTCCTCGCCAAGGGCCCGTCGGCGGTCCTGCACGCCCTCGCCGACCACGTCGTCGACGGCTACATCGCCGTGGCCGACGCCGTCGAACTCGACATCGACCAGCTGGAGATCGACGTCTTCTCGCCGGCCGCGAAGGGCTCGACGCGCGGCACGGACACCGGCCGGATCTACCAGCTCAAGCGCGAGGTGCTGGAGTTCAAGCGGGCCGTCACCCCGCTGCTGCGCCCGATGCAGCTGCTCAGCGAGCGGCCCATGCGGCTGGTCGACCCCGACATCCAGAAGTACTTCCGGGACGTCGCCGACCACCTCGCCCGGGTGCAGGAGCAGGTCGTCGGCTTCGACGAGCTGCTGAACTCGATCCTCCAGGCCAATCTGGCGCAGGCGACCGTCGCGCAGAACGAGGACATGCGCAAGATCACCTCGTGGGCGGCGATCGTCGCCGTCCCCACGGCGGTCTGCGGCGTGTACGGCATGAACTTCGACCACATGCCGGAGCTGCACTGGAAGTACGGCTACCCGATGGTGCTCGGCGGCATCGCCGTCATCTGCTTCGCCATCCACCGCACCCTGAAGCGCAACGGCTGGCTCTGACGGGCCTCCCGCTAGGCTTCGGGCCATGACTGAAGAGCTGTTCCTCGTCGAGGAGGCCACCAAGAAGTCCGGCCTCGTGTGGGTCCGGGGCACCGGTCCCGCCCGGGCGCTCTGGCACGTGTGGCACGACGGCGCCGCCCACGTGGTCGGCGACGGCCCCGGCGAGCAGCCGCTGCCCGGCCTCGCCGACGGCGCCACCGCCGAGGTCACCGTCCGCAGCAAGGACAAGGGCGGCCGGATCGTCTCCTGGACGGCGGCCGTCCGCCAGCTCACCCCGGGCACCGAGGAGTGGGACGCGGCCGTCGCCGAGCTGAAGGGCAAGCGGCTCAACGCGCCCGACGGCGAGGCCATGCCCGGGCGCTGGGCGCGCGAGTGCCGCGTCCTGCGCCTCGACCCGCGCGCCGCCACCACGGACCTCCCGGACGGCTCCCTCGCCGCCGTCCCCCTCCCCTCCGCCGCGACCACCCGCCACCCGGTCCCGGCCGCCCTCCCGAAGCTCCTCTTCGGCAGGAAGCGCAAGCGCCGGGGCTAGGGCGACGCCGATCGTCAGGAGCCCTGGTCGGGCAGTCCGCCCGGGCGGAGGCCGAAGGGGTTGTCGACGGCGTACCGCCAGCGGCCGTCCGGCCCCGGCGCGCCACGTCGGTGGCGGTGCCCTCGACCCGGACGGGCCGTCCGGCGCGGTCGGTGCCCTCGATGATCCAGTCCACCAGGAGCAGCGCCAGGTCGCCGGTGGCGTACACCTGCCGGGGCCGGACCGCGATCGGCACGCCCAGGGCCTGGAGCCGGGCGTTGGCCGCGTGGAGCGCGGCGCCGGAGAGCGCGGTGCCCTCCGGCCCGGCGGCCAGGACGGCGGTCTCCTCGTAGACCTCGGCGAGGGCCGCCGGGTCGCCGCCGTTGAAGCGCGCCGCGAAGACCGCGGGGACGTCCTCGGGCCGGGTGGCCAGTTCACATGGGGTCGCGGGCATGGCGGACGGTCGTCCTTCCGTACGGGGAGAATCGGACGCCCGACACGTTAGGAGGCGGCCTCGTGACTCACCGAACGGTTGGCCACCCGCCGGGGCTCCCGGACGGCGATCCCCGCGCCCGCGTCGACGCGCCCGCCCCGGACTGCCCGGTGGAGATCGCGCTGGCGGCCCTGCGCGGCCGCTGGACGACGCTGGTCGTGCGCGAACTGCTGGGCGGCGACCGCTCCTACAGCGAGCTGCGCGAGGCGCTGCCGAGGCTCTCGGAGAAGGTCCTGTCGGAGCGGCTGGCGCAGCTCGCCGGGGCGGGGGTGGTGACCCGGGAGCGGCGGCCCGGCTGGCCGGCGACGGTGCGGTACGGGCTCACGCCGCGCGGGCGGCGGCTGGGGCCGGTGCTCCAGGCCCTGTGGGACTGGGGCGCGCAGGACGGCTGAGCGCCGGTTCAGGTCCGGGGCAGCTGGCGGCCGTAGTCGAGGGTCTCCTCGCGTTCCGGTTCGGCCAGCGGGAAGTCCTTGTCCCACTCGGAGAGCACGACGAGGCCCGCTCCGCCGCCGCGGGCGAACTGGAGCGGGTAGGGAGAGCCCTCCAGGGCCACGTCGAGGGTGCCGCCCTCGCCGCCCTCGCCGCCCTTCACCTTCACCGTGCGGACGCCGCCGATCTGGTCCCGGTCGCCCTTGACGACGTCGCCGTGCAGTCCGATCAGGCCGCGCAGCAGCTGGTCCATCTCGGTGAAGCCGCGCAGCTGCTTGTAGGAGGGGTCGTCGGCGGGCACCTTGACGTACATGTCGTCCAGCTTGTCGGCGGCCTCCGTGTCGGCCTCGCTGGGCTCGCCGTCGCCCTCCTCCTCGTGCGCCCAGAAGCCGGCGTCGGCCTTGAGGTAGAGGGCGTCGTTGATCCGCAGCAGCTCGAAGGTGCTGTTCTTCGTGGTCACCGAGCCGGTGGCGCCGTTCTGCTTCAGCCGCATGTTCAGCTTGAAGGTGCCGCCCTTGCTGACGAGGGTGCCGGCCAGCCGGACCGCCTTCGCCGCGTCCGCGGCCGTGCGGGCCTCCTTCTCGATCTCCGGCGCCGACAGCTTCCCGACGCCGTTGGTCCCCTCGTCCGGGTCGGCCCCGCAGGCCGTCAGACCGACCGTCAGCCCCGCGCACAGCACCAGTGGCACGGCCGCCCTGCGCAGGCGGCCCGCGGGCGCCTTGGGGGCGCGCGCCGGCGGTACGGACGGGATACGCGATGACGGGGTGCGGACGGTCACCTGCGCTGCCTCTCGTTCTACGGTGGGGGGTATGAGCGGCCCGGGCCGTGGGCACGGCGCGGGAGTCGCCGGGGCCGGCCCGGCGGGCCGGAGGGTGCCGGTGGGGACGGCAGTCCGCAGCGTACCCGGGCGGGCTCGGCGTCCTCGCGGCAGCCGGACGGCGGCGCTGCCGGAGCGGGGCGGATCACCTCGGGCTAGCCTGAACCATGCGAAGCCCGGCACGGGCCCGCACAGGCCGCGAAGCCCCCGGGGCGGCGCGGCGACCCGGACGGTGCGGCACCGAGGAGGCGCGAGGCATGGCGGCAGGCGCCCCCCGGATCTTCGTCTCCCACCTCGCCGGCACGGCCGTCTTCGACCCCGTGGGCGATCAGGTGGGCCGCGTCAGCGACCTGGTGGCGATGCTCCGCGTCGGCCGCCGGCCGCCCCGGCTGCTCGGCATGGTCGTCGAGGTGCTGAGCCGGCGGCGGGTCTTCGTGCCGATGACCCGCATCACCGGCGTCGAGTCCGGTCAGGTGATCACCACCGGCGTGGTCAACATGCGGCGCTTCGAGCAGCGGCCGACCGAGCGGCTCGTCCTCGGCGAGCTCCTGGACCGGCGGGTGACGCTGGTGGAGACCGGCGAGGAGGTCACCGTCCTCGACATCGCCATCCAGCAGCTGCCGGCCCGTCGCGACTGGGAGATCGACCGGGTCTTCGTCCGCCGGGGCAAGGGCGGGGCGCTGCGGCGCAAGGGGGAGACGCTGACGGTCGAGTGGTCGGCGGTCACCGGCTTCTCCCTGGAGGAGCACGGGCAGGGCGCCGAGAACCTGGTCGCCACCTTCGAGAAGCTGCGCCCCGCGGACCTCGCCAACGCCCTGCACCACCTCTCCCCCAAGCGGCGGGCCGAGGTCGCCGCCGCCCTCGACGACGACCGGCTCGCCGACGTCCTGGAGGAGCTGCCGGAGGACGACCAGGTGGAGATCCTGGGCAAGCTGAAGGAGGAGCGGGCCGCCGACGTCCTGGAGGCGATGGACCCGGACGACGCCGCCGACCTCCTGAACGAGCTGCCGGAGGACGAGAAGGAACGGTTGCTCACGCTGATGCAGCCGGACGAGGCGGCCGACGTGCGCCGGCTGATGTCGTACGAGGAGCGGACGGCGGGCGGTCTGATGACGACCGAGCCGATCGTGCTGCGGCCGGACGCCACGGTGGCCGACGCGCTCGCCCGGGTCCGCCAGCAGGACCTGTCGCCGGCGCTGGCCGCGCAGGTGTACGTGTGCCGGCCGCCGGACGAGACGCCGACCGGCAAGTACCTGGGCACGGTGCACTTCCAGCGGCTGCTGCGGGACCCGCCGTTCACGCTGGTCAGCTCGCTGGTCGACAGCGATCTGCCGCCGCTCGGCCCGGACACCGCGCTGCCGGCCGTGACCAGCTACTTCGCCGCGTACAACCTGGTGGCGGCGCCGGTGGTGGACGAGAGCGGTTCGCTGCTCGGCGCGGTCACCGTCGACGACGTGCTCGACCACCTGCTGCCGGAGGACTGGCGGGAGACGGAGTTCCACGAGGAGGGGGTGAGCGGTGGCTGACCGGGAGCGGGACCGCGAGCGGGAGCGGGAGCGGTCGGTGCCCCGGATCCGGCTCGACCTGCCGAGCGAGCGGCGGTACCGGCTGCTGCCGGAGTACGACCCGGAGGCGTTCGGGCGGCTCTCGGAGCGGATCGCCCGCTTCCTGGGGACGGGCCGCTTCCTGGTCTGGATGACGCTGACGGTCGTCGTCTGGATCGGGTGGAACGTCTTCGCCCCGGCGTCGCTGAGGTTCGACGAGTACCCCTTCATCTTCCTGACGCTGGCGCTGTCCCTCCAGGCGTCGTACGCGGCGCCGCTGATCCTGCTGGCGCAGAACCGGCAGGACGACCGGGACCGGGTCAACCTGGAGCAGGACCGCAAGCAGAACGAGCGCTCGATCGCCGACACGGAGTACCTGACCAGGGAGATCGCGGCGCTCCGGATGGGTCTCGGCGAGGTCGCCACCCGTGACTGGATCCGCTCCGAACTCCAGGACCTGGTGAAGGAAGTGGAGGAGCGCGGACGGGAGCGCGATCTATTCCCGCCGGACGGCGAGCGGCGGAGTGACGTACCCGACCGTTGACGGCCCTTTCATGACGACGTGGTCGTCGCCGTACCATCAGACCTATGGCTACGGAAGACGCGGTGCTCGAAGCACTGGCGACGGTGAACGACCCCGAGATCAATCGTCCGATCACGGAACTCGGCATGGTCAAGTCGGTGGAGATCGGACCGGACGGCAAGGTCGCGGTGACGGTCTACCTGACGGTCTCCGGCTGCCCGATGCGCGACACCATCACGCAACGCGTCACCGAGGCCGTCGCGGGCGTCGAGGGCGTCACGGGTGTCGAGGTGACGCTGGACGTGATGAGCGACGAGCAGCGCAAGGAGCTGGCGACGGCGCTGCGCGGCACCACCGCCGAGCGCGAGGTGCCCTTCGCGAAGCCGGGCTCGCTGACCCGGGTGTACGCGGTCGCCTCCGGCAAGGGCGGCGTCGGCAAGTCCTCGGTGACCGTGAACCTGGCCGCCGCGATGGCCGCCGACGGTCTGAAGGTCGGTGTCGTCGACGCGGACATCTACGGCCACAGCGTGCCCCGCATGCTGGGCGCGGACGGGCGTCCGACCCAGGTCGAGAACATGATCATGCCGCCGTCGGCGAACGGCGTGAAGGTCATCTCGATCGGCATGTTCACCCCGGGCAACGCGCCGGTGGTGTGGCGCGGCCCGATGCTGCACCGCGCCCTCCAGCAGTTCCTGGCGGACGTGTACTGGGGCGACCTGGACGTCCTGCTGCTCGACCTGCCCCCGGGCACCGGCGACATCGCGATCTCCGTCGCGCAGCTGGTGCCGAACGCGGAGATCCTCGTCGTGACGACGCCCCAGCAGGCGGCGGCCGAGGTCGCCGAGCGGGCCGGTTCGATCGCGGTGCAGACCCACCAGAAGATCGTCGGCGTGGTCGAGAACATGTCGGGCCTGCCCTGCCCGCACTGCGACGAGATGGTGGACGTGTTCGGCACCGGCGGCGGCCAGCTGGTCGCGGACGGCCTGTCCCGCACCACGGGCACCACGGTCCCGGTGCTCGGCTCCATCCCGATCGACGTGCGCCTGCGCGAGGGCGGCGACAGCGGCAAGCCGGTCGTCCTCGAAGCCCCCGACTCCCCCGCCGGCGCGGCCCTGCGCGCCATCGCGGGCAAGCTCGGCGGCCGCCAGCGCGGCCTGTCGGGCCTGAGCCTCGGCATCACCCCGCGCAACAAGTTCTGAGCGACCCCGGGTACGAGTGAGGGCGCCCCGCTCCGGGGCGCCCTCACTCGTACCCTGACTCAGGCGTACGGCCCGAGGTCCTTGATCTGCGCGAAGCCCAGCCCGTAGGCGCTCATGCCGCGCCCGTACGCCCCGATGTGGACGTCCCCGGTGGAGCCGGCGAGCACCCAGCCGAACTCGGACTCGCGGTAGTGGAAGGGCACCGGCACCCCGTCGACGGGCAGCGACAGCGCGGTCCACGCGGGCCCGTCGAGGTCGTCCGCCAGCTCGAAGGCGGTCTCGGTCTGCTGGTCCAGCCAGTGGTCCCGCAGCCCGTGGTCGAGCGAGGCGGGCCAGGTGTGGGCCAGGAGCCCGGAGCCGGCCAGCCAGGCGGCGGAGGAGACGGTGGTGGCGTCGAGGACGCCGGTGCCGTCGCCGGTGCGCCGCACGGGGTTCGCGGCGACCGTCACGACGACGGCGAAGCGCTCCTTCTCCGTGCCGGCGGTCTCGGACTTTATCGACGGCTCGTCACCGTGGCCCACCGAGCCGTGCTGGACGGTCCCGTCCGCCGCCGTGCCGATCTGCATCAGCCGGCGGGGGCCGGTGAACGCCTCGTCGAGCCCGTACCAGGCGAAGGGCGCGCGCAGAAAGCCCTCGGCTTCCACCCGACTCGTCGTCTTCATCTCGGCCGCCTCCTCGTTCCTCCCCCAGACTCCGTCCGGGGGTACCCCCAACTCAAGGAGGATAGCGACCGGTCGGTGACCGCCCGTGTCAGGTGGCGTCGGAGTCGTACGGCGGGTGCTCGGGCGCGGCGGGCTTGTCCTGCTTCTTCAGCAGGTCGGGGGCGGAACCGTTCACCTGGGCGGGGGCGGTGGCGGGCGCGGCGGCGGGGGCGCTCTCGCGGCCGTTGACCGCGTCGGCGACCTCGTTCATCTCCTTGCGGAGGTCGAAGGTGGAGCGCAGCTCCTTGAGCTCGCCGAGGTCCTCGTTGCCGTCGAGCTGCTTGCGGATGAAGGTCTTCGGGTTGAGGTCCTCGAACTCGAAGTCCTTGAAGTCCGGGCCGAGCTCGCTGCGGATGTCCTCCTTGGCGCTGTCGGAGAACTCCCGGATCTTCTTGATGAAGCGCGAGACGTCCTGGACGACCTTCGGCAGCTTGTCCGGCCCGAAAACGAGCACGGCGAGGACGATGAGCGTCACCAGCTCGAGTGCGCCTATGTCGCTGAACACCCATTTACTCCTTCACGCCGGACCAGGACGGCCCGGACCACGGTACCCGCCCGGGCTGCCGGACGGGTACCTTGCGATGTCCGCCACATGTACCTCGGGTGCCCGGCGTGCTCAGGTGCCCTGGGCGGAGCCGAGCGTGACGGTCCTGGTGAGTTCCCGGCCGTCGCGGGTCAGGGTGAGGGCGAGCGCGTCGCCGGGGCGGTGGGCGCGGATCTTCACGATCAGCTCCTCGCCGTTGTGGACCCGCTGGCCGTCGACCTTGGTGATGACGTCGCCGGGGCGCAGGCCGGCCTTGGCGGCGGGGCCGTCGGGGGTGACGGAGGGGGTGCCGTCCTTGCCCTTGTCGCCGACGCGGGCGCCGTCGCCGTTGAACTGCATGTCGAGGCTGACGCCGATGACCGGGTGGGTGGCCTTGCCGGTGTTGATGAGCTCCTCGGCGACCCGCTTGCCCTGGTTGACCGGGATGGCGAAGCCGAGGCCGATGGAGCCGGCCTGGCCGCCGCTGCCGCCGTCCCCCTCGCCGGAGCCGCCGGCGGCGCGGATGGCGCTGTTGATGCCGATGACGCGGCCCTTGCCGTCGAGGAGCGGGCCGCCGGAGTTGCCGGGGTTGATGGGCGCGTCGGTCTGGAGGGCGTCGACGTAGGAGATGTCGCTGCCGTCGCCCTTCTCGCCGCCGGCGGTGATCGGGCGCTCCTTGGCGCTGATGATGCCGGAGGTGACGGTGTTGGAGAGGTCGAAGGGGGCGCCGATGGCGACGACGGGGTCGCCGACGCGAACGTCGTCGGAGTTGCCGAGCGGGAGGGGCTTGAGGCCGCGGACGCCGGTGACCTGGACGACGGCGAGGTCGTAGCCGGTGTCCTTGCCGATGAGCTTGGCGGAGGCGGTCTCGCCGCTGGAGAAGGTGACGGTGATGTCGCCGGAGGTGGCGGCGGCGTCGACGACGTGGTTGTTGGTGAGGATGTGGCCGCGGTTGTCGAGGACGAAGCCGGTGCCGGTGCCGGCGGAGCCGCCGCCGCTGACGTGCAGGGTGACGACGCCGGGCAGGGCGCCTGCGGCGATGCCGGCGACGCTGTCGGGCGCCCGGTCGGCGCTGCCGGCCTCGGCCTGCGGCAGCTCGACGGTGCCGATGCCGCCGTTGCGCTCGACATAGGCGCCGACGCCGCCGCCGATGACTCCGGTGAGCAGCGCGAAGGCGAGGGCGCCGACGAGGGCGAGGCCGCGCCGGGACTTCTTCCGCGGGGGCGGGGGTACGGCTCCGGGGCCGGCGCCCCAGGGGTCGTACTGGCCCCAGGCGTGCGGCGGCACGGGCCCCTGCGGGGGCGGGACGGCGCCCTGCGGGGGTACGGCGGCCTGCGGGGGCGGTACGGGCGCGGCGGGGTGCTGCACGGGCGGCGCGGGCGCCCACGGCCCGGGCTCGCCGTAGGGCGGCGTCCGGTACTCGTCGGGCTCGTGGAGCGGCCGCGGGGCGGCCGGCGCGGGCGCGGCGGCCCGCGTCTCGGGGGCCGGTACGGGCTCCGCCGCCGTGACGGCCGGGGCCGGAACGGCGTGCGCGGGCTCGGACGGCGTGGGCTCGGCCGCGGCGGGCTCCTTCGTCATGTCGACCGTGGGGGCGGCGGGCGCCTCCGCGGCCGGCTCCGGCACGGCGGACTCGGCCGGATCCGGGGCCTGGAGGGGGAAGTCACCCTCCTCCGCCGGGGACGGCGTGGGTATCCGCGCCGCCTCCGGGGGCGTCGAGGGCCGGCTCCACCAGTTCGGCTTCCCGTCGTTCATGTTATCCCCGCAACCGCAGACCCGTGAGCGCCCCGGTGTTCGGGCGCTCTGACCGAGGATTCAACCAGGTCGGGGGTCAGCGGGGGGAGCCCGGCGGGATGCCGGGCGGGCTGGGGGCCGGACTGGGTGCCGGGCCGAGGGCCAGCTGGAGAGCGGGGGCCGTCGGCCGTATGAACGGCGAGAGCGCGAAGAGCGACTGCGCCTGCACCGCCCGGAGCCGCACGGCCGGCACCGGACCGGCCCGGTCGACGTCCGCGGGGACGGCTCCCGAGGGGACGGTGCCGCCCGGGACCAGCGGCGCGCTGCCGAAGGCCTGGGCGCCGCCGGCGGAGCGCTCGGAGCGGTCCGAGCGGCCGGTCGCGGCGCCGGAGGCGGAGCCGGGACCCGCGGAGGCGCCGGCGCGGAGCGGGGTGACCGCGGTGCCGGTGCCCTGTCCGCCGCGGGCGGCGGTGTTGAGGGTGCCGTCGACGGGCAGGGCGCCGCCGAGGGCGATGGCGGCGAAGGAGACCGCGCCGGCGGCGGCCACGGCGAAGCGCCGGCCGCGTCCCGCCGGGGTGACGGCGTGGACCCGGAAGCCGGTGCCGGTGTCGGGCGCGGCGGGGGTCGCGGTGGCGAAGCCGTCGCTCTTCACCCCGCCTGCTTCGAGGAGCTGCTCCAGCGGGGAGCGCCCGGGCTCGCCGGGACCGCCGGGCAGGCCCTGGAGCCTGGCGAGGAAGCCCTCGGAGGGCTGCGGGGCGCCGCTGGAGGCGAAGACGCTCTTCAGGGCGCGCTGGGCGTCCGCCTCGGCCTTGCAGCGGGCGCAGGTGGCGAGGTGGGCGAGGACCCGCTCGCGGGCGTCGTGACCGAGCTCGCCGTCGACGAGCGCGGCGAGCCGGTCCCCGAGGTGGTGCTCCGCGGGACTCGGTGACGGGGGACGGGTGCCGCTCACGCTGTCCCGGCCTCCCATCCGACGGTGGCCAGGGCGCGCTCCGCCCGGGCCTCGGGCGAGCGGTGCTTGAGGGCCTTGCGCAGGTGGGAGCGGCCGCGGTGGATCCGGCTGCGGACGGTGCCGAGCTTCACGCCGAGGGTCGCGGCGATCTCCTCGTACGAGAGCCCCTCGATGTCGCAGAGGACGACGGCGGCGCGGAACTCGGGCGCCAGGGTGTCGAGGGCCTGCTGGACGTCGGCGTCGAAGTGGGTGTCGTTGAACACCTGCTGGGGGGAGGGCTCACGGCTGGGGAGCCGCTCGGCGGCGTCGTCGGCGAGCGCGTCGAAGCGGATGCGCTGCTTGCGGCGGACCATGTCGAGGAAGAGGTTGGTGGTGATGCGGTGCAGCCAGCCCTCGAAGGTGCCCGGGGTGTACGTCGACAGCGAGCGGAAGACGCGGACGAAGACCTCCTGGGTGAGGTCCTCGGCGTCGTGCTGGTTGCCGGTGAGGCGGTAGGCCAGGCGGTAGACACGACCGCTGTGCGTGCTGACGATCTCCTCCCAGGTGGGCGGAGTCCACGCCTGCGATTCCGCATCCGATGCGAAGGTCGCGGTGGTGGGTGCGGTGTCGGTGTGGAGCTGGTCAGCGGTGTCGGTCACGGATTTCGGCTCACCCGCCGACCTGAGAAGACGCCGCAGCGCCCCTCTCCGATCCACAGGCGCAGCCGCACCTCCCCTATCGGCTCTGGTGGTGTCCAGTGGAGCCCCTACCATAGCCACCTCGCCCGTTAGCTCCGGATAAGAATCTTTACGCGCATTTGAATCGGGGTCGCCCACCGGTTCACGAGCGCGTCCTTCCCCTGGTGAACGCCCGGTCCCATCTGCGGGTTCCCGCTGACAGCGGATACAGTCACCGTTGCGCCAACTAAGGGGACAGGAGAGGGCCATTACCGCCAACCGGCAGACGGACTGGGCGTTCGCCGACGCCTTTGTCGCCGAGGACGACGCTCTGCGCTGGGCCCGGGCACGGGCCCGCGAGGCAGGGTTGCCCTCGGTGTCGCCGGGCACCGGTGCGGCGCTGCGTCTGCTGGCCGCGTCGGCGGACGCGAAGGCGGTGGCCGAGATCGGTACGGGCACCGGCGTGTCGGGCATCTACCTGCTGCTGGGGATGCGCCCCGACGGCACCCTGACGACGGTGGACGTGCAGCCGGAGCACCAGCAGTTCGCGAAGACGGCGTTCCGTGCGGCGGGCTTCGCCGGCAACCGGGCGCGGTTCATCCCGGGCCGGGCGCTCGACGTGCTGCCGCGGCTGGCGGACGGCGGGTACGACCTGGTGTTCTGCGACGGCGACCGCGGGGAGTACCCGGACTATCTCGCTGAATCGTTGCGCCTGCTCCGACCTGGGGGTCTGGTGTGCTTCGAGGGCGTCTTCGCGGACGGCCGCACGGTGGACTCCGGGGCCCAGCCGGGCGAGGTGCAGCGGGTCCGCGAGCTGCTGCGCACGGTCCGGGAGAGCTCCCAGCTGCTCCCGACGCTGCTGCCGGTGGGCGACGGCCTGCTCTGCGCGGTGCGGCGCGGCTGAACCGCCCCCGGGCCCGGCGCGGACCGGCCCCGGCGTGCCGCTGCCCCGGACGGCGGGGCCGTACCGGGGCAGCGGTGCAGGAATTACGGGGAGGGTCAGCCGACGACCTTCTTCAGGGCGTCACCGAGCGCCTCGGCCTCGTCCGGGGTCAGCTCGACCACGAGCCGACCGCCGCCTTCGAGCGGAACGCGCATGACGATGCCCCGCCCCTCCTTGGTCACCTCGAGCGGGCCGTCACCCGTCCGCGGCTTCATGGCCGCCATGCTCGTTCCCCTTCCTGAAACCAGCTCATCTCCAACCGGGCAGCTCCGTGCCACGGAGCAGCGTCACCGGCTTCGAACACATTGCTTCCAGGTCATTATCCCGCATCGCAGGACCCGATGACCAACATCGATCCGCATCGCTTGGGCAACGCGCTCCCGCAAAACCACACATTTCGGCGTCGGGCCTGCGATACTTCGCCGCCGCGGGTCGCTCCGCGGACCCCGATTCTTTGACGCAGCTCACATGGGCGGTACGGGTGATCTCCGTCATGCTGGGCGGATCAGCCCATCCACGAGACGAAGGGGTCCCGATGGCCGACACGGTCCTGTACGAAGTGAGCGACGGGCTCGCCACCATCACGCTCAACCGGCCCGAGGCCATGAACGCGCTGAACATCGCCGCCAAGACGGCGCTGCGGGACGCGGCCGAGGCGGCCGCCGCCGACCCGGCGGTCCGCGCGGTGCTGCTGACGTCGGCGGGCGACCGGGCGTTCTGCGTCGGCCAGGACCTCAAGGAGCACGTCGGTCTGCTGCTCCAGGACCAGGAGTCGGGCACCCGCGCCACGATGACCACGGTCCGGGACCACTACAACCCGATCGTCCGGGCCCTCACCGGCATGAAGAAGCCCGTGATCGCCGCGGTCAACGGCGTCGCCGCCGGCGCCGGCTTCGGCTTCGCGCTCGCCGCGGACTACCGGATCGTCGCCGACACCGCCTCCTTCAACACCTCCTTCGCGGGCGTCGCGCTCACCGCCGACTCCGGCATGTCCTGGACGCTCCCCCGCCTCATCGGCCAGAGCCGCGCCTCCGACCTGCTGCTCTTCCCGCGCACCCTCACCGCCCAGGAGGCGTACGACCTGGGCATCGCGAACCGCCTGGTCCCGGCCGCCGAGCTGCCCGCCGAGGCGCTCAAGCTGGCCCGGAAGCTCGCCGAGGGCCCCACCGTCGCCTACGCGGCCCTCAAGGCGTCCGTCGCCTACGGCGCCGACCACTCCCTCGACGAGGCCCTCGACAAGGAGGACGAGCTCCAGACCCTCGCCGGCGCCTCCGAGGACCACACCATCGCGGTCCGCGCCTTCCTCGCCAAGGAGAGGCCGAAGTACCTGGGCAGGTGACGGATCCCGGGGCCCCGTTTCGTACGCGGGTGGTCCGGACCACTAGGATCCGGCCACTCACGTACGCACATACCTGGGGGGTTCCGTGCGTCCTTCTCCTTCCGCGCGCCTGCTGCGCGGTGTCCTCGTCGCGGGTCTGGCACTCGGCCTGCCCGCGACGGCCCTGTCCGCTCCGGCCGCCGCGGCGGACGGCTACGACCGCTGCCCCGACGGCACGGTCTGCGTCTTCAGCGAGCCGCTGTACCGGGGCGACATGCTCGTCGTCCGGGGTCCCATGGCGTCGCTCGGCGCCTGGGACAACCGCATCCGCTCCTTCGTGGTCAAACTGCGGGGCTTCTCCGACGCCGTCTGCTTCTCGCCGAACCCCGGGCTCGACCCCGAGGGCGCGGTCCACTTCTACTCGGGCGACTCCTTCGACGAGAGCCCCTACCCGGAGCTCGACCGTGCGGTCAGCTCCCTCGACGTCGGCCCCGAGGCCGACGACTTCTGCGGGAGCGAGAGCCGCTACCCGGTCCTCTACGACTACGTGGGCACCCGGCCCGCCGCGCTCCCCGCGGACGGCCGCTTCGGCGACCTGAACAACGACGGCCACGCCGACGTCGCCGGCCGCAACCTGCTCGGCCAGCTCTGGACGGCCCACGACTACGACACCCCGGGCGTGACCCGGCTCGTCGGCGGCGGCTGGAACGCGATGACCGCGCTGACCCGCCACGGCGACCAGGACGGCGACGGCAACGAGGACGCCTACGCCCGCGACCGCTCCGGCGCGCTCTGGCTCTACCCCGGCGACGGCCGCGGCGCCTTCAAGCCGCGCCGCCAGGTCGGCGGCGGCTGGAACTCCATGCGGGACCTGGCCGCGGCCGGCGACCTCACCGGCGACGGCAGGGGCGACCTGCTCGCCTCCGACGGCGACGGCGTCCTGTGGACCTACCCGGGCACCGGCCGCAGCGGCTTCGGCGCCCGCAGGAAGGTCGGCGGCGGCTGGAAGGCGATCAACGAGCTGGTCGGCGCCGGGGACATGAACTCCGACCGCAGGGCGGACCTCGTCGCCCGCGACACCACCGGCAGGCTCTGGCTCTACCCGGGCACCGGCCGCGGCGGCTTCGGCACCCGCAAGCTCATCGGCGACGGCGGCTGGAACGCCCACCGGGAGCTCGCCGGCCTCGGCGACGTCACGGGTGACGGCCGCCCCGACCTGGTCGCCCACCTCGGCGCCGCGTCCGCCTCGTGGACGATGGGCCTGCGCGTCTACCCCGGCACCGCCGACGGCCGCCTCCGGGCGCCCCGCGACCTCGGCCAGCTCCGGTCCACCACCTTCGTCTTCTGACCTTTCCCGAAGGGAACACCGCGCATGAAGCGCACCACCGGACTCCGGCGCGCCCTGGCGGCGGCCGTGACCACGGCGGCCTCCCTGGCCACGCTCCTGACCGCCGCGCCCACCGCCTCGGCGGACGCGTCCCGCTGCCCGCAGGGCAGCTTCTGCGTCTTCCAGTATGCGCAGTTCGGCGGCCAGATGAAGATCATCTCGTCGAGCCAGTCGACCCTGGGCGTCTGGGACAACACCATCTCGTCCTACATCAACCGCAGCGACAAGTGGGCCGTCGCGCACACGGACGCCGGTTACTCGGGGAACAGCTCCATCCAGATCGACCCCCGCCAGGAATACGGCAACGACGACCTGGGCTGGCACGGCTACGAAGGCGAACTCGACAACAAGATCAGCTCCATCCGGCTCGGCAGCACCTCCTGGGAGGCCGACTACGGCTACGGGTGGATGGACTGGACCTCCATGGACCATCCCCGCCCGGCCGGCCTCCCGGCCGTCTCCCGGTTCGGCGACATGAACAACGACGGCATCGCCGACCTGCTCGAACGCGCCGACGACGGGAAGCTGTGGCTCCTGAACGGCAGGCACGACGCCGAATGGCGGACCAAGGGCCTGCTGATCGGCGGCGGCTGGAACGCCATGACCCAGCTCGTCCGGCACGGCGACCACAACGGCGACGGGACCGAGGACGTCTACGCCCGGGACCGCTCCGGCGTCCTCTGGCTCTACCCCGGCACCGGCCGCGGCGGACTCAAGCCGCGCCTGAAGGTCGGCGGCGGCTGGAACTCCATGCGGGAGATCGAGGCGGCCGGCGACCTCACCGGCGACGGCCGGCGCGACCTGCTCGCCCGGGACACCGCCGGCGTGCTGTGGACCTACCCCGGCACCGGCCGCGGCGGCTTCGGCGCCCGCAAGAAGGTCGGCGGCGGCTGGAACGCGATGAACGCGCTGGCCGCGCCCGGCGACATGAACGGGGACGGCAGGTCCGACCTGGTCGCCCGGGACGGCTCGCGCACCCTGTGGCTCTACCCGGGCAACGGCCGGGGCACCTTCGGCTCCCGCGTCCGGATGCCGTACGCCTGGCCCTCGAACGAGCCGGTGCTCGCCACCGGAGACGTCACCGGCGACGGCCGCCCGGACCTGATGCGGACCATCCAGGGGCAGCTGTACGTCTACCCGGGCACCGGCCGGGGCGGCGTCTCCGGGCCGGAGGCCAACATGGGCTGGGACAACGCCCCGCGGGTGCTCGTCTTCTGACCCCCGCGCGTCCCGGAGCGGGTGGTCAGCGCCCGCCCCGGGACGCGCAGTCCGCGAGGTGGTCGTCGACCAGGCCGCACGCCTGCATCAGGGCGTAGGCCGTCGTCGGGCCGACGAAGCGGACGCCCTTCTTCTTGAGGGCCTTCGACAGGGCCGTGGACTCGTCGGTGACCGCCGGGACGTCCGCGAGCGTGCGGGGGGCCGGGCGGGTCTCCGGGTCGGGGGCGTACGACCAGATCAGGGCGTCCAGGTCGCCGGGGGCCCAGTCGGCGAGCAGCTTCGCGTTGGCGAGGGTCGCGTCGATCTTGGCGCGGTTGCGGATGATGCCCTCGTCGGCGAGGAGCCGCTCGCGGTCGGCGTCCCCGAAGGCGGCGACGGACGCGATGCCGAACCCCGAGAAGGCCCGCCGGAAGCCCTCCCGGCGGCGCAGGATCGTGATCCAGGACAGACCCGACTGGAACGCCTCCAGGCAGAGCCGCTCGAAGAGGGCGTCGTCGCCGTGGACCGGGCGGCCCCACTCCTCGTCGTGGTAGGCGGTGTAGTCCTCGGCGGACAGGCCCCACGGGCAGCGCGGCAGCCCGTCCGGGCCGGGGATCGCCCCGCCGGTCATCGCTCGTCGCCCTCCGCGCCCTCACCGGCCGGCGCGCCCGCGAGGGCCGCCTCCAGCTCCGCGATCCGGGAGTCCCGCTCGGCGAGCTCGGCGGCGAGCCGGTCCAGGACGTCGTCGACGTCCTCCATCCGGTAGCCGCGCGCGGCGACCGGCAGCCGCAGCGCCTCGACGTCGGCACGGCCGACCGGGCGGCTCAGCGGCAGCGGGTCCACCAGCTGCTCGGGGGCCGCGTCGGGCAGCACCTCGCTGTCGCCGCCGCCGACCACGGCGAGGGTCACGGCCGCGACGACCACGACCATCGTGATGAGCAGAAACCAGAACACCAGCGCGCCTCTCCCGGAGTGGAAAACGTCCCGTGCCGATCGTGCCATGCGCCACCGACGGTTAGGGTCACAGACGACTGCACAGGACGCCGTCGACCGGTCGCGAGGGAGGACAAAAGGGATGCTGCGCTTGGGACGGCGGGAATTCGGGCCGCACGAGCCGGTGATCATGGCGATCGTGAACCGGACCCCCGACTCCTTCTACGACCAGGGCGCGACCTTCCGCGACGAGCCGGCGCTCGCCCGGGTCGAGCAGGCGGTCGCCGAGGGCGCCGCGATCATCGACATCGGCGGGGTCAAGGCCGGTCCCGGCGAGGAGGTCACGGCCGAGGAGGAGGCCCGCCGCACGGTCGGCTTCGTCGCGGAGGTCCGCCGCCGCCACCCCGACGTGGTGATCAGCGTGGACACCTGGCGCGCGGACGTCGGCGAGGCGGTCTGCGAGGCCGGCGCGGACGTGCTGAACGACGCGTGGGGCGGGGTCGACCCCCGGCTCGCGGAGGTCGCCGCGAAGTACGGCGCGGGCCTCGTCTGCACCCACGCCGGCGGCGCCGAGCCGCGCACCCGCCCGCACCGGGTCGAGTACGAGGACGTGATGGCCGACATCCTGCGGGTCACCGTGGGCCTCGCCGAGCGGGCGGTCTCGCTGGGCGTGCGGCGCGACGGGATCATGATCGACCCGGGGCACGACTTCGGGAAGAACACCCGGCACAGCCTGGAGGCCACCCGCCGGCTCGGCGAGATGGCGGAGACCGGCTGGCCGGTGCTGGTGTCGCTCTCCAACAAGGACTTCGTCGGGGAGACCCTGGACCGGCCGGTGAAGGAACGGGTCCTCGGGACCCTGGCGACCACCGCCGTCTCGGCGTGGCTCGGGGCGCGGGTCTACCGCGTCCACGAGGTCGCCGAGACCCGGCAGGTGCTCGACATGGTCGCCTCGATCGCCGGGCACCGGGCACCCGCCGTCGCCCGGCGCGGGCTGGCGTAGCGGGAGCGCGGCGCGGCGTGACGGGAGCGCGGCGCGGGCCGACGTGACGGGAAGGGGCGGGGTGGAGGGAAGGGCACGCCTCCGGCGACCTCTCCCTCCACCCCGCCCCTTCCCGCTACGGGGGCTCGGCCCCGGACCCCGCGCCTCGGAGGCCGAGGGGGCGGGGGCCGGGGCCGGTTCCTACTTCCCCGTCTCCTTCGTCACCAGCGCCACCGCCTCGTCCACGTCGTCCGTCACGTGGAAGAGCAGCAGGTCGCGCTCGCTCGCCTTGCCTCCCGCCACCACCGAGTCCCGCAGCCAGTCGACCAGGCCCTTCCAGTACTCCGTGCCGAACAGCACGATCGGGAAGCGGGTCACCTTGCGGGTCTGCACCAGCGTCAGCGCCTCGAAGAGCTCGTCGAGGGTGCCGAGGCCGCCGGGCAGGACGACGAAGCCCTGCGCGTACTTCACGAACATCGTCTTGCGGACGAAGAAGTACCGGAAGTTCACGCCGATGTCGACGTGCTGGTTGAGCCCCTGCTCGAAGGGCAGCTCGATGCCGAGGCCGACCGAGACGCCCTTGGCCTCCCGGGCGCCCTTGTTGGCCGCCTCCATGGCGCCCGGGCCTCCGCCGGTGATCACCGCGAAGCCGGCCTCGACCAGCGCCCGGCCGATCCGGACGCCCGCCTCGTACTCGGGCGAGTCCGGCTTCGTCCGGGCCGAACCGAAGACGCTGATCGCGCTCGGCAGTTCGGCGAGCGCGCCGAAGCCCTCGACGAACTCGGACTGGATCCGCATGACCCGCCAGGGGTCGGTGTGCACCCACTCCGAGTCGCCCTCGGTGTCGAGCAGCCGCTGGTCCGTGGTGCCCGGCTGGACCTGGTCCCTCCGCCTCAGCACCGGACCCAGCCGCTGCTCCTCCGGCTTCGCCACTCCCTCGGGAATGCCCATGGCCTGCTCCCTCCGCCGATCCAGATCTTTCTGTTGGGTCAGCGTAGGACCACTGAGGTGACGAAATGCGAAATTACGGGAGACGGGCGGTCAGCCAGTCGTGGAGCCGTGCCTCGCAGTGGTGGATCCGGTCGGTGTGCACGTGCTCGTCCCGCTTGTGCGCGTAGATCGGGTCGCCGGGTCCGTAGTTGACCGCGGGCACGCCGAGCGCGCTGAAGCGGGAGACGTCGGTCCAGCCGAACTTGGGCATCGCGGTGCCGCCGACGGCCTTCATGAACGCCTCGGCGGCCGGGTGGGAGAGGCCGGGCAGCGCGCCGGGGCTCTCGTCGTCGACGACGAACTCGGCGATGTCGCAGTCGGCGAAGACCTCGCGGACGTGCGCCAGCGCCTCGGCCGGGGAGCGGTCGGGGGCGTAGCGGTAGTTGACCGTGACCGAGCAGGCGTCCGGGATGACGTTGGTGGCGACGCCGCCCTGGATCGCGACCGCGTTGAGGCCCTCGTGGTACTCCAGGCCGTCGATGACTGGCTTGCGCGGCTCGTAGGCGGCGAGGCGGGCGAGGATCGGCGCGGCGGTGTGGATGGCGTTGGAGCCCATCCAGGAGCGGGCCGAGTGGGCGCGCTCGCCGGCCGTGTGCAGGATGACGCGGAGCGTGCCCTGGCAGCCGCCCTCGACCTGCCCGTCGGAGGGCTCCAGGAGGACCGCGAAGTCACCCTCCAGCCAGTCGGGGTGGGCGGCGGCGATCTTCCCGAGGCCGTTGAGGTCGGCGGCGACCTCCTCGTTGTCGTAGAAGACGAAGGTGAGGTCGCGGTTGGGCTCGGGGACGGTGGCGGCGATCCGGAGCTGCACGGCGACGCCGGACTTCATGTCGGAGGTGCCGCAGCCCCACAGGACGCCGTCCTCGTCGAGCCGGGAGGGCACGTTGTCGGCGATCGGCACGGTGTCGATGTGGCCGGCGAGGACGACCCGCTCGGCGCGGCCGAGCCGCGTGCGGGCGACGACGTTGTTGCCGTAGCGGTCGACGCTCAGGTGCGGCAGGGCCCGCAGGGCCCGCTCGATGGCGTCGGCGAGCGGCTTCTCGGTCCCGCTGACGGAGGCGAAGTCGACGAGGTCGGCGGTGAGCTCGGCCCCGTCCCGGGTGAGGTCGAGCGGGGTCTCCTGGGCAGTCTCCTGCGGGGTGATGTCAGCCATATGCCGACCCTAACCCGGCCTCCAGTACGGTGGGCCCCGTGTCCGACTCCCCCCGCCCCGCCCGTCGCGGCCGACTCGCCCGTTCGGCCGCCGCCCTCGCCGTCCTGTGCGGCCTCGCGGCGTACATCGGTATCCATCAGGTGACCGGTAGCAAGGGCGCGCCCCGGTGCGCGGTGGGCAGCGGGGACAACCGGTACGAGTTCACCCCCGAGCAGGCGTCGAACGCGGCGACGATCGCGGCGGTGGGGACCTCCCGGGGGCTGCCGGAGCGGGCCGTGACCATCGCGCTGGCGACCGCGCTCCAGGAGTCGGCCCTGCGCAACATCGAGCACGGCGACCGGGACTCGCTGGGCCTCTTCCAGCAGCGGCCGTCCATGGGCTGGGGCACTCCGGAGCAGATCATGGACCCGGTGTACTCGGCCGGGAAGTTCTACGAGGGCCTGGAGAAGGTGCCCGGCTACTCGCGGATGCCGCTGACGGTGGCGGCGCAGAAGGTGCAGAAGAGCGGCTTCCCGCAGGCGTACGCCAAGCACGAGCCGGACGCGACGCTGCTGTCGGCCGCGCTGACCGGGCGGGCTCCGGCCGCCCTGTCGTGCACGGCGGACCTCAAGGAGGGCGGCCCCGGCGACCCCGCCCTCGTCCGTACGGAGCTGGTCCGGGCCTTCGGCGAGTCCGCGGCCCCCACCTCCGTCTCCGGCGGCCCCGCCGCGGGGCGGTCCGCAGCGGAGCCCGTCGACCTCCAGGTCCCCGTCCGCGGGCCGGACCGGCGCGGCTGGGAGCTGGCCCAGTGGGCGGTGGCGCGGGCCTCGACGCTGCGGGTCGCGGAGGTGTCGTACGGGGGCAAGGTGTGGCGGGCGGACGACTCGGGCGGCGACTGGGAGTCGGCCCCCTCCGCGGGCGACGCCGCTCCCAAGCCCCCCACGGTCCACCTCCGCCTCACCCGCTGACGGGCCCTTCCCGGCCCCTGGAGGGGCGTTCCCGCCCGCCGGGGCCCTGTGGACTGGTGTGCGGAGGGGTCGCCCGGAGCGGGGTAAGGGCCGGGCCGGGAGCCCGCTCGCGCGCCGGGGCGCGCGGGGAGCCCGGGGTGCTTGGGGCACAAGGGAAGTGACGGTTCGGCAGGCCGCGTCGACAGGCGCCGTTCGTCCGCTTTCCTCCCCACCCGACAATACGACGCATTGCCCACCCTTTACCTTCGACGCCCGCAACCTCCCCCGCCCCCGGCTCGGTTGTGCAGCCCGCAAAGGCAAACGTCACCACCGTCTCTCCCGTCGAAGGAGCACCATGTCCCTCCCCCTGACCCGCCGGATCGCCCGCGCCGCCCTGATCGTCGCGGCCGGCGCAGCCCCCGTGGTCGGTGCGGCCGGCTCCGCGAGCGCCCTGGACCACGGCCTCGCGCCGACCGGCGCCCTCGGCGGCCTGACCGCGCTGGACGCGGCGAACGCGGGCTCGGCCGTCGACGGTGCCGCGCAGACCACGACCGGCGTGGCCGGCGCGACCGGCGGCCAGGCCGTCGGCACGGCCGTCCCGGCGGCCGGCAAGGCCGTGGGCGCGGCCGGCAGGACCGCGACGCCGGCGGCGCAGAAGATCGCGGGCGAGACCGCGGGCGGCGCCGGCCAGGCGCTGGGCCAGACGGCCGGTGCCGGCGCCGACAGCGCCGGCTACACCCGCACCGACGGCGCGCTGGGCGGCGCCCTCGCGGGCCAGCCGCTCGGCGGCCTGCCGATCGGCTGAGCCGGCGGCGGACACGCGGAAGGGCCCGGGCGCTCCACGCGCCCGGGCCCTTCCGCGTACCGCCCGCCGTCAGGAGAGGCGCTTGACCGCCGCCGCGACGCGCTCGTCCGTCGCCGTGAAGGCCACCCGCACGAAGCGGGCGCCCGCCTCGCCGTAGAAGTCGCCCGGGGCCACCAGGACGCCCTTCTCCGCCAGGTACGCCACCGTGTCCCAGCAGGGCTCGTCGCGGGTCGCCCACAGGTAGAGGCTCGCCTCGGAGTGCTCGATGCGGAAGCCGTGGGCCTCCAGGGCCGCCTTCAGGGCGGCGCGCCGGGCCGCGTACCGCTCCCGCTGCTCGGCGACGTGCGCGTCGTCGCCGAGGGCGGCGACCGTGGCGGCCTGGACCGGCGCCGCCGTCATCATGCCGCCGTGCTTGCGGATCTGGAGCAGCTCGCCGAGGACGGCCGCGTCACCGGCGATGAACGCCGCGCGGTAGCCCGCCAGGTTGGAACGCTTGGAGAGCGAGTGGACGGCGACGATCCCCTCGTACGAGCCGCCGCAGACGTCCGGGTGCAGGACCGACACCGGGTCGGCCTCCCAGCCCAGTTCGAGGTAGCACTCGTCGGAGAAGACGAGGACGCCGTGCTCGCGGGCCCAGGCCACGATCCGGGTCAGCTCGTCCTTCGGCAGCACCTCGCCCGTGGGGTTGGACGGGGAGTTGAGCCAGAGCAGCTTCAGGCCGGCCGGGTCGAGCTCGGTCGGGTCGTCGTAGACGACCGCCTCCGCACCGCAGAGCCGCGCGCCGACCTCGTACGTCGGGTAGGCGAGCCGCGGGTAGGCCACCTTGTCGCCGGCGCCGAGTCCCAGCTGGGTCGGCAGCCAGGCGACGAGCTCCTTGGAGCCGACCACGGGCAGCACGTTCTCGTGGGCGAAGCCGGTCGCGCCGAGGCGCCGCCCGCACCAGTCGGTGAGCGCGTCGCGCAGCGCCGGCGTGCCCCAGACCGTCGGATAGCCCGGCGAGTCCGCCGCGGCCACCAGGGCCTCCTGGATCAGCGCGGGAACCGGGTCGACCGGCGTGCCGACCGACAGGTCCACGATCCCGTCCGGGTGCGCCAGGGCCGTCTTCTTGTACGGCTCCAGCTTGTCCCAGGGGAAGACGGGCAGGCGCGAAGAGACTGCGCTCACGGGTTGGCTCACTTCCTCGTACGTACGCGATACGCCTCGGTCCCGCACGGCGGCGGAGCCGTACGGGACCGAGAGCGGGTGCAGCGAAAGATCAGCCGTTCTGCGGCGGCAGGGCGGCGATGAAGGGGTGGTCGCGGTCGATCTCACCGAGCTTGGAAGCGCCACCGGGCGAACCCAGGTCGTCGAAGAACTCGACGTTCGCCTTGTAGTAGTCCTTCCACTCCTCCGGGGTGTCGTCCTCGTAGAAGATCGCCTCGACCGGGCACACCGGCTCACAGGCTCCACAGTCGACGCACTCGTCCGGGTGGATGTAGAGAGATCGCTTGCCCTCGTAGATGCAGTCGACGGGGCACTCCTCGATGCAAGCCTTGTCCTTGACGTCGACACAAGGCTGCGCGATGACGTAGGTCACGCTGTCGTTCCTCCTCGGTAGGGCTGGTCTGCGCGGGAGCGCGGTGTCGTCGATGCCCGCACCTAGTATCTCCGTTCTTGGGGGCGATCCGAACAGGAGGGGCGGAGAAGCTGTGGAAATCACCGGCGGAGGCCGACTTGAGGTCCGTGTCACCAGGGCTGACGTGGGAAAACGTGTCTCCGTTCGGTACGTGACGGACTCCGCGTCGGCGGGTGGCCGCTTCACCGACGCGGTCGGGGTTCTCACATCATGGGACGAGGGTGTGCTCACGATCACACGAAAGAGCGGCGAGACCGTCCGGATCGCGGAACTCCGCCTGGTCGCGGGCAAGATCGTGCCCCCCGCCCCGGCCCGCCGCGCGGGGCCCGCCGCCACCTTCCCCGAGCTCTCCCGGGCCGCCGCGCGCGCGTGGCAGCCGGTCGAGAGCGAGGCGCTCGGCGCGTGGACGCTCAGGGCCGCGATCCAGGAGGAGCCGGGCGAGGCCCGTCCTGGAGGGGCGGTGGCCGGACGACGGGTGGGCTTCACCCGCCGGGCCAACTCGGTCCTCCCCGCGGGCGATCCGGGCCTGCCCGTCGCCGAGGCCCTGGAGGCCGTGCGCCAGTGGTACGCGGACCGGAGGCTGCCCGCGTACGTCCAGACCGCCACCGGCGCCGAGGGCACCCAGGAACTGCTCTGCGCCGAGCTGGAGCGGCTCGGCTGGCGGCGCGAGGTCACCGCCGAGCTGCGGATCGGCGCGCTCGCGCCGCTCGCCGACCGGGAGCCGGGCCCCGCCGAGGTGCGCCTCTCCCGGACGCTCGACGACGCCTGGCTGCACCGGTACCAGCGCTTCACCCGGACGAGCCCGGCGGTGCGGCAGGTGCTCACCTCGGGCCCGAGTGTGTGGTTCGCGTCCGTCGCGGGCACGGGAGAGGTGCCGGCCGCCATCGGCCGCTGTGTCGTCGACGGCCGCTGGGCGGGTTTCATGGCGGTGGAGGTCGACCCGGCGCACCGCCGCCGGGGCCTGGCCACCGCGGTCATGGCCGCCCTCGCCGCACAGGCCCTCGACGAGGGCGCTTCGGCGGCCTGGCTCCAGGTCGAGGCCGACAACCACGGCGCGCGGGCGCTGTACGAGGGGATGGGCTTCGTGGTGCACCACCACTACCACCACTACCGGCAGGCGGAGGCGTGAGCGCGGCGTGAGCGCGGAGGACCCCCTGACACCACCGGCCGGCCGGCCGCCCGACCGGCGGCGGGAGTTCGCGGAGGAGGCCCGGGCCGAGCGGCCCGACCTCGCCCGGCTCTGCCTGCTGATCTGCGCCGTCGCCGACCCCACCGTCACCGAGCACGACCTCGTCGAGGCCGACGTCGAGCTGGACCGGCTCGCCGGGCTCGTCCCGTACGCCACCCGGCACACCGGCGCCTGGAAGGACGAGCTGGCGGCGCTCCTCGGCGGCCGGGAGGGCTTCGAGGGCGTCCCCGCCGACTACCAGCGCCTGGAGTCCTCCCTCCTCCACGAGGTGCTCCGGCGGCGCCGGGGCCTGCCGATCCTGCTCTCCGTGGTGTGGATGGAGGTCGCCCGCCGGGCCGGCGCGCCCGTGTACGGCCTCGGCCTGCCCGGCCACTTCGTCGTCGGCTTCGGCGACCCGGCCGACCTCGACCTCGCCGACCCCTTCGCGGGCGGGCGCCCGATGACCGCCGAGGACGCCGAGCTGCTCGTGGCGAGCGCGACCGGCGAGGCCCTGGACCGCTCGATGCTGCGCCCCGCCGAGCCCGGCGCCATCGTGCTCCGCATCCTCGGCAACATCCGCGCCTGGGCGACCCCCCGCCCCGAGCACTCCGACGTGGCCCTGTGGGCGGTGGAGCTGGCCCTGCTGCTCCCCTCCCATCCGGCGCGCCTGCGCTACGAGCGGGCCGAACTCCTGGTCCAGCGCGGGGACTTCCTGACCGGGGCGGCGGAGATGGAGGCGTACGCGCAGATCATGGACGCGGTCGACCCGGACACGGCCGCGGCGATCCGCCACCGGGCCCAGGCGGCGCGCGCCCGGCTCAACTAGGGCCTGTCCGACCATGGGCGTCGGATCAGGCCGGGTCGTCCGGTGCGTGCGATCGGCGTGCGGCCGGGGCCTCCTCGTAGCGGCGCTACTCGGGCGTTTCGGCCGTGCGGCGAGCGTGCGTGCCGGACGGGCCGGACCCGACGGGAATGGTCGGACAGGCCCTAGGGGCGCCGGTTCACCCCGCGAGGGAGCGGATCATCGTCATCAGGCGGGCGTGGGTGGCGGTGTCGGCGGCGGCCACGAGCCCGCGTGCGCCGTCCTCCCCCACCGGGGTGCCGTCGAGGCCGGTGACGACGCAGCCGGCCGCCCGGCAGAGCGCGATGCCGGCGGCGAAGTGGACGCTGCCGGACAGGTCGCCGCCGTCCGTCACGTACGCGGCCCGGCGTCCCGCCGCCACCCAGGCGAGCGCGAGCGTCGTCGACACCACCCGGGGCCGGAAGCCGGCGACGAAGTCGGGGTGGGCGAGCAGGTCGACGGCGCGGAAGCCGGGCGCGCCCGGGAACGGCGGGTCCAGGTTCACGTCGACGAGTCCGGTGGCGGCGGTGGGCGCGAGGACCTCCCCGTCCTCGTCCCAGGCGGTCGTCCCGTCGGTGCGGAACAGGCCGCCGAACGGGTCGGCCACGGCCGCCGCCCCGCCGCGCAGGGCGACGTTGACGGCCACGAGCTTGTTCCCGACCGCGTAGTTGAGGGTGCCGCAGAGGGGGTCCACGAGCCACTGGCGACGGCCCCCGGCCGCGCCCTGGGCCCCGCCCTCCTCGCCGAGCACGGCGTCGTCGGGCCGGGCGGCCCGCAGCACGTCCAGAATGGCCCGCTCGGCCGCCAGGTCGGCGGCGGTGGCGAAGTCGCCCGCGCCCTTGTCGACCCGGTCGAGTTCCCGCCCGTAGAGGCCGCGCACGACCTCGGCACCGGCACGGGCGGCGGTCGCGGCGACCTCGGCGTCGGAGAGCTCCTGGATGATCATGGGCCGAGGGTACGCGGGGCGGGCCGGGAGCCGCCGGGGATTCACCGGGGAGCCACGCCGAGGGGGCGTCAGGAGGGAGCGGGGCGACCGGATTCGAACCGGCGTCCTCCGAGATGCCATCGCGGCGCATTACCTCTGTGCTACGACCCCGCTCCCAGGCCCCCGAGTCTAGACGTGCCCCGCGGGCGCCTCCAACCGGGTTTTCCCAGGGGCTTCACGGCCGCTCGAAGGAGGAGGAAGCCGTCCCCCGGCCGGGCGGGCGCGAGCAGGACGCGGCGGGCGACCGCGCGCCTCGGACCCCGGGGCGGCGGGCGGGTCGGGGGCGATCGGCGGCGTCCGCGTCCGCGCGGCGTGTCCGGGGCGCGGCCGCCTGTCCGACCACAATGGGTCCATGCCGCTGACCGCCGACATCCTCGTCGCCCTCATCGCGCTCCTGCACTTCTACATCCTCGTGATGGAGATGTTCCTGTGGGAGAAGGAGACGGGCCGGCGCTTCTCCGGCTTCGACGCCCGGCTCGCCCGCGAGACGGCCGCCATGGCGGCCAACCAGGGGCTCTACAACGGGTTCCTCGCCGCCGGGCTCGTCTGGGGGCTCGTCTCCGACGAGCCGACGGGGTTCCGGGTGCGGGTGTTCTTCCTGTCGTGCGTCGTGATCGCCGGGCTGTACGGCGCCGCCACCGCCAACCGCCGGATCCTCTACGCGCAGGCGCTGCCCGGCGCGCTCGCCCTGTCCGCGGTGCTCGTCGCCGGGTGAGGGGCGGGCGGAGGGGACTCCCCCGGCGCGGTGGCCGCGGGCCGAGAGGCCGCGGTACGGCGGCGAGGGGTGGGGCGGCCCGCCGCGCGGCTCCGGACGCCCGGTGCGGGCTCCGCCGCGGCGCCCGTACGCGGCCGGCCCCCGGCCTCGGGGGAGGACGGGGGCCGGGCCGGGCGGCGGCGGGGGCTCAGCCCTTGCCGGTGAGGTCGATCGTCGCGGTGCGCTCGGCCTTGGTCTTGCCCCGGAGGGCGTCGCGCATGACGAACGCGACGTCGTCGGCGGAGACCTCGTGCTTCGAGCCGTCGCCCTTGGTGATCATGACGCCCTTGAAGGTGCCTTCGAGGAGCCGGGTGATCGCCTTCTTGTCGTAGACCTCCACCAGGTGGCCGTCGACGGCCTTCATGGAGAGGATCTGCGGCAGCGAGCGGGCGGGACCGAAGTCGATGCTCTTGCCGCCGGCCTGGACGGTGATCCGGCCGGACATGGCGGGGGTGGCGAACTCCTTCATCGCCCGGTCCAGTTCGGCCTTGGTGACCGAGGGCTTCAGGACGCTGACCGGGAGCTCGACGACCTTGTTCCGGCCGGTCTCCACCTGGGCCCGGAAGGCGTCCTTGACGGAGATCATCGAGCGCTGGACGTCGAGGCCGTTGCCGGGCTTGCCCTCGACGGCGGTGACCTTGTTCGGGGCGAAGAGGATCGTCGCCTCGGTCGCCGACGAGGAGGCGCCCGCGAGGTCCCGCAGGGCGACGGCGAGCTTCTCGTCGTCCACCGGGAAGACCGGCTTGGCGACCCGCTCGCCGCCGAAGAGGGAGCCGATCACCGAGACGGGGTTGTAGTCGCTGCCGGCGGCGGCGCGGACGGTCTCCTGGCTGTCCAGGGTGAGTCCGGCCTTGTCGGGCGCGAGCTGCACCTTCTTGCCGCCCACGGTGAGCTGGAGGGGGGTCGCGGCGCGCTTGCCGAGCTGCGCCTCCAGCTTGTTGACGGCCTCCTCCTTCGTGCCGCCGCCGATGTCGACGCCGAGGACGGTGGTGCCCTTGGGGACGTCGGAGTGGTTGAGGAGGAGTCCGGCGCCGTAGGCGACACCGGCGAGGCCGACGACGCCGACGGCGGCGAGGACCAGCTTGGAGCGGCCCTTCTTGGCCGGGGCGGGCTTCGGCGCGGGCTTGGGCGCCGGGGCGGGCTTCGGGGCCTGCTCCTGGCGGCCGGGGCGGGGCGCCCCGCCCTGGGGGCCGTCGGGGCGCGCGTTCGGACCGGGGCGGCCGCCGGCCGGGGGGACGACGGGGATGCCGCTGGTGAGGGTGTCACCGGACACCCGGCCGCCGGGGGCGCCCGGGCCGCCCGCGCCCGGCCGGCCCGCGCCGGGCGCGGGCGCCGGCTGCTGCGGCGTCAGGATCGCGGTGTCGTCGGACATGCGCGGCGCGGGGCCGCCGGCTCCGCGCGGACCGGGACCGCCGGTCATCGGGCCACCGGTCATCGGGCCACCGGCGGCCGGACCGCCCGCCAGGGGGCCGCCCGCCGGGCCGCCCGGGCGCTTCGGCATGGCCGGGCGCCGGGGCGCGCCGCCGCCGAGGCCGGCGATGCCACTGGCACCCGTGGTCGGGCCGGTGGGCTGGCCGTCGTACCGGGGGGTGCCGGCCGCGGGCGTGCCGTCGTACATCGGCGTGCCGGCGGACGGGGTGCCGTCGTACATCGGCGTGCCGGCCGCGGGCGTGCCGTCGTACGCCGGGGTCCCGCCGGCGGGCGTGCCGGGCGGGGGGCCGTCGTAGAGGGGGACGCCGGCGGCGGGGGTGCCGTCGTAGCCGGGGAGGGTGCCGGTGTCGTACAGCGGGTTGCTGACGGGGCGGCTGGAGGGCGTGCTGCCGACCGTGGGCACGCCGGCGGTCGCGGAGCCCGCGAAGCCGGTGCCGGGGGTCGGCGGGCCGCCGAGGGCCTTCGGGGCGGGGGCCGCCGGGGCGGCGGGGCCGCCC
>NZ_BNBS01000081.1 GCF_014656075.1 Streptomyces hydrogenans
GATCCTCGACAAAGTCGCCGCCTACTGCCGACGAATCTCTGACTCAGATCACTAGTAGTGCTTCGTTAGGTTCTTCGTCTGGTTCTGTTGCGGGGTAGGGGTTGGCCGCAGGTGGTGCAGGTGCCGGTCCAGCACTGCAGCAGGTCCTGGAGGGTGTCGAGGACCTGGTAGAGGGTCAGGCCGGCGTGTGGGCTTTTGGGTCGAGCCGCCGAAGGGTGAGGAATGCCTGGGCGGCGGTGACGAGGGTGACGTGGTGATGCCGGCCGCGCCAGGTGCGGCCCTCGAAGTGATCCAGGCCCAGGCCGTGCTTGAGTTCGCGGTAGTCGTGTTCGATGCGCCAGCGCATCTTCGCCCACCGGACCAGGTCGATGATCGGTGTGGTCGCGGGCAGGTTCGAGATCCAGTAGCCCGTCGGGGTGTCCTGGCCTTGTGGCCATTCGGCCAGGAGGGTTCGGGTGGGCAGGACGCCGTCCCATCGGTTGCGGCCGCCGCCCGCGTTCTGGGCCGCGGCCAGGGACTGCTTGCCCGCCGGCCGGACGGTCAGGACGGTGAACCGCGAGGTCATCGGGCCTTTGCTGCCCTGTCGCCAGGTGACCTCGGTGAACTGTTCCGGGCCGGCTTCTGCCGCGAGGGCACTGACGGCTCGGGGCGGGGTGCGGTAGCGGGGCAGGGTCGGCGGTCCGAGCCCGCCGTAGGCGGGCCGGTGCGGCCGGGCCTGTTCGGCATGGGCGACTTCCTTGCCGGTCAGCGCGAGGACATAGGACAGTCCGCGTTCCTCCAGGCCGGTCCGGAAGGGGGTGCTGACGCCGTAGCCCGCGTCGGCGACCACCACCGGCGCCTCCAGTTCCCAGTCGACGAGCGTGTCGAGCATGCCGAGCGCCAGGCGCCACTTCTCCTGGTGGGCAACGGCTTCGTCCGGCACTCCGGCCCGACGGCAGCGGTCCGGCATCTCCGTCCACTCCCGCGGCAGATACAGCTGCCAGTCCAGCGGGCAGGACGCGGTGTCGGTGGCGGCGTGGACACTGACCGCAACCTGGCAGTTCGCCCGTTTCCCGAGCGCCCCGCAGTACTGCCGGGCCACCCCGACCGAAGCGGTGCCGCACTTGGGGAACGACACATCGTCGATCACCCACACCTCCGGCCGGATCGCCCGGCTCAGCCGCTCGGCGATCCGGCGCCGCACCGGCAGCGGATCCCACGGCGACTGGTTCACGAACTGCTGCAGAGCCTGCATGTTCCCGTCCGGCAGCCGCTCGGCCATCGGCTGGACCGACTTGCGCCGCCCGTCCAGCATCAGACCCCGCAGATAACACCCGCCCCACCGCCGCTGATCCCGCCGCGGCAACGAGGCGAACACATCGGCAACGAACTCCGATAACTCACCCCGGAGCCGTTCCACCTCCCCCAACCTCATACCCTGAAGATGCCCACCACCAGGCAAGATCACCCAACGTAACGAAGCACTACTAGCCGAGGACTGCCCCACGACCGTCGTCGCCTACGAACCGGCGCCGTAGACCAGGCGACAGACGAGGTGGTCCGCCCTGCAACAGGGCGGGCCACCTCCAAGACCGCAGGGCCGCGTGCCCTGCGGTCACTTTCCCCGTTGGCCACGCTGCCGCGGGACCAGCTTCAGCGAAGGAAGGTTCTCGTAGGTCTCGACCGGCACCGACCCGAGAATCACGTACGGCACTGTGACCCGCACCCCGCTCTCGGTACCCGCATCGATCAGCCCGTCCCGCACCGGCCCGAGCCGAGAAAGGTGCCTGGACACCTCCTGCACGGTTGCTTCATCGGAGACCTGGCCGGACCGGCGCATGAAGTCGTCGAAGGAGACCTTCCCCTCGATCTTCCGCATGATCTGGTAGGGAAGACGGTTGCTGACGATGCGCAGGTTCGGCAGCAGCACCACGGAAAAGACCTCACCCATAATCATGTAGTGCCAGGTCAGGGACTTCTCGACGTCCCGGAACACCTTCTGGTAGATGGCGTTGAGCTGGCCGTCGCTCCGGGCTTCGTGTGCGTATACGGCCTTGAACTCCACCACGCCCGCGGGCGTAGGGGCGTAGGGACTGCGATGTCTCGGCTTCTCGACCACCGCCAGATCCACCGCGCGCGGCGCGCGCTCCCCGTTCTCGCCCGTCGTGTACAGCCCGGTCCACTCCCGGCCTACATCCAGTCGAGTCTTCCTGAAGCGCAGGTGCATCTCGTAGGCCACTCGGTCGCGAATCGGGTTCTCGATCTGCGAGGTCATCGCGAGGTAGGCCAGCTCGCCCTCCCTGAACGAGCGCCCTGCGCTCTGGAGGCAGGAGTCGAGGAAGTCCGCGGTGAGGTGCGTCTCCGGTTCTCTGAAGTCCGGCGCCTCGGTGCTTCCCGAGGTGGTCATGTCGGTCATGGCCCGAATCTACGGCGCCGGTACGACAGTCCGGCCGGGTTCACCGAAGCCGAAACTGGGGGAGGGGCCAACTCACCCCGAGAACTCACCTTTTAAGAATGGAGCGTCTGGCCGCGCTCACCCGCGCGTCCTCATAACGGTGCCAAAACGGGGCTGAGGGCCTGAGCCAGGTCACCGCTTCGACTACGTATCCGACGTGATGGCTGCCCCGTCGTACCAGGGTGTACAGCCATTCACCCAGCAAGGGAGCCGTGAAACGATGCCTCAGCCCTCTCCGTCCCCCGACCTCGACCAGCTGCCGCAGCCCCTGCTGGCGGCGGCGCAGGCCGCGCGCCGCGAGTTCCTGGTCGCGCTGGAGCCGCTGCGCGGTGAGTTGTTCCGCTACTGCCGGCGGCTGACCGGCAGCGTGTGGGACGCCGAGGACCTGGCACAGGAGGCACTCGCGCGGGCGTTCACGCGGGCCGCGCAGACCCACCAGCCGGTCGAGCGGCCGATGGCGTGGCTGGTGCGGATCGCGACCAACGCCTACCTCGACCAGGTGCGCCGCCCGGCCCCGCTCCTCGTGGAGCCGGCAGAGCAAGCCGCTCCTGCCGCCGCCGATCCCGCCGAGGTACGCGATGCGCTCGCGGAGATGAGCACTCTGCTGGCGCCGCAGGAGCGTGCCGCTGTCGTCCTCAAGGACGTGTTCGACCTGCCGCTGAAGGAGATCGCCGCCATGCTGAGCACCACCGAGGGGGCGGTGAAGGCCGCACTGCACCGTGGCCGCGGGCGCCTGGCCGATCCGCAGCGGGAAGCTGCGCTCGCCCGCCGTACAGGTCCCGACCGCCAGACCCTCGACGCCCTCGCCACGGCGTTCACCGCGTACGACCTGGACGGACTGACCAAGCTCTTCGTCGAGGACGCGGTCAGCGACGTGATCGGCGTCGCCCACGAGGTCGGACGGGCACAGATCGCCGCCGGCTCGCTGCACCACACCCTGGTGTTGGAGCCCTCCGTCCGGTGGCGCGCCGAAGTCCGGGAGCTCGACGGCGACCCGCTGGTCCTGATGTGGGCCACCCCGGCCGACGGCAGCGGCCCCGAGGCGGTCGAGGACATCCTGCGCGCCGAGACAGCCGACGGCGGGATCACGCGCCTGCGCTGGTACTACTTCTGCCCCGACGTCCTCACCGAGACCGGCGACCGGCTGGACGTGCCCGTCCGAACCCACGGCCACACCGTGTGACGAGCATAGGCACCGTTCTCCCCTTGCCGTAGACAACAGGGACGCTTCCACCGTGCGTCCGCAGCTGGACTTACCGAGGAGGTTCGAGCAGGTCCACGGTGGCGAGCCCGGTTTCACCGTCGACGAGTTGGAGGGCGACTTCGGCACGCGCGGCGAGGTCGAGCGGGTCGATCCCCTCGGTGTAGGAGGCGTGGACGATGCGGTCGAGTCCGGCGCCCAGCAGCGGTGCCACTGTCCGCAGGGAGGCGTCGCCCCGACGCCCCGGCGTACAGCACGAAGGTCCGCTGGATCGCGCCGAAGCTGGTCGTGGCCGTCAACGAGAAGACACCCGGGGCGAACATGCGTGCCCTTCACGCCCTGGCGCCCGGGCTTGTGAAGGCCGGCCCCGCCACGGCGGCCGCCGACCCGGCCCCGCCTCCGCCCGCACCGGCCGCGCCCCGTTTCGTCGGCCGGTTACCGCCGCGCGCTCGAGGCGCACCGTCAGCCGGTGCAGCCGGTGCCCGGTGCTCCGCGGCTCCCGTACGAGCGGTGGGAACGGCGGTCGATCGGCTACCACGAAGAGAGGTGCAGCGGCCGGGCCGCGTGACCGGTCCGGGCCCCGTTTCGTTGGGCCTGGATCCATGTTGAAGGTGCACGGTGGGGCTCGAAGGCTGTCATAACGACGCTCTCCAGGCCCCTGTCGTACGCCGCTGGTGCCCGATCCCGCCTGGGTGGCGTCCTCGGTCCCCTCCCTGTGTCCCGCCCCGGGTCGCATCCTGGGCCGCTCCGGAATTCCCCGACGCCGGTCTTCAGTAGCGCCGTGGCTAGGAGACCCGCCGCGATTCTCGTCGACGCCGTGCGCCGGCTACTACTTGTCTGGGGCGCCCTGCGGCGACTGGGCAGCGCTTCTCCCCCCTGAGACTTGTCGTTGCGCTACGGTGCTTTCTGGCTGGACGCGCACCGCCATCCGCCGCAGGCCGACGCCCACGCCGTCGTCCCGCGATCGGCCAAGGTCCTTCGGGGCCCGCGACACCCTCTCTCGACACAGGACCTCTTCGTCGACGGGGGGCGTGGGCGTACCCGTCGAGACGGAGAAGACCGATGCCTCGTCGCCAGAACACCGCCGCTCAGCGTGCCCGTGAGGTACAGCGTGAGACCGGCGCCAAGTACACCACCGCCCTTCGCGAAGCCACCGAGGACACAATTCGCACGGGGACGTTCTCCCTGCAGGAACTGCTTGCCGAATGTGCCACCCTGCCCCAGTGGACCGGTGTTCACCCCGAAGTCGACGAGGAGTGGGCGCCGAAGATGTTCGACTCGGCGTTGCTGGGCGGGCCCGTGCCGTATTCGGCGGTCCTGCGGCTGGCCGGCGACCTCGCGGTGAAGGGGATGTCCGCCGAGATGTGGCTGGAGTCCCGTGCCGCTTTCTCCTCCCTGGTGGTGGTGTGCGGCGTCCACCGCTTCGAGCTCCTCCTCACCCAGAGCGCCTGGGCCTACGAGTTGTGCCACGTCCCGGGCTGCGGCAGCCTCCCGCTCTCCGCACGCAGCATCCCGTACTGCGGCGAGAGCGAACACCTCGCGGAGCGCTCTGAGGCGGAGCTCGTCCGGATGGCGCGCAGCTGGGGGAGCGACCGGCGTGAAGACTGCAGCCGTACTCCGGCCGCCGTGGACCCGGGGTATGAAGGCGACCAACTGCTCGAGGCCGCCGTCGCCCGAGGCGTGTACTTCGAGGTCGCCGACGCGCTGCTGGTCTCCTGCTACGAGGAGCGCCACATGATCGAAGACATGCACCACGGCCTGCTGGCGATGGAGGTCTCGCACGCGATGGACCGTGAGGAGCTGCGCATGAGCAAGGTCGCTCTGGCCGCTGCCAAGCGGATCCAGCAGGTGGCCGGCGGGCGCTGTGCCTGCGGCGAGCAGTTGTCCCCCGGGCCTCAGCGCGGGGTGCCCGCCCGGTTCTGCTCACGCTTGTGCGTCCCGGCCTCGGAACGCTCTGTCTGATTCGCGGAGCCGGTCCGGCCGGACCCGTTGGTCTAACAGGTCCGGCTGGTGACGCCATGGGGCAGCGGAGCCTCTGCCTCGCAGTCCCGGGGCGGTCGTCGCGGGCCGGGGACAGGCACGTTCCCGGCCCGCGACGTACTCATCCTCCATGTGTCTGACCGGGGCGCTTCCGGGCCCGGTACGCCCTTTGTCGGCATGCGTTTGAGCAGTACCGGCGAGGTCGCCCCACGTTTTCGTACACGGAGCCGACGATCTCCATGGGCTGTTCGCACTGGCGGCACAGGGAGGCGAACGTCTCCTCCAGGTGCCAGGAGCGGATGAGGTCGCGAAGCCCTTTGTCGACGATCAGCGCTCCCTCATCACTGTCGTCGAGGACGTCCCTCAGCCTCTGGGACCGGGATGGGTGCCGGAGCAAGGAAGCGCCGATGCCGCAGGAGACGACGGCCTCTTCCTTCGATACGTGGAGCTTCTCGGCGATGAGCTCGTACGAGGCGCCATAGAGGACCCTGGCCAGGAAGGCGACCGCATAGTTCCGCTTCATGGTGCGCAGCGCCTCGACGAGCAGGTCGGTGCGCTCAACCCAGGGCCGGCCCGCTGCGGTGCTTCGCCGGAGTTGGGTCACCGCGGATCCCTCGGCAGGACGACCGGGACCGCGGGCTGCTCGCGGACCAGGACAACGGTGGGCGCGGCCGGCGGCTCTGCCTCGCTTGGCGCCTGCTCGGGCAGGGCGGGCGGCGGGGTGGGCTTGCCCCACGGCAGCAGTCCGCACATCGCGGAGATGACGTGGCTGAGCCCGAGCAGGGCCTGAGGGAGGTCCCGCTGGTCGGCGCGGCGCAGGACCGTCCCGGCGCAGAAGCCCACGAGGGCCAGGATGCAGGACAGCGCGACGAGTGCGCAGACGGCCAGCCACACGGGCACGCCGAGGACGGCGCCGGGGGCGAAGTTGGTCATCACGGGTACGGATCCTCCGGGTACGAAAAAAGCCCCCGGGTGGTGCTCCGGGGGCTCAGCTGAAATGCGAAAGGCCCCCGCTTCTCACCGGAGAAGGAGAGCCCGAAACGCAAAATGAGCGCACTGATGCGCTCACGGGACCAGCCTCTCACGACCTCTCGGATGGCGTCAACCCCCATGAAAGCCCAGGTCATTGAGGGGGTATTAGGCCTCCCCTCTATTTCGTAACGCCGCGCAGCGGGCCATGGCTCGCAAGCCGTCGGTGCGGGCAACAGGATGAAGGCGCGCGCAGGAAGCAGCTGAGCAGTCCACCGCGGGTGCGCCCCTCGGCATTCCCGGCTACGCCTGTAGCCGGAGACCCGGCCCTCCTCACGTCGGCCGAGCTGGCCGGTCGCGCTCTGTCGCAGGGCCTGCTGGTACGCCAGGCTGAGGTTGTCCGGAAGAGCAGCGGGAAGGAACGGCATGGCATACGAGGACCGCACCTACCACGGCATCCAGCAAGGCCCGGCGAGCGAGGGAGAGTGGCATCCCGCCCGGCTCCTGGTCGAGGTGCCTGAGTTCGGTCCGACCGAGCGGCAGTACGGGATCACAGTCCTGCGTGAGCTGGTCGAGCCGGAAGGCGGCGGCTTCGGCTGGGGCTACAACGGCGGCGGCACGAGCGCGGCCGCCGCGGCGATCCTCGCCGACGCCCTCGACCTGGGCGACCCGGAGAAGGCCGGCCTCGGCTACGCCTTCTCCGAGGACCCGATGCTCGCCGATCTCCGGGAGGACTTCTGCGACGATGTCCTCTCGCAGTTCTACGACCGGTGGCGCCTGCGCCGAGGAGCGGTCCTGCGCTGGGCGCGGACCTGGTACCTCCAGCGCGGCATCGACGAGCTGCCCGCCGTCCTGCGCGAGCTCCCGCCGCTGCAGAGCCAGAGCTGACGGTGGGCTCGCCGAGGACCGTGCGGCAAGGGGGCTCCCTGTGGGCCCGCCTGGTCGGCGCCTTCCGGGGAACTGGTGAACCGGCGCCGGTGGTCGCCCCGAACAGCCTTGAGTGGCGGGTCGACCCGGACACGGAGACCTGGTGGCACCAGCCACCGGTCGTCCCGGCCGGGATGCAGGAGGTCCAGGTCCGCGCACCGGACGGGTACGACTTCGCCCGCCTGGTCTGGCAGGTCTGCGATCTGTGCCGCCTCGGGCTCGTTGCGAAGATCCGGGTCACCAGACCGTGGCAGCACCACGGGTACGGCACCCGCATGATGCGCCTCGCGCTGAACGGCCGTAGCGGATACAGCTGGAGTACAACGCCGCAGTCCGAGGACGGCAGGGCGTTCTTCCCCGTCGTCGCCGAAGCGATAAACGTGGCGCTGCCCGGCCAGTCCGTCCTGTGCGAGCACATGCACGCGAAGGAGCCCCGGTTCTCAGTGCCGGCCCAGCAGCTCGATCCCCCTCCCAGCTGACTCCTCCGCTACATACGCGCCTCGGCCCCTGCCGGACCCGTTAGGCACAACAGGGGCTGAGGACTGCCTAGACAGGCTCGGGCTTCGGCTCAATCTCGGAGGGGCGGAACTCCCGCCACATCCAGTCACCGTCCCAGGTCTGGGCGACCAGGACACGGTCTTCCTGGTGCGGGTCGTCGTTGTCCTCCTGAGCCCGCCGGCGTGCCTCACTGATGGCGAACAGCAGATCGACGTTGAAGCCGTCCGGGAGCTTGGGAGCAGTCGGACCTCCGTCCTTGACGTCGGCGATCACCGAGAACTCGTCCGAACCGAGCTGGGAGGCGCGCACTTGGTCGTCATCGCCGCTCAGATAGGTGATGGCATCGGCCCGAACCAGGAATCGCCTGTCCCCCCTGCCGTGGGACGAACCCTGTATTTTCCTCATGATCCAGATGTTCATAGTGCTGCCCTCCTGGAGATCGTCGGTGAAGTCATCCTTGCCGGATGCGCCGACGCACGGAGCCGTTCCAACCGATGTCCTCCAACGGAGGTACGCACCTTGTCGGACCCATTAGCTCCAACAGGGCTGAGGGCTTCCCGTGCCGACGCATGCCGCAGGCGGGGTCAGGTGAGGCCGGTAGCGGCGTTGTCGTCCCAGCCGTCCTCGCGCTGCATGTAGCCGAGCATCGAGCGGGAGTGGCGAGCCCAGCCGCCCTGGTCGGCGATGGCGATGGAGTCGCGGCCGGAGCGGCGGGCGACGGAGGCCAGGCCGATGCGTAGGGAGTGGCCGGTCCAGGCGATCGGCACCCCGGCCCGGGCGGAGATGCGCTTGATGGCGCGGGTGACGGAGTCGGGAACCATGCCGCCGGTGACGCGGCCCCACCGGTCGATGCCGACGAACGCCGGCGTTGCCGGGTCGGCCCACTGCTCGCCGTGCTCGGCGATCAGGCGGGTGCGGTAGGCGGTCCAGGCGCGGACCGGGCAGATCTCGGGATCCTCGTCGTACGGCACCCGTGCGGTGCGCACGGAGTGCTTGGTCTTGCCAGTGAGGATGTCGACCAGGAGGCCGTGCGGGTGCAGCGCGACGTCGCCGGCGAGGAGTCCGGCCGGGTCCTGGGAGCGGGAGGCGTAGCGGAAGCCGGTGAGGACCAGGGCCTTGTCCCTCTCGCCGGTGAGGGTGTCGGGGCAGGCGCGGGTGATGGCGTGCAGGCCGTCGATGTCGGCGCCGACGGCCTGGCCCCGGCCACGCCGCTCCCCGGCCTGGAGGAGTTTCATGGCCAGGCCCTCCAGGTCGGCGCGGGCCTCGGCCTGGGCGTAGCCGGACACCGCCACGCCGCGCTGGCGCAGTCCGACGACGGTGGCGGCGAGGTGGGTGGAGGCTGAGGAGGGGGCGTAACCTTTCCCGTTCTGCTGGCCCTCGCGCAGCATCCAGGCGACGAAGGCGACCAGGGAGCCGCGGGAGCCCTCCAGTTCGGGCAGGCGCTCGACGGTGCAGAACCGCTGCCAGACCCGCCAGCTCTTGTCGTAGGTGTCGGTCGTGTTGTCGGGGGTGATCTCGGCGGCGACGGCGTCGGCCAGGTCCTCGGCCTCGGCGAGGCGCCGGGCGGCGTCGACGCCGTGGCGTTCGGCCCACCGCTCGATCAGCACCTGTCGCTCGGCAGCTGCGACAAGGAGCGCCGAGGCCAGCGGGGGGAAGTCGTCGGAAGCGATCGCCTCGGATACGGCCGTCACCACGTCGTTCCTCCCCAGACGTCCTCGGGGCGGACGGTACCGCTGATCCCCGGCAGGGCGCCGCCCCAGCGCCATGCGGTCTCCCACTGCTGGGCCTGGACGTCGAAGTAGCCGTCGAAAACGAGTTCCGCGCCGGTCCAGTACCAGCGGGCCAGGCCGTGCGCGGGCCAGGCAAAGCTCACGTCGGGGGAGTGGATGGGGACGCTTGGCCAGGAATGGCCGGGGTTCTCTTGCATCGCGCGGCGGACGGCCAGCACCCCGGTCACGTACGTCTCGGCTCTCGCCTCGAAGGTCACCTCACGGGGCTGCGGTGTCCAGCCCTGGGTACCGACGATGACGCCGGCGACGAGCTGCGGCGTGATGGGCAGCACGGGTTCGACGTCGTCCTCGAAGCAGAGCCGCCACTCCCGCTCGTGCAGCCAGTCCTCGCGCCCCGGTTCGTACACGACACAGCGGTTGTAGGTGCGCCGTGGCAGAACGGCCTTCATCTGGTCCCGCTCCTCGCGGGAGACGTAGAGGACGGGCCGGGCCCCGGCCGCGATGAGCTGCTGACGGTGGAGCACCAGGCCCCACGATTCGTACGGGCCCCACCCGGCCCCGTCACGGAGTATCACGCGGCGGGCCTCCTCGGTGGCCTCGCTGAAGCACAGCACCGGGGCGTCGAGCCCGAAGGGCGCGGCACCACGCAAAGTCCCGCTGTGCAGGATGCTCACCAGGCGGTCCTCCGCCGTGGTCGGCGGGAAGTCCTGGCGTTCTTTTGGCCCGCGGGACCGGCCGGTGAAGTGGACGAGGGTGTCGGGCAGGTCGGGATGCGTGATCACGTCGGGTGTCCTTCCCCTTCGCCGGCGCTGGTCCGGCGGGCCACCGCGCCCGTTTTGTCGCGTCGGATAAGGAGAGGTTATCCGACGTGATCACCTTTGCCGCTACCGTTTTGCCATGACGACCACGCCGCGCCCGCGCTTCTCCGTCCGCGCTGGCCTTACCCAAGCGCCCGCCGCCGACGGCCCCTTCGAGGACGTGCCGGAGCACCTGCAGTTGCCGCTGCAGGAGTGGGTCGCGTACGCGCTGGACAACCAGGCCTTGGTCGACCACGACGACGAGGACGGCGTGGAGCGCACCATCTGCTTGCGGCTGCGTATAGCGACGATCCATAAGCCTCACCTAGGAGGCTCGAAGTACCACCGGGCCTTGACCTCAGCTGTCGGCCCCCTGCTGCTCGACGTGGTCGATGCGGTGCTCGCCTACAAGGCTGAGCGCGGGGTGAACGACCAGGACGCGATCCGTCTACTCACCGACATCCTGGACGAGGCCGGATCGGCCTACCGGGTCGCCGAGGCCTGGGACGGACTGGAGGAGCGCGTCACCCCGGCCGTGCGCGACGCGGTCCGGCACACCATCGCCGACGCGGCAGCCGGGGCTGTGGCCGGGTCCGCCGCCGACCATCTCGCTGCGGCGTGGCAGGCGGCGTACGGGCGGGGTCCTGATGCGGTGCGCGCCTACAGCGAGTCCATCAAGGCGGTCGAGTCTGCGGCGCACGCCGTCATCCAGCCGAACAACGCCAAGGCCACGCTGGGCACCATGCTCGGCGAGATCAAGAACGCCCGGCACAAGTTCAGCACCGCGATCCCGGCGCCAGCTGCTGGAGATCCGATCGCGGTCGCCGAGGCGATGATGCGCGCGCTGTGGGAGGGGCAGACGTCCCGGCACGGCGGCCAGACGCCCACGCCGCCCGAGACGCTGGAGGCCGCCCGGGCCGGCGTGCACCTCGCCGCCACGCTCGTGCAGTGGTTCGTGTCGGGAGCGGTCGTCCGCACCACCTGACCTGCTGCGGCGAGACCAGGGTCGCACTCGTCCAGGTGATTCGGACGCCAGCCGTGAACCGCTTGCTCCGATATAGCGTTCCCACGGGCATGGAGTCGATCGACCCGATCCACCTCAGCGAGCCCGGCCTCGTCGTCCTGGACATCACCGGCGCGGACGAGGCGACCGTACAGGCGGCTGTAGCCGAGGTCGCCCGCCTGTGGGCGGCCTCGGGCTCGCCGAAGGTCCGGCGTATCCCCGGCGAGCCTGGTGTGACCGCACGGATGTATGCCGACCTCCGCCGCCCCGGGATCTCCCGGGAACTCACTTGGGATGCCAGTGGGTGAGTTCCTCGGGATCCTGTCGACCGGCCTCGTCATCGCCGCCGCGACCTGGATTGTCCGGCGGGTCGGCGCCCGCCGGGGGCTACAGGCTGAACCGCCGGTCACCGGGCGGCCGCCGTCGCCTCGGACACGTACCGACTGATTCCGACCGGCAGCTGCTGGCCGCGCGCTCCGCCACCGGCGCTGTGCGCGGCAGCCCGGCCGGAGAACAAAGCCTGACGAGACCTGGCGGAGTGGGGGCCGGAGCCACTGCCACCGGCTCCGGCACTTTCGACAGCACCGGCCTCGGGGAGCATGGCTGACGTGGGTAGTGGTGGGGTGTTCAGTTTGCTGAACGGCCAGTGCAGGGTGATCGGAGGCTGGCAGGCTGGGCGGGGTGAAGGGTGACTGGCTGGGGAAGTTCCGGCGGGAGCGCCGTGGCCGGGCTCGTGTGCGCAGGGCCGCCTGGCGGCTGGAGCAGGCCGAGCGGGAGCGGGCCTGGGCGCTGGTGGTGGCCCGGGCGGAAGGGCTGTCCGTCCGCATGACGGCGGAGGCGGCCGGGCTGTCGCCCAGCCGGGTCCACCAGCTCACCAAGGACGCGGAAGTGGACGCCCTGGGCGAGCTCCGAGCGGCGGGCTGGCCGGCGCCGGAGGACCCAGAGGGCAGCGACGACGAGGAACTCTCCGGCCGCGCGAGCATCGCTGAGCGGCTGGTGGACGAGGTGGGCTGGATCCGGCAGTGCGCAGACTGGATCGACCACCTGGACCACGAGTCCTACCCGCCCGCCGCCAACCTCCGCCCCGAGACCGACTTCCCCGACCGTGCGAACGTCGTGGTGGACTTTGCCCGGGTCTCCGCGATCCTGCGCCGGATCGCCTTCGACGTGGACGAACTCGCCCGCGCCCGGAACGTGGACGACCTGACCGGCGCCCGCGTCGGCGACGATCCCCGGGCCGAGCGCCGCCGCCGGCTCGTCGAGCCGGACCTGGCGTACGCCGAGTTCACCCGCAGGAAGAACCTGCCGTGGCACTCCACCCGGCAGGGCGAGGCAGCCTGGGACGCCTACCAGGCCGAACGGCACCACCGCAGCGAGACGAACCAAGACCCGTACACCGTGTACAACCCGTTCCGGCCCGGGCCCGCCTGACCCTGCACCACCCGCACTCCCGACGTCCGTCACCCCGTCCGGCGACCGCCGGCACGGAACCTTTCCTGCCTGGAGCCGTCCCGCCATGAGCACACCTCCGCCCCCGACACCTTCGACGGAAGCACCGTCCTGGCCGCACTGCGCCCACGGCGCCGACCCAGTCACCAACCCCGTCGGTTGCCGCGGCATCCACGTCCCAGGGCACACCGCCTGCCTCGCCCACCTGAACGACACCGACCGCACCGCGTACCTGACTGGTCTGGCACCGGGCGCCGACATCGACCACCGCGGCACCCCCTTCACTGAAACCCTCCTCGACCAGCTCCTGATCGCCCTCACCGACCTCACCACCCCGCACCCCCACTTCGGCACCGCTGAGTTCCGCGAGGCGCAGTTCTCCGGCGACGCCCGGTTCGACTGGGCGCGGTTCTCCCGCGACGCCCGGTTCCAAAAGGCGCAGTTCTCCGGCATCGCCGGGTTCGACAGCGCGCGGTTTTCCCGCGACGCCCGGTTCCAAAAGGCGCAGTTCTCCGGGGTCGCCCGGTTCGGCGGGGCGCGGTTCTTCGGCGTCGCCTGGTTCGGCAAGGCGCAGTTCTCCGGCGACGCCCGGTTCGATGAGGCCCAGTTCTCCAGCATCGCCTGGTTCCGCAGGACGCAGTTCTCCCGCGTCACCCGGTTCGAAGAGGCGCAGTTCTCCGGCAACGCTGAGTTCCGCGAGGCGCAGTTCTTGACGTCCGATAGGTGGGGGCCTCTGGTGTGTAAGGAGAGGGTGGATCTGTCGGGTGCGGTGTTCGGGGCGCCGGTGACGTTGGAAATCGCTGCCGACCGGGTCTCATGTGTGCGGACGCGCTGGGAATCGACGGCCACGGTGCGAGTGCGGCGGGCCGAGGTGGATCTCGGCTACGCGGTATGGACAGCCCCTGTCGCCCTCACCGCCCATCCCGTCCCCTTCACCGACCGCGGTGGTGTGCCTGTGGACGAGAGCCTGCTGACCGGCCCCGACCGGGTGCGGGTCACCTCGGTGCAGGGCGTGGACGCCGCGCATCTGGTCCTGACCGACACTGACCTGTCCGACTGCCTGTTCTCCGGCGCCTTCCACCTCGACCAGCTCCGTCTGGAGGGCCGTACCACCCTCGCCCCCACCCCCACCGGCTTCCACCGCCGCGGCATAGCCCCGATCCACTGGACCCGCCGGCGGACCCTGGCCGAGGAACACCACTGGCGCGCCCAGAGAGCCGGACAGCCCCCCGCACCCGCGGGCGCCGTGCCCGAGCCCCGCCGATGGCGTACGGGCCCGCACCACCCCGACCCCGCCCGCACCCCCGACCCTGACGATGTCGCCGCCTTGTACCGGCAGCTGCGCAAGGCGTTCGAGGACGGCAAGAACGAGCCCGGCGCGGCGGACTTCTACTACGGCGAGTGCGAGATGCGCCGCCACGACCGCACCGGCACCCCCAAGACCGAACGCCGTCTGCTGTGGGCGTACTGGCTGCTGTCCGGCTACGGCCTGCGCGCCTCCCGCGCCCTGGGCTGGCTCGCCGCCGCCATGCTCACCACCATTCTGCTGCTGATGGCCTTCGGCCTGCCCGCCTCCTCTCCGAAGCAGGAGGCCACCGGCACCGTCCCGGCCGGCGGCGGGAAGGTCACCTTCGTCATCGACAAACAGGACCCGAAGAACCCCGTGAAGGAGCGGTTCACCACCAAACGCTTCGACAAGGCCCTGAGCGTCACCCTGAACTCGGTGGTGTTCCGCTCCAGCGGGCAGGACCTCACCACCGCCGGCACCTACATCGAGATGACCTCCCGCATCCTCGAACCTGCCCTCCTCGCCCTCGCCGTCCTCGCGATCCGCGGACGCATCAAACGCTGACCCTCAACCCGAGAGCAAACGGAACACTCAACCGCTACTTACCGAAGCTCTACTCCCCAAGGCTGGGCGACCTGCTGCGGCCGTTCCGCCCCAGGAAGGCTCCGTGAAGCCCACGCTCGCGTCTGGGCGATTGGTCTTCTTCTAGCCCGGTCGCAACCGTCTGGAGGCCGCCGAGTCGGGCGCTGGTGCGTGAGCGGGGGAGCACGCCGGGGCGAACGGCTCCCTTGGAGCCGTTCAGCCGGGGGAGTTGGGCTGGTGAAAGGGGTGGTGCGCGGGTGGCGCGGCCTGGCGGCCAAACCTTGACAGGGTGTGATCTACGTCACTCCTTCGGAGTAATGCGCAGGTCACGGGCACGCAGCGTGATGCGGTCCGCACGCTCCGGAGGGAACGTGCGTCCCATCGGTAACTCTGAGGGGACCCCGCGACGGTTTATCAGTGAGAGCACTCAGTGTTCTGCCCGAAGGACGCAGAGTTGCGAACCCGGGCTCCAACGCTTGATGAAGGAGGCTTCGTGAGGCTTCACTGGGCCTGGTACGCGCTGGCGATACTCGCCGGCGTCTATCGGATGATCGCGGTGTGCTTCGAAGCCGTCGTACGGCAGACCATCGCCCCTGCTCGGCAGCCGGCCGCCGAGCCCCCGTTCCACCCGGTACGCAAGGCCCCCGTGCCGCCACGCGTCTGGGTCCCGCCTCTCGAACCGCCCCCGCTGCAAGGGGCCGGTCCGAAAGAGGGAGGCCGAGCCGGTGAATGACACCTTCGGCCAGGGAGCCGACGTCTTCGAACCCGACCCCGAGCGCCCCCTGTTCGACAAAGAGTTCGAAGACTTCCTTCGCAAGCACAAGGACAACTTCTACAGGACCGCCGTCGCACGGCTCGTAGACCCGTACGACGCCGACGAGGCCCTCGGGGACGCCTGCCTGGTGATGTACCAGCGGTGGGAGAAGATCCAGTCGCACCCCAAGCCCGTCTACCTGGCCCTGCGCATCCTCAAGCACAAGATCACCGACTTCCACCGCGCCCGCGCCCGGCGGGCCGACCGGGAGGAAGCGGTCGCCCACCCGCCCGAGCTCCGCATCCTGCAGGAGATGGGCGAACAGCACCGTCTCAGCCAGGCCTTGGAGAAGCTGCGGAAGGTCTCGCCCCAGCAGGCGGACTGCTGGGAGATGTACAAGGTGCTGGGTAGGGAGTACAGCGAGATCGCCGAGGAGCTCGACATCACCATCGGCGCAGCGAAAACGGCGGCTTCCCGCGGGCAGGCCAAGCTCAGACTGCTGCTCGCGTTGGATTCGGAGAAGAAGGACGACAGCTGATGCTGGAACACCTCCTCGCCAGGCAAGAGCAGTACATCCGAGAACAGGTGGAAGCGCACGACACCGACGACTTCATCGACCGGCTGGCCGCCCGCATCGGCCAGGAATCCCGCCGCCCCGCCCGCGTCGCCCAGGAGGCCCGCAGCCCCGTCCGAGTCGGCTACGGAGGCAGCGACACCGTGAACCCCCAGGCCCCCGACAGCACGGCTCCCGCCGATCCCGGCTCGGTCTCCCAGGTGCTGCCGCCTCCGGCAGGACCCGAGTCCGGGACCGTACGGCCCCGCGGCTCGACCCGGCCGGCCAAACCGCGCCGGCGCCGCCGACGCCCGGCGCCGCTCGTCGTCTCCGACCCGGAGGCATCCAAGGACGCGGCCCTGGCCTACGTCCAGCTCCTCTGCGACGACGTGCTGCGTTCGCACGATGCCGCCGAGCTCGCCGACTTTTCCACCACCTACAGCGAGATCGGCGCCCGCACCTTCGCCTGCCTGCTCTACCAGCTCGACTGCCTCGACGCGGCCCTGTACTGGTGGCGCTTCGCAGCCGGAGCAGGAGATCCTCTCTCCGCGCACCTGCTCGCCGCCTACCACGCCGCCGCCGGCCGGGGCCCGGACGCCCGGGCCTGGCGGGCCAGCGCACGGCTGCTCGGATTCAACGACACCCACCTGCCTCACCCCACCCGCCACGGCACCACGGCCGCCGAGGGCTACGTCGAGCACCTCCCCTGGAACAAGATCCTGAGGTCCTTCATGGGTTCCCACCACCTCCCGGAAGGCCTCGGACGCTGACCCCGCCTCGCCCGTAAGACAGCCCGCCTACCCGTTCGTCCCAGCACACCGAAGGGAGCCCGTGAGGGGCACCACCGCGTGCCCGCCTTCACGGGCTCCCTTCGTCATGTCCGAGAAGGGAAACCCCTCATGAACATCAACCAGAACAAGCCGTCCGAGCCCCTCCTCAGCCGTCTGCACCGGCGAATTCGGCCCCAGCGACGCGTCGCCGCCGGGCACTTCCTGCGCGGCCTCGCGTACGGCACCGGCCTCAGCGTCGCCAGCGCCCTCGCCTACGGACTCCGCCAGATGTGGTGACCAACCACTCGCCCAAGAGGAAGGAACATCCCCACCTCATTCGTCCCGGGGGCGCGCGGGAGCCAACCAACCCTGAGGGCCGACACGTGTTCACGTGCCAGCCCTCAGGCTGCTGCCACACCGAGGCTGTACGGTGTTCACCCGGCGCCCAGACTCCTCTCCTATGCGCCAGCAGCCCGAAGACCCTCACACCAGGCGAGTTCAGGCATCCGGCCAGAGCTTCTAACGTCTGCCAGCCGTACGGCCATGCGGCTCTCAGTCGAGGACGAATTTTCGTCCTCGGCTAGGACGTGTCCGTTGTCGCCCCGGATTCGCGCCGCGGCAGTTCGGAGGGGAAGAGGCCCAGCTGTTCCGTGAGTTCGTCAGCGGCTCGGATCATGCGGGTATGGGGCAGCTCCGGGGCCTCGGGGTCGAGGACTGTGGGCGGATGCTCACTGAGTCCTGGACCGTGGGCCGCATGACCGCTGTAGGGATAGCGGCCGATGACCGGCGTGCCGAAACGGGAGAGGTTCTCCTCGACCTCCCGGTCGAAGTCGTCGAGAGGCAGCTCGTCGTCCTGAAAGCCTGAGGGACGTCGAGCATGGCAGGATACGGAAACCTTCAGGGCCCCTTCGGTCGCCGGTGTGATGAGTGGAATCACCACGCCGACGACCAGGGGCCCTGCCTCGTCACCACACCCGCTTACCAGCCCGTTTCACCCTCCAGCACAGGATGAAAGAGGCTCCCTACGTTGTACACCGGGACAGGGCGAACCCTTCGTATGGTTCTCCCACCCAGGGGTGCCGGGTGTGGTTGAAAAGGCTCTGCCGCTTGTGGCTTCCAGTGATTGGCCGCCCGGCGCCCCACGACGACTCGGCTGCCAATTAGGAATTGCGAATGATCGCTCCGTAGGGAATCGACAGCGAGGTCGTCCGTCGGGAGGCACCAGCGCACCCCACCGCACGGAGGCATGATGGCCGCGATCTGGGCCGGTATCGACGCGGGCAAGACCCACCACCACTGCGTCGCGATCGATGAGGGTGGCCGCCGGCTGCTGTCGCGGCGCGTCGCCAACGACGAGCCCGAACTCCTCGAACTTCTCACCGACGTTCTGGCCCTGGGCGACGAGGTGACCTGGGGCATCGACCTGGCCGACGGCGGAGCCGCCCTGGCCATAGGCATCCTCCTCAACCACGACCAGCTGGTGCACTACATCTCCGGCCGCGCCATCCACCGCGCCTCCGAGAGCTACCGCGGCGAAGGCAAGACCGACGCCAAGGACGCCGCCATCATCGCCGACCAGACCCGCATCCGCCGCGATCTGCACCCCTTGCGCCCCAGCGATGAAACCGTCACCGACCTCAAGATCCTCACCGGTCGGCGCATGGACCTGGTCGCCGACCGCACCCGCACCGTCAACCGGCTGGGGGCCCAGCTGACCGGGATCTTCCCCGGCCTGGAACGGGCCCTGGACCTCACCAACAAGGGCCCGCTGACGCTGCTGACCGGCTACCAGACCCCCGCAGCGATCCGTCGGCTCGGCGCCAGACGCTTGGAGACCTGGCTGCGCAACCGCAAGGTCCTCCGAGCCGACCAGCTCGCTCAGGCCGCGGTCGAAGCGGCCGAACGCCAGCACACCAGCCTGCCCGGCGTGAAGCTGACCGCCCAGTTGGTGCACACCCTGGCCAAGGAGGTGTCGGCCCTCAACGAACAGATCGCCGAGGTCGACAAGCTCATCGAGGCCCGGTTTCGCGACCACCGGCACTTCGAGGTGATCACCAGCATGCCCGGCCTCGGCATCATCCTCGGTGCCGAGTTCCTGGCCGCCACCGGCGGCGACATGTCCGTCTTCGGGACTCCCGACCGCCTCGCCGGCTTCGGCGGCGTCGCGCCGGTCCCGCGCGACTCCGGAAAGATCAGCGGCAACCTGCGACGCCCGCAACGCTACAACCGACGGCTCCAACGCGTCCTCTACACCTCAGCGCTGTTCAGCATCCGACGGAACGACGAGTCACGCCGGTTCTACGATCGCAAACGCGCAGAAGGCAAGCGTCACACCCAAGCCGTCCTTGCCCTCGCCCGCCGCCGAGTCAACGTCCTCTGGGCCCTCCTCCGCGATGGGCGGTGCTACGAACTCACGCCGCCGACCGCCCTCGCAGCTTGACAGACGGCATTAGGAATCACTGAGCTTCTTCAGCGGTTGCCCCAGAGGGTGAATGATCCTGTGGAGTTGACCGGCCTTTGATCTGCAGCGGTGCTCAGCCTTCACGGCTCAGGCCGTCACCCGATCGGTGGCCACTCTGAAGAAGCTCACTGATCAGTCGATGGTGTCGACGACCTCGCCGAGGTCGACGAACTTGAAGCCGGTGGCTTCGCGGTCGCTGTCACCGGGGGTCTCCTGGCCGTCCTGGACGACGAGGAGGCCGTTGGGGTAGCGGGTGCCGAGCGGGGCGTTGAGGGCGGCGGCGCCGTCGCAGACCTCGGAGCCGTCGAGGGTGGTGGAGGCCGCGGCGATGCGGAAGGCGTTCTCGTACTCGTTGTCCTCGTCGCGCTCGCGGTCGTAGGCGACGAAGGTGTCGTCGCCCTGGCTGGAGGCGAGCAGGTAGCCGTCGCCGTCCGCCTCTTCGACCAGCGTCAGGCCCTCGACGTCGGCCGCCAGGTTCTCGCCGCCGAAGCCGGGGTCGGTTCCGGGCGTGCACTCCTCGGTCTGATCGTCGTAGGTGCCCGGGACGCCGTACTCGCGGACCTTGTCGATCAGGGTCGGCGTGCCGGTCAGGCCCGCGTCGATGCGCCAGATGCCGACGTCCTCCTGTCCCGCGTACAGGGTGCCGTCCGCGGGGTCGACAACCATGCCCTCGACCTGCGGAAGTTCGCCCGGCTCGGCGCAGGGCGTCCAGGTGGCGCCGTTCGGCATCCGGAAGGAGGACGGCAGGTCGAGGGTGCGGACCTGGCGGTAGTCGACGGTGCCGGCCGGGGTGGGGAGCAGTTCCAGCAGGGCGATCCGGGTGCGGTTGCGCTGGCTGACCAGCGCGTAGGAGCGGCCGGTGGCGCGGTCGGTCCAGGTGGCCAGGCCGTACGCGGTCTTCTGCTCGTTGATCTCGTCCTGGTCGGCGGAGAACACGGGCCGCGCCGCGGGGGCGGTGATGTCGGTGAGCGGGCCGCCGGGCCTGTCGCGGTCGATGCGGTAGATCCGCAGCCGGTCGTTGCCGCGGTCGCTGACCACCGCAACGTCTGCGCGGGTGCCGCCCAGACGCAGGCCATGGACCAGGTCGACGTTGTTGAAGCGGCCGGGCTTGTCGTCGGCGCTCGGGCCGGCGGGGGCGGGGATCGACTGCACCTGGCGCGCGTCCAGGTCGTAGACCCGCAGGCCGCCCTGCTTGGCGGTCGCGATCACCAGGCTGCGGCCCGGGGCGGCGGTGTTGCGCCAGATCGCCGGGTCGTCGGCGTTGGCGTTGCCGCCGGTCTCGTCGTCGAACAGCGGCGCGGTCTCGGCCTTCGGGTGGACGCTGTCGATCCCGGACGCCTGCGCCGGGAGGGCCAGCGAGGCCGCCAGTGTCGTGCAGAGAGCGAGCGTGGAGGCACGAACAGCCAGACGTATCGTCATTTTTCTTCCTTATATAAGCGGGTTTGAACCAACAAGGAAGACTTTCACCATCATGTCTGTCATGTTCACGATAAAATGATGGACGATAGTTGAACAAGTCACGAAATCTGCGGGTCGGAGACCTCTGCGTACACACCGCGGAGCCTCCTGCCGGTTGCCGCGCGGGCATGCGATGGCCTCTGCGGCCGGAGCCCCGCCGGGGCTCCGGCCGCAGGAGTACGGGGCTCAGCCAGCCGATGGTGCTTTGGTCGACCAGGAAGACGGTCGACAGGTAGGTGTCTTCGGTGCCGGCGAACTCCAGCTTCACCGCCTGGCCCTTGGAGGCGGACAGGTCGACGGTCTTCTGGACGTATCCGGAGGAGGCGTTGGCGTTGGTGGCCAGGGTGCTGTGGGTGGCATGTCTGTTTCGGTTCGCCAGGTTGGTGCGGATTCTCCGGTAAGTTCGCGGCTCATTTTGTTAGCCGTCGCCCAGTGGATCATCGTTCGGGATCTCTGGGGCAGGGCTTCGTAATCACGTGCGAGGCGACGGTACTGCATCAGTCGGCCGAAGGTCGCTCGATCCCCCACTTTTTGGGCAGCGGCTGGAAGCCCTTCTCCTTCGGTCGGCGCACCACCTCCACATCGATCCCGAAGTCGGCGCCGTGCTGGATGACGCTGGTTTGATAGCCGCCGTCGGCCCACACCTTGGTCACACTGGGATGAGTCTCCGCCAGTTCGGTCAGGGCCTGCTTGCCGCCGGCGGAGTCGTGGACCGAGGCGGCGGTGACAAGGACGGCCAGGACCAGACCGAGGGTGTCGGTGACCAGATGGCGCTTGCGCCCTTCGATCTTCTTGCCGGCACCGATGCCCTGACTGGTCTCGGCGACATTGCCGGAGGTCTTCACGCTCTGCACGTCCACCACGGCCGCGGACGGCTCCGCCGTTCGGGCGTTCGCCCGGCGGGCCGCGTCCCGCAGCAGATCGTGGACCTGCTCGATGGTTTCGTCCGCTTCCCACTTGGCGAAGTAGTCGTAGACGGTCTTGAACGGCGGGAAGTCATGGGGCAGGTACTCCCACGGAATCCCGGTGCGATTGACGTAGAGGGTCGCGTTCACGATCTCCCTCAGATCGTGAACCCGTGCCGCCGCCCCGGCCCCAGAGCGGGCAGCCCCCAGGCGACGAACACGGGCTCGATCAACGCTCAGCGGGCATCGGAGACGTCACTGCGATACACACGTCGAGGTGGCATGTACCGGACAAAAAGTCCTACGGCCTACAGTCACAAAAACATCCCAAAACACCAACTACCTAGATCAGATGCCCTCTCACGCCGGGCTGTGGTGCCCCCTCAGGACCGCTCCAGTCCAGGTCAAGGGATTGCCCTGATTTCAGTTAGCTCCTGCCTTCCCTAATCTCTTGGTCACAGCCGAGCCAACTGCTGCCGAACGGCCCCCGCTACCCGCCCCCAGATGACGTTCTGCGGTCTTCTCCCCAACCTGGCTCGGTGGAAGGATTGCCATGTCCCGCAAGCACGGCGTCGCGGCGGCCCTCGGCGCCGTGACCGTGGTGGCCAGCCAGTCCACCGCAGCCGCCGGCACCTCCTCCGCCCGGCCGGGCACCGGGTTGCGGGCAATATAGATGCCGACGTCCGTGGCGCGGCTATACGCACCGCCGACCGCGAGACCGAGGCCCTGGCCAAGTCGATCGGTTTCGGCACAGACGAGAAGCTGACGGCCAAGAACGTGCTGGTAGACAACGGCGGCACCCGGCACGCCGACATCGCCATCGGCTGACCTGCCCCCGCCGCAACACCAGAATCCTGCTGTCGGGCCAGCCGAGGGGCGAGCCCGACAGCAGGGCTGTCGCATTCCCGCGAGGTTCCCGGGAAGGCGGCAGCCCTGCGGCTGGCACTCCACAGAGCAGCCAGCCGCCCCCACCCATAAACGGCATGCACCCGCCGACCAGAGCACGACGGCTAGGACGTCACCGCTCGACGCTCCCGGAAGGAAGGACCAACAGACACAGAACACTCTGCCCAGCAGTCTGCTACTGCCGAAACCGCATCGATCCCGCCGCCGCGCACCAGTCTCCGCAGACCGGATCCCGTCACGTATCGACGGCGAACGCCCTTGTCGCTGCCCAGACCCCGAACAGACCAAGCCCTGTACACCAGGAACACGGCTCACATGGAGTGCACAGGCAGAAGCCAGACGTCATACGAAAGCTCAACAACTCGCCCCAGGAGCTGCGGAAGTCCTCCTGTGCCGGTCGGCACCGGTTCGCTCGCCAGTGCCACGACCGCTCTTTGTTCCCTGAACCGCGGCACTGAACCGCACTCGACGTTGCGTCACCAGGCTGACCGGCCGGCAGCATCGACAGCTCGCTGCCCGCCTTTATCAGCATTCCGCCCATCGACCAACCTTGACCAGAGAAGCGATCAGCATGGAGACGTCTGTCAGTACAACCGCCCTGCGCAACGCATCCAGATTCTCTCCGGGCACAGCAGCTCTCCCCCGCCGCACCGCGCTGAGCCTGACATCGGACTATCCCATGACTGAGTGGAAACGCCTGGGCAAGCACCTCTACCTGGTAACGGACTCTTCGAGCTGGTAGCTCGGCGACTGGCTCATCTTCGGCCAGGACACCTCTCTCGGACGTTACCGGCAGGCCATAGAGGAAACCCGCCTGGACTACCCGTTTTTCTGCATCGCCGCCTTGAAATACCCACCCCTTTTTTTGCGATAGAGGTCCCGCGTGAGCGATTTGAGGTTCCATTGGTGCTCTCCTCTGGAGAGCGGTCAGAAGAAAGCTTCCGGGCAGTACGACGCGGGAAGCCTCGACTTCGACGGAATCGTGTCGTTCGTCAAGGAGGCGGAGGAGATCGGTGTCGATTCTCTTCTGATGGCGATCAGTTACCACATGCCCGACCCGCTGCCGATGCTCGGTGCGCTGTCGCACCTGACGGACCGGATCAACCTGCTTCTGGCGTACCGTCCGGGCCTGCTGTCGCCGACGCTGTTCACTCAGGTGGTAAACACGGTCTCGTGGATGTCGGACAACCGCATCAACCTGAACATCGTGGCGGGCATCTCCCCCAAGGAGCAGGCCTACTACGGCGATTTCCTGGACCACGATGCACGCTACGAACGCGCCAATGAATTCCTGGAAATCATGCATGGCCTCTGGGAGAACGACGGCCCGCTGACCTATGAGGGACGGCACTACCGCGTCGAAGAGGCGCAGCTGGGTCTCGGTCACAAGGGCGGCGGCAGGCCCCGCGTCTACCTCAGCGGCGCCTCGGGCGTGGCCCAGCAGACGGCGGTGAAGTACGGCGACTGCTGGCTGCGGTACGCCGACACGCCCGAGGAGATCGCGAAGGCCGCGGAGCCGGTACTGGCGGAGGGGTGCGCGGTGGGCCTGCGCATGCAGGTCCTGGCCCGTTCGACCAGGGAAGAGGCGCTCGCACAGGTCGCGGAGATGATGCGCGAGCCCGACGAGAAGCAGCGCAGGTTCATCGCCGAGTTCATGACCAACGTGGATTCGGAGGCGGTGAAAAACTCCTTCCGCCTCGCGGACGCCTCCGGTGACGACTGGCTGTCGCCCTACCTCTGGTCCGGTGCCGTCGCCTACCGGGGCGGCCCGGCGCTGTGCATCGTCGGCAGCTACGAGGAGGTCGCCGACTACATCATGGAGTACAAGGCCGCGGGCGTCAGCGAGTTCATCTTCTCGGGCTGGCCGTCGCGCGAGGAGATGCGCATCTTCTACCGGCACGTCCTGCCGCTGGTCCGGCAGCGCGAGGCCGAGGCCGCCGGCGCGGTGAACTGATGGTGCAGCCGGCGCGCGAGCGCGCGCAGTTCGTGCTCTTCGCCACAGGCGTGCTGCTCGGCCTGGTCGCCGAGCAGGTCGTCATGTTCAGCGTGCCGCTGCTGATCTTCCAGGACACCGAGAACATCTCCGTACTGGGTACCTCCTTCGCCCTGGAGTGGCTGCCCGGTCTGCTCGCCTTCCCCTTCGCGGGGCTGATCGCCGACCGGGACGGTGGGCCCCGGCTCTTCTCCCGGGTCAACGCGGGGCGCGCCATCGTGCTCGTGCTCGTCCTGACGGTCTGCGCCACGCTGCCGTCCGCGACCGTCCCAGCGCTGATGGCCGGCGCGGTGTTCATGTCGCTGCTGATGGCGCCGATCCGGTTGTCGGTGGAGAAGGCGGTGCTGCTCCTGGCCAAGAAAGAAAAGGTAGCCCGCACACAGTCGCTGGTGCAGAACATGGAACTGCTGGCCATGGCCGTGGGCCCGGCACTGGCCGTGCTCGGGTCGGCGTACATCGGCAAGCTGTGGCTGCTGTGTGTCGCCGCGGCACTCTGCGCGGTGGCGGCCCTGTGCTGGCTGCCGCTGCCGAGGGGCGAGCGTCAGCTCAACCCCGGCAGCGTGGCCAAGACCGTGGGCGAGCTGCGCCTGGGCTGGTCGCTGCTGATCCACAACAGGCCGGTCGTTCTGCTGGTCAGCATCAACTTCTCCATCAACCTGGCCTTCGCCACGGCGCTCAGCGTCAACGCGGCCGTTGTCACCGACATCTTCAAGGCACCCGAGTCCTCCTTCGCCCTGCTCAACACGCTGGTGGGCGTCACAGGTCTGCTGAACCTGATGCTGGTGCCCACCCTGCTGAAACGGTTCGAGGTCAAGGCCCTGGGCGTGTTCGGTTTCGTACTACTCAGCACCTCGCTGCTGGGGCTGGCCGCCGCACCGTCCTTCGTGCTGTACACGGTGGCCTACGTGGCAGCGCTGATGGGCGTGGCCTACTTCAACGTCTACAACCGCACGCAGCGAGTCAAGGTCATCCCGTCGAGCCATCTGGGCAAGGTAATGGGCCCCTTCTACCTGCTCAACACCTTGTCGTACCCCATCGGCGGCCTGCTGATCGCCTTCCTGGGCAACAGCCTGGGTCCGCAGCTGCTCGTCGGGATCCTGGCGGTGCTGCTCGCCCTGTACGGCCTGATGGTCCTGCCGCTGACCATCCGCGGGTTCAACTCGGCCATCGCCGCGCTGGAGCAGGAGCGACAGCTCGCGGACGTCCAGGGCGGCTGAGCGCACCACCTTGCTTTCTCACCCCGTCTCTACTACAGGAGCAGTACGTGCACATCGTCATCGTCAACCGGTGGCCCAGGTTCACCGAAGGCGTGCGCTGGGACCATGAGCTCACCCGGTACGAGGAGTTCATCGACCACGAGGCCCACCAGGTCAGCTATGTGGTGGACCGGGTCGGCGCCACCGGCGTCCTGGCCGGGCGCGAGCGGATCGCCTCGATGGTCGAAGTGGACGACATCAGCTCCTACGACCACCTGCGCGCCGCGGTGACGGAGGTGACGGAGCGGGTCGGTCGCCCGGTGGACCAGATCATCACGCTGTCCGAGTTCACGCTCGACGCGGTGGCCCGCGTCCGGCAGTCCCTGGGCATCCCTGGTCCCGGTCCCGACGAGGTGGCCGTCTACCGCAACAAGGTGCGGATGAAGGAAATCCTCGCGGAAGCCGGGCTGCGGGTGCCGCACTTCGCCGGCTGCGAGAACGTCGAGCAGACGCTGGCCTTCGCGGAGACGACCGGCTACCCCCTGATCGTCAAGCCGGTGAATGGCGCGGGCAGCATCGGCGTGCACCTGATCCAGGACGACAAGGCCCTGCGCGGCCTGTGGGAGACGCGGGAGCCGGGCGGCTACGAGATCGAGGAGTTCATCACCGGCACCGTCCACCATGTCGACGGCTTCGCCGGCGAGGACGGCACGATCGTCTTCCAGGTGGTCTCGCGCTACCTGAACGACTGCCTGTCCTTCGAAGGCGGCGCCCCGCTGGGATCGGTCGTCGTCCAGCGGGGACGGCTCCGAGAGCGGATCGAGGAGTTCACGCAGAGCTGCGTCTCGGCGCTCGGCATGCGCGGAATGCCCTTCCACATGGAGCTCTTCGTCACCGGGACCGAGGAGCTGGTCTTCCTCGAAGTGGCCGGCCGGATCGGCGGCGCCGAGGTGCCGTACGTCATTCACAAGCTGTTCGGCGTGAACCTCTTCGAGGTGTGGCTGAAGTCCCTGGTGGGCGAACCCCTTCCGCCGACCCCGAAGAACGGCGACCCGTCCGGCGGCTGGGTGATCATCCCCAAGCCGCGCGTGCTGCCTGCCGAGGTGGTCTCGTCGGTGCCGATGAGCAGCATGGTCGACTCCGTGTGGCGGGAACTTGTCCCCCAGCCAGGTGACGTGATCGACGGGAGCGGTGGATACGACAGCCTGCAGAGCGGGCGCGGCATCGTGGTGCACGACTCCGAGGCACAGGCCGAAGCCGATCTGCGCCGCCTTATGGACGACTTCCGCGTCGAGTTCGCCCAGGGCCGGCGCGTGCCGTGACCGGACGGTCACACCCCTTGGCCGTGTTCCGCCAACCCCGATTCCCCAGAGTGGAGTGTTTTCCGTGACCGACCGTCCTCTTGTGGCCCTGGTGTACCAGCGGCCGGGCATGCCGTGGATGTTCGAAGGCGCCCGGCGGGCGGGGGTGGACGTCGTCCTCATCCACCGTCCGAACCCGCGTCCCGACGAGGCCCTGCCCGCGCAGCTTCCTCCCGCCGTCGTCCGGACCCTCCCCCTGGACATCTTCGGCGACGAGGCCGCGGCCCTCGCCGCCATCGAAGAGCTGCACGGCGAGCGGCCGCTGGCCGCGATCGTCACCGCGCTCGACGTGGCCGTGCCGTTCACGGCCAGGGCGGCCCGCATGCTGGGCCTCCCGGGCCTGAGCGAGGAGACCTCCTTCGCGGTGCGCGACAAACGCGAGATGCGCCGCCGCCTGGAGCAGGCTGGCCTCAACACCCCCGCCTACGTGGGCCTGTCCGGCCCTGAGGACTGGAAGTTCGCGGCAGACCTCGTCTTCCCGGTCGTGGTCAAGCCCGCCGGCGGCTTCACCAGCCTCGGCGTCACCAGGGTCGACTCCGCAGAGGACCTCGAAACCACGGTGAGGTCCGTGTGGGAGGTCTGCGAGCGCTACCTCGGCTACGGAGGGAGCTCCGCTCAGTTCGAGGGCCTCGTGGTGGAGGAGTACCTCGACGGTGACGAGTACTGCATCGAGTCGCTGTCCTACCAGGGCCAGGTGAAGATCCACACGATCGGCTACAAGGGCCGCCCCGAGGGCCCTTACTTCGAGGAGAAGGTCTACCGCGCCCCGGCTCCGCTGTCCCCGGAGGTCGAGTGGTCCATCATCGAGCAGATCACCGGCGCCCACGCCGCCCTCGGCGTCACCGACGGCCCCACCCACTCCGAACTGCGCCTGCGCGGGGACGAGGCCTACCTGCTCGAAATGGGCGCGCGGGTGGGCGCTTCCGGTGCCTCCCACCACATCGTGGAGTCGGTGACCGGAGCCGACTTCACCGGCGACACGTTCCGCATCGCCATGGGCCAGGAGCCCCTGGGCTGGAACGATCCCGTCTGGCACCGGGGCACCGGAGCCATGTACTTCGTCCCCGTCGGCGGCTCCGGCCGCATCACGAAGATCGCCGGCCTGTCCGAGGCCGCCGCCGACCCCAGGGTCGACCGCATCGTCCAGCTTCTGCACCCGGGCGACCGGATCCTCCCGTACCCCGAGTACTCGGGCTACCCCGGCTTCGTCTTCTCCCGCCACGACTCGTACGAGGACGCCGAGCAGTTCCACGACGCGCTCGACGAGTCCGTGGTCATCCACTACGAGTAAGCGCCCCGCCCCCGGACCCCCGCGCGCGCAACCGCCGGGCGGGGTCTGCCGGGCCTGCGCGCCAACCGTCCCGGGCGCCCGTAGGCACCGGACTTCAAGGAGCCAAACATGACGACAAGTGCCGCGGCCTTGTCCCCTCCGGCAGCCGGCAGCGCTGCCAAGACGCCCCTGCGCCGTGTCCTGGGCAAGTTCGCCACCGGGGTCGCGGTGATCGCCTCCCAGAGCGACCAGGGTCCCGTGGGCGTCCTGGTCAACTCGTTCACCTCCGTGTCCCTCACACCGCCGACGGTGCTCTTCTGCATCAGCACCGGGTCCCGCACCTGGCCATACATCGAGAAGTCCGGCTCCTTCGCCGCCAGCTTCCTCGCCGACGGGCAGCGGGCGGCAGCCGAGCGGTTCTGGCGCTCCGACCACGACCGGTTCGCCGGATCACCGGTGACGACCGCCACGACCGGCGCCCCGGTGCTGTCCGAGGCGCTGGGCTACGTCGACTGCCGGGTATCGGACGTCCTGACCCGCGACGACCACTATGTCGTGCTCGGCGAGGTCGTGGACGCCGGGGTGCTGAACGCCGGCCGGCCCCTGCTCTTCTTCGAGGGCGCCTGGAACACGTCACAGGACCCCGCCGCATGAGCGAGAGACCGCACGTGGAGCCAGCCGACGCCCCTGAGCTCCTGATGATCGGCGTCGGCCTGATGGGCCGGCCCTACGTCCACGCCGCGCACCGGCTCGGTCTGCGAGTCCGCGCCGTCGAGGCCGAGTCCCGGGCCGCCGAGGCCCGGGGCCTCGTCGACGAACTCGATCTGAGCCAGGGTCAGTACGGGGCCCTGGATGAGCTGTGGGCCGAATCCGCCTACACGGCGGCCCAGCGGCGCCAGCCCGACGGCGTCATGGCCTTCACCGAGTCGCACGTACTGGCGGCCGCCCTGGTTCAGGACCGTCTCGGACTGCCCGGCCCGTCCCTCCAGGCGGCGTCGATCTCCCGGAACAAGGCGCTCCAGCGGGGCCGCTTCCGGACCCATGGCATCGGACAGCCGGACTACCGGCTGACCGGCGCCCTGACCGAGGCCGAGCCGTGGGCGTCCACCCGCCTTCCGGTGATCGTCAAGCCCCTGTCGTCCGCGGGCAGCGAGGGCGTGGAGCTGGTCCCGGACCTGCCCGCGTACCGGGAGACCGCGGACCGACGCCGCACCGAGGGGCTCCTGCTCGTCGAGACCGCCGCGCAGGGACCCGAGTACAGCTGGGAAGCCCTGGTCCAGGACGGCAAGGTGTGGTTCGCCAACCTCACCGCCAAGGAGACGACGGGACCGCCCAACTTCGTCGAGCTCACCCACCGGGTGGCCGTGCGACTGCCCGCGCGGGAGGCCGCGGTCGTGGACGCCCTGGGGGAGTCCGTGATCGAGGCGATCGGCATGCGTACCGGCCTGGTCCACCTGGAGTTCCGGATGACCGCGACGGGCCCGCAGGTGATGGAGGTGGCGGTCCGTACGCCGGGCGACTACCTCATGGACCTCTGTTCGCTCGCCTACGGGATCGACTGGTTCGAAATGGTCGTCCGTCTGGCCGTCGGAGCGCAGTTGCCTCCTCCGCCAGAGGCGCCCGTCCGGCACGCGGCGAGCCACTTCATCGTCTCCGAGCCCGGAGTCGTGGTGGCCGTCGAGGGCCTGGACGAGGTGCGCGAGCACCCCGCCGTGGTGGACGCCGGCGTGTCCGTGGCGGTCGGCGACCGCATCGGCGAGACCTCGTCCTCCGGGCAGCGCACCGGCTTCGCGGTGCTGTCCGCGGCGTCGCCGGAAGAGCTCGAGGAAGCCCTCGCCCACGTGCGGCGCACCCTCACCATCACGACGGTGGACCAGACGCGTACAAGACCGGGAAGAGACGCACGCGCGTGACCATTCACGACAAGGCCTACGACATCATCACGGACGACATCTTCCTGAGTCTTCCCGGTGAACTACCAGGCAGCGAACTGTTCCTCAAGATCGAGGGCCTGAATCCGGCCGGCTCCATCAAGCTCAAAACAGCCGTCGGACTGGTCTCGGACGCCGAGCTCCAAGGCCTCCTGCGTCCCGGCGGCCGGGTGATCGAGTCGTCGTCCGGGAACCTGGGCGTGGCGCTGAGTATGGTGTGCGCCGCCAAGGGCTACCGGTTCACCTGCGTCACCGATCCGAACGCGTCGGCGCAGAACGTGGCGGCCATGAAGGCCCTGGGCACCCAGGTGATCGTGGTGGACGAGCGGGATGCCAACGGCGGTTACCTCGGCTCCCGGATCGCCCTCATCAAGCGTCTGGTCGCCGAGGACCCGGACCTGCTGTGGACCAATCAGTACGGGAACCCGGCGAACCCCCGCATCCATTCGGTGCGCACCGCCGCGTCCACCATGGCCAGGATCGGCCCGATCGACTACCTGTTCGTCGGGGCGGGCACCACCGGAACCCTCATGGGATGCGCGGAGTACTTCCGGCGCTTCTCGCCCCGCACCAGGATCATCGCCGTCGACACGGAGGGCTCCGTCACCTTCGGCGGCCCCAGCAGGACCCGGTACATCCCCGGACTCGGCACCAGCCGGCGCCCGGAACTCCTCCAGCCGCAGCTGGTCGACGAGGTCGCCCTGGTCGACGAGCGGGACGCGGTCCGGGCCTGCCGGGCCATGGCCCGCCGCCACGGCATCCTCGTCGGCGGCTCGACCGGCTCGGTGCTGGCCGCGGTGATCGAGCGGGCCGACGCCATTCCCACGGGGTCACGGACCGTGGCGCTCTCGCCCGACCTCGGTGACCGCTACCTGTCCACCGTGTACGACGACACCTGGGTTGCCGCACGCTTCGGCGTCGAGGCACTCGAACCCGTCGACCAGCCCCAGCTTCCCGTACCGCTTTAGGAGCGATGCAACAGATGTTTGAGTTCGACGTGGTAGGCGGCACCGCCGCCCGCAAGATCATCAGCGAGTCCCGCTCCGAAATCGTCTCGGTGGTCCGCGACGCGTACCTCGCCCACCACCGGGGCGATTCGATCAACCCCAACAGCTACTTCCTGCGCTTCCCCGGCAAACCGAGCGCACGGATCATCGCCCTGCCCGCCTACCTGGGCGGCGACACGGACGTCGCGGGCATCAAGTGGATCGGCAGCTTCCCCGAAAACATCCAGAACAACATCCCCCGGGCGTCGGCCGTCCTGCTGCTCAACGACTACACCACCGGCTACCCCTTCGCCTGCCTGGAGGCCTCGCAGATCAGCGCGGCACGCACGGCCGCCTCCGCCGTCCTGGGGGCGGCACGGCTGCTCGGCCGCACCGAGGCCGAGAAGATCGCCGTGGTCGGCTCCGGCATCATCGCCCGCAACATCGTCGAGTTCTTCGCCGCCGAGAGCTGGTCGGTCGGCGAGTTCGCCCTGCACGACCAGGTCCCCGACTACGCCAGGTCGCTCGCCACACACATCCGGGAAAGCCTCGGCCACACCGCATCCGTGTCCGACAGCCTGTCGGACGCCCTCAAGGGCGCCGACGTGGTGGTGCTCGCCACCACGGCCGGTGAGCCGTACATCACCGACCCCGACTCCTTCGCTCCCGGCCAGGTGGTCCTCAACGTCTCGCTGCGGGACGTCTCCGCCGACATCGTGCTGTCCTCGTACAACGTCCTGGACGACGTCGACCACTGCCTGACCGCCCAGACCTCCCCGCACCTCGCAGAGCTGAAGAGCGGCAACCGCGACTTCGTGTCCGGCGTCCTGGCCCAGGTCCTCGAGGGCGAAGTCACCATGGAAACCGACCGTCCCCGCATCTTCTCGCCGTTCGGCCTCGGCGTGCTCGACCTCGCCGTCGGCGCCTACGTGCACCGCCGCGCCGTCGAGACCGGCCAGGCCACTTCCGTCGCGGACTTCTTCGGCGAAACCCAGCGATGGGGCTGACCGGTGTCGGCAGCCGGGCGCGGGTCCTGGTCACCCGCCGTCTCGCCCCCGACACCCTCGACCGGCTCACCGCCCGCCACACGGTGGAGCTGCACGACAGCGACGCGGTGATGCCCCGCGACCGGCTCCTGGAGGCGGTACGGGGCACGGCGGCGGTGCTGACGACCCTCGACGACCGGGTGGACGAGGAGTTCCTGGAGGCCGCCGGTCCCGGGCTGCGCGTCGTCGCCAACCACGCCGTGGGCCTGCACAACATCGACCGGGAAGCCTGCGCCGCCCGGGGCGTCCAGGTGACCAACACCCCCGGCGTTCTCACCGACTCGACCGCGGACCTCACGATGGCCCTGCTGCTGGGCGCCGCCCGGCGCATCGGCGAGGGCGAGCGCACGGTCCGCTCCGCCACCCCCTGGAACTGGGCACCGAACTTCATGCTCGGGCTGGAACTGTCCGGAGCCGGGCTCGGCATCCTCGGGATGGGCGAGATCGGCCGGGCGGTGGCCCGCCGGGCGCGGGGCTTCGGCCTGCGCATCGCCTATCACAACCGCTCCCCGCTCCCCGACGAACACGCCTCGGGCGCGACGTGGCGCCCGCTGGAGCGACTGCTGGCCGAGTCGGCGCTGCTGGTCGTCAGCTGCCCGCTCACAAAACAGACCCGCAACCTGCTGGACGCCCGGCGCCTGGCCCTGCTGCCGACCGGCGCCGTGGTGGTCAGCATCACCGCCGGAGTGGTGGACGAAGACGCGCTCGCCGCGGCCCTCGGCACAGGTGCCCTGCTCGCAGCGGCCGTCGACCACCACACCCACGAGCCGGCCGTCAACCGGGCACTGCTCGCACAGGAACGTGCGCTGCTGACCCCCCACCTCGGCAGCGCGACCACCCACACCAGGCAGGCCATGGGCGCCCTCGCCGTCGACAACGTCCTGGCGGTGCTCGACGGCCGGCGCCCGCCCACACCCGCCTGACCCCAGGCCACTGCCACGCCCCACCTAAGCAAGGAAAGACACCCTGATGTCCGACAGCACCGAGACCACGACCGCCTCCGAGCGCGCCATCAAGCAGCAGAAGCCCTCTTCCCTCACCAGGAGCCTCAAGACGCCGGCCGACGAGGCGCTGCGCCTGTACGAGCACTACTGGCCGCCGGTCGAGCACTTCGAGGGCTTCGACCCCGAGCTGACCGACTTCATGGCGGCCACGCCCGAGAAGCAGCAGGCGATCCTCGAAGGCCTCCGGCACGACCCCGAGGCCCACGGCCGCTTCCTGCACGGTCACCTCGGCTCCATCTACGCGCACTCCTTCGGCTACCGAGACGGCGCCTTCACCCGGCACACCGACGACACCGCCGAGATCGCCCAGTTCGCCGCGAAGATCGCCCTGGAGCGCGAGCTGTTCGACCACTGGGCCGCCCTCGGCGACCTGCCCACCTTCACCGACCAGACGGAGGCGGCAAACCACCTCGACGAGCTGGCGGCCACCAACCCCGGCGTGGTCCACCCGCTCTTCGACTTCATCCGCGACGAGGCCTCCCGCGAGCAGATCGAACGCTTCCTCCTGTGCGAGACGATCCGCAACGAGGTCGTGGACGACGAGGTCGCCCTCCTCGTCGTCGGCCTGCAGGGCATGATGAAGGCCGTCGCCGCGGCCAACCTCTGGGACGAGTGCGGCCGCGGCAAGCTGGAGAACTTCCACACCTACTGGCTGCGCCGCCTGCTGGAGGCGACCGAGGACGGCTGGAACACCCTCGACCGGTACCGGGTCGGCCACCCCTGGTTCGGCAAGCTGACCTCCAACACCAACGCCGCGCTGCTCACCCGCCCCGCGCGCAAGATGATGGCGTACGGCTGCTTCCTCGTCTTCGAGAGCTGGGTCGAACCGCACTTCGTCCGGATCCTGGACGGCATGACCCGCGTCGGCCTCCTCGACGACGAGAAGCGCATCTACTTCACCGCGCACGTGGCGATCGACCCCCGGCACAGCCGTGAACTGTCCGACGGCATGCGCATGCAGCGTCCACGGCTCGCCCCCGACGAGATCAACGACATCGTGTACGGCGCGCACCTGGCCTCGGAGACCGGCCGCCGCCAGTTCGACCGCATGCTCGGATTCCTTCGCGCCATACCGACGGAGAACGCCGCCTAACCAAGGCTCCGCAGCAACGCCCAGGCGGCGGGGACGCGACCCGTCACCGCCGCCCGCCCACCCCACCTCGGGAAGGAACAGAAGTGCCCTCACCCATCGTCCTCGTCGCAGACCCCCTTCCCGCACACCTGACGGCAGAGCTCGCCGCCGACTTCGACGTGCGCCACTGCACCGGAGCCGACCGCGCGCAGCTGCTCGCAGCTGTTCCCGAGGCGTCCGCCCTGCTCGTTCGCAGCGCCACACGGGTCGACCAGGAGGTGCTCGACGCGGCCCCGCGGTTGCGGGTCGTTGCCCGGGCCGGCGTCGGTCTGGACAACGTCGACGTGGCGGCGGCCGCCCGGGCAGGCGTCGTCGTCGCGAACGCCCCGTACTCCAATGTGGTCAGCGTCGCCGAACTCACCGTCGGACTCGTCGTCGCCCTGGCCCGCCCCGTTCTTCCGGCGTCCGCGTCCGTTCACGCCGGCCACTGGCGGCGCGCCGACTTCCAGGGCGTCGAACTGGCCGGCAACACCGTCGGTGTTCTCGGACTCGGCAAGGTCGGAGAGCTGGTCGCGGTTCGGCTGCGCGCCTTCGACATGCGCGTCCTGACCCATGACCCGCACGTGCGTGACGACGCTCTGGAACGCACCGGCGCGCAGGCCGTGTCGCTGGAGGAACTGCTCCGGCAGAGCGACGTGCTGACCGTCCACGTGCCGCTGACCGACACCACCCGCGGCCTGATCGGCGAGCGGGAACTGTCCTGGGCCAAGCCCGGCCTGCGACTGGTCAACACGGCACGCGGCGGCATCGTGGACGAGTTCGCCCTCGCCCAAGCGTTGAAGGAGGGGCGGTTGGCCGGCGCCGCACTCGACGTGTTCGAGTTCGAACCGCCCCTCTCCTCCCCCCTCCTGGGGCTCCCCGGCGTGATCGCCACCCCTCACATCGGCGCGGGCACGGCGCAGGCTCAGGAACGCGCAGGCCGGGAGGCCGTCCGGGCGGTGCGCCAGGTGCTGACGGGCGGCGCTCCGGACCCCGCGGCCTGACAACGGCCGGAGGGACGGTCCCCGAAACACCGGAGCGCCCGGGTCGTCCCTCTGCGCGAGAGGGACGACCCGGGCGCGGCGCCTTCGGTCAGGCCGGAGTCCAGGCGCCCTCCGAGGTCTGGTGCTCGGCCGGGCCCGCCGCTTCGATCCGGCGAAGGAAGCCGACGAACAGCAGCAGGACCGCCAGCAGACCGGCACACGGGATCCACATGGCGGACTGCGGGTCCCACCAGATGGTGAGCCAGCCGGCGAAGGCGGCTCCCAGGGCGGTGCCCCCGAAGGCGAAGAAGCTGTACACGGCGCCCACCCGCCCCTGGTACTCGGCCTCGACGCTCTCGTGCCGTATCGCGATCGAGTGCACGTTGTAGACGGTGAGGCCCACGCCGTAGGCGAGGAACGCGAGGGCGGCCATCACGCCGGCCAGGTACGGCGAATCGTGCGGGGAGAGCGGCAGTACGCACGGCGCGATCAAGGCGAACCCCATGACGAGGGCCACCAGACGGGTGCGCCGCACACAGGCCGAGAGACGTGCGGCCAGGGCAGCGCCGACGCCAAGGAGGATCCCGACCGCCGACGTGGACATACCCAGGGTCCGCAGGGCGACCACCAGGTACAGCGTGATCAGCGCCTGCTCGAAGAAGTTGAACAGGGCCCCCTGCACGAGCAGCGCCCGCAGCAGCGGACTGCGGCGCACCACGTGCGCCCCGGGTGAACCGGGTCCGCCATGGCGCGTCGGTCGTCGGCCGGAGTTCGGTGTGCAGCCGGGCTCGTAGGCTGAGCAGCGCCCCGACGGTGAAAACACCGGCCACCACGCCAAGTACGCCGGCCCCCGACAGACCGATCAGCAGACCCGCCGCGGCGGGGCCGAGCACCTGGGGACTGTAAATCGTTCAGCTCTGTCTCATATTCGGTGGTGACGGAGCGTCGTTGGCCATCATATGAAGAATGTCAACGAGCTTGTGCAGATGGTGTTTTCGGGTCTCTTCCCGCTGGTCATCGTGGATGTGACCGACGAGGGTGAACGGATCGTGGTGCGGGCCTGGACTCCGCAGGAGGCCGCGATCTGTCCGGGGTGCGGGGCGTCGGCGGCATCGCTATGCCACCGTGGTGATCGACGCCGAGACCCATGAACGGATCGACGTACTGCCCGACCGCACCGCCGACACGCTGGAAGCGTGGCTGCGCAAGCATCCGTGCGTCGAGGTCGTGTGCCGAGACGGCTCCACGACCTACGCCGAGGCCATCCGCCGCGCCCTGCCCGACGCAGTCCAGGTCGCCGACCGGTGGCACCTGTGGCACAACCTGTGCGAAGCCGCCCTGAGCGAGGTGAAGGCACACAGCACCTGCTGGGCCGCCGAGCTAGACGCGCCCATCTACGACGGACCCCGCGCGCAGACTACTCTGGAGCGCTGGC
>NZ_BNBS01000082.1 GCF_014656075.1 Streptomyces hydrogenans
CGCGGCCGTCATCCAGGTCCGCCGGCGCGAGGCGGGCGCCCGGCCGTGACCACCGCACCGGCTCCCGCCGCCCCCCGCGCCGGGCTCGGCCCGGCCGGGGCGGCGCTGTGCGTGCTCGCCGCGCTCCTCATCGGCTTCGCCGCCAACCTCACCGTCCTCGGACACCTCCAGCACGCCCGCGACCAGTCCACCGCCTACGACGAGCTGCGCGAGCAACTCGCCCTCGGCACCGCACCGGTGGGGCAGACGACCTACGACGGCAGGGCGGTCGCGCCCGGCGCCCCCGTCGCCCTGCTCCGCGTCCCGGTCCTCGGGCTGCGCGAGGTCGTCGCCGAGGGCACCACCTCGCAGGTGCTCATGTCGGGCCCCGGGCACCGCCGGGACACCCCCCTGCCCGGCCAGGCCGGCACGGCCGTCGTCATGGGCCGCCAGTGGGGCTACGGCAGTCCCTTCAACGACCTGCACCGGCTGCCGCCCGGCGCCCGCGTCGAGGTGACGACCGGCCAGGGCGAGGCCGTCTACGAGGTGACGGGCGTCCGCCGGCCCGGCGATCCGAAGCCCGCCGCCGCCCGCGAGGGCGAGGGCCGGCTGACCCTGGTCACGGCCGACGGCGGCGCGTACACCCCGGAGGACTTCCTCTTCGTCGACGCGAAACTGCTCTCCGACGTCCGGCCCAGCCCCGCCCGGCCGCTGCGGCCCGGCTGGATCACCGACGCCGAGAAGCCGCTCGCGGGCGACCCGGCGGCCTGGCCGAAGATCTTCCTCGGCGCCCAGGCCCTCCTCGTGGCGGCCGTCCTCACCGTCGCCGCCCGCCGCCGCTGGGGCCCCCGCCAGACCTGGATCGCCGCCACCCCGGTGCTGGTCGCACTCGGCGTCCTCGTCTCCGGCGAACTGACCCGACTCCTCCCCAACCTCCTCTGAAAGCCGTGGAGCTGATGACCGCATGACCGATCTCGCCGACACCGCCGTCCTGCCGCCCGTCCCCGCCGCGAAGCCCCCGGCGGGTCGCGCCGGCGCGCTCGAAGCCGAGGCCGTCTCCGCCTGGTTCGGCGACCGCAAGGTCCTCGACCGGGTCTCGCTCGCCATGCCCGCCCACGAGGTGACCGCCCTCATCGGCCCCTCCGGCTGCGGCAAGTCCACCTTCCTGCGCATCCTCAACCGGATGCACGAACTCATCGGCTCCGCCGCCCTGTCGGGCCGCGTCCTCCTCGACGGCGCCGACATCTACGACCGCGGCCGCCGCATCACCCACGCCCGCCGCGAGATCGGCATGGTCTTCCAGAAGCCCAACCCCTTCCCCGCGATGTCCCTGTACGAGAACGTGCTCGCCGGCCTCAAGCTCGGCGGCGTCCGCGCCGGCCGGGACGAGAAGGACGCCCTCGTCGAGGAGTGCCTGACCCGCGCCGGCCTCTGGAACGAGGTCAGGGACCGGCTCCGACAGCCCGGCGGCGCCCTCTCCGGCGGCCAGCAGCAGCGCCTCTGCATCGCCCGCGCGCTCGCCGTCCGCCCCCGCGTGCTCCTCATGGACGAGCCCTGCTCGGCCCTCGATCCGACCTCCACCCGCCGGGTCGAGGAGACCATCGCCGACCTCAAGTCCGAGGTGACGATCGTCATCGTCACCCACAACATGCAGCAGGCCGCCCGGGTCTCCGACTCCTGCGCCTTCTTCCTCGCCGAGCAGGGCACCCCCGGCGTCATCGTCGAGCACGGCCCCACGGAGACGATGTTCGGCTCCCCGGCCGACCCCCGCACCGAGGACTACGTCAGCGGCCGCTTCGGGTGAGAGCCCGGCGGCGGCACGCGGAAGGGCCGGTACGGAACACCCGTACCGGCCCTTCCCCCTCACGTCCCGGTCACAGCCCCGCGGCCGCCGCCAGGTCCTTCTTCAGCGCGCCGAGCACCTCGGCGCCGGTGGCCCGCGCCGCAGCCAGGCCGCTCGCGTCGGCGACCGGAACCACGACCTCCAGGTAGCACTTCAGCTTGGGCTCCGTGCCCGACGGGCGGACGATCACCCGCGCCTTGAAGTCGCCGTCCAGGTGGTAGCGCAGGCCGTCCGTCGGCGGCAGCGACTCCGTGCCCCTGGTCAGGTCCTCCGCCGACACCACGGTCAGGCCCGCGAGCCGCACCGGCGGGGTCTCGCGCAGGGCGGCCATCGCGTTCGCGATGACGCCCAGGTCCTCCACCCGCACCGACAGCTGGTCGGTGGCGTGCAGCCCGTGCGCGACCGCCAGGTCGTCGAGCAGGTCCGTCAGCGTCCGGTCCCGCTCCTTCAGCTCCGAGGCCAGCTCGGCGACGAGCAGCGCCGCCGTGATGCCGTCCTTGTCGCGGACGCCCTCCGGGTCCACGCAGTAGCCGAGCGCCTCCTCGTAGCCGTACCGCAGCCCCTCGACGCGCGCGATCCACTTGAAGCCGGTCAGCGTCTCCTCGTACCCGACCCCGGCGGCCTCCGCGATCCGGCCGAGCAGCGAGGACGACACGATCGACTCGGCGAAGACGCCCCGCGCCCCCTTGTGCACCAGGTGGGCGGCGAGCAGCGCGCCGACCTCGTCGCCGCGGAGCATCCGCCAGCCGCCCTCGACGGACGCGTCCGGCACGGCCACGGCGCAGCGGTCGGCGTCCGGGTCGTTGGCGATGACCAGGTCGGGGTCCACGGCCCGGGCCGCCTCGAAGGCGAGGTCCATCGCCCCCGGCTCCTCGGGGTTCGGGAAGGCGACGGTCGGGAACGCCGGGTCCGGCTCGGCCTGGGCGGCGACGAGCGCCGGCGGCGGGAAGCCGTGCCGGGCGAAGGCCGCCGTCAGGACGTCCTTCCCGACGCCGTGCATCGCGGTGTAGACGGTCCGCGCGCCCCGGGGCGAACCGGGGGCCAGGACGGCGTCGGTCCGGGCCAGGTACGCCTCCAGGACCTCCTCGCCGAGCACCTCCCAGCCGCCGTCCGGGCGCGGCACGTCCGCCAGCGCCCGCACGGCGTCGATCTCGGCCGCGATCCCGGCGTCCGCCGGGGGCACGATCTGCGAGCCGTCGCCCAGGTACACCTTGTAGCCGTTGTCGCGCGGCGGGTTGTGGCTCGCCGTCACCTCGACGCCGGCGACCGCGCCCAGGTGCCTTATGGCGTACGCGAGGACCGGCGTCGGCAGCGGGCGCGGCAGCAGCGCGGCGCGCAGCCCGGCGCCCGTCATCACGGCGGCGGTGTCCCGGGCGAAGTCCTCGGACTTGTAGCGGGCGTCGTAGCCGATGACGACCAGCCCGCCGGCCTGCCCCTGCGCCTTGAGGTACGCGGCGAGGCCGGCGGCGGCCCGGATCACCACGGCCCGGTTCATCCGCATGGGTCCGGCGCCCAGCTCCCCCCGGAGTCCGGCGGTGCCGAACTGCAGCGTCCCGGCGAAGCGGACGGTCAGCTCGTCGGCGTCGCCGTTCTCGATCAGCGCTGCGAGTTCGTCGCGCGTCTCGCTGTCGGGGTCCTCGGCGAGCCAGGCCTGGGCCCGGGCGAGGAGTTCGTCCTGCGTCACGGTGGTGCGCCTTTCGTGTGCGGGCGGGGGAGGAGGGGGTGGTGGGGGCGAAGGTGCGGGTGGGCGGGGCGCGGGGGTCCGCTGCGCGGAGCCTTCCCCCGCCCCGCCCCTTCCCGAAACCGGGGGCGGGCCCCCGGCCCCCGTACGGCCTTCGGCCGCGTCCTGGAACGCCGGACGGGCTGACTCCAGCCCGTCCGGCGTCTGAGGACCGGGGTCCGGGGCGGAGCCCGGTCTCGGGAAGGGGCGGGGTGGGGGAGGAGCCCCGCGCAGCGGCCCGAGGCCCGGCGGCCCCCTGGGGCCGAGCGGTGCGGAACGTCAGATCCGGTCCAGCACCCGAGTCAGCAGTTCACCCATCCGCGCCGCCGAGTCGCGCCCCGCCTGGAGCACCTCCTCGTGGTTCAGCGGCTCGCCCGAGAGCCCCGCGGCGAGGTTGGTGACGAGGGAGATGCCGAGGACCTCCGCGCCGGCCTCGCGCGCGGCGATGGCCTCCAGGACGGTGGACATGCCGACGAGGTCGCCGCCCATGACGCGGACCATGTTGATCTCGGCGGGGGTCTCGTAGTGCGGGCCGGGGAACTGGACGTACACGCCCTCCTCCAGCGTCTCGTCGACCTCCTTGCACAGCGCGCGCAGCCGCGGCGAGTACAGGTCGGTGAGGTCGACGAAGTTCGCGCCGACGATCGGCGAGGCGGCCGTCAGGTTGATGTGGTCGCTGATGAGGACCGGCTGGCCGGGGCGCATGCCCTCGCGCAGGCCGCCGCAGCCGTTGGTGAGGACGACGGTCTTCACGCCGGCGGCGACGGCCGTGCGGACGCCGTGCGCGACGGAGGCGACTCCGCGGCCCTCGTAGAAGTGGGTGCGGCCGAGGAAGACCAGGACGTGCTTCTCGCCGATCTTGTACGAGCGGATCTTGCCGCCGTGGCCCTCGACGGCCGGCGGCGGGAAGCCCGGGAGCTCGGTGACGGGGAACTCGGCCTCGGGGGCGCCCAGGGCGTCCACGGCCGGGGCCCAGCCCGAGCCCATGACCAGGGCGACGTCGTGGTTCTCGACTCCGGTCAGCTCGCGCAGTCGCGCGGCTGCGGCCTCGGCGGCCTCGTACGGGGTGGCAGTAGCGTTCACTGGCTCTCTCGCCTCGGGGAGGGGGTCCGAGGGAGGTGGCCCCGGACGGAATTCATTCGCGAAGAAGCCTAGCCGGATAATTCCTACGCGCGTAGATGACGGCGCGGACGGACATGCGATCGTTGTCTTGTCGTTTCCCACGAAAGCACCCGCGGCGCGGATCGGGGCATGGCCTCAGCAGGGCCGCTTGCGGATCTCCATCACGTAGTCGTGCGGCGCCCCCGCCGACTCCGCCGCGTCGGCGACCTCGCCGAGATAGCGCGCGGACGGCAGGCCGCCCTCGTACGCGTTGAGCACGTAGACCCAGGCCGGCTCCTCGCCGTCGAGGGTGTGCACCCGCACCCGCATCCGCCGGTAGATGTCGAGCCCGACGCCCTCCCAGCGGTCCATGGAGTCCTCGTCCATGGGGGCGATGTCGTACAGCGCCACGAAGACCTGCTGGCGCGGCGCCTCCACCAGCGTGGCGAGCGCCCCCTCCCAGCCCATCTGCTCCCCGCCGAAGGTGAGCCGCCAGCCGTTGAGCCAGCCGGTGCCGCGCAGCGGGGAGTGCGGGGCGCGGCGGGTCATGAGCCGCGGGTCGAGGTTGCCGGCGTACGCGGCGTAGAGCGACATGGGTCCGAGGGTACGGGAGGGACGGGGGTGTCCGGCGAACCCCGAGGTGGGGGCCGTACGGAGGCTTCCGCCGCGGCCGGGCGGGGATTTTCCGGCCCCGGCGCGAGGGAGTCCGTCCCGTACGGGACAATGGGGTACGCACTTGAAGCGTGCGGGACAATGGCGTACGCACTGCAGCCCAGCGGGGGCCGCACACCCCCGGCAGAACGAGAGCGCGAGGCGTAGATCCCAGTGACCCGGATCGTGATCATCGGCGGCGGACCCGGCGGATACGAGGCGGCCCTGGTGGGCGCCCAACTCGGCGCGGAGGTGACCGTCGTCGACTGCGACGGCCTCGGCGGCGCGTCCGTCCTGACCGACTGCGTTCCCTCCAAGACCCTGATCGCCACCGCGGAGGTGATGACCACCTTCGACTCCTCCTACGAGGAGCTGGGCATCATCGTCGCCGACGACACCCCGCACATCGAGCAGTCCGCCCGCGTGGTCGGCGTGGACCTCGGCAAGGTCAACCGACGGGTGAAGCGGCTCGCGCTCGCCCAGTCGCACGACATCACCGCCTCCGTCACCCGCGCGGGCGCCCGGGTGCTGCGCGGCCGCGGCCGGCTCTCCGGCCGGCAGGCCGTCGACGGCTCCCGTCAGGTGATCGTGACGGCGGCCGACGGCACCGAGGAGACGCTGACCGCCGACGCCGTGCTGATCGCGACCGGAGGCCACCCGCGCGAGCTGGCCGACGCCCAGCCGGACGGCGAGCGGATCCTGAACTGGACGCAGGTCTACGACCTGAAGGAGCTCCCGGAGGAGCTCATCGTCGTCGGTTCCGGTGTGACCGGCGCCGAGTTCGCCGGCGCCTACCAGGCCCTCGGGTCCCGCGTCACCCTGGTGTCCAGCCGCGACCGCGTGCTGCCGGGCGAGGACCCGGACGCCGCCGCCGTCCTGGAGGACGTCTTCCGGCGCCGCGGCATGAACGTCATGGCCCGCTCCCGCGCCGAGTCCGCCAAGCGGGTCGGCGACCGGGTCGAGGTCACCCTCTCGGACGGCCGGGTCATCTCCGGCACCCACTGCCTGATGGCCGTCGGCGCGATCCCGAACAGCGCCGGGATGGGCCTGGAGGAGGCCGGCGTCCGGCTCAAGGACTCCGGCCACATCTGGACCGACAAGGTCTCCCGCACCTCCGCCCCCGGCGTCTACGCGGCCGGCGACGTCACCGGCGTCTTCGCGCTCGCCTCGGTCGCCGCCATGCAGGGCCGGATCGCGATGTACCACTTCCTCGGCGACGCGGTGGCCCCGCTCAACCTGAAGACGGTCTCGTCGAACGTCTTCACCGACCCCGAGATCGCCACCGTCGGCTACACCCAGGCGGACGTGGACGCGGGCAAGATCGACGCCCGGGTCGTCAAGCTGCCGCTGCTGCGCAACCCCCGCGCGAAGATGCAGGGCATCCGGGACGGCTTCGTCAAGATCTTCTGCCGTCCCGGCACCGGCATCGTGGTCGGCGGCTGTGTCGTCGCCCCCCGGGCGAGCGAGCTGATCCACCCGATCTCGATCGCGGTCGACAACAATCTGACGGTCGAACAGATCGCAAATGCTTTCACCGTGTACCCCTCCCTGTCGGGCTCGATCGCGGAAGTGGCACGGCAGTTGCACACCCGAAAGACCTCGGGCGAGGGCTGACCTTCCGGCGCCGGGGGCGGCGATCACCGCCCCCGCCTGCGGGAACGGTTCGCCGACTCGGACAACCCCCGGCAAGACGGGGCATAGTCCAGGCACAAAACGGATCAATGGCGGGGCTCCCCATACCACTTGGGAGCCCCGCCTGTGTGTATCTTCCGCAATCCGGCCCATAGTGCTGAAAAGCATCCGCGCCGCACGTTACTGTCAGTTTCGTGTTCGCTGCAGAACGTCGCCAGTTGATCCTCGAAATGGTGCGAGCCAATGGGGCCGTGTCGCTCCGCGAGCTCGCCCGCGTCGTCCAGACCTCCGAAGTGACCGTGCGCCGCGACGTACGGGCCCTGGAGGCAGAAGGACTCCTCGACCGCCGGCACGGCGGTGCGGTGTTGCCGGGCGGATTCACGCGAGAATCCGGCTTCCCGCAGAAATCCCATCTCGCGACCGCCGAGAAGACGGCCATCGCCGACGTCGCCGCGAGCCTCGTCGAAGAGGGCGAGGCCATCGTCGTCGGCGCCGGGACCACCACCCAGGAGCTGGCCCGCCGGCTCGCCCGGGTGCCCGGCCTCACCGTGGTCACCAACTCGCTGCTCGTCGCCCAGGCCCTGGCGCACGCCAACCGGGTGGAGGTCGTCATGACCGGCGGCACCCTGCGCGGCTCCAACTACGCCCTGGTGGGCAGCGGGGCCGAGCAGTCGCTCCAGGGGCTGCGCGTCTCCCGCGCCTTCCTCTCCGGCAGCGGGCTCACCGCCGAGCGCGGCCTCTCCACGTCCAACATGCTCTCCGCGAGCGTGGACCGGGCGCTGGTGCAGGCGGCGGCCGAGGTCGTGGTCCTCGCCGACCACACCAAGCTCGGCACCGACACCATGTTCCAGACGGTGCCGACGGACGTGATCACCCGCCTGGTCACCGACGAGCCCCCGCCGCACGACGAGCGGGCCGCCACCGAGCTCCAGGCCCTGGCCGACCAGGGCGTGCAGATCGCGGTGGCCGGCACCGGGCAGGGCGGCGTCCCCGCCGCCGAGCAGCTGCCCCCGGGCGTCCGGGGCCGCCGGGACGTGCCGCTGCCCGTGCAGCGCGGCGGCAGGATGCCCGGCGGACAGTTCCGCGGCCCCGGCCCCGGTGGCCTCGGCGCGGAACCCCTGGAGCGCACGGCCCGCGTGGCGGACCTCCGCCGCCGCTGACCCCCCCCGCCCCGCCCCGTACGACCCCGCTCCGGCCGACACGCCCCGGGGCCCGTACGACCGGCAGGACCCGCACCCTCCGCAGCACCCGCGCGACCCGCACCATCCGTACGACCCCGACGCAGTGAGCCGCCGCCCCTTCCGCCGGATACGGCGAAGGGCCCCCAGGCGGCTGCCTGCGGGCCCTTCGGTGCGATCGGACGGGCCGTCAGGCCTTGATCTCGCAGATGCCGGCGCCGGACGTCACCGACGCGCCGACCTCGGCGCTCAGGCCCGTGACGGTGCCGGACTTGTGCGCGTTGAGCGGCTGCTCCATCTTCATGGCCTCCAGGACGACGATCAGATCGCCCTCCTTGACCTCCTGGCCCTCCTCGACCGCGACCTTCACGATCGTGCCCTGCATGGGCGAGGCGAGGGTGTCGCCCGAGGCGGTCGGGCCGGACTTCTTCGCGGCGCGGCGCTTCGGCTTGGCGCCGGCGGCCAGACCCGTGCGGGCCAGGGTCATGCCCAGGCTCGACGGGAGGGAGACCTCCAGGCGCTTGCCGCCGACCTCGACCACGATGGTCTCGCGGCCGGCCTCGTCGTCCTCCGCGTCGGCACCGGCCGGGGCGAACGGCTTGATCTCGTTGACGAACTCCGTCTCGATCCACCGGGTGTGGACGCGGAACGGGTCGGCGGTGAACGCCGGGTCGACCACGACGGCCTGGTGGAACGGGATGGCCGTGGCCATGCCCTCTACCTTGAACTCGGCGAGCGCGCGGGCGGCGCGCTGGAGCGCCTGCTCACGGGTGGCGCCGGTGACGATCAGCTTCGCGAGCAGCGAGTCCCAGGCCGGGCCGATGACCGAGCCGGACTCGACGCCCGCGTCCAGGCGGACGCCCGGGCCGGTCGGCGGCTGGAAGAGGGTGACCGTGCCGGGGGCCGGCAGGAAGTTGCGCCCCGGGTCCTCGCCGTTGATGCGGAACTCGAAGGAGTGACCGCGCATGGCCGGGTCGCCGTAACCGAGCTCCTCGCCGTCGGCGATCCGGAACATCTCGCGGACCAGGTCGATGCCGGTGACCTCCTCGGTGACCGGGTGCTCCACCTGCAGACGGGTGTTGACCTCCAGGAAGGAGATCGTGCCGTCCATGCCGACGAGGAACTCGACCGTGCCGGCGCCGACGTAGCCGGCCTCCTTCAGGATCGCCTTCGACGCCGCGTACAGCTGCGCGTTCTGCTCGTCCGTCAGGAACGGCGCGGGCGCCTCCTCGACGAGCTTTTGGTGGCGGCGCTGGAGCGAGCAGTCGCGGGTGGAGACCACGACCACGTTGCCGTGCTGGTCGGCGAGGCACTGGGTCTCGACGTGGCGCGGCTTGTCCAGGTAGCGCTCGACGAAGCACTCGCCGCGGCCGAAGGCGGCGACGGCCTCGCGGACGGCGGAGTCGTAGAGCTCCGGCACCTCTTCGAGGGTGCGGGCGACCTTGAGGCCGCGGCCGCCGCCGCCGAAGGCCGCCTTGATGGCGATCGGCAGGCCGTGCTCCTCGGCGAAGGCGACGACCTCGTCCGCGCCCGAGACCGGGTCCGGGGTGCCCGCGACGAGCGGGGCGCCGGCGCGCTGGGCGATGTGGCGGGCGGCCACCTTGTCGCCGAGGTCGCGGATCGCCTGCGGCGGCGGGCCGATCCAGGTGAGACCGGCGTCGATCACGGCCTGGGCGAACTCCGCGTTCTCGGAGAGGAAGCCGTAGCCGGGGTGGATCGCGTCCGCGTCGGCGTCCTTCGCGGCCTGGAGCACCTTGGCCATGTCCAGGTAGCTGGTGGCCGGGGTGTCACCGCCCAGGGCGAACGCCTCGTCGGCCGCGCGGACGTGCAGAGCGTCCCGGTCCGGGTCCGCGTAGACGGCTACGCTGGCGATCCCGGCATCCCGGCACGCACGGGCGACACGAACTGCGATTTCGCCACGGTTGGCGATGAGCACCTTGCGCACGATGGCTCCCTCCTTGAGATCAAGCTGAGTTTAGGGACTGCCGACACGGCCCCTCGCCCCGTCCCCAATAGTGAGCTTGCCCACACGGAGTGTCGATCGAGGCTCGCTCGGGTCGTGAAATCCCTTGTCGCACCACGGTACGCAGGGTTCCTTTACGGCACAGTAGCTCCGAGGTGTGGCGCAGGTCTCTGTTCGTGGAGCCAGTCGCCGTTCGGGTTTCTTTGTGGAGTCCCTACGAATGGCGCAGTGATTCTTTGCCGGAACGTCGCCCTTCGGCCATGGCGCACGAACCCTTGTCCGGACGTTTACCGGCCAGTAGCCTTCGCGCTGTCGACCGTACTGTCGGTAACAGCCGCATTCAGGGGGTGGCCGAGGTGGCCCGCAGACCGATCGCCTTCGTCACGGCCGCCGTGCTCCTCGTGGAGGCGCCCGCCATCGTCGGGCTCAACGCGGTCATGGCCAAGTTCGTCGAGGTCCAGTCGATGTCGCTCGACGGACTCGACCCCGACCACATGGTCACCGGCACCTGGGCGCTCGGCATCGGGTCCGGCGTCGCCCTGCTGTTCTGCGCCCTCGCCGCGCTCGTCACGGGGATCCGCGACCGCCGGCCCGGCCGCCTCGGGCGGGGCCTGCTGATCGGCTGCGCGGTCGTCCACGGGCTGCTCGGCGCGGTCGCCGCCGCGCTGGTCGGCTGGACCGCCTTCGCCGTCCTGATGGCCGTCGTCGCCCTCGTCGTGCTCACCCTGGTGATGTACGACAAGGAGCCCGGGGCCCCGGCGCCCGTCAAGGCCCCGGAGCCCGCCGAGGCGTGACGCGGGCTCAGGCGGTCCAGAGCTCGGTGATCCCCACGTCCAGCTTCGCGAGGAGCCGGCGCAGCAGCGGCAGCGACAGGCCGATCACGTTGCCCGGGTCGCCGTCGATGCCCTCGATGAACGGGGCCGAGCGGCCGTCCAGGGTGAAGGCGCCCGCCACGTGCAGCGGTTCGCCGCTCGCCACGTACGCCGCGATCTCCGCGTCCGTCGGCTCGCCGAAGCGCACCACCGTCGAGGCGGTCGCCGACTCGTAGCGCTTGGCCGCCGTGTCGTAGACGCAGTGGCCGGTCTGGAGGATGCCGACGCGGCCCCGCATCTGCTGCCAGCGGGCGGTGGCCTCGGCGGCGTCGGCGGGCTTGCCGAGCGCCCGGCCGTCCAGTTCCAGGACCGAGTCGCAGCCGATCACCAGCGCGCCGCTCGCCTCCGGGCGGGCCGCCACGTGCGCCGCCTTGGCCTCCGCCAGCGACAGGGCCAGCTCGGCCGGGGTCGGGGCGTGGACCTTGTCCTCGTCGACCCCGCTGACGATCACCTCGGGCGCGAGGCCGGCCTGGCGGAGCAGACCGAGCCGGGCGGGGGAGGCGGAGGCGAGGACGAGGCGGCGGGGCGTGCCGCCCGGGCGATCAGCAGTCATGGGGGCAGCGTACTCAGCGCGAGCCCGTCACGAGCATCAGGACGACCATGGCCAGCGCCAGGATCACGCCCGACCGGCGCAGCATCTCCTGGGCCTCGCGCAGGAACTTCGGAGGCTTGTTCTCGGGGTCGGACCACAGCATGTTCCCGATGGTGCGGGGTGGAGCGGCCGGGGCGCCTGAGTACGGATACTCAAGCGCTCCCGGAAACCCCCTCAGGCGGTGTACGCGCCCGCCGCGGCGGCGGCCAGGGCGGCCGTGACGGCCCGCTCGGCGTCGGCGGCGCCCAGCTCCTCGTGCGTGACGGAGAAGCGGTAGTAGAGCGGCGCGGAGACGGCCCGCAGCAGCTCCACTGGGTCGGTGCCGGCGGGCAGTTCGCCGCGGGCCAGCGCCCGTTCCGCGACCGGGGCCCATTCGGTGAGCCGGGTGCGGTAGAAGCCGCTCAGCGCCCGGGCGCACTCCTCGTCGCAGGCGGCGGCGGCGATGACGGCCCGGAAGACGGCGCCCATCCGCGGGTCGGTGAGGGTCTCCCGCACGAGGACGGCGTTGGCCCGCAGGTCGCCGGCGAGGCTGCCGGTGTCGGCGGCGGGCCGGGACTGCTCGGCCATGTCGTGCAGGAGGTCCGTGACCAGGCCGACGGGGGAGCCCCAGCGGCGGTAGACGGTGGTCTTGCCGACGCCGGCGGCGGCCGCGATCTGGTCCATGTTCAGGGTGGGGAAGCCGCCGGTGGCGAGGGCCTCCTGGGTGGCGTCGAGGACCGCCCGGCGCACTTTGGCGGTGCGGCCTCCGGGGCGTCGGCTGCCGGGCGCGGCCGAGGGGTCCGGCGTCCCGCTGCTCTCGTTCAAATGGGTCTCCTGTTCCGTTAAGGCGGTGCGGTCTGCTAGCGTCTCGCTCATCTTAACGGAACCAGTCTCCCATTAAGGGGTCCCGTCATGGTCGCGCTCGAAACACGCCCCGCCCCGGCCGGGGGCGTCCGCATGGACGGACGGATGAAGCTCGTCCTCGTCGTCCTCCTCGTCGCCCAGTTCATGCTGGCCGTCGACTTCTCCATCCTGAACGTCGCCCTCCCCGTCATCGGCGAAGGACTCGGCTTCTCCCTCGGCGGCCTCCAGTGGATCGCCACCGCCTTCGCCCTCTCCGCCGCCGGCTTCACCCTCCTCTTCGGCCGCCTCGCCGACCTCCTCGGCCGCCGCCGCGTCTTCCTCGTCGGCATGGCCGTCCTCGGCGCCGCCTCCCTCGCGGGCGGCCTCGCCACCACCCCCGAGCTCCTGATGGCCGCCCGCGTCGCCCAGGGCCTCGCCACCGCCGCCGTCACCCCCGCGGGGCTCTCCCTGCTCACCTCCGCCTTCCCCGAGGGGCCGCTCCGCGACAAGGCCCTCGGCCTCAACGGCGCCCTGATGTCCGCCGGCTTCACCACCGGCGCCGTCCTCGGCGGCGTCCTCACCGACCTGCTCTCCTGGCGGTGGGCCTTCTTCGTCAACGTGCCGGTCGCGCTCGCCGTCCTCCTCGTCGCCCCCGCCGTCCTGAAGGAGAGCCGCCCCACCGAGCGGCCCCGCCTCGACGTGCCCGGCGCCGTCACCGTCACCGGCGGCCTGCTCGCCCTCGTCCTCGGCCTCACCGCCGCCGGCGAGCACGGCTGGACCGCCCCCGGCACCCTGCTGCCGCTCGCCGCGGCCGCCGCCCTGCTGACCGCCTTCCCCCTCGTCGAGCGGCGCTCCGCCGCGCCCCTCGTCCCGCTCCGGGTCCTGCGGCGCCGCACCGTCGTCTGGGGCAACCTCGCCGGACTCGTCGCCTTCGCCACCGAGACCTCTCTGGTCTTCCTGATGACCCTGCACCTCCAGGACGTCCTCGGCTTCTCCCCGCTCGCCGCCGGCCTCTCCTTCGGCGTCCTCGGCGCCGGCACCGTCCTCGGCGGCCTGCTCGCCCCGCGCTTCCTCGGCCGCTTCTCGCCCCGGGCCGCGCTGGTCGCCGGCGGGGCCCTCCAGGCCGTCGCCACCCTCGCCCTCCTGGGCATCGGCGACGAGCGGGGCACCTACGGCCTGCTGCTCGCCGCCACCTTCGCCGGCGGCGTCGGCAACATGCTCGCCATCGTCGGCTTCATGGTCACCGCCACCTCCGGTCTGCCCGACAGCGAGCAGGGCATGGCCACCGGCATCGCCACCATGACCCAGCAGGTCGGCATCACCCTCGGCACCCCGGTGATGAGCGCCGTCGTGGTCACCGCCGCCACGCTCCCGGGCGGCATCGCCCGCGCCGTCGCCGTCAACGCCGCCCTCGTCCTGGCCGCCGCCCTCGCCTCGGCGCTCCTGCTGCGGCGGCGCTGAGTGCGCACGACGAAGGCCGGACCCCCCGCACACGGGGTCCGGCCTTCTCTCGTGTCACACCGGTCAGACCGGCCAGTAGGACCGCGCCCAGGCCCGCGGGCCCGGCCGCGGACGCACCGAACGCGCGATCCGCGACGGATCCGACCAGCCCTCCGGTACCGCCGGGCCGCCGCCCTGGCCGGCCGCCATGGCCGTGGCCGCGGCCCGGGCCTGGACCACCGCCAGTGCGGCGGCCAGCTCCTCGGGCGTCGGGTTGCCTCGTACGACCTTGATCATCGTGCTGTCCCTCCCGAGGGCTAGAGCGGGATGTTGCCGTGCTTCTTCGGAGGCAGGGATTCCCGCTTCGTGCGCAGCTGACGCAGACCCTTCACGACCTGCGCCCGGGTCTCCGACGGCAGGATCACCCCGTCGACGTACCCGCGCTCGGCCGCGATGTACGGGTTGAGCAGGGTGTCCTCGTACTCCTGGATCAGCCGCGCCCGCACCGCCTCGACGTCCTCGCCGGCCGCCTCCGCCTCGGCGATCGTCCGGCGGTGCAGGATGTTCACCGCGCCCTGCGCGCCCATGACCGCGATCTGCGCCGTCGGCCACGCCAGGTTCAGGTCGGCGCCCAGGTGCTTGGAGCCCATGACGTCGTACGCGCCGCCGAACGCCTTGCGGGTGATGACCGTGATCAGCGGGACGGTCGCCTCGGCGTACGCGTAGATCAGCTTCGCGCCGCGCCGGATGATGCCGCCGTACTCCTGGTCCACGCCCGGCAGGAAGCCCGGCACGTCCACGAAGGTCAGCACCGGGACGTTGAAGGCGTCGCAGGTGCGCACGAACCGCGCGGCCTTCTCGGAGGCGTTGATGTCCAGACAGCCGGCGAACTGCATCGGCTGGTTGGCCACGATGCCGACCGGGAAGCCCTCCACCCGGCCGAAGCCGGTCAGGATGTTCGGCGCGAAGAGCGCCTGGGTCTCCAGGAACTCGCCGTCGTCCACGACGTGTTCGATCACCTTGTGCATGTCGTACGGCTGGTTCGCCGAGTCCGGGATCAGCGCGTCGAGCTCCAGGTCCTCGCCCGACACCTCGGTCTCCGCCGTCTCCGGGAAGGCCGGGGCCTCCGAGAGGTTGTTCGACGGCAGGTACGAGAGCAGCTGCTTCACGTACTCGATGGCGTCCTTCTCGTCACCCGCCATGTGGTGCGCCACGCCCGAGGTCGCGTTGTGCGTCCGGGCGCCGCCCAGCTCCTCGAAGCCCACGTCCTCGCCGGTCACCGTCTTGATGACGTCCGGACCCGTGATGAACATGTGCGAGGTCTGGTCCACCATCACGGTGAAGTCGGTGATCGCGGGGGAATACACCGCGCCGCCCGCGCAGGGGCCCACGACCAGCGAGATCTGCGGGATGACGCCCGACGCGTGGGTGTTGCGGCGGAAGATCTCGCCGTACATCCCGAGCGCGCTCACGCCCTCCTGGATGCGGGCGCCGCCGGAGTCGTTGATGCCGACGACCGGGCAGCCGGTCTTCAGCGCGAAGTCCATCACCTTGATGATCTTCTGGCCGTACGTCTCGCCCAGCGCCCCGCCGAAGACCGTGAAGTCCTGCGAGAACACGGCCACCGGACGGCCGTCCACCGTGCCGTAGCCGGTGACGACGCCGTCGCCGTACGGCCGGTTCTTCTCCAGGCCGAAGTTGGTCGAGCGGTGCCGGGCAAGCTCGTCCAGCTCCACGAAGGAGCCCTCGTCGAGCAGCAGGGCGATCCGCTCACGCGCGGTCAGCTTCCCCTTCGCGTGCTGCTTCTCCACCGCGCGCTCCGAGCCGGCGTGCGTGGCCTCGTCGATACGGCGCCTGAGGTCCGCGATCTTGCCCGCGGTCGTGTGAATGTCGATCTCGTACTGCTCTGCCGGCTCGGACATCGGGATGCGGCTCCCTGCCTGGTCACGGGGGGTTCGTTGACTGCGAATGGGCTACTGCTGGCCTACTGACCCGTAGCGTATCGACGCCGATACGGTTCGGCACTGCGGTCTTTGCCACACCTACTCTGGCTTGCATGACGTCCCCCAACGCCTCCGGCGGACCGTGGTCCGACCTCGAACGACCCCCGCTCAACGCCCGTGTGCTGCGTCAGGCCCTCCTCCTCCCGGACGGGCTGTGGAGCTCCCTGGACGTGGTGACGAGCACCGGGTCGACCAACTCCGACCTGGCCGCCCGGGCAGCGGAACTGCCCGAAGGGGCCGTGCTCGTCGCCGAGGAGCAGACCTCGGGGCGCGGCCGGCTCGACCGCACCTGGAGCGCCCCCGCGCGCTCCGGGCTCTTCCTCTCCGTGCTGCTCAAGCCGGACGTGCCCGCGCACCGGCTCGGCTGGCTGCCGCTGCTCACCGGCGTGGCCGCCGCCACCGGCCTGGTGAAGGCGGCCGGCACCGACATCTCCCTCAAGTGGCCCAACGACCTCCTCGTCACCGTGGACGGCGAGGAGCGGAAGGCCGGCGGGATCCTCGCCGAGCGGGCCGGCGAGGACGGCGTCGTCGTCGGCCTCGGCGTCAACGTCTCGCTGCGCGCCGAGGAGCTGCCCGTCCCCACGGCCGGCTCCCTCCTGCTGGCCGACGCGGTCTCCACCGACCGCGACACCCTGCTGCGGGCCGTCCTGCGCTCCCTCGCCGACTGGTACGGCGCCTGGGTGCGGGCCGACGGCGACCCCGAGGCGTCCGGTGTCCGGGCCGCCTACGAGGCCGGCTGCGCCACCCTCGGCCGCCGGGTCCGCGCCGACCTGCCGGGGGAGCGGATGCTGGAGGGCGAGGCGGTCTCCCTGGACGGCGACGGACGCCTGGTCGTGGCCACCGAGGGCGGCGGCACGGAGGCGGTCGGCGCGGGCGACGTCGTCCACCTGCGCGCGACCGGCTGAGCACCCCGTACCGTTCCGGCGTGAGCCAGCCCACACCTGTCGTATCGTGGAGCGCGATCCAGGCGAACAGATCGGCAGGACAGTGGGCAGCGGCAGGGAACGGGCAGGAGGCGGCCGGTGACCGTCGACGACGCGAACGAGGGCGAAGGCCGCCCCGAGCCGTCCGGGACGGCCGAAGCCGCCGAGACCTCGGCGTACCCCACCCCCCACCATGCCGTCGACCACACGGCCGAGCCGAGCGACGACCCGCTGGCGATCCGCCTCGAACAGCTCATCCTCGGCGCCGACCGCCGCTACACCCCCTTCCAGGCCGCCCGCACCGCGGGCGTCTCCATGGAGCTGGCCTCCCGCTTCTGGCGCGCCATGGGCTTCGCCGACATCGGGCAGGCCAAGGCCCTCACCGAGGCCGACGTGCTCGCCCTGCGGCGGCTCGCCGGCCTCGTCGAGGCGGGGCTGCTCAGCGAGCCGATGGCGGTGCAGGTGGCCCGCTCCACCGGGCAGACCACCGCCCGACTGGCGGAATGGCAGATCGATTCCTTCCTGGAGGGCCTCACCGAGCCGCCCGAGCCCGGCATGACCCGCGCGGAGGTCACCTACCCGCTGGTCGAGCTGCTCCTGCCGGAGCTGGAGGAGTTCCTGATCTACGTGTGGCGGCGCCAGCTCGCCGCCGCCACCGGGCGCGTCGCGCAGGCCGCCGACGACGAGGAGATGGTCGACCGCCGGCTCGCCGTCGGCTTCGCCGACCTCGTCGGCTTCACCCGCCTCACCCGCCGCCTGGAGGAGGAGGAGCTCGGCGAGCTGGTCGAGGCGTTCGAGACCACCTGCGCCGACCTGGTCGCCGCGCACGGCGGCCGGCTGATCAAGACCCTCGGCGACGAGGTGCTGTACGCGGCGGACGACGCCGGCATCGCCGCCGAGATCGCGCTGCGGCTGATCGAGACGCTCAGCCAGGACGAGACCATGCCGGCGCTGCGGGTCGGCATCGCCTTCGGCACCGTGACGACCCGGATGGGCGACGTCTTCGGCACCACGGTGAACCTCGCCAGCCGGCTCACCTCGATAGCGCCGAAGGACGCCGTGCTGGTCGACAGCGCCTTCGCCGAGGAGCTGACCCGCACCCGCGAGGTGCCCGCCTCCGAGGCCGAGGCGGCGGAGGAGGCGGCCCGCGCCCAGAAGGAGGGCCGGGCCCCGGAGACGTACCGTTTCGCCCTCCAGCCGATGTGGCAGCGGTCGGTCCGCGGCCTCGGCGTCGTGGAGCCCTGGCTCCTGAACCGCCGTCCGACCTAAGATCCCTCCCGGTGAACCATGTGAACCGTCGTTAACCGGGAGGGTGCGGGAGATGTCCGAGCAGCGTTTTGGCGAGTACGTGCTGGTCCGCAAGGAGGGGCACGTCGCCGAGTTCGTCCTCGACCGGCCCAAGGCGATGAACGCGGTCTCCTCCGCGATGGCCCGCTCCATCGGCGACGCCTGCGCGGCGCTCGCCGCCGACCCGGAGGTCCGGGTCACCGTCCTGACCTCCTCGAACGACCGGGCCTTCTGCGTCGGCGCCGACCTCAAGGAGCGCAACTCCTTCACCGACGCCGAGCTGGTCCGCCAGCGGCCCACCGCCCGCGCGGCCTACACCGGCGTCCTGGAGCTGCCCATGCCGACCGTGGCGGCCGTGCACGGCTTCGCCCTCGGCGGCGGCTACGAGCTGGCGCTCGCCTGCGACCTGATCGTCGCCGACGCGACCACCGTCGTCGGCCTCCCCGAGGTCTCCGTCGGCGTCATCCCCGGCGGCGGCGGTACGCAGCTGCTGCCGCGTCGGGTGGGCGCCGCGCGCGCCGCCGAGCTGGTCTTCACGGCGCGCCGGGTGGAGTCCGCCGAGGCGCGCGAGCTGGGTCTGGTGGACGTGGTCGCGGAGGACGCCCGCGCGGCCGCCCTGGAGCTGGCCGGGCGGATCGCTGCGAACTCGCCGGTCGGGCTGCGCGCCGCGAAGAAGGCGATGCGGCTGGGCCAGGGCCTGGACCTGCGGGCCGGTCTGGAGGTCGAGGACGCGGCCTGGCGCTCGGTGGCCTTCTCGGGCGACCGCGCCGAGGGCGTGGCGGCGTTCAACGAGAAGCGGAAGCCGGAGTGGCCCGGCGAGTGACCGGATCGTCCCGTTTTCTATGAAATGTAACTTTCCGTGACGTCTCGGAAGGGAAAACGGATCAAACCTCCCTAAGCTGGAGGAATGGGAGAGGACGTGCGGCTGCGGGCCGTGGTGGCGCTGGCGCAGGGGATGGCGGCGGCGCACACCCCGCGCGAGTTCTGGCGGGCCGCCGCGCTCGGGGCGTGCGCCGGGCTCGGCGGGAGCTTCGGCGCCCTGTCGGTCTGGGAGCGGGACCACGGGCGGCTGCGGGTCCTGGTGAACGCCGGCGACCGGGCGGTCGGCGAGGAGGAGTTCCCGGACGCGGAGACGTATCCGGTGCACCAGTTCCCCGAGATCACCGAGTTCCTGCACGAGCGGTGGGCGACCGGCGCCGGGCCGCACGCCTGGATCGAGACGGCCGACGCGCCCCGGGTCACCGGCCGCGTGGAGGGTCTGCGGCGGCGCGGCCGGTGCTGCTGCGTGGTCGCCCCGATCGTGCTGCACGGCCGGGCCTGGGGCGAGCTGTACGTGGCCCGGCCCGCCGGGGCGAAACCTTTCACCATCGCGGACGCCGACTTCGCGAACGTGCTCGCCGCCGTCATCGCGGCCGGCATCGCCCAGGCCGAGCGCCTGGAGGAGGTCCGCAAGCTCGCCTTCACCGACCCGCTCACCGGCCTCGCCAACCGCCGGGCGGTCGACTCCCACCTCGACCAGGCCATCGAGCGCTACCGAGCCGACGGCTCGGTCGTCAGCCTCGTCGTCTGCGACCTCAACGGCCTCAAGCGCGTCAACGACACCCACGGCCACGCGGTCGGCGACCGCCTCCTCGAACGCTTCGGCTCGGTCCTCTCGCGCTGCGGCGCCCGGCTGCCCGGCGCCCTCGCCGCCCGCCTCGGCGGCGACGAGTTCTGTCTCCTGGCCGTCGGCCCGACGGCGGACGAGGTCGTCGCCGTGGCGGAGGAGCTGTGCGTCCGGGCGGGGGAGCTGGAGCTCGGCGAGGGCGTCGCCTGCGGCGTCGCCTCCACCGGCGACCCCATCGGCCCCCTGAAGTCCGCCCGGCGCCTCTTCCGCCTCGCCGACGCGGCCCAGTACCAGGCCAAGGCCGCCCGCTCGTCGAAGCCGGTCGTGGCGGGCCGCGACGGCACCGTCGTCCGCCTCGCCGACGCCCCGCCCGGCGCCCGTGACCGCCGCCGCTTCCGCGACGCCCCGACGGTGGAGCCGCCGCCGGAGACGTAAGGGGCCATTCGGGTGGGGGCCAGTGACACATTGCCTAGTGACAGCTCGGTCTTCAATCCGTAGGGTGCTGAATATGGATATGCAGACAGTCGTTCTCGGCACGTCCGGCACGACCCCGCAGGACGTCATCGCCGTCGCCCGTCACGGCGCCCGCGTCGAGCTGTCGGCCGGCGCCGTCGAGGCCCTCGCCGCCTCCCGCGCCGTCGTCGACGCCCTCGCCGCCAAGCCCGAGCCCGTCTACGGCGTCTCCACCGGATTCGGCGCCCTCGCCACCCGGCACATCGACCACGAGCTGCGCACCCAGCTCCAGCGGAACATCGTCCGCTCGCACGCCGCCGGCATGGGCCCGCGCGTCGAGCGCGAGGTCGTCCGCGCCCTGATGTTCCTGCGGCTCAAGACCGTCGCCTCCGGCCACACCGGCGTCCGCCCCGAGGTCGCGCAGACCATGGCCGACGTCCTCAACGCCGGCATCACCCCGGTCGTCCACGAGTACGGCTCCCTCGGCTGCTCCGGCGACCTCGCCCCGCTCTCCCACTGCGCCCTCGCGCTCATGGGCGAGGGCGACGCCGAGGGCCCCGACGGCACCGTGCGGCCCGCCGGCGAGCTGCTCGCCGCCGCCGGCATCGAGCCCGTCGTCCTCCGCGAGAAGGAGGGCCTCGCCCTCCTCAACGGCACCGACGGCATGCTCGGCATGCTGGTCATGGCCCTCGCCGACCTCGACACCCTCTACAAGTCGGCCGACGTCACCGCCGCGCTCTCCCTCGAAGCCCTCCTCGGCACCGAGAAGGTCCTCGAACCCGAGCTGCACGCCATCCGCCCCCACCCCGGCCAGGCCGCCTCCGCCGCCAACATGCTGGCCGTCCTCAAGGGCTCCGGCCTGACCGGCCACTTCCAGGCCGGCGAGGCCCCCCGCGTCCAGGACGCCTACTCGATCCGCTGCGCCCCGCAGGTCGCCGGCGCCGGCCGCGACACCATGGCCCACGCCCTGCTCGTCGCCGAGCGCGAGCTGGCCGCCGCCGTCGACAACCCGGTCGTCCTGGGCAACGGCGAGGTCCGCTCCAACGGCAACTTCCACGGCGCCCCCGTTGCGTACGTCCTCGACTTCCTCGCCATCGCCGCCGCCGACCTCGGCTCCATCGCCGAGCGCCGCACCGACCGGCTCCTCGACAAGAACCGCAGCCACGGCCTGCCGCCCTTCCTCGCCGACGACGCCGGCGTCGACTCGGGCCTCATGATCGCCCAGTACACCCAGGCCGCCCTGGTCAGCGAGATGAAGCGGCTCGCCGTCCCGGCCTCCGCCGACTCCATCCCGTCCTCGGCGATGCAGGAGGACCACGTCTCCATGGGCTGGTCCGCCGCCCGCAAGCTGCGCACCGCGATCGGCAACCTCGCCCGGATCATCGCCGTCGAGCTGTACGCCGCCACCCGCGGCATCGAGCTGCGGACCGGCCTCACCCCGGCCCCCGCCTCGCGGGCCGCCATCGACGCCCTGCGCGCCGCCGGCGTCGAGGGCCCCGGCCCGGACCGCTTCCTCGCGCCCGACCTGGCCGCCGCCGACGTCTTCGTCCGCGAGGGCCGCCTGGTCGCCGCCGTCGAGCCGGTCACCGGCCCGCTGGCCTGACCCGACCCGTACGCGCCGGAAGGGCCGCCCCCCGGGGGGCGGCCCTTCCGGCGTACGACGGTGTCAGGAGGCGCGTCCGTGCCGCCGCATCGCCAGCGCCACGAACCCCGCGCCCACGCCGAGGAAACCGGTCCCGCCCAGCACGTACGCGGTCGTGTCGGGCCCCCCGGTCTCGGCGAGGCGGCCGTCCCCGGGCGCCGCGGGACCGGTGCTCGCGCTCCGCACCGCCGCCCCGGTCGTCGTACCGTCGAAGGCGTTCGCCGACGGGACGAACCACAGGGCGCACAACAGGGTCCCCGCCGCGGTGGCGGTCAGCAGCGGGCGTCGGGCGGCGGACACGCGGATCTCGTTCTCCCTCACGGATGCCCCGCGGGAAACCCGCGGTGGCCAGATGCTAGTGAACACAGCGGGTCGCGGGAAAGCCGAGGCCGGGCAGACCCTACGCTCCCAGCCATGAGCACCTCCGAAACCCCCGCCACCGCCGGTACCGAGAACACCACCCGTCACGTCCGTCTCCGCGTCGACATCGTCCTGGAGATCGACGGCCCGGCCGAGCTGACCGCCGCCGCGGAGGGGCGGATCGACTCCGACGAGTTCATGCCGGCCGAGGAGCGCGAGCACGCCCGCGCCGCCGTCCGCGAGGACCCCTCCGAGGCCCTCGCCTACCTGGTGGAGCCCTTCGACCTGGTCCGCGACCTGCCCGGCGTCGAGCTCGTCCAGGCGGCCTGGAGCAGCGAGGAGATCGAGTACGACCCCGATGCGATGGAGTGGGAGCTCGACGAGGAAGATGGGGACGAGGAAGACGACGAGCGCGCCTGACCGGCGGTAGGGGGCGGCGCCGGCCGCCCCGTCCGCGGGCCCCGGGACGGCGTCCCGGGGCCGTTTCGCGTCCCGGTCCCGGTCCGTCGGGAACCGGACGCTCCGCCGTTGCGTGTCGATCAGTGGTGTTCAGTGGTCTTCCCCACAAACCGCCCCCATCCGGAACCGGAGGGGTGGCATGGGTGTTCTGATGGATTGACAGGGAATCGGCGACGATGGAGAAGCGTGTGATGACGGTCGGCAAGCGCCGCAGGAGCCTGGCAGCCGCGGCGGCGGTGCTCAGCGGCGTACTCGTGCTCTCGGCCTGCAACGACGACGACGCGTCGGGCCCGGCCGCGTCCGGCTCGGCCACCGCCACCTCACAGGCCCAGGTCGACGAGGCCGCCGAGCAGAAGACCTCCAAGGCGCAGATCACGATCTCGCCGGAGAACGGCTCGCAGAACGCCTCCATCAACAACGCCGCCAAGGTCGCCGTCACCGAGGGCAAGCTCACCGAGGTCACCATGACCTCCGCCGAGGGCACCGAGGTCAAGGGCGAGATAGCGGCGGACGGCCTCTCCTGGAAGCCGGCCGGCCAGCTGGAGCGCGCCACCGTCTACAAGATCGCCGCCACCGCCGTCGACGCGGAGGGCCTGGAGGCGCACGAGAACTCCTCCTTCACCACCGTGTCGAAGGAGAACAGCTTCATCGGCAACTTCACCCCCGAGGACGGCTCGACCGTCGGCGTGGGCATGCCGGTCTCGATCAACTTCAACAAGGCGATCACCGACAAGAAGGCCGTCCAGGGCGGCATCAAGGTCTCCTCCAGCTCCGGTCAGGAGGTCGTCGGGCACTGGTTCAACTCGACCCGCCTCGACTTCCGCCCGGACGCCTACTGGAAGGCCGGCTCGACGGTCACCCTCAAGCTCGACCTCGACGGCGTCGAGGGCGCCGACGGCGTCTTCGGCGTCCAGCAGAAGACCGTCACCTTCAAGGTCGGCCGCAGCCAGGTCTCCACCGTCGACGTCGAGAAGAAGACGATGACCGTCGTGCGCGACGGCAAGGTCGTCCGGACCATCCCGATCTCCGCCGGCTCCCCGGACAACACCACCTACAACGGCAAGATGGTGATCTCCGAGAAGTTCAAGGAGACCCGGATGAACGGCGCCACCGTCGGCTTCACCGACTCCGACGGCAAGGGCGAGTACGACATCAAGGACGTGCCGCACGCCATGCGCCTGTCCACCTCCGGCACCTTCATCCACGGCAACTACTGGGGCTCCCGCTCCATCTTCGGCTCCGTGAACACCAGCCACGGCTGCGTGGGCCTCGCCGACGTCAAGGGCGCCGGCGACCCCAACCAGATGGCCGCCTGGTTCTACGACCAGTCGATGATCGGCGACGTCGTGATCGTCAAGAACTCCAAGGACAAGACGATCGCCCCGGACAACGGCCTCAACGGCTGGAACATGGACTGGTCGACCTGGAAGGCCGGCTCCCAGGCCTGATCCGCCCCCGTCCCACGAGAAGGGCCCCCTCCGCCGCGCGGAGGGGGCCCTTCTCCGTCATGACCCCCGGGGTAATCGACCCCACCGCCGCGCCCCGGCACGCTGGACCCATGACCGCCTACGCGATAGCGAACCTGCACCCGGACGCCGAGCTCCACGACGAGGTCCTCGCCTACATGGAGCGCGTCCAGTCCACCCTCGACCCCTACGGAGGCCGCTTCCTCGTGCACGGCGCGCCTCGCCGCGAGGTCCGCGAGGGCAGCTGGCCCGGCGGCCTGGTCCTCGTGGCCTTCCCGTCCTACGACGACGCGAGGGCCTGGTACGACTCCGCGCCGTACCAGGCCCTCCTCCCGCTCCGCACCCGCCACATGCCCGGTGACCTGCTCCTCGTCGACGGCGTCCCCGAGGGCTACGACCCGGCGACGACGGCGGCCGGGCTGCGGCGGGAGCGCTAGCGCCTACTCCGCCTTCGCCACGCCGATCGGGCACGAGACGCCCGTGCCGCCGATCCCGCAGTAGCCCGCCGGGTTCTTGTCCAGGTACTGCTGGTGGTAGGCCTCCGCCGGATAGAACGGCCGGTCCTCGGCGGGCAGGACGGCGGTGGTGATCTCGCCGTGACCCGAGGCCGTCAGGACCCGCTGGTACGTGGCCCGGGACGCCTCCGCCGCGGCGGCCTGGGCGGGGGAGTGGGTGTAGACGGCGGAGCGGTACTGGGTGCCCACGTCATTGCCCTGGCGGAAGCCCTGGGTCGGGTCGTGGGACTCCCAGAAGACCTTCAGGAGCGTCTCGTACGACACCACCGCCGGGTCGAAGACCACCCGGACGACCTCGGTGTGCCCGGTGAGGCCCGAGCAGACCTCCTCGTACGCGGGGTTCGGGGTGTGGCCGCCCTGGTAGCCGACGAGCGTCGTCCAGACGCCCTCGGTCCGCCAGAACTTCCGCTCGGCGCCCCAGAAACAGCCGAGCCCGAAGTCGGCGGTCTCCAGGCCCTCCGGGTACGGGCCGGACAGCGGGTTGCCGAGCACCGTGTGACGCTCGGGCAGCGAGAACTCCGGCTCCGGGCGGCCGCGCAGGGCCTGCTCCGGGGTGGGCAGGACGGGAGTGCGGGACAGGAACATGCGGCATCTCTCCTCGACACGGTTCGGCAGTCCTCACAACACCGCCGCGCGGACCGCTGTTCCCCCCGCCCGGCCGCCAGCACGGTCAGCGCGGCAGCGTCACCGGGCTCCCGCCGTTCGCCTCGTACCCGGCCACCGCCAGGTTCCGGTGCAGGGTGTACTCCGCCGCCGGGTCGCCGCTCAGCGTCCACGGCACCGCGCCCACGTGCCCGTCCACGTGCACCAGCTGGTGCATCGCCTCGGCCCAGCGCTCGCCGCGCACCAGGAAGAACACGAGCAGGTGCCGCACGTGCGCCAGCATCGGGTCGTCGGGGCGGGCCGAGTGCACCGCGTACAGCGCGCCCTCCATCGCCTTGCTCACCACCGCCGTGCGGTAGAAGTCCTGCACCAGCACGATGTCCGGCACGTGCTCGAAGACCGCGAAGAGCGGCAGCGCGGCCAGCAGCGAGCCGCGCGGCGCCCGCGCGGCGGCCGTCGTCGCGAAGTGGTCGGCCTCCTCGCGCGAGCCGTGCCACTTCTCGCACCAGTAGTGCAGCGCCGCCAGGTGCGCGCCCATGTGCTGCGGTGCCCGGTCGATCACCTTCGCCCACACCTGGTCGAACTGCTCGTGGCTGTAGCCGAGTCCGCGCGCCACCGCCAGCTGCGTGATGTACGGGACCGGGTCGCCGGGCGCGAGCAGCGCGGCCTCCTCGGCGACCTTCCGGGCCTCCTCCAGGATGATCCGGAAGTCGTCGGAGCCGGCCGCGGAGGAGCGCCACGCCTGCTGCACCAGGAACTCCGCGTGCACGGCCGCGGCGCCCGCGTCCTTCGGCGCGTCCGAGCGCCAGGCCCGCAGCCACGCCCCGCCGACGCCCGGCTTCTCCGCGAGCTCCAGGGAGGCCGCGCCCGCGAACGCCTGGACGCGCTGCCAGCGGACCTCGCCCTCCTTGCCCGTGCCGGCGAGCAGCTGCGCGGCGGCCCGCCAGTCCTGGGTGGCCTGGACGACGTCGAGGACGTCGAGGAGATCGTGGTCCGGCCCGGGGAGCCGCACGTCCAGCTCCTCCTGCCGGACGAATCCGTACGCGTCCGGGTCGGCGGCGTCGGGCGTGCCGGGCGCGACCTGCCGGATGCCGCCGCCGCGGCGGCGCAGCAGATAGGGGCCGAGGACGCCGAAGAGCAGGCCCAGGGCGATCAGGAACCAGAGAATCTCCATGTGTCCATTGTCCAGGACGCCGTCGTGGACGAATCGCGGCGGTGGAGGTGCCCCGGCACTACGCTCCTGACCATGAGCGACCAGCACAGCCACCAGAACTTCGAGACCCGCGCCATCCACGCGGGCAACACCGCCGACCCGCTGACCGGCGCGGTCGTCCCGCCCATCTACCAGGTGTCCACCTACAAGCAGGACGGTGTGGGCGGGCTCCGCGGCGGCTACGAGTACAGCCGCAGTGCCAATCCGACCCGTACCGCCCTGGAGGAGAACCTCGCGGCCCTGGAGGGCGGCCGACGCGGCCTCGCCTTCGCCTCCGGCCTCGCCGCCGAGGACTGCCTGCTGCGCACGCTGCTCGCGCCGGGCGACCACGTGGTCATCCCGAACGACGCGTACGGCGGCACCTTCCGGCTCTTCGCCAAGGTGGTGCAGCGCTGGGGCGTCGACTTCTCCGTGGCGAACACCTCGGACGTCGCCTCCGTCCGGGCCGCCGTCAACGACCGCACCAAGCTGATCTGGGTCGAGACGCCGTCGAACCCGCTGCTCGGCATCACCGACATCGAGGCCGTCGCGGGCGTGGCCCGGCAGGCCGGCGTGAAGCTGGTCGTCGACAACACCTTCGCCTCGCCGTACCTCCAGCAGCCGCTGGCGCTCGGAGCGGACGTCGTCGTGCACTCCCTCACCAAGTACATGGGCGGCCACTCGGACGTCGTCGGCGGCGCCCTGGTCGCGGCCGACGCGGAGCTGGGCGAGGAACTGGCCTACCACCAGAACGCGATGGGCGCGGTGGCCGGTCCGTTCGACTCGTGGATCGTGCTGCGCGGCATCAAGACGCTCGCCGTCCGCATGGACCGGCACGGCGAGAACGCGACGAAGGTCGCCGACTTCCTGACCCGGCACCCGAAGGTCACGCAGGTGCTCTACCCCGGTCTGGCCGAGCACCCGGGCCACGAGATCGCGGCCAAGCAGATGCGCTCCTTCGGTGGCATGATCTCCTTCCGCGTCGAGGGCGGCGAGGAGGCGGCGGTCGGCGTCTGCGACCGCGCGAAGCTCTTCACGCTGGGCGAGTCCCTGGGCGGCGTCGAGTCGCTGATCGAGCACCCGGGCCGGATGACGCACGCCAGCGTCGCCGGTTCGGCCCTGGAGGTCCCGGCCGACCTGGTCCGCCTCTCGGTGGGCATCGAGAACGTCGACGACCTGATCGCCGACCTGCGCGAGGCGCTGGGCTGATCCGTACGCCGGGGGCCCGGGCGCGGCGATCCCGCGCCCGGGCCCCCGTGCGCTCAGGTTCCGGGCAGCGCGTCCTTCAGGCCCGCCCGGACCTCCTCGCGCAGCTCCGGGGTGTCCGCGTGCTCGTGGACGGAGACCGCGTGCTCGGTCGCGGCGCGGACGACCTCCTCCTCCTCGCCCGAGATGTAGAGGCTGCAGCCCGACACGCTCGGCGTGTCCCGGCAGTCGGCGGCTTTCCTGGTCATGTGGGCCTCCTGCGTCGCTGTTCCGACCCGACCCCTCCTACCAGGCTAGGACCGACCTCACGGCCCGGCGAACGGCGGCGTCGTCGCGGCCGGCGGCGGCTCCCAGGGCCGGACCTCGGCCGCCCACACCGTGAAGCCGAGCGCGACGAGCCCGGCCAGCACCCCGCCGGCCCTGCGCAGCGCCCGTTCCCGCCGCCGCACCCGGCCCCCTCGGGCAGCCGCCCGCGCCCCGAGGTCCCGGGGGACCGGCGGGTGGGGGGTGTCGAGCAGCCGCCGGACGGCCGCCTCCTTGTCGCCGTGCCTCACGCGGCCGCCCTCCCGTCCCCGCCCCGGCGCCCGGCCGGCCCACCGCCCGGCGAACCGTCCCCGCGCCGCTCCTCCCGCAGCCGGGCCACCGCCCGTGCGCAGACCGCCCGGATCCGGGCCTCCGGCAGGCCGAGCAGCGCCGCCGTCTGTTCCTCGGGCACGCCCTCGTACAGGCGCAGCACCAGGACGAGCCGTTCGCGCGGGGTGAGGGCGGCGAGGATCCCGCCGTGGCCGGCGCGGTGCCGCCAGGCGGTCCGCGCGAAGCGCAGGGCGAGGTCGTCCCGGGTGAGCGCGTACGGATCCTCGTCGCGGCCCCGGTCGCGGACCGCGTAGGCGTGGGCGAGGGCGGCGGTCAGCAGGGCGCGGGCGTACGGGTTCCGGGTCCGGGTCTCGGCGGTGAGCAGGGTCGCGACATGCAGCAGCCGCCCCGCCGCTCCCGCCACGAAGGCGGCGAACTCCTCGGCGCGGGCGGCGTGTTCGGACCGGATCCGACGGGTGCCCACGCCTCCCATCTAGCGGGCAGGGGCGGAGCGGGGTCAACCCCCTTGCGTCAGCCCTGCGTCGGGGCGCCGCCGCCGGCCTGGCGGGCGGAGAGCGCCGCGTTGAAGCGGGTGAGCAGGGAGCAGAAGGAGGCGCGCTCGTCCTGCGTCCAGCCGTCGGTGACCTCGGCCATCAGGGTGCGGCGCGAGGAGCGGACCTCTTCCAGGCGGTCGAGGCCGCGCGGGGAGAGCTGGAGGACGACGGCGCGGCCGTCCTCGGGGTGCGAGGTGCGCTTGACGAGGCCGGAGTCGACGAGCGGGGCGACCTGGCGGGTGACGGTCGAGGAGTCGATCCCCATGCCCGCCGCGAGCGCCTTGACGCCCATCGGTCCCTCCTGGTCGAGGCGGTTGAGGAGGAGGTAGGCGGCCCGGTCCATCGAGTTGCGGAGCTGGCCGGTGCCGCCGAGGCGGGTCTGCTCGGCCCGGCGGGCGAAGACGGCCACCTGGTGCTGGAGGGCATCGAGGAGACCGGGGTCAAGCTCAGTCGTCATGTCCTGAGATGTGGGCATGGCTGGGGGCTCTCTCGTGCGGGGGTGGTCGGTGTGGGGGACAGAGTACGCGGACCGGACGGGCTCCGTACCGGCCGTGCGCAAACCCGTCACGGGCCCGCGGTCCGCGCGGCCGCGACCCCGGTGAGCTGCGAGACTTGGGGTCATGACCTTCGGTACGCCACACCCCTTGCACCGGCTGATGCTCGACGACGTGCGCGGAGCGCAGAAGATGCTCTCGGGGGTGGCCCGGACGACCGCGCTGGAGGGCAGCCGGCACCTGTCGTCGCTGGTGGGGGCGCCGGTGCTGCTCAAGTGCGAGAACCTCCAGCGGACCGGTTCGTTCAAGCTGCGCGGCGCCTACGTGCGGATCGCCGGGCTCCGGCCGGAGGAGAAGGCGGCCGGGGTGGTCGCCGCCTCGGCCGGCAACCACGCGCAGGGTGTGGCGCTCGCCTCACAGCTCCTCGGGGTGCGGGCGACGGTCTTCATGCCGGTCGGCGCTCCGCTGCCGAAGGTCGCGGCGACCCGTGACTACGGCGCGGAGGTGCGGCTCCAGGGCCACGTGGTCGACGAGACGCTGGCCGCGGCGCAGGAGTACGCGCGGGAGACCGGCGCGGTCTTCATCCACCCCTTCGACCACCCGGACGTCATCGTCGGCCAGGGCACGGTCGGCCTGGAGATCCTGGAGCAGTGCCCGGAGGTCCGCACGATCGTCGTCGGGGTCGGCGGCGGCGGCCTGGCGGCGGGGATCGGCCTCGCGGTGAAGTCGGTCCGCCCGGACGTGCGGATCATCGGGGTGCAGGCGGAGGGCGCGGCGGCCTATCCGCCCTCGCTGGCGGCCGGGCACCCGGTGGTGGTCGAGTCGCCGGTGACGATGGCGGACGGGATCAAGGTGGGCCGGCCCGGGGACGTGCCGTTCGGCCTGGTCCAGGAGTACGTGGACGAGGTGCGCACGGTCTCGGAGGACGCGCTGTCCTCGGCGCTGCTGCTCTGCCTGGAGCGGGCCAAGCTGGTGGTGGAGCCGGCCGGGGCGAGCCCGGTGGCGGCCCTGCTGAGCGATCCGACCTCCTTCCGGGGCCCGGTGGTCGCGGTCCTGTCGGGCGGGAACGTGGACCCGCTGCTGCTCCAGCGGATCCTGCGGCACGGCATGGCGGCGGCCGGCCGCTATCTGAGCCTGCGGCTGCGGGTGGCGGACCGGCCGGGCGCGCTGGCGACGCTGCTGGCGGTGCTGACCGTGGTGGACGCGAACGTGCTCGACGTCAGTCATGTGCGGACCGATCCGCGGCTCGGCCTCACGGAGGTGGAGGTGGAGCTGCACCTGGAGACGAAGGGGCCGGAGCACTGCCGGGAGGTCGAGGCGGCGCTGCGGGACGCGGGATACCTGGTCCTGGCCTGAGCGAGGCCCTCCACACTGCCCTAGGATCGGCAGAAATGCCCGAAATGATCCGGGAGTGTGGACATGCCAGGCGCGATCCACGCCGAGGGACTGGTGAAGACCTTCGGCGACGTCACCGCATTGGACGGCGTGGACCTCGACGTGCCGGAGGGCACCGTCCTCGGCCTGCTCGGCCCCAACGGAGCGGGGAAGACGACCGCGGTACGGGTCCTCACCACCCTGCTCCGGCCCGACAGCGGCACCGCCACGGTCGCCGGCGTCGACGTGCTGAAGCACCCCAACGAGGTCCGCCGCTCCATCGGCCTCTCCGGCCAGTTCGCGGCCGTCGACGAGTACCTCACCGGCCGCGAGAACCTCCAGATGGTCGGACAGCTCTACCAGATGAGGTCCGGCGCCGCGAAGGCCCGGGCCGGCGAGCTCCTGGAGCGCTTCCACCTCGCCGACGCCGCCGACCGCCCGGCCAGGACGTACTCCGGCGGCATGCGCCGCCGCCTCGACCTCGCCGCCGCCCTGGTCGTCTCCCCGCCCGTGATGTTCATGGACGAGCCGACCACCGGCCTCGACCCCCGCAACCGCCAGGCCCTGTGGGACGTCATCAAGGAACTCGTCTCCGGCGGCACCACCCTCCTCCTCACCACCCAGTACCTGGAGGAGGCCGACCACCTCGCCCACGACATCGCCGTCGTCGACCACGGCAAGGTCATCGCCCGCGGCACCTCCGACCAGCTCAAGGCCCGCACCGGCGGCGAACGAGTCGAGGTCGTCGTCCACGAGCGCGACGCCATCGCGCCCGCCCGCGGCATCCTCGCCCGCTACGGCCCCGGCGGCCGCGGACTCGACGACGTCTCCGTCGAGGACCACACCCGCAAGCTCACCGTCCCCGTCACCGGCGGCGCCAAGCTGCTCGCCGAGGTCATCCGCGACCTCGACGCCGTCGGCATCGAGATCGACGACATCGGCCTGCGCCGCCCCACCCTCGACGACGTCTTCATCTCCCTCACCGGCCACGCCGCCGAGCGCGCGCGGGACGAGGAGAACGGGACGGGGCGGCCCCCCGGCAAGGACCGCACGAACCGGAAGGAGCCGGCCGCGTGACCTCCCTCACCGACAGGGCCCCGAGGGTCCCCGCCGCGCGCGGCGGGATCGCCCAGTCGTTCGCGGACTCCCTGGTCGTCACCAAGCGGAACCTGATCCGCATGTCCAGGATCCCGGAGATGATCCTCTTCGGGCTGATCCAGCCCGTCATGTTCGTCATCCTGTTCACGTACGTCTTCGGCGGCTCGATGCAGATCGGGAACAGCACCGACCCGGACGTCTACAAGAACTTCCTGATGGCGGGCATCTTCGCCCAGACCGTCACCTTCGCCACCGCCGGAGCGGGCGCCGGCATCGCCGACGACATGCACAAGGGCCTCATCGACCGCTTCCGGTCCCTGCCGATGTCCCGGGGCGCGGTCCTCACCGGCCGCACCATGGCGGACCTGGTGCAGACGGCGGTGACCCTGCTGGTCCTGGCGGTCGTCGCCCTGATCATCGGCTGGCGGCCCGGCTACGCCGCGCCCACCAACGCCGGGAAGATCATGCTCGGCTTCGCCCTGCTGCTCCTCCTCGGCTACGCCTTCACCTGGATCGGCGCCCTCATCGGGCTCTCCGTGCGCACCCCGGAGGCCGCGACCTCCGGCGGGCTGATCTGGCTCTTCCCCGTCACCTTCATCTCGAACGCCTTCGTCGACTCCAGCAAGCTCCCCGGCTGGCTCCAGCCGGTCGCGGAGTGGAACCCGTTCAGCGCGACCGTCCAGGCGTGCCGCAAGCTCTTCGGCGACCCCGGCCTCTCCCCGTCCGACGCGTGGCCGATGACGTACCCGGTGTGGGCGTCGCTGATCTACTCGATCCTCATCGTCGTCGTCTTCCGCACGCTCTCCGTCCGCAAGTACCGGCGCGCCGACGGCTGACCGCGCCCGACGACGCCGAAGGGCCGGCCCCGCGGGGGGACCGGCCCTTCGGTCGTACGGAAAGGGGGGAGCCTCAGCCGGTGTACGGCTTCGCGCTGAGGATCTTCACCATGGCCTTCTTGCCGTTCGGCAGCTCGTACTCGGCGTCGTCCCCGGCCTTCTTGCCGTTGACGCCGATGCCGAGCGGCGACTGCGGCGAGTAGGTCTCGATGTCACCGCTCGCGTACTCGCGGGAGGCGAGCAGGAAGGTCATCGTGTCGGACTCGTCGCCGTCGAAGGCGATCGTCACGACCATGCCGGGCTCGACGACGCCGTCGTCCGCCGGGGCCTCGCCGACCTTCGCGTTCTGCAGCAGCTGGGTCAGCTGGCGGACCCGGAGCTCCTGCTTGCCCTGCTCCTCCTTGGCCGCGTGGTACCCGCCGTTCTCGCGCAGGTCGCCCTCCTCGCGCGCGGCGGCGATCTTCGCGGCGATCTCGGTACGCGCGGGACCAGACAGGTACTCAAGCTCGTCCTTGAGCTTGTTGTACGCCTCCTGGGTGAGCCAGGTGACGTTGTCGCTGGTCTGGGTCACAGGTGCTCCTCGTAGGTACTGGGAATACAAATCAACGCCCTACCCGGAAAACGGTCGCTCCCGGGTGGGCGAAAGCACGAGCCTAACAATGAGTGGCGGAAAGCGGGAGGACATAAACCATCGGGATGGCGTCGGTCCAGGTCACCGGGGTGACCCGCCGGAACTCGCTCACCCTCCCCTACCCACCGCTACCGCGGCGTACACCCCAGCAGCTCGGCGCTGGTGGCGCGGGCGGTCGTCCGGAGGGAGTAGACCCGGTCGACCCGGCCGTCCGGCTCGTCGACCACGACGTCCTTGCGGGCCACCTCGGCCCCGTCCTCGGAGCGGGAGCGGAGCGTGCACACGCCCTCGACGCCCTCGTCCTTGCGGACCTCCAGGTGCACCTGCACCTCGGAGTCGCTCACCACGTCGAACTTGATCATCTCGGCACTGATCTTGTTGTCGACCACGTAGTGCCAGCCGAACCAGCCGAGCATGGCCAGGAAGAGCGTCCCGAGCACCGCGCCGGCGATCCTCAGCTTCCGGTCGGCCCGCTCGTCCGCGGAGCGCCCGTAGCGCCCCTCGGGCAGCTGCTCGTCCACGGCGCTCATGGTTCGGTCCTCTCGGGGCGGGGGCCACGGAATTTTCGTCCCCCCGATTCCGTCACTATAGAGACCCCCCTCCGCGTCGAATCACTGAGGATCGAGTCTTGACTGAGCAGCTGCGACTGATGGCCGTTCACGCCCACCCCGACGACGAGTCGAGCAAGGGCGCGGCGACCATGGCCAAGTACGTGTCCGAGGGGGTGGACGTCATGGTGGTGACGTGCACGGGCGGCGAGCGCGGCTCGGTCCTGAACCCCAAGCTCCAGGGCGACCCGTACATCGAGGAGAACATCCACGAGGTCCGCCGGAAGGAGATGGACGAGGCCCGGGAGATCCTGGGCGTCGAGCAGGAGTGGCTCGGCTTCGTCGACTCCGGCCTCCCCGAGGGCGACCCGCTGCCCCCGCTCCCCGAGGGCTGCTTCGCCCTCCAGGACGTGGACCACGCGGCCGGCGAGCTGGTCCGCAAGATCCGCTCCTTCCGTCCGCAGGTCGTCACGACCTACGACGAGAACGGCGGGTACCCGCACCCCGACCACATCATGACCCACAAGATCACGATGGTGGCCTTCGACGGCGCGGCCGACGCCGAGAAGTTCCCCGAGGCCGAGTTCGGCCCGGTCTTCGAGCCGCAGAAGCTCTACTACAACCAGGGCTTCAACCGCCCCCGCACCGAGGCCCTGCACCACGCCCTCCTCGACCGCGGCCTGGAGTCCCCGTACGGCGAGTGGCTGGAGCGCTGGGCGGAGTTCGAGCGCAAGGAGCGGACCCTCACCACCTTCGTCCCCTGCGCCGAGTTCTTCGAGACCCGCGACCGCGCGCTGATCGCCCACGCCACCCAGATCGACCCCGAGGGCGGCTGGTTCCGCGTCCCGATGGAGATCCAGAAGGAGGTCTGGCCGACGGAGGAGTACGAGCTCAGCAAGTCGCTGGTGCCGACCTCCCTCCCCGAGGAAGATCTCTTCGCGGGCATCCGCGACAATGCCTGACATGAGCGCACACCTCGCACTGACGCAGCTGGTCCCCCTCGCCGAGGAGCTGGACAAGAACAAGGTGACGCCCGGCGTCCTCGGGTTCGTCGTCTTCGCCGTCCTGGCCCTCGCCGTCTGGGCGCTGATGAAGTCGATGAACCGCCACATGAACAGCATCTCCTTCGAGGAGGCCCCGGACCCGGCCGAGCCCGGCACGCCCGCCGGCAAGGCCGGCGAGAAGACCAAGGCCGCCTCCTAGGGCCTGTCCGGCCCCGCCGGGTCCGGCCCGTCCGGCACGCACGCTCGCCGCACGGCCGAAACGCCCGAGTGGCTCCTTCCCCGAGCTCTCGGCTTCGTTCGAGCAGGGGAGACCCCGTCCGAGGACGCCCCGGCCTGATCCGACGCCAATGGCCGGACGGGCCCCAGGGCCTGTCCGGCCTCGCCGCCCCCTCCGGGCGACACCCTCCGCACCCCGCCGCGCCGCGGGGTGCGGAGGGCCGTGTCCCGGTGCCCGCCGCGCCACCGACCGTCCAGGAGCAGCCGCAGTGAGCGACCCGCCCGCGATCGCCGCCGACGGCGCCACGGTCGTCCTCGACGGCACCACGCTGCTGGCGCCCACCACCTTCGCGGTGCCCCCGGGCGCCTTCCGGTGCCTCATCGGCGGCAACGGCTCGGGGAAGACGACCCTGCTGCGGGCCTTCCTCGGCACCCGCCGGCTGACCGGCGGATCCGTCCGCTTACGGGGCGAGCCCGCCGACCTGACCACGCCCCGCCACCGCCGGACCGTCGCCGCGCTCGTCGACCCGGTCCCCGTCGCCCGCGACATGACCCTCCGCGAGCAGACGACCCTGGTCGCCGCCTCCTGGTACGGCAACACCGCGACGACCGCCGCCCGCGCCGAGGACATCCTCGACCGGCTCGGCCTCACCGCCCTCGGCGACCGCTTCCCCGGCCGGCTCTCCTCCGGCCAGCTCCAGCTCTTCCACCTCGCGCTCACCCTGGTCCGCCCCGCCGACGTCGTCCTGCTCGACGAACCCGAGCGGCACCTCGACACCGACCGGGTCGCCCTCGTCGCCGAGCTGCTCGCCGAGCGCGCCCGGCAGGGCGCCGCCCTCCTCGTCGCCACCCACGAGCCCGCCCTGGTGGCCGCCTGCGACGGCGTCGTGGAGCCGGGATGACCCGGACCGGCGCCGCCGAGGCCGAGGCCACGCCCCGGGACCGCGTCCACGCCGTACGGCACCTGTACGCGCGCCGCGGCGACCGGCCCACCACGGGCGACCGGGCCTACGCCCTCTACCTCGCCCTCCTCCTCGGCCTCGTCTACGTCGCCCCCGTCGTCCTCCTGGCCCGCGCCTCGCGCCCCCTGCTCTCCCTGGAACCCGTGGGGACGGCGGCCCCGGTGGCCGCCCTCGTCGCGGCCACCGCCGTCTGGGCCGGCCAGCTCACCGGCCGCTTCTGGGGCCCGCTGGTGACCGAACCGTTCCTGCTGCACGTCTACCGGTCCACGGACCTGCCCCCCGCGCGGTACCTCGGCGCCCTCGCCCGCCGCCGCCTCGCGTACGCCGCACTCGGCACCCTCCTCGCGGCGTCCACGGCGGCGTTCCTCCTCACCGACCTCTTCGACCGCCCCGGCCCGCTCGCCCTCCAGGGCGCCGCCCTCACGGCCGGCCTCGGCGCCCTCGCCCCCGCCGCGTGGCTGTGGGGCCAGGTCAGACCCGTAGCCGACAACCTCCTGCTCGCCGTCGGCACGGCCGCCGCCGCGGCCGCCCTGGCCCCGCTCGCCACCGGCGCCGGCCTCTGGCCCGCCGCCGCCGCGACGGCCCTCGCGGCGGCACTCCTCGGCCGCTCGGCCTTCCGCTCCCTGCCCACCGTCGACCTCGCCCGGCTCGCCCGCGAATCGGCGCGCGCCGCCGAGGCCAGGACCTTCGCCCTGACCGGCACCCTCCACCACGCGCTCGACCTCTACCGTCCCGCGCCGCGCGGCCTCACCACCGCCCTCACCCGCCCGGACGGCCGCCTGCGCGGCCTCCCCGCCCAGGGCGCCGTCCGCGACCTGCGCACCCGGGGCCGCACGAGCGCGGCCGTCGCGCTCCT
>NZ_BNBS01000083.1 GCF_014656075.1 Streptomyces hydrogenans
GGCCGGGGCCGGACCAGGGCCGCCGTGCTGGCCGCCGCCCACTGCGGGGCCGGCGCGGCCCTGTGCTCCGACACGGCGGGGCACGGCCCGCTCGCCGCGCCGGACGCGGTGCGGGTCTTCAACGCGGAGCGCGGCTGCCAGGAGCGGACCGACCGGGACCCGCAGTGCAGCCTGGGCCTGGCGATCGACCCCCACCGGCCGTACACCGCGGAGAACGTCGTCCGCACCCGCGTCTGGCACGGCGACCTCCTCACCGCCGACTGCCAGGTCCCGGACGGGGAGCCCATCGTCGACGAGGAGGACCTGAGTTCCACGCGCTGGTTCCGCGTCCGCCTCCCGCGCGGCTCCGGGCCGTCGGATGCCTGGCTCCCCGCCGTCCGCACGAGGGACCGTCCCGAGCTGCCGGGGTGCCCCCGCACCGCCCCGGCGCGCTGACGCCCCGGCCCGCCGGCGTCATCGCGATTTCATCGCCCCTCCCTAGCGTGGCCGCGTCCGGACCGGGACACCGACCCGGCACGGATCCGGCACGGACCACAGGGAGGGGCGGATCGATGGCGTGGAGACGGTTCAGGACGAGGCTGCCGGTGGCGGTCGCGGCCGCGGTCGCGGTGATGGCCACGACGGCGGTGGGCGGGGCGCCGGCCGGCGCGGCGGACGCCGGGCCCGAGAAGCCGACGATCCGGTACACCGAGTACGGGATCCCGCACATCATCGCCTCCGACTGGGAGGGGCTCGGCACTGGCTACGGCTACGCGGCGGCCAAGGACAACATCTGCGTCCTGGCCGACACGTACCTGATGGTCAACGCCGAACGCTCCCGGTACCTGGGGCCCGACGGCAGGGCGAGCCCCGGCCAGAACCAGAACACCACCACCAACCTCAACAGCGACCTGTACTTCCAGCGGATCAAGGACGACATGGTCGTGGAGCGGCTGCTCGGCCGGCCCGCTCCCGACGGTCCGGAGCCGGAGGTCAAGGAGGCCATCCGCGGCTACGTCCAGGGCTACAACCGGTACCTGGCCGAGACCGGCGTGGACCACCTGACCGACCCGGCCTGCCGGGGCGCTCAGTGGGTGCGGCCGATCACGGAGCTCGACGTCTACCGGCACGCCCACGCCGAGATCATCATGGGCAGCGCCGACGTCCTGCTCGACGGCCAGGTCAACGCCGTCCCGCCGGGGGCGTCCGCCGCGAAGGCCGCGGCGGCGGCACCGGCCCCCTCGGCCGCGCAGCGGAAGCGGACCGCGAAGCGGACGGCGGAGAGGATCGGCGCGGCGCTGGCGGAGAGCCGTCGGCAGAGCATGGGCAGCAACGCGCTGGCCGTCGGCGCGCAGGGCGTCTCCGGCGGCACCGGCATGCTCCTCGCCAACCCGCACTTCCCGTGGCACGGCAAGAACCGGATGTGGCAGAGCCATCTGACGATCCCGGGGAAGGTGAACGTCTCCGGGGCCAGCCTGCTCGGCCTGCCCGCGGTGAACATCGGGCACAACGACGACGTCGCCTGGAGCCACACCGTCGCCACCGTGGCGCCCTTCGGCCTGTTCGACGTGCAGGTGGACCCGCTGGACCCGACCCTGTACCTGGTCGACGGCGCCTGGGAGCGGATGACCTCGCAGCGCGTCTCCGTCGACGTGCGGAACGCCGACGGCACGATCGGCACGGTCGCCAGGACCCTGTGGTCCACCCGCTACGGCCCGGTCACCACCTCGATCCTGGGCTACCCGCTGCCGTGGGTGGTCAGCGCGCACGCGGTGCGCGACGTCAACATGGACAACCTGCGGGCGCTGAACACCTGGTTCGGCCTCGACCGGGCCAAGGACGTCCACGAGGTGGTCGACGTCCTGGAGACCACCCAGGGCGTCCCGTTCTTCAACACGGTCGCCACCGACCGCGCGGGCAACGCCCTCTACGCGGACATCCAGGCCGTCCCCAACATCACCGACGCGCACGCCCAGTCCTGTCTCACCGAGACGGGCAAGCTGCTCTTCCACCAGACCCTGGCGCTGTCGAACGTGCCGCCGGTCTCCATCCTCGACGGCAAGCGCGGCGCCTGCGCCTGGCCCGACGACCCGAACGCCGCCGCGCCGGGCCTCCTCGACCCGGCGAAGCAGCCGCGCCTGATCCGCTCCGACTTCGTCGGCAACGCCAACGACAGCCCCTGGCTCGCCAACCCGGCCCAGCCGCTGACCTACCCCAGGGTCATGGGCGACATGGCGGCGCCCCGGTCGCTGCGCACCCAGGAACTCATCCTGACCGCCCGGAAGCGGATCGACGGCACCGACGGCCTGCCCGGCCGGGGCTTCACGCCGGAGAGCATGGGACGGCTGCTGTTCGCCGACAACAGCCGGGCGGCCGACCTCACCCTGAACACCACGGTGGCGGCCTGCCAGGGGGTGGCCTTCGGACTGGTCCTGGTGGACGGCAACCTCGTCGACATCCGTGAGGCCTGCCCGATCCTGGCCGCCTGGAAGAGCCACGACTACACGGCGGACAGCCGCGGCTCCTGGCTGTTCGCGAACTACTGGCACTTCCTCCAGGGCGGGCAGCGCGTCGACAAGCTGCCGTGGCGGGTGCCCTTCGACCCCAAGGACCCGGTCAACACGCCCAACTCGCTGGACGGGGGAAGCTCCGCCGTCCGTGACTCCCTCGCGCGGGCCGTCTTCGCGATGCGCAAGGCCGGCATCCCGCTGAACGCGGCGCTGTCCGACGTGCAGAAGATCACCCGAGCCGGTGAACAGATCCCGATCCACGGCTCGTTCGGCGCGCTGGGCGTGCTGAACGTGATCGAGCCCGGCCAGGTCGACGGCAAGCTCGACATCGTCTTCGGGTCGAGCTTCGTCCAGCAGGTGCGGTTCACCGCCGACGGGCCGCCGGAGACGTACTCCGTCCTGGCCTACTCCCAGTCCGCGAACCCCAACTCCCCGCACCACGCCGACCAGACGAAGCTCTTCGCGGCGGGCGGCTGGGTGACCGAGCGCTTCACCGAGGAACAGATCGCGGCCGCGCCGGACCTGATCGTCGAGGTCCTGGACTGAGACCCGCGGGACGCGTACGACACCACCACTCACGAAGGGGAACAACGCTGTGAAGAGGACAACGCACTGGCGGAGGACGCTGGTGGCGTGGCTGGTCGCCGTCGTGGCCGTCGTCGCGCCGGCCACGACGGCGCGGGCCGACGACGCCGGTACCCCGCCGAAGCTGGCAGACGGCTTCGGGCTCACCCAGGTCGGAGACTCGGTGGGCACGGCCCACGACTTCTACCTCACGGTGACCACGCCCCAGGTCGCGGGCGAACAGCACATCAAGATCATCCTGCCGAGCGGCTACTACGACGACCCCGAACGGCGCTACCCGGTGCTGTACTTCCTGCACGGCTCGCCCGACGACCCGGTCCAGCAGACCTACCCGGCGCTGTCCATGTCGGATCAGATGATCACCGTCATCCCGGACGGCGGGGCCCGCAGCTGGTACGCGAACTGGCTCAACCAGAACACCGTGCTCGGTGCCCAGAACTGGGAGAACTTCCACCTCAACCAGGTGATCCCGTTCATCGACGCCAACCTGCGGACCCTCGCCGCGAAGAAGTCCCGGGCGATCGCCGGCATCTCGATGGGCGGCTTCGGCGCCTTCCACTACGCCCAGGCCCGCCCCGACCTGTTCAGCCAGACCGCGTCCCTGTCCGGCGACATCGACCTGTCGGCGAACTCGATGGACCTGCGGATGGCGGTCGTCGCCTCCGTCACCGACGCGCTCGGCGCGATGTGCGCCTCCTCGTCCGGCACCTGCGACCCGAACAACTCGCCGTACAAGCCCGGCGTGGACAGCGACGCCCTGTTCGGCTCGCCGTACCCGGTGTTCAACGTCGACTGGCGGTGGAACCAGGTCGATCCCTCGCAGCACATGGACCGGCTCAAGGGCATCGGCGTCTCCATCTACACGGGCGACGGCGGGGGCTCCCCGCTGAACATGGAGTTCTGGGTGTCCGGCGCGTCCAAGAACGTCAAGGCGCGGATGGACGCCCTGGGCATGCCGTACTACTACGTCAACTACGGCGACGGGTCGGGCTGGGGCACCCAGTGCGACGGCAGCCACAGCGCCGGCTGCTGGGCGCAGGACCTGCTGGACCTGGTCCCGCGGCTGGAGCGGGCCTTCGCCTCCTGACCGCACGGCGCGTGCCCGCCGCCCTCCCGTCCGCCTGCGTGGCGGACGGGAGGGCGGCGGGTGTCCGCCGGGGCGTCTCCTCTCAGGGCATCGCGGGCCCGGGCCCGTTCAGCCGGCCCCACTCCGACCAGCCGGAGAAGCCGGTCTGCCACCGGTGGTAGACGCCGGCGTGGCTGGTGCCGAAGACCTCGATGCGGCCGTCCGCGTTGGTGCCGGCGGCGATCTCGGTGCCGCCCCCGCCGAAGGTCTCCCACGCCGAGTAGGGCGCGTTCCGGCCGGTCTGCCAGGAGTGGCTCGCGGTGGCGCCGTTGATCGCGAACACCTCGACCCGGCCGTCGGCCGTCCGCGCGGTGGTCAGCTCGGCGTCGGCGACGCCGCCGGTGCCGGTCCACTCCGACCAGGTGGCGGGGCCGGTCTGCCAGCGGTGGAACACCCCGCCGGGGTTGGAGGCGAAGACCTCCAGCCTGCCGTCCTCGTTGTGGCTGACGGCCACGTCGTGCCCGCCGCCGCCGAAGTGCTCCCAGGCGGACCAGCCGCCGTTGACCGCGGTCTGGTAGAGGTGGCCGAAGGTCGTGTCGGAGAGGGCGAAGACCTCCAGGCGCCCGTCGGGCGCGGTCTCCATGGCGAGCCGGGAGCGGGGCGGGCCGCCCGCGACGCCCTCCCAGGCCGACCAGCCGCCGCCCGCGGTCTGCCAGCGGTGGAAGACGCCGTCGGCGTTGGACGCGAACACCTCGACGCGGCCGTCGGCGTTGGCGCCCGCCGCGACCCGGTACCCGCCGGTGCCGAAGTTCGCCCAGCCGGACCAGCCCGCGCTCGGCCCGGTCTGCCACATGTGGTCGAAGGTGCCGTCGGAGAGCGCGAACAGCTCCAGGCGGCCGTCCGCGTTCGGCGCCAGCGCCAGCTGGGCGTTCCTCGGGCCGCCCTTGAACTGCCACGGCGACCAGCCGCCGTTCACCTCGGTCTGCCAGGAGTGGTAGACGCCGTCGGCGCCGGCCGCGAAGGTCTCCAGGCGTCCGTCGGCGGACCGTGCGGACACCACCCGGCCCGAGGGGACGGGGTGCGGCCTGGCCGGCGGACCGGAGTCCTCGACGATGCCGTCGTACCGCAGCGCCCGGTAGTCGCCGTTCGGATGCCCGTCGATCGAGCCGGCGTTGATGTTGCCGTAGAAGTGCCCCGGCGGCTCCACCCCGCTCGAACCGCCGCCGAAGCTGTAGTAGGAGAAGCCTCCCCGGTCGTCCACCCACTCGTGGAAGATGATCACGTGGTTGTAGTACGAGTTGAGGATGTCCCCGGCCCTCAGCTCGCCCCGCGCGATCTCGTGCGAGAAGCCCGGCAGCCCCTGGGTGTTCGGGTTCGCGTCGAGGTGCCAGGCCATCGCCACGAACCCGGAGCAGTCGGTGCGGTAGTCGTAGTCGCCGCCGGGGCCGGGCTCGTACGCCCCCTGGCTGTACGGCGGCGCCATGTCCACCCAGTACTGCGCCCGCCACATCACCTCGGCGCGGGTGACGGGCCCGCCGCGGTCGGACGACGCGCCCGCCGCGGCGGCCTCGGCGCCGGGCGGCACCGGCACGAAGAGCAGCAGCGCGCCGGCGATCAGGGGCAGGAGGAGCCCGCCCCACCACGATCGTTTCTCTCTCACTCGGACCTCCCTGGTCGTCGGCGGCCGACAGTAGGAGGGAGCGATGAAATACGGATGGCTCGCGGGTACCGGCCGGTGCGCGCGGCCGTGTGGACGGCGGGACGCCCAGGGGTACGGGGTCCCCGCCCGGCGGTCACATGAGCGGCGCGGCGGCGTCCGCCGGGGCCGGACGCCCGAGACCGGCCTCGTCCCCGCACAGGATCATCCGGCGCGTGCGCCGCAGCAGCATGCTCGGGGCGACCCCCAGGTCGTCGGCGAGCCGGCGGCGGACGCGGTCGAACACCCGCAGCGCCTCGGCCTGTCGGCCGGTCCGGTACAGCGCGCGCATCAGCAGCGCCGCCACCGGCTCGTCCAGCGGGTGCTCGCCGGACAGGGCGGACAGCTCGGCGACCGCCTCCGCGCACCGGCCCAGCCCCAGCTGCCACTCCGCCTTGCGCTGCACGAGGGCGGTCCGCCGCCGGCCGAGCCGCAGCCGCTCCAGCTCGGCCAGCGGCCCGGGCAGACCCTCCAGGGGCTCCCCGCGGAACAGCTCCAGCGCCCGGGAGCAGAGCCGTACCCCCTCGGCGGGATCGCCCGCCCGGTCCGCCGCCCCGATCCCGGCGAGCAGCTCCTCCAGGCGCGCGAGGTCCACGTCCACCGCGCCCGGGACGAGCCGGTAGCCGAGCGGGCCGTGCTCGATCACCGGATCGGGGCCGCCGTCCGAGCGCAGCGTCCGGCGCAGCCGGTAGACGTACACCGGCACCACGTTCGCGGCCGGCGGCTCCGTCCCCCAGACGCCGTCCAGCAGTTCCCGGCGGCTCAGCGTCCGGCCCGCGCCCAGGGCGAGCGCCGCCAGGACGGCCTGCTGGCGCAGGTGGCCCAGGCTCAGCGGCCGTCCGTCGAGCCGTGCCCGCAGCGGTCCGAGCACCGAGATCCGCAGCTCCGGCGACCGGGACCGGCCGCCCGCCGGGACCGGCGGCGCCGGGCGGTGCACCGGCCCGGTGCGCGGCCCGCGTCCGGGGGCGACCAGGCCCGCGTCGAAGGCGTGGACGATGGCGGCGAGCCGGTCGCGCAGCCCGAGCGCGGCCAGCACCCGGGCGAGGTGCTCGGCCACCCGCTCCTCCGGCAGGCCGAGGGCGTCGGCGATCTCGTCGTCCCGCAGCCCGCACCCGACCGCCGCGAGGACCCTGCGCTCCTGGGGCCCGAGCCCGGTCCCCGGTCCGGCGGGGCCGGGCCGGGCTGTGGTGGCGGTCGTCGGCAACGCTGCTCCCCGGGCTGCGGACTGGTCGGTCTGGCGGGCGCCGTCGACACGGTAGGGCGGGGCGCGGGGGCCAGGGCATCCGGAACGATCCGGAGTGACAGGCGCGGGAAGCGCGCCGGAGCGACACGCCGACGGGACCGGTCGACAGGAAATACTGTCGACATCGAGTTGCGACAGATAAGCTTGTCGCATGAGCGATGCGATGGGGATCCCGACCCCCGACAAGAGCGACGACACCTTCTGGGCCGCCTTCTCCACCCTGGTGGAGCCCCCCTGGCGCGAGCCCGTCCAGGACGACGCCTTCACCATGGACGAGCGGGTGCTCGACGCGGTCCGCGCGCTGGCGGAGGGGATCTCCACCCGCCTGCTGGCCTACCGTGCCGAGGGGAAGCCCGCCGATCCGGTGCTGATGGCCACCCCCGACGTCCAGCTGGCGCTGCTGCGGGCGCTGTACGAGGCGAAGCTGTCCGTGGACCGGCTGGCGGAGTCCGCCGCCACCGTCGCCGGCCGCAGCGGGGCGAACTACGCCCAGCTCGGCGCGGCCTGGGGCGGCATCAAGCGTCAGTCCGCCCGGCTCAAGTGGCCGCACGCCGTGGTCAGGAAGTCCGCCGCCGAGTCCATCCCGCTCCATTACGCGGGCGGCACCGCCGTCGTGCACCACGACGCCGACGCCGACGCCTGGTGGTACGCCGCCACGGGCGCGGACCAGCGGGAGGCCGACTCCGACCCGGTCCACGGCACCTACGCCGAGGCCATCGCCGGAGCCACCGAGTTCCTGCTCGCCCACGCGGCCCCGGAGGACCGGGAACGACCGGGGGACCCGCGCTGAGACCGTCCGCGACGTCGACCGGGGGGAGCGGTCCGCCGGGTTCGGCGACCGTGGCGGGCGGCGCCTCGGCCACGTCGGCGCGGCGGGTGCCGTCTCCCGGACAACGCGGCCCTGGGGCGCGGAAGTCGGTGGATCGGCGGGAGGTCGGTCAGAGGTCGCCCCAGCCCTCGTCCCGGTCGCCCGCCGTGCGGCGGCCCTTCTGTGACGGCGGTGCGGGGTAGCGGGACAGCAGGGCGTCCAGTTTCGCGAGGGCGGTGGCCGTGGCCATGAGGACGAGCGCGGTCGCGGCGAGACCGATGCCGACGTGCAGGTCGTTCGCGGTGAGGATCACGCCGATGCCCAGGCTCGCGGGGACCCCGAGGCCGGCGACGGCGACCTGGAGCACCTCCAGCCGTCTGCGGGCGCCGAACCGGCCGGCCATAGCGGTACCCCTTCGCCGTGAAGTGTCCGTGCGGAGGGTGGTTCCCGTGCGACCGGTGCGGAACACGCGCCTCCGCGCGCCGCCCGCGCCCGCGCGCCGCCGTTCACGCCCCCGTCGCCCCGGGGACCCCGAGGCGCCCCCTCCCGCCCCGGTCCCGGCCGTCCCCGTCCGCCCCGGCCCCGGGGGGCGGATCCTGGAAGGGGCGGCGGAGCAGCGCCCCGGCGCCTTCCGGCACCGGCGGCGCCGAGCGGCATGCGAGGAGGCAGACCATGACGCGGAACCTGGAGTGGAGGGTCGGAGTGGAGCTGCGCGAGGAGGCGGGCCGGACCAAGGCCGAGGCGCACCTCGACACGGGCACGGCGACCTTCACGGGGCACGGTTCGGCCCGCTGCAACCCGGCGGACACCGACGTGCCGGTGATCGGCGACGAGCTGGCGGCGAGCCGGGCCATGAAGGACCTGGCGGGCAAGCTGATGCGGGAGGCGAACCGGGAGATGGAGGCCGTCGGCGCCGGGACCGTACCGGCACGCACGGGTCCCGGATACGGCTGGCCGGAGGCGGTCTCCTGAGGAGCCCGCCTCCGCACGCGCGCGGCCCCGCGCCGGCCGGTCGCCGACGCGGGGCCGTGACGCGCTCCGGGCCGTGACGCGCTCCCTGACGTGACGCGCTCCGGGCCGTGACGCGCGACGGGGTGTGACGCGCTCCCTGGCGCGACGCGCGACGGGCCGTGACGCGCGGGGGCGCCGCCCCTCACTCCTGGGGCGGCTCCAGGACCAGGTGGTCCACCACCTCGACCACCCCGTCGACCGACTCGCACAGCCGCACCAGTGTGGGGGAGAGGTCCTTGCGGGTCACGGTGCCGCTGAGGGTGACCCGGCCCTCGTCGACGTCGATGTGGACGGCTGCGGGGGAGAGGCCGAGGATGCGGATCACCACGTCCTCGCGGATCTCCTCCTGGATCGCGCGGTCGCGCCGGAGGAAGAGCTGGAGCAGGTCGCTGCGGCTGATGACGCCGATGAGCCGCCCGTCCGCGTCGACCACCGGCAGCCGCTTGACGTGGTGCCGCTCCATGAGCCGGGCCGCCTCGTTCGCGGTCCAGGAGGGGCGGGCGGTGTGCACGGGGCTGGACATCATCGCCTCGGCGGTGCTGGGGCCCTCCTTGGCGGTGTGACGGCGCAGCAGGTCGGCCTCGGAGACCACGCCCACGGGCCGGTGCTCCTCGTCGACCACCGGGACCGCCGTGATGCCGTACTCGTCGAGGAGTCGCGCGATCTCCTTGAACGGCGTCCCGCGCTGGACCGCGACCGCCGTGGGGGTCATCAGGTCCGCGACACTGCGGTTCCTCATCGTCCGTTCCGTCCCTTCTGCGGGTGATGGTTCCATGATCCCGCATCGGGCGCGGACGGGGCGCGGGAGGGTGGGGAAGAGGCGGGGGAACAGGGGTGCGGGAGACGTCTTGTGGGTGCGGCGGGTCCGTGGTTACCTGCGGGTTACCTCCGGTAAGTCGCTGTCCCCACACGGAAGAAGGCTGCCCCATGCCCTCGGCTCGTACGACCCGGACCCGCCGTCTCGCGGTCGCCCTCGCCGCCTCGTTGACGGCCTCCCTCACGCTGCTCGCCCCGGCCGTCGCCGCCCCGCCGGCCGCCCCCGCCCCGACGGCCGGCGGGCCCCTCCAGGAGGTCATGTTCGTCGGCAACAACTGGGACGGGACCGCCGATGTCATCGCCTCCCGCGGCGACTTCCACCGCATCGGCCGGGTGAACGTCGTCCCCGACAAGGAGGAGCGCCTCCGGGAGATCTACCTCAACCCCGTCAAGCTCGCCTTCTTCCTCGGCGTCCGCAGCGGCCCGGGCGAGGGCCACGACCAGTTCGTCGACGACATGTACGCCACCCCCGACGGTGCCGCCATGGTCGTCTCCCGCCCCAGCTTCGCCGACGTGGTCTCCATCGACCTCCGTACCGGTGGCATCAACTGGCGCTTCCCCGTCGCGGGTTACCGCTCCGACCACATGGCCGTCTCGCCGGACGGGACCCGCGTCGCCGTCTCCGCCTCCACGGCCAACACCGTCCACGTCCTCGACATCGCCACCGGCCGTCAGCTCGGCAGCTTCAAGACCGGCGACAAGCCCCACGAGAACGTCTTCACCTCCGACGGCCGGCTGTGGAACATGTCGATCGGCGAGGTGACCACCGCCCTCGACGCGCCCTGGCTCGACTGGACCAAGGGCGACCGGAAGATCACCGTCGTCGACGCGACCACCTTCGAGACCGTCCGAGTGATCGACATGCGCTCCCGCCTCGACGCCTTCGGCCGAGACGACCTCTCCGACGCCGTCCGCCCCCTGGTCTTCACCCCCGACGAGAAGAAGCTCTACTTCCAGGTCTCCTTCCTCAACGGCTTCCTGGAGTACGACGTCGAGGGCGACCGCGTCACCCGCCTCAAGGCCCTGCCGGGCAACCCCGCCACCGACCCCGACCGCACCACCTGGGTCAACGACTCGCGCCACCACGGCCTTTCGATCAGTCCGGACGGCGCCAAGCTGTGCGTCGCCGGCACCATGGACGACTACGCCACCGTCGTCGACCGCGCGACCCTGAAGCAGGGCCCGCTGGTGCCCACCAGCAAGCCCTACTGGGCCACGGTGAGCGGCGACGGCAAGTCCTGCGTCGTCTCCGAGAGCGGCGCCGACCGCGTCAGCGCCATCGACTTCGCCACCGGCGAGCGCGTCGCCTCCGTGGCGGTCGGCGACCACCCCCAGCGCGTCAGGCTCGCCCGCGTGCCCGCCGACTGGAGCTCTCCGACGGCGAACTGACGGAGCGTCGCGGAAGCCGGACGGGCCGGCCGGATCGCCATCGATCCGGCCGGCCCCTCCTCGTCACCCGCGCCCGTTCAGGAGCGGGTGACCGTCACCTCGTAGAGCGAGTAGCCCCACTGCGTGGCCCGCCGCTCCCCGTGGAAGCGGACGTAGCGGGCCGGCGTCGAGTCGAAGGCGGCCGTGTCGTAGCCGCCGTCGCCGGCGTCCGTCGACCAGACCGTCCGCCACGTCGAGCCGTCCTCGGAGACCTCGATCCGGTACTGGCGGGCGTAGGCCCGCTCCCAGTCCAGGGTCACCCTGCCGACCCGCCGGACCTCGCCCAGGTCCACCTGGAGCCACTGGTCGTCCGACCAGTCGCTGGCCCAGCGGGTGCCGGTGTCGCCGTCGAAGGCGCGACCGGGCGCGTAGCTGGTGAAGGGGTTCCACTCGGCGGAGCTGGCCGAGGTGGGCACGCCGGACGCGAGGTTCTCGCCCGGCTCGTGCCGCTCGGTGGACTTCCAGGTCCGCAGGTAGGACTCGGCGCCGAGCGCCAGGTCGCCGATGACGTCCGGGCCGCCCGGGGTGAGCCGGATCTGCTCGATCCAGTCCGGCACCAGGCCGGCGTGCGCGGCGCCGTCCGTGTTCAGGTCCCAGGTCCGCTCGCCCGTCACCTGCCGGTCGAGGACGGTGCCGCCGTCGAAGCTGCGGTAGGGGTACTTCACCGCGTTCGGGGCGTCCGCGCCGACCGGGCCGGGCCAGCCGCCGACGCCGTTCATGTCGGTGCCGTAGCCGAGGCCGACGCCGTACTTGTCGCGCAGCGCGGCCTTGCCGTTCGCCTCGCCGATGAAGCCGCCGGCGTTGTGCATGTACGGGGCGGTGAAGCCGCCCAGCTTGTACAGCCGCTCGGTCCAGTCGAGGTCCATCCAGCTGTGCGTGGACAGCACGCCGGGGTACTCCTCGGCCTCCAGCATGTCCAGCGCCCGGCCGGCCGCCTTCACGCTCATGTGGTCGAGCTCCAGCATCATGCCCCGGTCGATCATGCCCTTGAGCGCGTACTCGCCGAGCCGGGTCAGCCCGCGGGTGTTGCAGCGGGCGTCGGAGGCGTAGCTCGGCACGCTCACCCCGGCGGGCAGCTTCGCCGCCATGGCGGCGGGCGCGGTCAGCCCGATCGGGTTGTCCTTCTGCGGGCCCGCGCACTGCTCGGTGGCCCAGAAGGTGCCGGTGGAGAGGAACTGGCCGATGTTCACCGCGACGCCGGTGGTGCCGGTGTCGAAGCGGACGCCGCACAGCGCGTTGTCGAACTTGTGGCACAGGAACATGCTGCGGACCCCGAGCTGGTACAGCTCGTCCAGGCCGCGGTCGATGTCCGCCTTGTCGCACTGGGCCACGTCGAGGATCTGCTTGCAGCCGAACGGCTCCGAGGTCTCCACCCCGAGGACGACGGCGAGCTTGCCCTCCTTGATCACCGTCCGTGCCTGGTCGGCGCTGGTGACGATGCGGAACCAGCCCTTGCCCGGGCCGCCGAACAGCGAGTCGACGTAGTCCTGCATCTCGTAGGTCTTGCGGGCCTCCAGGCGGATGGCCTCCATCTCGTCGCAGCCGCGGTCCCGGGGCATGATCGAGCACAGCAGCCCGTTGGAGACCAGGTCGTTGACGAGCACGCGCTGGCCGCCGCGCCAGGCGCGCTCCAGCCAGGCGTAGTAGTTCTGCTGGTGGGTCAGCGAGTTGTGGGCGGGCCAGTCGGCGAAGGTCGGCCACCCGTCCGGGTCGTGCTTGCCGTTCGCGCCGCCGGTCAGGTTCTCGAAGAGGGCGCCCGAGCCGTCCGGATAGTGCTCCGGACAGTCCTTGAGGGCGTCGGCCGCGCCGGCCGTGGAGAACGGCTTGCCGCAGATCAGCCGGCCGCCGAAGCCCTCGTTGGACATCACGTGGTTGTGCGCGTCGACGAAGCCGCGCACCCGTCCCTGGGCGTCGGTGCCGGTGAACGGCGCGCCGGTGGCGTTGACCTGGGAGTCGGCGGCCGGGCGCGCGGTCGGCTCCCACCAGGGGGAGCCGGCGGCGGGCACCGGCGCGGCGCCGAACAGCACGGCGGCCAGGGCGAGGAGGAGGGACACGAGGCCGAGGCGGCGCGTCCCGTGGAAGGGGGATGTGCTTCGGGTGGTGCGTGGGGGCATGGTCGCGAAGCCTCCGGTCGATGAGGGTGTACCGGGCGCCCCGAGGATCGCGGTGCGAGAGGTCTGAGTCAAGAGTCCTGGACGGATGACCTACTCATCGCCGGAGGACTCCTCCGTCCGTCCCCGCCCGTCGTCAGCCCTCGATCAGCAGAACTAGCTGATCAGCCGTCAGTTCCAGTTGTTCCAGGGCCGCTTCCTCGTCCCGCAGCACCAGGTACTGGAGCGTCATCCCGTCCACCGCCGCCGCCAGGTGACGGGCCAGCGTCCGCACCGGAACCTTCGGCTCCGAGCCGCGCACCGCCCCCACCTGCTCCACCAGCGCCGTCGCCGACCGCACGTACTGCTCGTACTGCGCGCGGGCCAGGTGCTCGAACCCCGGCTCGCGCAGCGCGTACTGGGTGAGGTCGTAGGTGAGCATGTGGTGCCCCGGGTGCGCGGTCACGTCCTCCCAGTACGTCCGCAGCGCCGCCCGCACCGTCTCGCGCAGCGTCGCCCGCGGTTCGACCGCCTTCATCACCCGCGCCACGTAGTCGCCGATGATCGTCTCGATCGCCGCTTCGAGCAGCGCCTGCTTGGAGTCGAAGCAGTAGTGGAAGACGCTCAGCGAGACACCGGCCTCGGCGGAGATCGACCGCGTGGTGGTCCTGGCCACCCCGTCCCTGGTCATCGCCCTGATCGCCGCCTCGACCAGCTGCCGGCGTCGCTCCGCCGACGGCATCCGCGCCATGCTTCCTCCTCGGGTCAAGGCGTCAGGTTAACCGCAGCGGTCCGCCCGCCGGGCGGCGCCTCAGCCCCTCAGCAGCTCCCCCCGGGGGATGCGCGCCAGCAGCGGCGGCTCGCCCGATCCCTCGTACCCGAAGTGCAGCTCGTGCCGGGCGCGGGTGGCCAGGACGTAGTACGTCATGCGCAGCGCGGCCGAGGTCGGATCGGCGTCGGCGTCCACGTGCGCGTCGGGCACCACCACGTGGTCGAAGCCGAGCCCCTTGGCGCTGGCCCGGTTGACGATGACGAGCCCGGGGCGCGACAGGTCCAGGTCGCGGTAGCGCCCCCGGCCCGCCTCCGCCGTGTACAGCTGCGGCTTCAGACGCGGTTCCGTCCGGCTCAGCCGGGTCAGCAGGTCGAGCTGGGCGCGCGTCGACCGCAGCACGACCCCGACGGAGGACCGGGGGTGCGCCCGCACCAGCCCGGCGAGGAACCGGGGGAGCACCTCGGGCCGGGCGAAGGAGTGGAGGCGCGGCGTGGGCCCCTCGCGCTCCGGCGGCTCCGGAGCGACCGTCCCGACGTGGAAGTGACGTGCCAGCTCGGCGATCTGACGGGTGTTCCGGTGGTTGCCGGCGACCTCGCGCACCGGACAGCCGCCGAGTGCCTTCGCGATCTCGGCGAGCGTCGAGTGGGTCTCGGTGAGCTGCTGGCACTCGTCCGCGAAGACGGTGACCCGGGCCTCCAGGATCCGGCAGAGGCGGTAGAAGTCCGGCGGCAGGTCCTGGCCCTCGTCGACGACCACCGACAGGTCCGGTTCCGGTTCGGCCAGGGTGGCCGCCCGGATCAGGGCGCGCCAGTCGTACCAGCCGTCCTCCGCGCGGGGGGCCTCGGCGCCGGTCCGCTCGCGGTGCCGGGCGGCCAGCCAGGCGTGCGCGGTGGACACCGTGACGCGGTTCGCCGTGGGCCCGAGGGCGGCCGCGGCGGGCGCGATCGACTGCCGGAGCAGGTTGGAGCGGGTCACCAGGACCGTCCGCGCGCCGGTGAGCGCCAGCATGACCGCGCGCTGTACGGCCAGCAGGCTCTTCCCGCTCCCCGGGGCGCCGCCGACGACGTGGTGGCCGCCGAACGGCAGCCCGTCGAGGACCGCCCGCTGCCGCGCCGTCAGGTCGAGATAGGTGAGGGTCATCGTCGGCTCACTCCAGCGCGGCGGCGGCGGCCGTGCGGGCCGCGGCGATGATCGGTTCGAAGTATCCGGGCACGTGCCCGCCGCCCACCACGAGGGAGCGGTCGAGGAGCGTGTTGCCGGTCTCGCAGCTGGTCTCCGGCAGCAGGGCGCAGGCGTGGCAGGCCGCCCGGTTGAGGCTGTCGAAGCCCTGCCCCGTGTGTTCGGCGCACAGCGGGTCGGCCGAGCACCAGGCGGCCGCCTCCGTCATCCGCAGCAGGGTCTCGGCGAGCCGCGGGGCCTCGCCCTGCTGGACGAGCCCGCCGAGGGTGCCCTCCGCGTCGCCCGCCGCCGTGTAGACCAGCACGCCGTGCTGGTCGTGCTCGGGGCGCGCGTACACCCGCTCGCGCAGGCTCGCGGTGGAGTAGCCCGACTCGAACGACAGCTGCCGGATGAGGAGGTGGGCGAAGGTGTGCAGGAGGACGAAGCGCGGGGACAGCTCCTCGCCGGTGACGGCCGCCAGCCGGTCGGCCTGGAACGAGCGGGACAGGTCCTCGCGCATCCCCGCCACGTGCTCCCGCACCCGCCGGTCCCGCTCCCACGCCGTCAGCTCGTCCCGGTCGAGGGTGACGAAGACGCCCTCGCCGAAGACCTCCACGGCGGGCAGCCAGCGCAGCCGCCGGGAGGTGTCGGCGGGGACGAACGTCGAGCTCGGGGAGACCCGGCGGAAGCCCTGGAGGGCCCGCACCTCCCGCAGCCGGTCGGCCAGCACGATCCGTCCGACGCGCCGGCCGAGCCCGGCCCACGGCTCCGCCGTCTCGCCGTCGAGCCCGAGACCGGTGGCCCGCACCGCGAAGTCCCGGGTGGGCGGCTGGAAGGGGGCGGTGAAGGCCGCCCACTCCTCCCGGCTCAGATCCGGCACGGCGGGCCCGGCCGGCGCCCCGTCCCCGCCGGCGGGAGCGGGCTCGATCCCGGTCTCCTCGGCGAGGAGCGCGTCCAGGAGGGCGTCGTCCGCCCCGGTGTCCTCCTTGATCATGTCGCGGTAGGTGCCGGCCCGGGCCCCGCCGGCCGCCCGGCACAGGGGGATCCACAGGTCGGAGGCGCGGACCCGCTCGGCGAGCGCTTCGCGGCCGGCGTCGGCCGGCACCTCCGCCTCGGGGATGTCGAGGGCGGAGCTGACGACGGGGTAGTACACGTTGCCCGCGGTCCGCTGGACGACCTGGACCGGTTTGACGCAGTCGGCGGCCTCGTCGAGCCGCTGCCACGGGTTGCGCCCCGAGCACCGCATGCCGTGCGTGCCGAGCACGTCGAGCAGGTCGCGGGAGGCCCCGCAGCCCCGGGCCGTACAGGTGACGGAGAGCGCTTCGAGACCGGTGGCCCGGTCGGACACGTCGAAGCGGAGCCGGTCGCGCGCGGGGCAGCCGTGCCGCTGCGCCGGGGCGAGGCGCGAGTGGGCCCAGAACCACCAGTCCACGTCCCCGAGGTGCCCGTCCGCGCAGATCTGCACGAACCGCATGGGGGCCAGCTGCCGCACCGGCGAGCAGCCGGGGCAGCGCGGCGGCGTGCCCGGCTTCTCGTCGGCGATCCGCCGGCGGGTCATCCGCCGGCAGGCGCCGCAGAACAGCCAGGAGGGGAAGCGGATGTACGGCGCTCCCGCCGCGTCCTGCCGGTCGTAGCGGTCGTCGGCGGCCGGCGGCGCGGCGTAGAAGCCGCTCACGCCCAGCTGGTCGGCGAGCCGGGCCGAGTGGACCTCGGGTCGCTTGCGGGGCCAGTCCCCGATGCCGGTCGCCACGAACGACTCGCCCTGGATGTCGAAGACCGCCCCGACCCCGAACGGCAGCACCGTCTGGGCCTGGCGCACCCGAAGCTTCCTGCTCACAGCTCCGCTCCCTTCACCGTGACCTGGCACTCCCGGTCGACGTTCCGCATCGAGTGCGGGGTCTCCCACAGGCCCCCGGTCCGCTCGAAGTTCTTCAGCAGGTGCATCTGCCCCTTGCCCTGGCTCCGGTAGTACAGCTCCTTGCCCTCCTTGCGGGCGTCGAGCGCGTGCTGCTGCCACGCGGACAGCAGCTCGTCGAGTTCGTCGTGGACCTCCGCGGCGGCCCGCGGGTCTCCGGCGGCGGCCCGGGCGGCCAGCCGCTCGGCGAGCGCGACGACCTCCGGCAGCCGGTCGACCAGCTCGCCCGCCTGGTTCTCCGCGGACAGGCCGAGGCCGTGGCGGACCAGGATGACCAGCGCCGCGTGCAGGGCCCGCCGCCGCGAGGGCGCGGACCAGGGCGTCACGCTCGTCGGTTCGACGTGGCGGTACAGCGACCGGTGGTAGACGTCGAAGGTCTCGTAGTGCGAGCGGTCCCTCGGCCGGGTGGCGTTGAAGAAGGTCACGACGAGCCCCGGGACGGTGTGCCGGCCGACCCGGCTGGTCGCCTGGATGTACTCGGCGGTCGTCTTCGGCTGCCCCTGCATCAGCATCAGGGCGAGCCGCTTCACGTCCACACCGACCGACAGCATGTTGGTGCAGGGCAGGAACGACACCGCGTCGGCGGCGGTGTGCGGCTTCTCCAGCCGGTCGAGGAGGACGGGCTGTTCGGCCCTCGGCAGGTTGCTGGTCAGCTCCTGCACCGCGTGGTCGGGCAGCTCCCGGGTGCCGTGGCCGGCGTCGAGGCCGGCCAGCTGCGCGGGGATGTCGTCGGCGGCGGCGGTGACGGTGCGGCCGAGCTCGCGGAGGCTGTGGTGGTAGGCCACCAGCGTCCAGTACGCGTCCCGGTGCTCCTCCGGGAGCTCCCAGGCGCCCTGGAGCATCGCCGCCGCCGTGGTGACGGCGGCGCGGCCCGCCGTGTGGCCCTGCGCCATCACGCCGACGTACCGCCGTCCGGGCCGGGACGTGTCGGGCTCGGCGAAGTACGAGTGGCGGGCGTCGGTCCCGGCGGGCGGGAAGAGCTGCACGGCGCGGCCGTACAGGCCCCGCACCTGCTCCTCCGAGCGCCGGATCGTCGCCGTGGAGGCGACCACCTTCGGGCCGACGCCGTCCCGTTCGCACAGTCCGAGGACGGCCGCCTCGTACAGCCCGACGGTGGTGCCCAGCGGCCCGGTCAGCAGGTGCAGCTCGTCCTGGATGACCAGCGACGGCGGAGCGGCCGCGCCGCCGCCGAACAGCCGTCCCGCGCGCGGCTCCCAGGCGAGCCGGGCGAACTTGTCCACGGTGCCGAGCACGAAGGTCGGCGGCCGGTCGTAGAGCTGCTCGTCGACGACGGCGACGGGCAGCTCGTCGTGGAAGGCGCAGGCGTCCCGGGGACAGAAGAACGCGAAGGAGTCGGCTCCGGCCCGCACGCCGTAGTCCCCGATGTCCGGGGACTTGTGGCTGGGCAGGATGCGCGTGCCGCACCACGGGCACCGGTCGAGGATGAAGACGTCCTCGGGCCGGGCGGCGGCCCGGACGTCGTCGAAGGCGTCCCGGGCCGCCTTGTAGCTGTTCGGCGAGGTCGCCTCGCCGACCCACAGCCCGATGGAGAACGGCTCCTCGCCCAGCCCGGCCGGGTCGGCGCGGCGCAGGCTCTCCAGCGCGCACACCGTCGTCGCCGCCCGCTGGAACTGCTGCGTCGTCAGCAGGCTGAGCGTGTAGCGGCTCAGCACGGCGGTCCCGCCGCCGTCCGCCTCGCGCCGCCGCAGCACCATCACGAACGCGGCGAGCAGCAGGTACGCCTCGGTCTTGCCGCCGCCGGTCGGGAACCAGATCAGGTCGGCGGTCTCCCGGTCGGGGTGGCGGGGGTCCGCCGTGCCGTCGACGGCCATCAGGAAGAACGCCAGCTGGAACGGCCGCCACGCGGCGTCCGGGAAGAGCGCGGGCTCGATCGCCGTCGCCTCGCCCCGGGCCCGCCGCTCCCCGGCCTGGTCGCGGGCGGAGTGCCGCATCTGGAGCGCCATGGCGTGGTTGGCGGTGCGGAACGCCGCCAGCAGCTCGGGCCGCCGGGGGGCGCACAGCGTGCGGATGCCGGACTCGATCCGCCCCACGACGGTCCCGACCCGGTCCAGGACCCGGTCGGCGGCCTCCCGCCCCCACGCGGGCACCTCGGCGGCCCGCTGCTCCTCGTACCACCGCCGGTATCCGGCCGCGAACTCCTCCAGTTCGGCACGGAGGACGTCCCGCGGCACGTCGGGGTCGGCGAGGTGCAGCACCCGCAGCACCGGCAGGCCCACCGGCCCGGCCGCCCGCGTCGCGGGCACCTCGGACCGGGGCATCACCGTCGCGGCGACACCGGTCACGGGGCCGTCGGCGCCGTCGCCGTCGCGGAGCTCGTCCACCGCGCAGCCGTGTCCCACGGCGTGCGTGACGACGTGCCGGTACTGGAGCCGCAGCTCCTGCTCCTCCGGGTCGCGGGGGGCCCGCCCCACGCTCGGGTACGGCCGGATCCCGCCGTCCACCGGCCGGACCTCCAGCCGCACCTGGAACAGCATCCGGTCCCACTGCGCCGACCGTCCGCGGCCCGTCGCCGACGACGCACCGGCGCGGGCGGCGTTGACGAGGGCGACGGTGACGAGCTGACCGCCGCCGAACGGGCGCCGCCGCAGCCGGATCTCGGCCCGCCCGTCGAGCACCGTGCGCCCCTGGTCGCCCACGCCGACCGTCACCGTCTCCACCGGCAGCGGCACCCGCTGCCAGTGCCGCGCCCGCTCGCCCTGCCGGGTCTCGTACCGCGCGGCCCCGCACACCACCTCCAGGGTGGAGGCGTCGGTGTAGAAGCTGAAGCCGAGCGACGACGGCAGCCAGGAGTTGGACTCGGGGATGGGGTCGCCGGCCGGCGCCGTGTCGTCCGCGTCCTCCTCCGTGCCCGGTCCCTCCAGCTCCTCGGCCGTCTCGGTCAGCCGCCGCTGGAGATCCGCCTCCTGGGGGTAGAGGGTGCCCATCAGGTACTGCCGGTCCGGCGGGGCGTCGAGCACCTCGTCCTCACCCCGGGCCGGACCGACCAGCTGCCGCCGCAGGTAGTCGACCAGCTCGTCGCGCGGGTTCACGTGCGTGTTCCTCCTCGTCATCGCTGCCACCACTTACGGGGATCGGGCCCCGCGGGAGGCGCGGGCGGAGCCGGCGGGGCCAGGGCGGCGTCGAGCCGTGCCTCCACCTCGGTCACCCGGGCCCGCGCCTCCGCGACGACCCGATCCGCCCACATCTCCACGGCCCGCATCCGCTCCGCGGCGGCGTCCTCCGCCGCCCGCGCCTCGGCCCGCGCCCGGTGCAGCCCGCCCTCCAACTCGGCGACGCGCCGCGCCGCGACCCGGCTCTCCCGCTCGGCGTCGGCCCGCGCCAGGTCGAGGGCCCCTTCGAGCTCGGCGATACGTTGCCCGGCAGCGCCGCCGTCCACCGGATCCTCGGTGGTGAGCCGCTCGATCTCGGCCCGCGCCCGATGCAGCGCCTCGCCGAGCTCGGCGGTACGCAGCTCCGCGGCACGGCTCTCCCGCTCGGCGTCGGCCCGCGCCAGGCGCAGGGCTCCATCGAGTTCGGCGATGCGCCTCTCGGCCGCGCCGCTCTCGCGCTGCGCGTCGGCGGTGAGCCGCTGCACCTCGGCGCGGGCCCGGTGGAGTGCTCCTTCGAGTTCGGCGATGCGTCGTTCGGCGGCGCCGCCGTCCTGCGGGCCGTCGGCGGTGAGCCGCTGGATCTCGGCCTGTGCCCGGTGCAGCGCTTCCCCGAGTTCGGCGATGCGCGCCTCCGCCCCGCCGCTCTCGCGCCGGCCGTCGGCGGTGAGCCGCTGCACCTCGGCGCGGGCCCGGCGCAGCTCCTCCTCCAGCTCGGCGGTGCGTGCCGGCGCCCCGCTCTCCCGCAGGCGGTCCTCGTACCGCTTGGCGGTCCGGCTGACGGCCTCGTGCAGCCGGACGATCTCCTCCTGGGCCTCCCGGGCGCGCGCCTCGGCCGCTTCGAGCGGTGCGTGGAGCCGGGTCTCGGCCTCCCGAAGAGCCGCGCGCAGTCGTGCGTCGGCCTCCTCCCGGGCACGTGCCCCGGCGGATTCGAGCGCCGTCCGGAGCCGCTCCTCGGCCTCCTCCTGGGCCTCTTCGAGCAGGCGGTCGGCCGCTTCGAGGGTTTCGGCTGTGCGGCGGGAGACTTCCGCCTCGATCGCGGCCCGGGCCTTGTTCCGCTCGTCCGCCCGCGCGACGGCGACGCGATGGACGACCTCGGACTCCAGCGCGCGCAGCGCCTCCTCGGCCTCCCGCAGTCGCTCCTCCGTAGGGCGCCCCGCGACGAGCGCCCCTGTCTCCTCCGCGAGCCGGGACGCCTCCGGCTCCTCCGTCGCCCCGGGCTCCTCGGCCGCGACGGGCTCCTCCCCGTCCGCAGGCGCCTCCGGCTCCTCGGCGACCCCGTCGGCCGTCTCCACCGGCGCGATCGTCTCCAACAGCGCGATCGGCTCTACCGGCTCTACCGGCGTGACCGTCTCCGGCTCGACGGCCTGCGCAACCGTCTCCGGCTCGGCCACCGGCTCCAAGGTCTCCGGCTCGGCCGCCGGTGCGGGCGGTACAGGCGGTCGGGGTGCGGCAGCGGTCGGGACGGGGGCGGGCTCGGGGGTGGCGGCCCGCTGGGCGGGTACGGCCGGGCGGGGCCGCACCAGGCCGGGTATCGGGCGCGGGCGGCGGGGGGCCTCCGGCTCGGCCTCGGCGACGGGGTGCCAGCGGACGCCCGCGAGGCCGAGGACGAGCTTGCGGTGGTGGGCGAGCCCGGTTCCGTCCGCGCCCGCGAGCGCCCGCTGCTCCGTCATCCACACGCCCAGCGGGAAGCCGTCCTCGTGGTGGTCGGGGGCGGGGTACGCGTGCCCGGTCCGGGCCCGGAAGGCGCGCAGGGCGACGACCCCGGCACCCCACTTGGCGCCCTTGAGGTCCCGGCTGATCGCGCCCACCGGGTTCGATCCGACGCGGGGGTCCGTCAGCATGGCCCGCAGGGCGGTGTACGGCTCCTCGCCGGGGGCTTCGAGGGCGAGCCGCAGGACGGGCAGGGCGTGCGACTCCAGCTGCCGCACCCGCTCGCGCGTCACCTTGAGCTCCGCCCCGATGACGTCGAGCGTGGCGGGGTCCTGCCCGCTGAGCCCGACCCGCCGGTCGACGATGAACGCGTACCGCTCGGGCAGGAGCGCCACGAGCCGGTGGACGTCCTCGTCGGCGAGGTGCTGGAGGACCGTCCCCTCCACGGACGGGATCGCGGTGCGTCCCTCGACGAGTTCCCCGAGGCTCGTGCCGTCGCCGATGACGCGGTCGAGCGAGTCGGTCACCTTGCTGACGCGCCGGACCTGCCGGACCTTCTCCAGCGGCAGGTCGCACGCGACGGCGACGTCCGCGAGGCTCGGGTGGCGCCCGGAGGAGATCAGCTGCCGTTCCGCGCGGGCGACCTTCTGCATCGCCTCGTGCATGTGGACCGGCACCCGGATGGCGCTGCCCTCGTCGGCCACGGCCCGGCTCATCGCCTGCCGGATCCACCACGTGGCGTAGGTGGAGAGCTTGTTGCCCTGGAGGGCGTCGTACTTGCGGACGGCGTTCAGGAGCCCGATGACTCCGTGCTGGAAGAGGTCCTCGTACTCCAGTCCCTGTTCGAGGTGCTTGCGGGCGAGGGAGTGGACGAGCCCCTGGTTGTGGGCGATGAGGCAGTCGCGCGCCCTGCGGCGGACGTCGTCGGGAGGGAGCGCCGCCAGTTCCTCGGCGGTCGGCTCGACGCCGACGCGGTCGACGCCGCCCCGGAGCAGGACGCTCAGCCCCACCTCCGCGTCGGCGGCGAGGACGGCCTTCGCGGGCCGCCGGGTGAAGCGGTCCTCGTCGAGGACGAGCAGCGCGGCGGCGACGGCCGCGTCGAAGCCGTCGGACGCGGGCGCCGGCCCGTCGGACGCGGGCGCCGGCCCGTCGGCCGTGATCGCCAGCCCGTCGGACGCGGGCGCCGGGGGTCCGGGCTCGGCCGTGGCGGCGTCGCCGGAGGACGGGGCCCTGCCACCGGCAGCCTGGGCCGGGTCGCCGGATGCCGGGGTCGTGTCGGCGGCCGCGTGCGACGCGACGAGCGTGAAGCGCGCCGCCGCCCCGGCCCTGAGCGCGGCGGTGTCGGCGGTCCCGAGCCCCGCCAGCCGTGCCACGCCCGCGACGACGTGCTCGGTGACGACGTCCGCCACGGCGTACCGGGCGACCAGGTCGAGAAGGATCCCGGTGGAGGCGGTGGAGGCGGTGGAGGCGGTGGAGGCGGAGGGGGCGGAGGGGGACGAGGCGGAAGGCGCGGAAGCGGAAGGCGACGCGGAAGCGGGGGCCGGCGCGGAAGGCGCGGCGGTCCGCACCGGACGGGGCGGGGCTTCCGTGCGCAGCCCCATGCGCTCCAGCTCCGCCGCCAGTCGCGACCGTGCGGCCGCGTCGAGCCCCAGATACGCCACCTCGGCCTCGAAGGCACCCGCCGGGACGACGCCGTCGACCGCGACCCGCTGGAGGTTGCGGTGGAGTCCTGCGAGTGCGGCCCTGAGGTCCAAGGTCACCCAACTTTCACCCGACGTGAAGGCGGCGGGGCGGTACGAGCGCACGCCATTGATGCGGCGTCAGTATAGAACTGCCGTGTTGGCGATGTAAACAGACGCATTTTCAGGCGCGTGGCCTCGGGAGCGTGTACGCTGCCCGCGCCCGGAAAGACCCCGCCGCCCCCTTCCGCGGGGGCCCGCCCCGCAGGATTCTTCTCTCATGATCCCGCCCAAGCCCACCGACGCCCCCACGCTCCCCACCGCTCCCGTCCCGGTCGCCTCTCCGCCTCCGGCCCCCGGATCCCGACCGTCCCGCCGCGCCCTCGTCTTCGTGGCCCTGTGGACGGTGCTCGTCGCCGGGGTGTCCTCGGGGATCACGGCCGCCGTCGTCGGGGGAGGGGACGACGCCGTCGTCGAGGGCGCCGCCGCTCCGACGGCAAGCCCGTCGATATGGCAGGACACCCGCACCCACCCGGCCGACCCGCCGACGGAGCCGGAGCGGGTCCCGAGCCCGACGTCCGGCGCGAAGGGCTTCGTCATGGGGGAGAAGGCGACGAGCGGCGGGGCGACGGTCGTCGTCAGGAAGGTCACCGAGGCCGCGACGGTCACCCTGGACGACTACGACTCGGAGGACGTCCTCAAGGCCGGCGCGGGAGCGAAGTTCGCGATCGTGGAGACGACCGTGCACAACGACGGCACCGACTCCTTCGACCCCGTCTGCGGCGGCGGCATCTCGCAGGGTCTCGTCGACGCCGAGGGGCGCCGTTTCGACGTCATCGACGAGGTGTTCATGGTCAAGGCCAACCGCGCGGCCGACGCCTGCGGAGCCGAACTCCAGCCCGGCTTCAAGCGCGAGGCCGTCTTCGTCTACAAGTTCCCGGCCGACGCCACCCCGGCCGAGTGGACGTTCTCCGGTTCCCGGGGCATGACCGAGGGCGACACGGCCGTCGTCCGCCTCGGCACCGGCACCACGTCGAGCTGACACCACGCGCCCGGGGCGCGGTCCCGCCTCCGCGGGGCCGCGCCCGGCCCGCCCGCGCACGCTTGTACGATCCCCAGGCCGCACCCGCGCGCCGCACCGCACCGATCGCTGGATGAGCCACCGTGACCGACCGCACCACCCTCCCCCGGGAGACCTCCCCCGCCGAGACGCGCGCCGAGCGCAGGCGGCTCGTCGAGTCCGTCCGGGCCCGCCGGCGGCTGCTCGCGGAGCGGGGGCCGTTCGAGGTCGCGGACCGGCGGCGGCTCGACCGCGAGGCCCGGGCGCGCGACCGGGCCGAGGCGCGCCACGGCAAGGAGCTCCAGCGGATCCACGAGAAGCAGGTCCGGCACGAACGGTCGCTCACGCGCAGCCTCGACGGCCTGGACGGCAAGCGCGAGAGCCGGGAGCGCAAGGCGCTGGCCGTGCTGCGGCGCGAGTCGGTCGAGCGGGCGCTCCAGGGCACCCGCCTCACCGCGAGCCAGGTCAACGGCATCGGGAACGGCCTCGTCCGCGACCTCGCCGCGCAGGGCGTCAGGACCGCCGCCGACTTCCAGCGCGTGTCCTGGGGCAAGGCCCCCAACGGCAAGGGCGGCGAAATCCTCTACATCCACCGCACCCGGGGCCGCAAGGTGCACGTCAACGGCATCGGAGAGCACCGGGGCCGTCCGCTCGCGGAGTGGCAGCGCCAGGCCCGCGCCCGCGCGGAGGCCCGCGCCCCGCAGGAGCTGCCCGCGGACCAGCGGCACCGCATCGCCGAGATCATCGAGGAGGAGCGGGTGCGCCTCCAGGCCGAGTTGGAGGAGGTCCCCCGGACCGCCGAGACCGCCCGGGCGGAAGCGCGGCAGCGGTACGAGGAGGAGGTGGAACGGCTCGCCGCCACCGAGCGGGAGGCGGCCGACGAAGCCGCCCGGCGCCGGGCCGAGTTCGACCGCATGGCCGAGGACCTGCTCGCCCTCCAGGCCGAACTGGGCGCCCACGTCGACCTCTTCGGCGACCTCGGCCTCCGCGACCGCCACGCCCGCTCCCGCGCCCTCCGGCCGCTGCCCGCCGTGGCCGTGATCCCCGCGCCCAGGACCCCGGAGCCCGCGCCGCGCCCGGCCGTCGACCTCACGAAGCGAGACACCACGCCCGGTGTCCGGCCGAGCCTCGGCTGGCTCGTCCCCATCTGCTTCTTCGGACTGACGGCCGTCCTCGGCCCGGGCGACGACGCCGCCGCCCCGCTGTGGCTCAGGATCACGGGCCGACTCGCGGCCCTGGCCGTCCTCGCCGAGCTGCTGCGCCTGTGGATCCCCCGGCGGCGGTGGCGCACGGCGAGCCCCCTGCCGAGCGGCACGGGCCTGCTGGCGACCGCCGTCTTCCTGGGGCTGTCCTCCGCGAGCATGTTCGCCGACCCGGAGTACGCGGCCGGAGGCGCCCCGTGGGCCCTGGCCGTCGGGTCCGTCGTCCTCCTGGTCGGAGGCGCCGCCTGCCGCGCGGGCAGCGGGAAGCCGGGCGGGGCCTCCGACTGACCGCGCGCGGCGGACGGATCCCGCTACGCCCCGGAGGCGAAGGACACGAACCGCCCCCAGCCCTCGCGCCCGACGGCGAGGGCGGGGAGGGTGACGTCCTTGGAGTCCCGGACGTGGACGGCGGGACCGGCGACGGCGACCTCGACGCAGCTATCGCCCTGGGTGCCGCTGTAGCTGGACTTGAACCAGGCGAGTTCCTTCGTGGCGGTCATGCTTCTCCCTTACTTCTCCGAGGCGAAGGACACGAACCTTCCCCAGCCCTGGCGTCCGACGGCGAGGGCGGGGAGGGTGACGTCCTTGGAGTCCCGGACGTGCACGGCCTGTCCGGCGACGGCGACCTCGACGCAGCTGTCGCCCTGGCTGCCGCTGTAGCTGGACTTGAACCAGACGAGTTCCTTCGTGGCGGTCATAGCTCTCCTCGCAGTCGCTCCAGCAGGCCCCGAGATTCCTTGGGGTTGAGGGCCTGCGAGCGCAGTGTGTCATAGCGCTGGTGGAGCAGTCTCACCTCTTTGTGGTCGTTGATCAGCCGCCCGTTCTGCTGGCCTTCGGAGTATCCGAGCCGTCGCCCGTCCGGTGTCTCCAGCAGTTGGATCGCCCCATCCAGGCAAGCGTGCAACCCCGCTTCCAGCGGTACGACTTGCAGCGTCACGTTGCGAGGGGCGCTCGCCTCCAGGACGTGGTCCAGCAGTTCCCGCATCTCCTCCGCACTGCCGAACCGGCGTCGGAAGACGTGCTCCTCCACGATGAAGCTGAACGGCACCGTCGGCCGCTCCAGCAGCATCCTCTGTCGCTTCTGCCGGGCGGTGAGCTGGGTGTCCAGCTTCCGGTCGGTCAGGAGCGGGATCGTGCCCTCGAACACCGCCCTCGCGTACGCCTCCGACTGCAACAGCCCCGGCACGAGCCGACACTCGTAGGTGCACAGGCTGACCGCCACCTTCTCCAGCCGCGCCCAGCGGCGGAACCAGACCGCGAGGCCCGCCTCGGCGCGGGACAGGAAGGGGGCGGAGCGGCGGAGCGCCCCCGTGTTCCCGAGGGCCGCGTCGCCCCGGTCGACGAAGGCTTCGTCCGGCATCCGGCGGCCCTGCTCGACGGATTCCACGGTGTGCTTGGAGAACCGGACCAGCTCCGCGAACTCGGCCCGGCTGAGGCCCGCGTGCTCGCGCAGGGCCTGGACGACGGCGCCGAACGTCCGCAGACTGTCGGACGGATCGGGCTCCCGCTCCCCGTCGTCGGTCCGCTCCGCGTCGTCGCCCTCGGCCTCGACGATGCTCATACGCCGCCACCTCCACGTACACCCGCGGCAGCTCCCGCGGTCGGCCTACCGAGCGTGACGGTGCGGGGTCCGTACTGTCCACCCTGGGCGCCCGTACGCTGACAGCGCGTACGGGGTGCGGCTCTCGCGCGGGGCGCCGGCCGGCCGTCACCGTGGTCCCATGGAACAGACGACACCTCAACTGGGCTCCGCCGTACACACGTTCAGTCAGCTGATCTCGTCGACCCGGCGCGGTGCCCGGCTGGCCCGGCTGCTCACGATGACGGAGCTGTACTTCTGGGGCGCCCCGCAGGACGTCACGGAGCGTGCCCAGCAGGTCGTCGCCGAACTCGCCACGAACGCCGTCCTGCACGGCCGGGTGCCGGGCCGGGACTTCCGGCTCGGGCTGCGGATGGAGACGGGGACCGGTGTGCTCCGGATCGAGGTCACCGACGCGCGCGGCGAGCGGCTGCCGGTCGTCGTGCCGACGGGCGGCGGTGAAGGAGGGAGGGGGCTGCTGCTGGTGGCCGCGCTCGCGGACAGCTGGGGCGTCAGTCCGGCCCCGCCCGGCGGCAAGACCGTGTGGGCGGTGCTCGACCCCGGCGGAATGCCCCCGAACGAGTGACGTGAATGCGCCCGATGAGTCGATTACGGCGTGTCAGACTGGACTCACTGGCCGTTACCGACGTGTGGGCATCGGTCAGCTGTTGTCAGCCCACGTAAAACCCCCGCGACGCGCCAACGTCCGGGGGCATGACACAAGGAGCCACAACTCCCCATGCGGATCCATCGTATCCCGAAGCACGACCGCGAGTTCGTCATCATCGCCAACAAGGCGATCCAGGACCGGCGCCTGTCGCACACGGCCCGGGGCATCCTCGCCCTGCTCCTCTCGCTCCCCGACGGGGTGAGGATGAACGTCCGGACCCTCGCCGACGACTACCCGCAGGGCCGGCGCGCGGTCGAGCGGGCCGTCTCGGAACTGCGCCTGCTCGGCTACTGGGTGACGCTGACCGTCCGCGACGAGCGGACCCACCGGATCGCCTCCACCGTCGACGTGTACGAGCTGCCCGGTGCTCCGGTTCCCACCCGTCCGGTCACCGGCCCCGTGGACACCGGGAACGCGGGCACGTTCCCCTCCGGGGAAAAGGACGGGGGAAAGTACCGGGAAAAGAAGGGGGACGAACACCCTCCCTTCCCTCCCGTCGCGCCCGAGCCCGAGTCCGAGCCCACCCCCGAGCCCGAATCCGAAGCCGCGCCGCCCGCGCCCCGGGCGGCGGGGGAGGGCCACGGCGACCCCGCCCCGACCGACCCCGTCACCGTCACCAACCCCGTCACCAACCCCGTCACCAACCCCGACCCCGACCCCGACCCCGAGCCAGACCCCACCCCCGACCCCGTCACCGCCCCCGATCTCCCCCAAGCGGCAGAAGCCGCCCGCGTGTTGCGCGGCCTCGTCTCCGTCGACGCCCGCCTGCGGCTGTCCGCACGACAGGTGGCCCGGCTCGTCCCCTCCGTCGCCGACTGGCTGGACCGGGGTGCCACCGTCACCGAGATCCTCGACGCCCTGACCCAGGGCCTGCCCCGCACGCTGTACTCCGCCCCGGCCGTGCTCGCCGACCGCCTCGACCGCAAGCGGCCCGCCCGCAGGCGCCGCTGGAAGACCTACGCCGACTGCGCGGACGGCTGCGGCCGCCTGCTGCCCGAGGGGCGGGACTCCGGGTCCTGCGGCGCCTGCGCGGGCGGCGCCGAACCGTCCGTGCCGGACCCCGCGCCCCGCCCCGAGCCGCCTTCCGGTCCCCTGGCCCCCGAGGGCTTCGCCGCCTTCCGCGCCGCGCGGGGCTCCCTCCCCGGGGACCGGGGGCGCCGGGCGGCGGAGCACCGGCCCGGAGGGCCCCTCGCCCCACGGCCGGCCGCCGGCGTCCTCGTATGATCGACACGCCGTGTCCCCCGGCCCGTCAGGAGCCCCCGCCGTGCCCCAGCTCGCCCTCGCCCACTCCTTCTGGGAGAGCTACGACGCCCTGGAGAAGCAGGTCAAGGCGGGTGTCCGCAAGGCGATGGCGAAGTTCCAGCTGCTGACCGTGGCCGAACTCCACGCGGACAAGGGGCTCCACCTCGAATCCGTCGACAAGGCCAAGGACGCCCGGATGCGGACGATCCGCATCAACGACTTCTGGCGCGGGGTCGTCCTGGCGCCCGACGACGGCAGCGACACGTTCCTCCTGCTGAACGTCGTGCCCCACGACGACGCCTACACCTGGGCCGCCAAGCGGCTCTACACGGTCAACACCGCCACCCGCGCCCTGGAAGTCCGCAACGTCGTCGCCATCGAGCAGCTGACGCCCGCCCTGGAGGAGGCCGCCCGCAGCGCCCCGGAGCGGCTCTTCGACCGCCACTCCGACACCGTCCTCGGCCACCTCGGCATCGACGCGCAGGTGCTCAGGGCCGTGCGGACGGTCACAGAGCGGTCCCAGCTCGACGCGTTCGGGACGCTGCTCCCCGAGGACCAGTTCGAGGTCCTCAGCTTCCTCGCCGACGGCCACCCGCCGGAGGAGGTCTACCGGGACGTGGTCGCCGTGCGCAGGCCGGCGCACGCCGAACCCGAGCCCACCGAGGACCTGGCGACCGCCATCGCCAACACGACCGGCCGCATCCGGCTCGTCACGGAACCCGACGAACTCGCCGACATCCTCGCGAAGCCCTTCGCGGCCTGGCGCGTCTTCCTGCACCCCTCCCAGCGGCGCCTCGCCTACCGGGACTCGTACAACGGCCCCGCGCAGGTCTCCGGCGGCCCCGGCACCGGCAAGACCGTCGTCGCCCTGCACCGGGTCAGGCACCTGCTGTCCCGCTCGCCCGACAGCCGGATCCTCCTCACCACCTACACCCACGCGCTCGCGGCCTCGCTGCGGGAGAACCTGGCCCTCCTCCTCGACGACCCGGACCTCCTCGCCCGCGTCGACGTGACCACCGTCGACTCCTACGCCCACCGGCTCGTGCGCGAGCTCGGCGGCGGCCGGGTCCCGACCCCGCTCACCGACCAGGAGGAGCGGCGGGTCTGGCAGCAGGTCGGGCGGCGCCTCGGCCTCGACTGGACCGAGCGGTTCCTGGCACAGGAGTACCGGCACGTCGTCCTCGCCCAGGGACTGCGCACCGTCGACGACTACCTGAACGCCACCCGCAGGGGCCGCGGCACCGCGCTCGGCCCCCTCAAGCGCGCCCGGCTGTGGCGGGCGATCGACGCCTTCGAGGCGGAGCTCGCCGCGAAGGGCCACTCCACGCACCTGCGGATCTGCGACGACGCCGCCCGCAGAATGGCCGGGGCGGACCCCGCCGCGCACGGCTACGCCCACGTCGTCGTCGACGAGGCCCAGGACCTCCACCCCGCGCAGTGGCGGCTGCTGCGCGCCGCCGTCGCCCCCGGCCCCGACGACCTCTTCGTCACCGGCGACCCGCACCAGCGGATCTACGACGCCCACGTGTCCCTCGCCTCCCTCGGCATCCGGGTCACCGGCCGCTCCAGCCGGCTGCGGATCAACTACCGCAGCACGGAAGAGATCCTGACCTGGGCCACCGGCATCCTCGCCGGCGAGACGATCGGCGAACTCGGCGGAGACGGCGACGGCCCGGGCGGGGCCGCCGGGAACGGCCTCGTCGGCTACCGCTCCCTGCTGCACGGCAGGCGTCCGTACGTCGACGGCCACCCCTCCGAACACGCCGAGGTCACCGCCCTCGTGGACCGCGTCCGGAGCTGGCTGGAGCAGGGCGTGCGCCCCGCCGAGATCGCCGTCTGCGCCCGCTTCAACCTCCTCCTCGACAAGGTCGGCCGGCACCTCGAAGCCGCGGGCGTCCCCGTCGTCAGGGTGAAGGACGACCCCACCGCCGCCACCGAAGGCGTGCGCCTGGCGACGATGCACGCCATGAAGGGACTGGAGTTCCGCTGCGTGGCCGTCGTCGGCGTCACCGAGACCGCGGTCCCCTTCGCGCGCGAGATCACCCCCGAGGACGTCGACCGCCTCCAGCACGAGGCGGACACCCTCCGCGAACGCTGCGTCCTCTTCGTCGCCTGCACACGGGCCCGCGAGTCCCTCCACGTCACCTGGAGCGGCAGGCCGAGCCCCTTCCTGCCGCTCCCCTGAACCCGCGGGACCGGCCCCCGCGCGGCCCTGGACGTCCCTCCGGACGCCCGACCACTCCGCGCGCCGGCCTCGGCCCGGCCGACGTCACGCGGCGGCTCAGCCCCCGCACCCGCAGTTCTCCAGGCCCCTGGCGTTGAGCTTGGGAGGCTCCTCGTCGGCCCAGGAGACGGGCGTGCCGTCCCCGGGTCCCGCGAAGACGGCGATGGCCAGGCCCGAGACCAGGCCGGGCAGGAAGACGAGGGCGATCACCCACCAGCCGATGGCCTCCTGGACGCCCTGGAGGTCCTCGTCCACCAGGATCCAGACGAGCGCCGCCCACCCCGCCACGCACACGGCGCTGCTGATCACGACCCAACGATCTTCCCGGCTCATGCCGCACCCCCGTCGCCTTCGTCTCCGGCGTCGTTCCCCCGGCGCGGCGCCGGAACACCCGGCTCCGTCAGCGGTGGTCGGCGGGCCCGCCGCCATCGGATTCCGGCGGCGGCAGCAGCGCTCCGCCGGTGAGCCCGTCACGGGCCAGGGCGGCGGCCCGGCCGCCCAGCTCCGTCAGCTCGCGGACGCTCTCCTCGAAGGCGGCGAGCGTGCGGAACGCGGCGCCGTAGCGGCGCTGCTCGGCGATCCGCATCTGCGGGACCCGCGCCCCGCGCGCGTCCAGGCGGAACGTTCCGCTCGCGCTGGTCGAGCGGCGGTTGTTCGCCGCGCTGCGGAGGAACCCGTTGAGGTAGTCGCTGTCGAGCTGCCCGCTCGTCGACAGCACCGCGTCCTCGGACAGTTCGATCAGACCGGCCCGCGCGAGCTCCGAGAGGCTCACGGACGCCCCCTCCGACAGCCCTCCGCCCGCACCCGCCTCCATGGGGGGCAACAGGCCGTCGAGCAGGGTCAGCTGCCGGGCGATCGCCGCCCGCAGGGCCGCGTACTCGCCCGCGTAGTCGGTCAGCCGCGCCGCGACGTGCGCGGCGGGCGTCAGGTCGACCGTGTCGTCGAGCAGCTCGATCCGGGGCACCTCGGCGCTCCGGCCCGCCGCGCCGTCGAACGGCGCGTCCGCGTCCAGTCCGCCGAGATCCGTCATCCGCACCGCGTCCACGCCCCCCGTCGGGTCCGCCGGCCGGCGGAGCACCCACAGATGGACCGGGAGCGCGTGCGAGGCCGCCATCCCGGCCGGGAGCGCGATCACCTGGGTGAGCAGCCCCCGGCGCACGATCTCGGCCCGGATCCGGCGCCCCGCCTTGCGGTAGGCGACCGAGGTCGGCATCACCATGACGACCCGTCCGCCGGGGGCGGTGTGCGCGTAGCAGTGCTGGAGCCACGCCAGCTCGCTCTCGGCGCGCGACGGCACGCCGAACTCCCAGCGGGCGTCCAGGAGAAGCTCCTCCCGCCCCCAGTCGGCCACGCCGACCGGCGGCTCGCAGACCACGAGGTCCGCCTTCAGCTCCCGGTACGCGTCCTCGCGCAGCGAGTCGCCCGCCCGCACGGTCACGGAGGTGACGGCCGTGAGCCCCGCGACCCGGGCCCGCAGTCCGGCGAAGCGCGCGTGCGCGGGGAGCACGTCCTGCCCGAAGAGGCCGGTGGACCGGTCCGCGAAGGCGAAGAGCAGAGAACCGATTCCGCAGGCGGGATCGAGGACGGTTCCCTCCGACGGCCCGGCGGCGTACCGGATCGCCTCGATGAGCCGCGCCGACGTGACCCCGTCGGATCCCGCGCGCCCCGGTGACTCGACCAGTCGCGCGGTGAGTTCGGCGAGCAGCGTGCCGGGGGAGACCTCGGCGCCGAGCTCGGCCACGAGCGCCCGCAGGCTCCCGGCGCCCTCGCCGTCGTCCCCGTCCGCCTCCGGGACGCCGTCCACCAGGATCCCGGCCACGGCCGTCAGCCCGCCGAGCATGTCGTCGCCGAACTCCGCCCGCAGCCTTTCCCACAGCCTGACCTCGGCGGACGCCTCCCGGCCCTTCCGCCGGTCCTCCAGCCAGCCCCGTACCTCGGCGAGCGAGAAGAGCGGACTGCTCGCCCCGCCCGCCACCGCGACGGGGAAGTCCTCATGCCGCCTGCGCCAGTTGGAGACGGCCGCGCGCGTGACCCCCGCGAGCCGCGCGATCTCGGCCGCCGTCACGACGACGTCTGCGCCCTCCGGGCGTCCGGGCTCGTCCTTCATGGCCCCCAAGGTACACGCAGGGGTCAGCAGAACCCCTGAGGTCATGTGTTGGCGATGTAAACGAGTGATGGAGGGGATCGGGGGAGCGGCGGCGCGGGGGGCCTCGGTCCCGTCCGGTTGTGCGCTGTCGTGCCAATCCCGGGGCGCAGGAGGTCAACACGGCCGGTCGGGCCGCTCTTAGCGTCAAGGAGTGCCGAGCCGCGGAGGCGGTGGGCATCCCCTTACCGCTTCGAAAGGACCCCTCATGTTCGACATCGACAAGGTGCAGGCCGCCCCGAGCAAGGACCTGCTCACGCCCGACAACTCGGTCATGCTCTTCGTGGACCACCAGCCGCAGATGTTCTTCGGCACCGGCAGCGGCGACCGTGCCGCGATCATCAACAGCACCGTCGGTCTCGCCAAGGCGGCCCGGGCGTTCGACGTTCCGGCCGTCCTCACCACGGTCGCCGCCGAGTCCTTCTCCGGCCCCCTGCTGCCGCAGCTCGCCGAGGTGTTCCCCAAGAACGAGATCATCGACCGCACCACCATGAACGCCTGGGAGGACGAGGCGCTCGTCGCGGCGGTCAGGGCGACCGGGCGCAAGAAGATCGTCCTGTCGGGTCTGTGGACCGAGGTCTGCCTGGTGCTGCCGGCCCTGTCGGCGCTGGAGCAGGGCTACGAGGTGTACGTCGTGACCGACGCGTCCGGCGGTGTCAGCCCGGCCGCCCACGAGCACGCGCTGCAGCGGATGATCGCCGCCGGCGCGGTGCCGGTCACCTGGGTGCAGGTGCTGCTCGAACTGCAGCGCGACTGGGCGCGCCAGGAGACGTACGGCGCGGTCATGGAGATCGTCAAGGCCCACGCGGGCGCGTACGGCCTGGGCGTCGTGTACGCGCAGTCGGTCATCGGCGCGCACGCGGCCGGCTGACCCCCGTGGACACCGGCATTCTGATCCTGCGTCTGCTGGTGGGACTGCTCGTCGCCGGCCACGGTGTGCAGAAGGTCAGCCGACACCTGGGCGGCAGGGGACTGGAAGGCGGCACCGAGGAGTTCCGCGCCGACGGCTTCCGCGGCGGTGTCCTCACCGCGCTGGCGGCGGGCGGAGGCCAGATCGGCTCGGGCCTGCTGCTCGCGGCCGGTCTCGTGACCCCGCTCGCCGCGACCGGCGTCATCGGGGTCATGACGGTCGCCCTCACCGTGAAGTGGCCCCACGGCCTGTGGGTGCAGAACGACGGGTACGAGTACCCGCTGGTCCTCATCGGCACCGCCGCGGCCCTCGCCGCCACCGGCCCCGGTGCCTGGTCCCTCGACGCCGTCCTCGGTCTCGCGCCGTACCCGTCGTGGTGGGCCGTCCCCGCGCTCGTGGCCGGTTCGGGCAGCGGACTCCTCGCCCGGCTCGTCCTGCACCGGACCCACGCCGCCTCCTCCGCCCCGGCCGGCGCCGGGCGCTGAGCCCGGGCGCGCGCCACGCGGACCGGGTCCGGCCGCCCGTGTTCCCCCGACCGGGCGGCCGGGCCCTCCACCCCCATCTCCCGACAGGAGCACCCGATGGACACCACCACCACACCCCGGCGCGGCGGCGGCCAGCCGCTGCTGCACCAGAAGGGCGCCGAGACGCAGGCGTTCGGCACGCTCAAGCAGCTGCCGATCGGCCTCGGCCACGACACCCGCATGTACGCCTGCCAGCGGCTGAACCGGCTCCTCGCCGACACGCAGATCCTCCACTCGCTCTACAAGAAGCACCACTGGCTCATGCGCGGGGCGACCTTCTACTCGCTCCACCTGATGCTGGACAAGCACGCCGAGGCCCAGCTGGCCCTCGTGGACGCGCTGGCGGAGCGGGTCCAGAGCCTCGGCGGCGTCGCCGTCGGAGACCCGCGCCACGTCGCGGAGCTGACGGGCATCCCCCGGCCGCCGGACGGCGTCGAGCCCGTGCCCGTCATGCTGTCGCGGCTCCTCGACGCGCACGAGCGGATCCTGATCGACGCGCGGGACGCCGCCGCCCGGCTCTCCGGCGAGGGCGACGAGGGCAGCGCCGACCTCATCGTCTCGGACGTCGTCCGCACCGGCGAGGCGCAGGTCTGGTTCCTGGCCGAACACCTCGTGGACACCCCTCTGGTGCACGGCTGATGGACACGTACGACGTCGTCGTCGTGGGCGCCGGCGCGGGCGGCGAGGTCGAGGCCGGCCG
>NZ_BNBS01000084.1 GCF_014656075.1 Streptomyces hydrogenans
CCGGGCGGCGGCCGGCGGCCGGTCCGCGCGGGCCCCGGCGACGGTCCACCGGCCGGTGGCGGGGGCTGCCGGGGGCGCCGGGAGGCAGGCTCTACCGTGGGCGGATGCCGTACTTCGACGCCGCGTCCGCCGCGCCCCTGCACCCCGTCGCCCGTCAGGCGCTGCTCGCCGCCCTCGACGAGGGGTGGGCCGATCCCGCCCGGCTCTACCGGGAGGGGCGGCGGGCCCGGCTGCTGCTCGACGCGGCGCGGGAGGCCGCGGCGGAGGCGGTGGGCTGTCGCCCCGACGAACTCGTCTTCACTCCTTCGGGGACCCGCGCGGTGCACTCGGGCGTGTCGGGCGCGCTCGCCGGGCGCCGCCGGGTCGGCGGGCGGCTGGTGGTCTCGGCCGTCGAGCACTCCTCGGTGCTGCACGCGGGCGAGGCACACGCGGCGGCCGGCGGGACCGTGACGGAGGTGCCGGTCGGCCGGACCGGGGCGGTCGACCCGGCGGCCTTCGCGGCCGAGCTGGGCGAGGGAACGGCCCTGGCCTGCCTCCAGTCCGCCAACCACGAGGTGGGCACGGAGCAGCCGGTGGCCGAGGTCGCGGAAGCCTGCCGGGCGGCCGGGGTGCCGCTGCTCGTGGACGCGGCCCAGTCGCTCGGCTGGGGCCCGGTCCCGGAGGGCTGGTCGCTGCTGGCGGCGAGCGCGCACAAATGGGGCGGGCCGGCCGGGGTCGGCCTGCTGGCGGTCCGCAAGGGCGTCCGGTTCGCGCCGCAAGGCCCGTCCGACGAACGGGAGTCGGGCCGCGCGCCCGGCTTCGAGAACCTGCCCGCGATCGTCGCGGCGGCGGCCTCGCTGCGGGCGGTGCGGGCCGAGGCGGCGGCGGAGGGCGCGCGGCTGCGGGAGCTCGTCGACCGGATCCGGGCGCGGGTGCCGGAGCTGGTGCCGGACGTGGAGGTCGTCGGCGACCCGGTGCGGCGCCTCCCCCACCTCGTCACCTTCTCCTGTCTGTACGTCGACGGGGAGACGCTGCTGTCGGAGCTGGACCGGGAGGGTTTCTCCGTTTCGTCCGGTTCGTCGTGTACGAGCTCGACGCTGACGCCCAGCCATGTGCTGCGCGCGATGGGCGTCCTGAGCGAGGGGAACGTCCGGGTCTCGCTGCCCGCCGGCACGGACTCCGCCGACGTGGACCGCTTCCTGGCGGTGCTGCCGGGGGTGGTGGCGTCGGTACGGGAGCGGCTGGGCGCGGCGCCGGCCGCCGCGGAGCCGGAGCCCGCGCAGGAGCTGGTCGTCGACGCGCTCGGGAAGCGGTGCCCGATCCCCGTCATCGAGCTGGCGAAGGTGATCGGGTCGGTGCGGGTGGGGGGGACGGTGACCGTGCTGTCCGACGACGCGGCGGCCCGGCTGGACATTCCCGCGTGGTGCGAGATGCGGGGCCAGCGCTACGTCGGCGAGACCGCCACCCCCCAGGGCGCCCCCGCGTACGTCGTCCGCCGCGCCACCTGACGCCCGCGGGCCCGGGCGCCGCCGTTTCATCGCGGGCCGCGCCCGGCCGGGACGTACCGCCACCGCTCCGTTGCGGGCAGTCGTTCCGCTGGGGCGATGGGGGTCCCCCCTGCTCGAGCGAAGCCGAGAGCTTGGGGGAGGGTGGGCACAACGGAACGGCACCCTTGCGGGTGCCTCCGCTTCCGTGCCTGAGCCCGCACCCGTACGGCGTCGTCCTACGGGGTGCGGGTTCAGGCGCGGAAAGCCTTGGCCCGGCAGGGGGCGCCGTCCCTGTGCCCACCCGTCCCGCCCTGCGGGACGCCTGCCCACAGGGCGCGGGGCGCGGCGGGGACGGCCCGCAGGGCCGACGGTGGGTGCGGGCCGTGTGGGGTCAGGAGAGGTGGGACTGGAGTTCCGCGGTGGCTTCGTGGCCGTACGCCTTGGTGAAGCGGTCGATGAAGTTGGTGCGGCGCAGGGTGTACTCCTGCGTACCGAGCGTCTCGATGACGAGCGTCGCCAGCATGCACCCGACCTGCGCCGCCCGCTCCAGGCCGACGCCCCAGGACAGCCCGGTCAGGAAGCCCGCGCGGAACGCGTCGCCGACGCCGGTGGGGTCGACCTTGGCCTCCTCCTCGGGGCAGGCGACCTCGATCGCGGGCTCGCCGGCCCGCTCGATGCGGACGCCGCGCGAGCCGAGCGTGGTGACGCGGTGCCCGACGCGGGAGAGGATCTCCTCGTCGGTCCAGCCGGTCTTCGCCTCGATGAGGCCCTTCTCGTACTCGTTGGAGAAGAGGTAGGTCGCGCCGTCGAGGAGCGTGCGGATCTCCTCGCCGTCCATGCGCGCGATCTGCTGGGAGAAGTCCGCGGCGAAGGCGATGTCCCGGGCCTTGCACTCCTCGGTGTGCCGGAGCATCGCCTCGGGGTCGTCGGCGCCGATGAGGACGAGGTCGAGCCCGCCCACGCGGTCGGCGACGGCCTTGAGCTCGATGAGGCGGGCCTCGCTCATGGCGCCGGTGTAGAAGGACCCGATCTGGTTGTGGTCCTTGTCCGTGGTGCAGACGAAGCGCGCGGTGTGCAGGACCTCGGAGATGCGGACCGAGCCGGTGTCGACGCCGTGGCGGTCGAGCCAGGCGCGGTACTCGTCGAAGTCGTAGCCGGCGGCGCCGACGAGGATCGGGTTGCCGCCGAGCTGGCCCATGCCGAAGCAGATGTTGGGGCCGACGCCGCCGCGGCGGACGTCGAGGTTGTCGACGAGGAAGGAGAGGGACACCGTGTGGAGCTGGTCGGCCACCAGCTGGTCGGCGAACCGGCCGGGGAAGGTCATCAGGTGGTCGGTGGCGATGGAGCCGGTGACTGCGATACGCACGGCTGGGTGCTCCTGCGGGTAATGGGTGAGGACGATCCACGGTATCCGCTGCGGGGCTCGCTGCCGAACAGTGGAAACTACCCCAGAGTAGGCCTTTTCTCCGGAGGCGGGTGGTGCATACGGTGCGCCCATGACCACGTACCCCGCTCCCCGCGAGCGACACGAGTCCGAACTGAGCCTCGCCGAGCTGCGCGGCGCCGGTGCCCGGATGGTCCCGCACTGGGTGACGCCGGCCGATCCGGCGCCCGCCCCCGTCTCCCCCGCCTCGATCCACGGCGTGGTCGTCCCGGACTCCTCGGCGCGGCTGATCGCCGCCACCGCCGAGTACGGCGGCTGACGGGACGGAACCGACCGCGCCCCCGCCCCGTCCCACCGGTGTCCGAACGACACGAGGGAGCGTTGCGGTGAGCGGTACGGAGAGCGGACGCGGGCGACGGACCGCGCTCGTCGCCACGGTGGCGGCGGGTGTGCTGCTGGCCGGTGGCGGTGGGCTGTATCTGACCGCCGCCGGTGACGAGCGGGACGGCGGGGACACGGCGTCCCGGTCCGCGGGCGCGCCCGCGCCGCCGCCCCTGCGGCTCGGGGGCGGGAGCGGCGGTACGGGCCCGGGCGCGGGGATCGCGCCGGGCGAGCCGAACCCGGGCGGCGGCCCGAACGGGACGGTCTACAGAGCCGAGGGCCCACTCCCCCAAGGGCCCTCGTCGGCCGCGGTCCACCGGCCGAAGGGCCTGGTCACCTCGGAAGAGGTGGCCAGGCTGGCCGGGGCACTCGGTGTCGAGGGGCGGCCTGCGCTGGTCGGGGACGTGTGGACGATCCGGCCCGAGAAGGACGGCGTCGGACCGCGCCTGGACGTGGCGCGGGAGGCGCCGGGGAACTGGACGTACTCCTGGTACGACGGCGGTCCGGCCGGTGACACCTGTCTGAAGGGGAAGGCGTGTCCGCCGCCGGGTGAGGTGAAGCCGCCGGCCGGGGGCTCCCCGGTGAGCGAGGCCGCGGCCCGGGCGGCGGCCGCGCCGGTGCTGAAGGCGCTGGGGCAGGACGACGCGAAGGTGTCGGCGACGCAGGTGATGAACGGCTCGGTGCGGGTGGTGAACGCCGATCCGGTGATCGGCGGGCTGCCCACGTACGGCTGGTCGACGGGGCTGCACATCGGCCCGGACGGGCGGCCGGTGGCGGGCAGCGGCACGCTGAAGGAGCCGGCGAAGGGCGAGACGTACCCGGTGGTGTCGGCGGAGCGGGCGCTGGCGCGGCTGAACGAGGAGTCGAAGGGCACCGGCCCGATCGGGATCGGCGGCTGCGCCACGGACCCGCCGGCCGGGGAGCCCCAGGCACCGGACGAGCCCGGGAAGGACGCGCCGTGCCAGACGATCGTCGACATGGCTCCGCCCCGCGAGGTCCCGGTGACCGGTGCGGTGCTCGGTCTCGCGGCGACGGACACGGCGGACGGGCGGGCGCTGGTGCCCGCGTGGCTGTTCACGGCCGATCCGGCGGACGCGGCGGCGTACACGGTGACCTCGACGGCGGTGGCGGCGGAGTTCCTGGTGCCGCCGGCGACGCCGTCCCCGGAGCCCACGCCGGGCACGCCGGAGCCGTCGGACGGCACGGCGCCGGTGCGGCGGATCGAGTCGTTCACCGTCGCGGGTGACGGGCGGACGCTGGCGCTGACCTTCTGGGGCGGGGTGTGCAGCACCTACACCGCGCGCGCCGCGGAGGACCCGCGGCAGGTGCGGGTGTGGATCGACGAGAAGCCGGACGACCCGGACCGCGCCTGCATCCTGGTCGCCAAGGAGATCACCGTGGAGGTGGAACTGGAGGCGCCGCTGGGCGACCGGCCGGTGGTCGACGCGCCGAGCGAGGAGGCGGTGCCGCGCCGGTAGGGGCGTACGGGCCCCGCCGCCGCGCGGCGGACGGCATGCGGAAAGGGCGGTGGCCCGGGAGGTCGGTCTCCCGGGCCACCGCCCTCTTCACCGCTGCGCGGCTTAGCTGAACGAGTCGCCGCAGGCGCAGGAGCCCGTGGCGTTCGGGTTGTCGATCGTGAAGCCCTGCTTCTCGATGGTGTCGACGAAGTCGATGGAGGCGCCGCCCAGGTACGGGGCGCTCATGCGGTCGGTGACGACCTTGACACCGTCGAAGTCCTTGACGACGTCGCCGTCGAGCGAGCGCTCGTCGAAGAACAGCTGGTAGCGCAGGCCGGAGCAGCCACCGGGCTGGACGGCGACACGCAGCGCGAGGTCGTCACGGCCTTCCTGCTCCAGCAGAGCCCTGACCTTGGCCGCGGCGGCGTCGGTGACGATGATGCCGTCGGTGACGGTGCCGGTCTCGTCCGATACGGACATCTACATCTCTCCCGGGTTGTACGGAGACTGCTTGCCGACGGTGACAACCGGCGGTGCCCCGGATTCATTCCGGGTCGGGTGGGATTTCCCTCCTCCATGCTCGCACATGCCGCCCGAAGACGCGGAGGGCGAATGCGTCACATCGACACTATGGCCATCGTCAGGATGACGTGAAGGGGTTATGATAGATAACGTCATTTCGACGAAAAGGTTCCCCGAAGAAAGGGTGCGTGACGTGACCACCGCCCAGACCCCCCTGGACGTCCAGCCGACGCCGCTCGCCCTCCTGCTGCTCGGCCGCGAGGCCGACCCCAAGAGCGAGCGCGGCGTGGAGTGTCCCGGCGATCTGCCGTCGCCCTCCGACCCCGACCTGGTGGAGCGTGCCCGCGCGGCCAAGGAGAAGCTCGGGGACAAGGTCTTCGTCCTCGGCCACCACTACCAGCGCGACGAGGTCATCCAGTTCGCCGACGTCACCGGCGACTCCTTCAAGCTCGCGCGTGACGCCGCCGCCAAGCCGGAGGCCGAGTACATCGTCTTCTGCGGCGTGCACTTCATGGCAGAGTCGGCCGACATCCTCACCGGCGACGACCAGAAGGTCGTCCTGCCCGACCTCGCGGCAGGCTGCTCGATGGCCGACATGGCCACCGCCGAGCAGGTCGCCGAGTGCTGGGACGTCCTCACCGAGGCCGGGATCGCGGACGTCACCGTGCCCGTCTCGTACATGAACTCCTCGGCCGACATCAAGGCCTTCACCGGCAAGCACGGGGGCACGATCTGCACCTCGTCGAACGCGAAGAAGGCGCTGGACTGGGCCTTCGAGCAGGGCGAGAAGGTGCTCTTCCTGCCGGACCAGCACCTGGGCCGGAACACCGCCGTCCGCGACATGGGCATGTCCCTGGACGACTGCGTGGTCTACAACCCGCACAAGCCGAACGGCGGGCTCACCGCCGAGCAGCTGCGCGCCGCCAAGATGATCCTGTGGCGGGGTCACTGCTCGGTGCACGGCCGCTTCTCGCTGGAGTCGGTCGAGGACGTGCGCGCCCGGATCCCCGGCGTGAACGTGCTGGTCCACCCGGAGTGCAAGCACGAGGTCGTCGCCGCCGCGGACCACGTGGGCTCGACCGAGTACATCATCAACACCCTGGAGGCGGCCCCGGCCGGCTCGAAGTGGGCGATCGGCACGGAGCTGAACCTGGTCCGCCGCCTGGCGAACCGTTACGCCGACCAGGGCAAGGAGATCGTCTTCCTCGACAAGACGGTCTGCTTCTGCTCGACCATGAACCGGATCGACCTGCCGCACCTGGTGTGGACCCTGGAGTCGCTGGCCGAGGGCAACCTGGTCAACCGGATCGAGGTCGACAAGGAGACCGAGGCGTTCGCGAAGCTCGCGCTGGAGCGGATGCTGGCGCTGCCGTAACGGTTCTCCGGTACGTACACGGAAGGGGCGCCCCGCGAGTTCGCGGGGCGCCCCTTCGGTCTGCCGGCCGGGACCTCAGTCCAGGGCGTCGAGCAGGGTCGCGTCGAGCGGGCTGACGTCCGGCTGCTCCGGGATCACCGTCGCGTCGCCGTCCTTCTTGAGCGTCTTCTTCGCCCCCTTCTTCGCCGCCTTCTTCTTCGCGCGGCGCTCCTTGCGGAGCTCGACCATCGCGTAGAGCGTCGGGACGAGGAGGAGGGTCAGCAGGGTCGAGCTGATCAGGCCGCCGATCACGACCACGGCGAGCGGCTGGGCGATGAAGCCGCCCTCGCCGGTGATGCCGAGGGCCATCGGCAGCAGGGCGAAGATCGTCGCCAGGGCGGTCATCAGGATCGGGCGGAGCCGGTGCCGGCCGCCCTCGACCACCGCTTCGACGACGCCGTACCCCTGTGCCCGGTACTGGTTGATCAGGTCGATCAGGACGATCGCGTTGGTCACGACGATGCCGATGAGCATCAGCATGCCGATCATCGCCGGGACGCCCATCGCGGTGCCGGTGGCGACCAGCAGGCCGATGGCGCCGGTGGCGGCGAACGGGATGGAGACCAGCAGGATCAGCGGCTGGATCAGCGACCGGAAGGTCGCGACCAGCAGCATGAAGACGATCGCGACGGCCGCGAGCATCGCCAGGAACAGGTTGAGGAAGGCCTCGTTCTGGTCCTCGGAGACGCCGCCGACGGAGGCCGAGGCGCCCTCCGGCAGGTCGAGCGCGCTGATCTTCGACTGGAGCGCGGTGCCGACGGCGCCGGTGTTGTCCGTGGTCGGCTTGGCGGTGATCGTCGCCGCGCGGGCGCCGTCGATCCGGGTCATGGAGACCGGACCGGGGACCAGCTCGACGGTGGCGATGTCACCGAGCTTCACCGGGCCGAGCGGCAGCGCCTTCAGCTGGTCGAGGGTGGTGGCCGGGGTGGCCGAGGTGATGAGGACGTCCCGCTCGGTGTCGTCGAGGGTGGCCTTGGCGGCGGGGGTGCCGCGGACCGCCTGGGCGACGATCATGCCGAGGCTCGCGTCGTCGAAGCCGGCGTCGGCCGCCTTCTCGTTGGCCCTCACGGAGACCCGCGGGACCGACTGGGCCAGGTCGCTCTGGACGTCGGTGACGTCCTTCAGCTCCGCGACGGCCTTCTGGACCTGCTCGGACGCCTTCTGGAGCAGCTCCCGGTCGCCGGCCTTCACCACGACGCTCAGGTCCTGGCCGGCGAAGCCGTCGCCGGCCGCGATCGAGGTGTCGCCGACGCCGTCGAGCTTCCCGAGCGCCGACTCGATGGCGTCGCGGGTCTTCTCGTACGAGGCGGACTCCTCCAGGGTCACCTGGAAGGACGCCTGGTTGGCGCCGGTGCCGCCGCCGAAGGCCGCCATGAAGCCGGAGGAGCCGACGGTGACCTGGTAGTTCTTGACGCCCTCGGTGTCCGCGAGGACCTTCTCGATCTTCTTCGCCGCCTCGTCGGAGGCGTCCAGGGCGGTGCCGGGGGCCAGCTTCTGCTTGACCGTCAGGACCGGCTGGTCGCCCTGGTCGAAGAAGTTGGTCTTCATCAGCGGCGCCATGCCGAAGGTGACGACCAAGACGACGAGGGCGATGGCCACGCTGGTGAGGCGGCGGCGGGTGGCGAACCGCAGCACCGGCACGTAGGCGCGCTGGAGGCGGCTCTTCGCCTCCTTCTCCTCGGCGGCCCTGCGGGCCTCGTCCGGGTCCTGGGAGGTGCCCTTGGGGGCGCGCAGGAACCAGAACGAGAGCACCGGCACGACCGTCAGCGACACCAGCAGCGAGGCCAGCAGGGCGGCCGTCACGGTGAGGCTGAACGAGCCGAACAGCTCGCCGACCATGCCGCCGACCAGGCCGATCGGCAGGAAGACGGCGACGGTGGTGAGGGTCGAGGAGGTGACCGCGCCGGCCACCTCCTTGACCGCGGTGATGATCGCGGACTGGCGGTCCTCGCCGTAGCCGAGGTGGCGCTTGATGTTCTCCAGGACCACGATCGAGTCGTCGACGACCCGGCCGATGGCGATGGTGAGCGCGCCGAGCGTCAGGACGTTGAGCGAGAGGTCGCGGGTCCACAGCACGATCAGCGCGAGGACGACCGAGAGCGGGATGGAGACCGCGGTGACCAGGGTCGAGCGGATCGAGGCGAGGAAGACCAGGATCACCAGGACGGCCATGACGAGGCCGAGGGCGCCCTCGGTGGTGAGGCCGGAGATCGACTTGGCGACCGCCGGGCCCTGGTCCGAGACGACCGTCAGCTCGGCGCCCGCGCCCAGCTGCTTGCGCAGCTCGGGCAGCTTCTCCTCGACGGCCTCGGAGATGGCGACGGCGCTGCCGTCCTTGTCCATGGTGGCCATGACGGCGAGGCTGGGCTTGCCGTCGGTACGGGTCAGCGAGACCCGGGCGGACTCCTCCTGCTCGACGGTGGCGACGTCGGCCAGCCGGACCGCCTTGCCCCGGGCGGGCTTGATCCGCAGGTCCTGGATCTGCTGGAGCGAGGTGAAGCCGCCGCCGACCTGGACGGTGCGGCTCTTGCCGGCCTCGGAGAAGGAGCCGGCGGGCATGGTGCCGCCGCCGTTCTGGAGCGCCTGGGCGAGGTTCATGGAGGTCAGGCCGGCCGCGGCGAGCTTGCGCTCGTCGGGGGTGACGGAGACCTGGAGGTCCTGCACGCCGTCGATGCTGACCTGGCCGACGCCGTCGATGTCCTCCAGGGCCGGGACGACGGTCCGCTCCAGCTGGTCGGCGAGGGCCTGCTGGTCCTTGTCGGAGGTGGCGGCGAGGACGACGGTCGGGATGTCGTCCGTCGAACCGGCCACGACCTGCGGGTCGACCGTGTCGGGCAGCATCGCCCGGGCGCGGTTGACGGCCTGCTGGACGTCGGCGACGAGCTGCTTGGTGGACTCGTCCCCGTAGTCGAAGGAGGCCATGATCACGGCGCTGCCCTCGGAGGCGGTGGACGTGATCCCCTTGAGGCCGTCGACGGCCTTGAGGTTGTTCTCCAGCGGCTCGACGACCTGCTTCTCGACCACGTCGGGAGAGGCGCCCTGGTAGGGGGCGATGATCGAGACCATCGGGAGCTCGATCGAGGGGAACAGCTGCTGCTTCAGCTGGGGTATCGCGATCAGTCCGAAGACGATGGCGACGATGGACATCAGCCCGATCAGGGCCCGTTGCGCGAGGCTGAATCTGGACAGCCAGGACATGGGGTCTCTCTTCTGTGGCGTACTCGTCGGCAGGCGGCGGGCAGCCAGGAGCGCCCCCCAGCCCCCAGGATCGGCCACCCGCGGGCCGCTCGCGTCGCCCCCGGGGCGGTTATCCGGCCGGGCGCGTACCGCGTCCGCAGTACGCCGGGGTGCCGGGTCACTCCCCCCTCGGGCGTACCAGTCCCGTCTCGTAGGCGGTGACCACCAGCTGGGCGCGGTCGCGGGCGCCGAGCTTGGCCATGGCCCGGTTCACGTGGGTCTTCACGGTGAGCGGGCTGACGTCGAGCCGTTCGGCGATCTCGTCGTTGGAGAGGCCGCCGCCGACGAGGACGAGGACCTCGCGCTCCCGGGCGGTGAGCGCGGCCAGCCGGCCGGCGTCCGCCCCGGCCGGGGTGCCGGCCGGGCCCGCGGCGGCGCTCTGGGCGAGGAAGCTGGCGATCAGGCCCTTGGTGGCGGTTGGCGAGAGCAGCGCCTCGCCCGCGTGCGCGATCCGGATCGCGCCGAGCAGCTCCTCCGGTTCGGCGCCCTTGCCGAGGAAGCCGGAGGCGCCGGCGCGCAGCGACTCGACGACGTACTCGTCGATCTCGAAGGTGGTGAGCATGACGATCCGGACGTCGGCGAGCTCGGGGTCGGCGGTGATCGCGCGGGTGGCGGCGAGGCCGTCGGTGCCGGGCATCCGGATGTCCATGAGGACGACGTCGGGCCGTTCGCTGCGGGCGAGGGCGGCGGCCTGGGCGCCGTCGGCGGCCTCCCCGACGACCTCCATGTCGGGCTCGGAGTCGACCAGCACCCGGAAGGCGCTGCGCAGCAGCGCCTGGTCGTCGGCGAGCAGCACCCGGATCGTCATCTGTCCTCCCCCGCCTCCCGGGCCGTCCCGGGGGTCAGCGGCAGTATCGCCTGCACGCGGAAGCCGCCGCCGTAGCGGGGTGCGGTGGTGAGGACGCCGCCGAGCGCGGTGACCCGCTCGCGCATGCCCAGCAGGCCGTGGCCGCCGGAGGGCTCCGGGGCGGGGCCGGTGGGCGGGACGCCGTCGTCGAGGACGGTGACCTCGACCGTACGGCCCACCAGGACGACGCTCACCTCGGCGCGGGCGTCCGGTCCGGCGTGCTTGCGGACGTTGGTCAGGGCCTCCTGGACGATCCGGTACGCGGCCAGGTCGACGGCCGCCGGGAGGGGCCGGGCGCCGTCGGTGCGGGCCAGCGAGACGGGCAGGCCGGCCTTGCGGAAGCTGTCGAGGAGTCCGTCGAGCACCGCGAGGCCGGGGGCGGGCTCGGTCGGGGCCTCCGGGTCGCCGGACTGGCGGAGCAGGCCGACGGTGGCGCGCAGCTCGTCCAGGGCGGAGCGGCTGGCCTCGCGGACGTGCGCGAGCGCCTCCTTGGCCTGGTCGGGGCGCCTGTCCATGACGTGGGAGGCGACCCCGGCCTGCACGTTGACCAGGGCGATGTGGTGGGCGACGACGTCGTGGAGGTCGCGGGCGATCCGGAGGCGTTCCTCGGCGACCCGGCGGCGGGCCTCCTCCTCGCGGGTCCGCTCGGCGCGTTCGGCGCGCTCCCGGATGGCGTCGACGAAGGCCCGGCGGCTGCGGACGGCGTCGCCGGCGGCGGCCGCCATGCCGGTCCAGGCGAAGACCCCCAGGTTCTCCTGGGCGTACCAGGGGGTGGGGCCGAAGGCCATGGCGGCGAAGGCGAGCGCGGTCATGGTGGCGAGGCCGACGCGCCAGGTGGTGGGGCGGTCGGTCTGCGAGGCGACGGTGTAGAGGGCGACGACGACGCCGATGGTGACCGGGGCCGGGCGGGTCTCGCCGAGCAGCTCGACGAGGGCGAGCCCGGAGGTGAGGGCGAGGACGACGAAGGGCCTGCGGCGCCGGAACACCAGGGCGAGGGCGGCGACGAGCATCATCCCGACCCCGGTGAGGGTGGGGGCGCGGTCGCCGAAGGTGGGGCCGGTGACGCTGCCGTGGGGGTCGGTGAAGGAGGCGGCGATCATCGCGACGAGGACGCCGAAGGCCAGCACCGTGTCGAAGGCGAGGGGATGGTCGCGGAAGCGCTCGCACAGGCGTGCGGCCAGGTGGGGGCGGGTCACCGGGGAACGGTACGGCGGGTTGCGGGTCTCATGGAACGGTGCGGGTCCTGGGGGGAGGGTGGGGTGACGGCTCCGGCGCCGCCCGGGCGCCGATCCGGTGGGCCCGGGCGTCCCTCCCCGAGGGCCCCGTCCGGAATCCCGGGGTGGGGCGCCCATGGGGCCCCGGGGGAACGCGCCTACGGGGACCCGCGGGAGGACGCCCGCACGGAACCCCGGGCGGAACGTCTGCGGGGAACTCCCCGGGGGAACGCCCTACGAGGCACCCCGGCAGAACGCCTACGGAGAACGCCCGGGCGGAACGCCTAAGGGGAACCCCGGGCGGAACGCCTGGGGAGAATCCCGGCCGGAACGCGTACGAGGAACCCCCGAGCCGAACCGCCCGCCCCGATCGGGGCGGCGGTGTCAGCCCGGGATCAGGCCGTCGTCCGAGAGCATCTCCCGGACCTCGTCCAGGGTCGCGTCGGGGGACGGGAGGATGAGCTCCGAGGGTTCGAGGGCGTCGTCGGGGAGGGGACCGCCCAGCCGGCGGACGGCGGCGAGGAGGGCCGCCAGGGTGCGGCGGAAGCCTTCCTCGTCGCCCGACTCCATCTCGGCCAGCAACTCGTCGTCGAGCACGTTCAGCTCGGCGAAGTGGCTGTCGGCCAGCTCGCGCTGGCCCTCCCCCATGATCCGTACGATCATGACGCCGTCCTTGTCCTGGCTACTGCTTGTCGAAGCGCGGGTGGGACTGCTGCTGGTTCTGCTGGGGGGCGCCCTGGGCGCCGCCCTCGATGGCCTGCTGCTGGGCCGAGGGGCCCCCGGCCAGCTCGGCCTTCATGCGCTGGAGCTCCAGCTCGACGTCCGTGCCGCCGGAGAGACGGTCCAGCTCGGCCTGGATGTCGTCCTTGGCGAGGCCCGACTGGTCGTCGAGCGCGCCGGAGGCGAGGAGCTCGTCGATGGCGCCGGCCCGGGCCTGGAGCTGGGCGGTCTTGTCCTCGGCCCGCTGGATGGCGAGGCCGACGTCGCTCATCTCCTCGGAGATGCCGGAGAAGGACTCGGCGATCCGGGTCTGGGCCTGGGCGGCCGTGTAGGTGGCCTTGATGGTCTCCTTCTTCGTGCGGAAGGCGTCGACCTTGGCCTGGAGCCGCTGCGCGGCGAGGGTCAGCTTCTCCTCCTCGCCCTGGAGGGTCTGGTGCTGCACCTCCAGGTCGCTGACCTGCTGCTGGAGCGCGGCGCGACGGGACAGCGCCTCGCGGGCGAGGTCCTCGCGGCCGAGCGCCAGCGCCTTGCGACCCTGGTCCTCCAGCTTGGCGGACTGGCCCTGCAGCTGGTTCAGCTGGAGTTCGAGCCGCTTGCGGGAGGTGGCGACGTCGGCGACGCCCCTGCGCACCTTCTGCAGCAGCTCCAGCTGCTTCTGGTAGGAGTAGTCGAGGGTCTCGCGCGGGTCCTCGGCCCGGTCAAGGGCCTTGTTCGCCTTCGCGCGGAAGATCATCCCCATACGCTTCATGACACCGCTCATGGGCTTCGCGCGCCCCCTTCTGACGGACGTGGCACCGGCTCTTCGACAGGATCCACAGTACGGGCCCTGCCTCTATTACCGCACTGTTCGGAGCGGGATGCGCTCCTCCCCAAGGACGACTGGCACCCCCTTCGCCTCCCGCGGGGGGAGGAGAAGGATCTCGGGGAGACCCCTGGCACCGCCCGTCCTCGTGTGCGTACCGGCTACGACGCCGGCTGTGAGCGGATCGTTCCCTCCCGGACTGGGGTTCCATGCCCGCCACCCCGTACCCTTGGGTTTTGTGTTCCGTAGCCGTTCGAAGGATGAGAAGGCCCCCACCGAGAAGGTGACGGCGGACCTCTCCAAGCAGCCCCGCGACCCCGAGGCCCCCAAGGGCCGCCCGACCCCGAAGCGGAGTGAGGCCCAGTCACAGCGTCGTCGTGCGCAGACCGTCCCGCTCGACCGCAAGGAGGCCAGCAAGCGCCAGCGTGAGGCGCGGCGGGCCGACCTGACGCGTCAGCGCGAAGCGCTGAACAATGGTGACGAGCGTTATCTGCCGGCCCGTGACAAGGGTCCGGTGCGCAAGTTCGTGCGCGATTTCGTCGACTCGCGCTTCGCGATCGCCGAGTTCTTCCTGCCGATGGCCGTGGTCATCCTCGTGCTCTCGCTCTTCGGCAACACCAACCGCTCGCTCCAGAACATCTCGCTGCTGCTCTGGCTCGGTGTGATCATCCTGATCATCATCGACTCGATCGGCATCTGGATCCGGCTGCGGAAGCAGCTCAACGAGCGGTTCCCGAACGAGCCGAAGCGCGGTGCGATCGCGTACGGCCTGATGCGCACGCTCCAGATGCGTCGCCTGCGGCTTCCGAAGCCGCAGGTCAAGCGCGGAGAGCGGCCCTGAGCGCGGACGGCTCGGTCCCCGGCGGGCACGCTTTCGGCGTGGCCGCCACCGGGGCGGGCGGTCCGGTGCTGCCCGCCGTCGTCCACTGGCCCGCCGGTCACGGCGGACTCCGGGACACCATCCGGCAGGAGATCGTCGCCCGCCAGGTCGACGAGCAGATAACCGGCCGCTACCCGGTGGGGCAGCGGCTGAGGATCCTCGACGCGGGCATGGGGGCCGGTACGCAGGCGCTGCGGCTGGCCCGGGCCGGTCACACCGTCACGGGCCTGGAGGCCGACCCGGAGCTGCTGAAGGCGGCCCGGGACTCGCTGGCGACCGAGCCGGCCGGGATCCGCGAGCGGGTCCGGCTGATCGAGGGCGACGGCCGCGAGACCGGCGTCCACTTCCTGCCGGGCAGCTTCGACGTGGTCCTGTGCCACGGGGTGCTCATGTACGCCGACGAGCCGGACGCGCTGCTTGCGGGTCTGGCCCGGATGCTGGCGCCCGGCGGCCTGCTCTCCCTGGTGGTACGGAACGCGGACGCCCTCGCCATGCGGCCGGGGCTCGCCGGGGACTGGGCGGGCGCGCTGGCCGGCTTCGACACGGACGTCTACCAGGACGACGACGGCGTGAAGGTGCGGGCCGACCGGCTCGACGCGCTGACCGCGACGCTCGCGGGGATCGCGGCGCCGCTGCACGCCTGGTACGGGGTGCGGGTCTTCACCGACGGCGTCCCCCCGGAGGCGGGCCTGCCCGCCGCCGAGGAGCTGGAACGGCTGCTCGCCGCCGAGGAGCGGGCGGGCCGGACCGATCCGTACCGGCGGGTGGCGGCGCTGCTGCACCTGTGCGGGGTCCGGGGCTGACGCCCCCCCCTCACGACACGGCCGAGGGGCCGGTGCGCCGAGCAGGCGCGCCGGCCCCTTCGCGTGTCGCCCGCTTCCGGCACGTACCCCTGCCCCGTCCGCCGGGAGGTACGCCTGTTCGGAGGATTCCGCCGGGACGGGCGAAAAGGACGGACGGATACTCCGGACATGGATGTCACCCGCCGCGCCCGTGCCCGACGCCTCGCCCTCCCCCTCGCCGCGGGGGCCTGCGCCGTCGCGCTGACCGCCGGCTGCTCCTCCGGGTCGGGGACGCCCGCCGCGCCGGAGCGGACCACCTCGCAGGCGGCGGCACCGCGCGCCGCCAACGACCTCCAGGACGACTACCAGGCCGTCATCAAGGACGTGCTGCCGTCCGTGGTGCAGATCGACGCCTCCGAGAGCCTCGGCTCCGGGGTCGTCTACGACGACCGGGGGCACATCGTCACCAACGCGCACGTGGTCGGCGACGAGAGGACGTTCCAGGTCACGGCCGCGACCGGCGGGCAGCCGGTGGCGGCCCGGCTGGTCGCCGCCTACCCGGAGCAGGACCTCGCGGTGATCAAGCTGGAGTCGGTGCCCGAGGGGCTGAAGCCGGCCCGGTTCGGCGACTCGTCGGCGGTCCAGATGGGCCACATCGTGCTGGCGATGGGCTCCCCGCTGGGCCTGTCCGGCAGCGTCACCCAGGGCATCGTCTCCGCCACCGGCCGCACCGTCAGCGAGGGAGGGGCCGGCGGCGGCACCGGCGCGACCATCGGCAACATGGTGCAGACCTCGGCCGCGATCAACCCGGGCAACAGCGGCGGCGCGCTGGTCGACCTGGACAGCGAGGTCGTCGGCATCCCCACGCTGGCGGCCGCCGACCCCCAGATGGGCGGCGGCGCGGCGCCCGGCATCGGCTTCGCGATCCCGGCGTCCATGGTGAAGACGGTCGCCGACCAGATCATCAAGGACGGCAAGGTCACCGACTCGGGCCGGGCGGCCCTCGACATCACCGGCCGCACGGTCCTCGACGACTCCTACGAGCCGATGGGCGTGGCGGTGGTCGAGGCCGAGCCGGGCGGCGCGGCGGCGGACGCGGGGCTGCGCGCGGGCGACGTGATCACCCGGCTCGCCGACGACGACATCACGACGATCACCTCCCTCGCGGAGTCCCTGGCGGGCCGCAGCCCCGGGGACGTCGTGACGGTGACGTACGTACGGGGCGACACGACCCGCAAGGCGGAGGTCACCCTCGGCGAGATGTGAGGGGCGGCCGGACCGGGGCGGGACCCGAGGTCCCGGCTTCCCCACGTGCCCGGCCGCGGGTTCCGGCGCTCGGTCCGGCGCGGGCGAGAGGGGCGGGACCCGAGGTCCCGGCTTCCCCGAGTGCCCCGCCGCGGGTTCCGGCCCTGAGGCCCCCCGCGTGCCCGGCCGCGGGTTCCGCTCCTCGGTCCGGCGCACGCGAGAGGGGCGGGACCTCGGAGGCCCGCCCCTCATGGCCGCCGGGCGCGGGGGCCTGGCCCCGCGGTCCGGCGGTCACCGTGTCACTCCCCGGCGTCCAGCGGCATCGGGCCGTAGATCTTCGCGGTGTCCTCGGAGAGGGTCACCTGGTCCGCGCCGCCGGCGAGGAGGTCGCGCCAGTGTTCGCCGAGCCAGCTCTCGGCGTCCCCCTGGGTGCCGAACTCTTCCGGGGTCACCACCGGCACGACCTCCGTGCCGTCGGACTTCTCGAACCGCCACGTCCATGCCATGTCCGCCTCCTGGGGCTCACCGGATGATCGGTTTCCTGCCCGCAGCGTAGCCGGGCGAGCACCGCGCGCGGGGGCGCGGGAGGATCAGTGCGTGGAACTGACTCTGCTCGGCACCGGCTCCCCGCTCGGCCTGCCCCGCCCCGACTGCCCCTGCGCGGTGTGCGCGCGCTCCCGCGGCACGCGCGCGCGTGCCGCCACCGCCCTGCTCGTGGACGGGGCGCTGCTGCTGGACCTCACCCCGGGGGCGGCCCTCGCCGCGGCCCGCGCGGGGCGTTCGCTGGTGGGGGTGCGGCAGGTGCTCCTGACCCATCCGCACGACGGTCCGCCGGTGGAGCTGCCGGCCGGGCTGCCGACGGCGGGGCGGGTGCCCGACGGCCGGGAGCTGACGCTGATCAGCGGCCACCGGGTGCGGGCGGTGCCGATGGACTCCCCCGGGACCGGCTACGAGGTGGTGTCGGCCGAGGGCGAGCGGCTGCTGTACCTGCCGCGCGGCGCGGCGCCGGCCGGGCTGCCGGAGAACCACCAGGAGCCGTACGACCTGGTCGCGGCCGATGTGACGGGCCGGCCGGACGCGCTGGCCAAGCTGCGGGCGACCGGCGCCGTGGGGCCGGGCACTGAGGTGATCGCCGTCCATCTGGACCACGACGCGCCGACCGGCGCCGACCTGGACCGGCGGCTCGCGGCGGCCGGGGCGCGGGCGGTGCCGGACGGGACGGTGCTCTACCTGGGCGAGTACCACGAGCTGCCCGAGGTGCCGCGGCGGACGCTGGTGACCGGCGGGGCGCGGTCGGGGAAGTCGGTGGAGGCCGAGCGGCGCCTGGAGACCTTCCCCGAGGTGGTGTACGTGGCGACCTCCGGGACCCGCGAGGGCGACCCGGAGTGGGCGGAGCGGGTGGGCCTGCACCGGGAGCGGCGGCCGGGCTCGTGGCGTACCGCCGAGACCACGGACCTGGTCCCGCTGCTCGTGGAGGACGGTCCGGCGCTCCTGATCGACTGCCTGTCGCTGTGGCTGACGGACGCCATGGACCGGGTGGGCGCCTGGGACGACGGCACGTGGGAGGAGAGCGGCCGGACGGCGCTGCGGGAGCGGACGGCGGAGCTGGTGGCGGCCGTGCGGGCGACCCGCCGGACGGTGGTGGCGGTGACCAACGAGGTCGGGTCGGGCGTGGTGCCGGCGACGGCGGCCGGACGGCGGTTCCGGGACGAGCTGGGGCGGCTGAACGCGGCCTTCGCGGAGGAGTGCGAGCAGGTGGTGCTGGTGGTCGCCGGTCAGGCGCTGGTGCTGCGCGGGTAGGGTGCTGATCCCGATGGGCCTGTGTGCCGAACCTCGCTGATGTCACAAGGCGGAACCCCCGATGGACCCTCTGCATCCTCTGAACCTCGACGACTTCTCCGATCTGATCGAGCGCCCCGACGGCGGGATCCGGCGTGACGCGGAGGAGCGCCGGGAGCGGCTCGCCGTCCGCGCGGGCGCGCTCGGCCGCCTCGACGAGCTGGGCGAATGGCTGTCCGCCGCGCAGTCCGCGGTGCGGGTGCGGGCGATCGAGCAGCCGAAGGTCCTCGTCTTCGCCGGTGACCACGGCATCGCCGCGCAGGAGGTGTCGGGCCGCCCGGCCGGCACCGCGCACGTGCTCGTCCGGGAGCTGCTGGACGGCGCGAGCCCGCTCGCGGTGCTGGCCCGCTCGATGGACGTGCCGGTGCGGGTGGTGGACGCGGGCCTGGACTGCGACCCGGAGCTGCTGCCGGAGGCGGTGACCCGGCACCGGGTGCGGCGCGGCAGCGGGCGGATCGACGTCGAGGACGCGCTGACGCCGGAGGAGACCGAGGCGGCGGTGCGGCTCGGGATGGCGATCGCCGACGAGGAGGCCGACTCGGGCACCGATCTGGTGGTGCTCGGCGACCTGAGCGTGGGCGGTACGACCCCGGCGTCGACGCTGATCGCGGCGCTGTGCGGCACGGACGCCTCGGTGGTGACCGGGCGCGGCGGCGCGGGGATCGACGACCTGGCGTGGATGCGCAAGTGCGCGGCGATCCGGGACTCGCTGCGGCGGGCCCGGCCGGTCCTCGGCGACCAGCTGGCGCTGCTCGGCGCGGTCGGCGGGGCGGACCTGGCGGCGACGACCGGCTTCCTGCTCCAGGCGGCGGTGCGGCGGATGCCGGTGATCCTGGACGGCGTGGTGGGCGCGGCGTGCGCGCTGGTGGCGCAGCGGGCCGCCTTCCGGGCGCCGGACTGGTGGCTGGCGGGCCAGGTGTCCGGGGAGCCGGCGCAGACGAAGGCGCTGGACCGGATGGCGCTCAACCCCCTGCTCGACCAGGGCGTCCTGGTGGGTGAGGGAACCGGGGCACTGCTCGCGCTTCCCCTCGTCCGGGCCGCGGCGGCACTCGCCGCCGAGCTGCCCGAGCGTCCGCGGCCGACCACCGCGGACGGGACGGCCGCCGCCGACGCGGCGGTCTGACGGGGAGGGAAGCACACGGATCGGTGAGGCCCGGAGGCGGCCGCCCGCGACGCGCGGGCGGTCGCCTCCGGCGTCGCCGCATGACAAGCGGTGCCCCATATGATCGCTTTTCATGGGAGAGGTCCGTTTGTCCGCCGAAGGAACGCCCCGGGGCACCGAACGCTCGCGGCGCAGTGCCGCGTTCGCCGTCTGGTACCTCCGCGTCGTCACGTTCATCAACTTCCTGAGTGCCGTCTGGGTCTCCTTCGGGCAGGACCTGCGGCGGCACAACGAGGACAACTACTTCACGCCGTACATGCTGACGGCGGGCTTCGCCTCCGGCGTCTTCACCCTCTTCCTGGCGATCACCATGCGCCGCCGCAAGCGGGCCGCCTGGATCCTCAACACCGTGCTCTGCGGGCTCTTCCTGCTGCTCTTCGCGCTGGTGATGCTCTTCCCCGAGGTCCGGCAGCACGCCCAGAACTGGATCTCGCTGGTGCTGACGGCGGCCTTCTTCGCCGCCCTGCTGCTCGGCCGCAGGGAGTTCTACGCGAAGGGCGACCGCTCCAACCCGCGGCTCGCCGCGCTCGTCGCCGTCGGCGGTCTGCTGGTCACCTCGCTGCTCGCCGCCCTCCTGGTGACCGTCACCAACACGGCCGCCGGGCACGCCACCTTCCTGGAGCGCTGGCGGTACGGCGTGATGCGGCTCGTCACCCTGGCCACCGACGACTCGCGCTTCCCCACCATCACCACCCCGGGCTGGGTCGACGTGGTCATCAACGTGATGTCCACGCTGCTGCTGTTCGCGGTCCTCTTCGCCGCCTTCCGCTCCCGCCGGGCGGTCGACCCGCTGACCGAGGAGGACGAGCGGCGGCTGCGGGCGCTGCTCGACAAGCAGGGCGACCGGGACTCGCTCGGCTACTTCGCGCTGCGCCGCGAGAAGAGCGTGGTCTGGTCGCCGAGCGAGAAGGCCGCCATCGCCTACCGGGTGGTCGGCGGGGTCTCGCTGGCCTCCGGCGACCCGATCGGCGACCCCGAGGCGTGGCCGGGGGCGATCGAACCGTGGCTCGCCGAGGCGCGGGAGCACGGCTGGATCCCGGCGGTCATGGGGGCGAGCGAGGAGGCCGGGACGGTCTACGCCCGGCACGGCCTGGACGCCCTGGAGCTGGGCGACGAGGCCATCGTGGAGACCGACGAGTTCACCCTGGACGGGCGGGCGATGCGGACCGTCCGACAGGCGTACAACCGGGTCAAGCGGGCCGGGTACGAGGTCAGGATCCGGCGGCACGAGGACATTCCGGCCGAGGAGATGGCCGAGCTGCTGCGGAAGGCGGACGACTGGCGGGACGGGGCCACCGAGCGGGGGTTCTCGATGGCGCTCGGCCGGCTCGGGGACCCGCGCGACGGACGCTGCGTGATGCTGGAGTGCACCGACGGCGAGGGCGAGCTGCGGGCGCTGCTCTCCTTCGTGCCGTGGGGGCCGAAGGGGCTCTCGCTGGACCTGATGCGCCGGGACCGCGACGCCGAGAACGGCCTGATGGAGTTCATGGTGATCGAGCTCCTCCAGCGGGCCGGGGAGATCGGGATCACGCAGGTCTCACTGAACTTCGCGATGTTCCGCTCCGTCTTCGAACGTGGCTCGAAGCTCGGCGCAGGACCGGTGCTGAGGATGTGGCGCTCGCTGCTCAGCTTCTTCTCCCGCTGGTGGCAGATCGAGTCGCTGTACCGCGCCAACGCCAAGTACCGACCGATCTGGGAGCCCCGCTTCATGCTCTTCGAGAAGAGCGCCGACCTGCTGCGCATCGGCCTCGCCGCCGGACGGGCCGAGGGCTTCCTGGAGGCTCCCGGGCTGCCGAAGTGGCTGCACCGCAAGCACCTGGCGGGCGGGCGTTGACCTCCCCGGTACGGCGGTTCGCCCGGCGCGAGTGGGGGCCGCTGTCCGCCACCCTGCGACGGGAGCTGACGGCCCGCCGCCTGCGCGCGGTGCCGCTGACGCTGACGGCCGTCTGCCTCACCGCCGCCTTCCAGTTCGTCCAGAACCAGGACTGGGGGTACGGGCCGGTGCAGGCGATCGGCGCCGTGCGGGCCGAGGACCCGCTCTGGCTCGCCCTGCTGCGCACCCCGCTCTCGCTCTTCGTCCCGGCGCTCGACCTGCCCGTCTGGGGCGCGCTCGCCCAGGTCCTGCTGGTCTTCGGCATCGCGGAGCTGTGCCTCGGGCGGTGGCCGACGCTGGGGATCGCGTATCTGGCGACGCTGTGCGGGACGCTGTACGCGCGCGTGGGCATCGCGCTCGGCCCCGGCACCCCCTTCGGGCTGCTGGCCTCCGACGCGCAGGTGGTCGACACCGGCCCCTCGGCGGCGGTGGTCGGCCTGGCCGTCTACGTGTGCTGGCGGCAGCGGGCGTACGGGACGGGCGCGGCGGTCGTGGTGGCCATGGTGATCGAGGTGGTCGTCAAGCCGAACCTGGCCGGCAAGGAGCACCTGGCGGCCATCGCGGGCGTCCTCGCGCTGATCGCCGTCCGGTCCTGGCGGGGACGGGGTCAGGACGTGCCGGAGCCCCGGCCCGGGACCCGCTCCTGGAAGCCGCCGATCAGGTCCTGAACCCTCCGCCGCACCCGCGTCCACCGCTTGTCGTGCCGGTAGGCGCGGACCGTGCCCCGGGCCCGGGCGCGGTGCCGGCGTCCGTAGAGGTGCCGCCACCACCAGGAGCCGGGGCGGGCCAGCCGGACGGCGCCGAAGAGCGCGACGAAGGGCACGAAGACCCCGATCAGCGCCATCCGCAGCTTGCCCTTGACCAGGGCGACCAGGATGAGGACGAAGTTCAGGACCAGGGTGAGGATGAAGCTCACCCGGTCCTGGCGCTCCTCCGCCGTGACGTCGTCGACGCCGAGCGGGGAGAAGCCGCTGAGCGGCAGCAGCATCAGGGCGGCGGTGAGGACGACGACCTCGACGCTCTGCCGGCCCTCCTCCGACCAGTACACGTCGTCCAGATGGAGGATGAGCGCGAACTCGTCGAGGACCAGCCCGGCGCCGATGCCGAAGACGACGGCGAAGGCCGCCGCGCCGAAGCCGTGCCGGCCGCTGGCGACGGCGCCGAAACCGCCGAGCACGGTGAGGACCACACCGGGCACGACGTGATGGATGTGCAGCCCGCCCGAGGAGACGTTCCTGAACGGGCCCTTCCCCGCCCGGATCAGCCGGGTGACCGTGCGGGTGACCAGGAAGGTCACGACGAAGGAGGTCAGCGCCAGGAGCATCGGTAGTTTGCCCGGCTCGACGATGTTGCGGGAGAACCAGTGACCCATGCCACCCCGTTCCGCTATGCCCGTTACGTACCCGAGTGCGCAATCTACCGTCCGCGTCCGACGATTACCCTGCCCGGATGGACGGCCTGCGTTTCGCCTTCGGGACCCTCACCGTGTTCCCCGCCCGCATCACCCGCTGGGACCGGGACGCGGCGCGCGCCGGCATGGTCTGCGCCCCGCTCGCCGGGCTCGTCGTGGGCCTCGCCTCCGCCGCCGCCGGCGGGGTGCTGCTCCCGCTCGGCGCCGGGCCGCTGATCGCCGCCGTCGTCACCGTCGCCGTGCCCGCCGTGCTCACCCGGGGCCTCCACCTCGACGGCCTCGCCGACACCGCCGACGGCCTCGGCAGCGCCAAGCCCGCCGAGGACGCGCTGCGCATCATGAAGCAGTCCGACATCGGGCCGTTCGGCGTCATCACCCTCGTCCTCGCCCTGCTCGCGCAGGTCGCCGCCGTCTACGAGCTGTACGGGGAGGGCTGGGCGCACGGCGCGATCGCCGTCGTGCTGGCCGGCACGGTCGCCCGGCTCGCCCTCACCCACGCCTCCCGGCACGGCGTCCCCGCCGCCCGGCCCGAGGGCCTCGGCGCGATCGTCGCGGAGACGGTGCCGGTGCGGTCCGCGACCCTGTGCACCGCCGCCGTCCTCCTCCTCGCCGCCGGCACCGGCCTGCTCCTCTCCCCGTACGACGCCGTCCACGCCGTCCTCGCCGTCGGCGCCGGCCTCGCCGCCGCGGCCCTCCTCCTGCGCCGCTGCGTCCGCCGCTTCGGGGGCGTCACCGGGGACGTCTTCGGGGCGGTGGAGGAGACGGCGGCGACGGCGACGCTGGTGGCGCTGACCCTGGGCTGAGCCGACGGTGATCGTTTCGTGACCGCGCGGCGGACAACCCCCCGCCGCCCCCGGCGGTCATGGGGACATGACCCGTCGCACCGCCCGTCTCGCCACCGCGCTGACCGCCGCCGCGCTGCTCCTGACCGCCTGCACCGGCTCCGGCGGGGCCGAGCCCGCCGCCCACCCCGTCTTCTCCGCGCCGCCGGCCCGCCAGGTGCTCCTCGCCCTCCGGCACACCCAGGAGACCGGCGGCGCCGCCCTCCGGCAGACCGTCACCTTCACCGCGGGCAGGACCACGGCCGTCCGGACCGTCAGCGGCCGGGTGGACTTCGCCGGGGCGCGCGGCGAGGCGTCCGGCGGCTGGCGGATCGCCCCCGGTTTCCCGGAGGAGGCCCGGGACGTCCTCCTCGGCAACCTGGTCGCCCTGAGGACCGGCGCCACGTCGGAGCGGTACGCCGTCGACAGCCGCGCCGTCCACTACCGGGCCGGGTCCGCCGCCTACTGGCTGCGCTACGAGGGCGACATCGAACCCCTCCCGGGCCTCGACGCGGTCCGCGTGCTGCGCGGCACCGAGAGCGCCGTCGGCGGCACGCTCCTGGAGGTGCTGAGCGGCGTACGGCCGCAGGCCGGAGGCGGGACCCGCCCGGACGGCGGCCGGACCTACCGGGCGGACTTCCCGCTCGCCAGGGCCGTGGACCTCTTCCCGATGGACGTGCGCGAGGAGCTGGTGGCGGCACCGCTCCACGCCTCCTCCCCCGGCGCGCCCGTCCCGGTGACCGTCGAGGTCGACGCCGAGGGGAGGATCACCCGGGCCCGGGCCGACCTCGCCGCCGTGCTCCCGACCGAGGAGGACAGTGCGCTCGCGGGGGTGACCGGGCTCCGGGTCGACCTGTCCCTGAGCGCCTTCGGTCCGCCGGAGCCCGCCGTCGCCGCCACCCCGGACGGCCGGGTCCTGGACGCCGGCCGGGCCGTCGTCCCGATGTACGAGGCGGCGACCGGGGACTGCGTGGACCTCGACACCGGGATGCGGCACCGTCGGCTGGTCACCCGCGTGTCCTGCGACGGCCCCCACGACGTCAGGATCACCGGTCAGCACACGCTGGACACCGCCTACCCGGGGCCGGGCGCGGCCCTGGACCTCGCCGAGGAGGCGTGCGCCGGCGAGGAGGAGCCCGGGGGCCGGCTCGCCTGGTCGGGCCAGAGGGAGTGGCGGGACCTGCGGGAGGGCCGGGTCACCTGCTACCGGCTCTCCTAGGGCCCGATCCGACGGGAAGGGTCAGACAGGCCCTAGCAGGTCCGGCGCCAGGCTCCGAGGTCGTAGTGCTTCTGGAGGGAGCTGAGGTTCAGCTCCCGGGAGGTCGCGCAGAACTGGCGGGGGGTCCGTTCGTACTCGGCGTGGAAGACGGGCTTGTCCGCGGCGGTGAAGGGGGCCAGGCGGTGGCACTCCTCGTACTCGGCGCACTGCTCGTTGACGGCGAAGTCGAAGTCGGGGAGGAGCTGGGGGATCTGGTCCAGGTCGTTCTTGAGGCCGACGGCGAGGCCGCGTTCGTGGGCGAGGCGGGCGATCAGACGGTTGTAGCGCAGCTGGTCGGCGGCGGTCAGGGGGAAGCCGGTGCGGTTGCGGTAGCCGTCCATGTTGTCGGGCTCCACCGCGTCGAAGCCCTTGGCCCGGCACATGTCGATCCGCTCGGCCATGAGGGGTTCGAGGACGTCGGTGCGGCGGATGTCGAGCCAGCGCTCGCCGTCCCAGCCGTTCCCCTTGCCGAGGACGGACTTCGGGAAGCGGCCGGCGTCGGGGCGGAAGTCCTCCCAGGCGCCGGTGGAGAGGTAGCAGATCACCTTCCGGCCGCGGCGGTGCAGGTCGGCGACGGTCGCGGCGGAGTGGTCGAAGCCGTCGATGTCGTAGACCGGGACGTCGACGGTCGGGTCCAGCCGGCCGCTGAGCTGCCACTGCCAGGCCAGGCCGGCCCGGGGGCGCCAGCGCTCGTCCGCCGGCTTGGGGTCGGGGGCGGAGCCCGTGGTGCAGGCCGTGGCGAGCAGGAGCAGGGCCGCGAGGAGCGGGAGGAGGCGCCTCATCGGACGCACTCCGGGACGTCGTGGGGCAGGGTGCCCCAGGGGTGGGCGCCCGTGCCCGGGACCGCGCAGTGGACCTCGGTGGCGGGGCGGAAGCCGGGCGGGGCCGCGTAGACCAGGTGGCAGTGGTGGGGGGCGGCCGGCGGGTCGAGGGTGCGGTAGGTGTCCCAGGGGCCCTCGAAGGTGACCAGCAGGTCGGCCAGTTCGGCGTACCCCTCGTCGGGCGGGGCGCCGTGGTTGAGGACGAGGGTCGCGGCGCCGGCCGCCCGGGCGGCGACGGCGAGCCGCCGGTAGTGCGGCAGCGCGTCGGGCGCGGTGGCGACCTGGTCGAGGAAGGCCCCGTCGGCGCCGTACCAGTCGCGGTGCCGGAGCAGGTCGGCGACGACCTCGGCGTGCGGGCGGCGGCCGTAGGCGGTGTCGGCGTAGCCGAGGACCCGCACCCCGGCGGCGCGCAGCCGGCCGGCGGCCTCGGCGAAGGCCGGGTCGGGGGCCTCGCCGGCGCCGTTCGCCGGGTTGAGGACGACGCCGTGGAGCGTCGGCGCGGCCGCGACCAGGGCCGCCCAGCCCTCCGGGCGGTCGGTGGGGTGCTCGTAGAAGGGCACCAGGAGGTGTCGATGCATGCGCCGGGCTTCCTAGGGACGGTGGGCTGTCGGTCGTACCAGCAGAACACGGCTGAGGACGGCCAGCACGGCCGCCGCTCCCCCGGCGGCGAGCGGGCCCGCGGCCGGTTCGAGGGTCTGCGCGGCGGCCGCCAGCAGGCAGACCGCGGCCGCGGTGGTGACGGCGCCGAACGCCTGGAGGAGCAGCCCCAGCCAGAGCACGGTGCCGATGAGCAGGAGGACCGGCAGCCGGTCCGGGGTGGGCCAGGGGGTGCCGGGCCACAGCAGGGCCGCGCCGAGGGTGAGCGCGAGCAGCACGGTGAGGTAGCCGCCGAGGCAGAGGACGAGGGTGCCGGTGACGGCGCGGCGGAACTCGCGGGCGGTGGTGAGGGTCCGCAGCCGGGTGAGGCCGGCGCCCCGGAAGCGGTGCAGGAGCCATTCGGCGGGCCCCATGGAGAGGGTGAGCGCGATGACCGCGCCGGTGCCGGTGGCGAGCGTGTCGCCGAGCCCGGCGTGGAGCACGAGCACGCCGCTGCCGAGGCCGAAGAGGCCGTACGGGACGGAGGCCGCGAGCGGCGGTCCGCCCCGGCCGGCGGCACCGCGGGCGAGGCCGGGGCGCAGCGCGCGGGCGGCGACGAAGCAGGCGGCGGTGAGCGAGAGGGCGGGCAGGGCGGCGCGCAGCGGGCCGGGCAGGGCCCAGCGGAGGGCGCCGGCGGCCGCGGCGAGCGGCAGCAGGGTGGCGAGCAGGGCCCGTTCGCGGCCGAGGACGAGGAGGACGGTCGCGGCGGCGAGGTAGAGGGCGCCTCCGGCGGCGAGGACGGCGGCGGGGAGCTCGCCGTCGGGGGCGGCGGCGAGGCCGACGGCGGTGCCGGCGAGCGCGCCGGCCGGCGCGCCGGTGAGCAGGGCGCGGGCGGCGGCGGCCCGGTCGCCGAGACCGAGCCAGGTGTAGGCGCGGTGGGAGAGGGCCTGGTTCCAGACCCAGCCGGTGACGGCCCCGGCGAGCAGCGGCACGGTGCCGGCGGGGAGTCCGTACCGCCCCTGGGGGCCGGCGAGCAGCGGGCCGGCGAGGACGTACGCGAGGCCGGGCAGGGCGAAGACGAGGCCCCGGACCAGACAGCCGCCGAGCCCTTCGGACCAGGCCGGGCCGTCGGCCGTCTCGGGGGGCGGTGCGGGGTGGCACCGCTCCACGCGCGCGTACAGGTCCTCGGCGAGGGCGAAGGAATCGTTCCTTCCGTAGGTGAGGCGGATGTGGTCGTCGGTCATGCCGTCGGATTCGAGGAGCGCGGCTATCTCGTCCGGGTGGACGGCGGCGGCGACGAACGCGTCGAGCCGGGCGGCGAGTTCGTCGAGGGGGTCGACGGCGGTGCCGGGGGCGGCGGACGGCGGCGGTGCCGGGGGCCGGGGCACGGCCGGCAGCGGCGCGGTCGTGGTCGGGGGCTTCAGCCAGAGGGAGCCGCTCATGCCGGGGTGCCTTCGGGGACTCGGGGCGCGCCGCGCCGCGGGGAGGGGATGCTGACCCGCAGCGGGACCGGGGCGGGCGCCGGAAGGGGGGTGCGGGGGGCGGCGAGTTCGCGGTAGATGCGGCGGAAGCCGTCGACCGAGCGGTGCAGGGTGAACTCGTCGATGACCCGCTGCCGGGCCTGCCGGCCGAGGGCGGCGCGGCGGGCGTCGTCGCGCAGCAGGGCGGAGACGGCGGCGGCCATGACGGCCGGTTCGCGGGGCGGGACGACGACGCCGGCGTCGCCGACCGCCTCGCGGACCCCTCCGACGTCGGTGGAGACGGTGGCCCGGCCGCAGGACATGGCCTCGATGAGGGAGAAGGGGAAGCCCTCGCTGATGGAGGAGAGCATCACCACGCTGCCGGCGGCGTAGGCGGAGGGCACGTCGGAGACCCGGCCCTCGAAGGAGACGCCGTCGGCGACGCCGAGTTCGGCGGCCAGCTTCTCCAGGAGGGTGCGGTAGTCCTCGTTCCCGGCGGGGACGGGGCCGAAGAGGCGGAGCCTCAGTTCGGGGAGTTCGGCGCGGGAGATCGCGTACGCCCGGATCAGGGTCTCCAGGTCCTTGATCGGGTCGACCCGGCCGCACCAGCTCAGCGTCGGGGTCTCCGGTTCCGGGCCGGCCTCGGGGAAGAGGGCGGGGTCGACGCCGTTGTAGACGGTGCGGATGCGGTCGGCGGGGGCGCCGCCGCGCTCCTCCCAGCGCCGGTTGTACTGGTTGCAGGGGGTGATGAGGTCCGCCTGCCGGTAGCCGAGGGAGTTGAGCTCGCGGTAGAAGCCGAGCATGAGGGCCTTGACGGGCCAGCGCTGGGTCTCGGTGCGGTAGCCGAGGTAGCGCTCGCGGAGGTAGATGCCGTGTTCGGTGAGCAGGAAGGGCACCCCTTCGAAGTGCTGCGCGGCGAGCGCGGGCAGGGTGGCGAGGCCGCTGGAGACGGCGTGCGCCACGCTGCCGTCGGCTATCCGGGCGCCGAGCGGCCGCAGGGCGTGTTCGAGCAGGTCGGTGGCGGTCAGGGCGTCGTGGACGGTGGGCCCGGCCGCACGCGTCGGCAGGTGCGGCATGGTCCAGATCCACATGAGGGAGCGGAGGGCCGCCTCCGAGCGCAGGGCCGGGGTGAGCCGGCCCTCGCGGGCGAGGGCGGCCAGTTCGTAGAGGCCGCCGGCGAGGTCGTGGCCGGCGTCCGGGTCGAGCAGGGCGAGCAGGAAGTGCTCGTAGGCGGCGAGGAAGCGGCGGCGTTCGCGCCCCCGCGGGGGCCGGCGCGTCCGGGTGGGCGCGGCCGGTCCCCGCGGGTGGCCCCAGAGGGGGAACGCGGTGTGCCGGGCGATGTTGGGCGGCAGTTCCCAGGTGACGGGTTCGCGGCCGCTGCCGGTGAGGGCGAGGATCTCGAAGGTGACCTCGGGCATGCCCCGGACGAGCTGGTCGCACCAGGTGCTGACGCCGCCGTGGACGTGCGGGTAGGTGCCCTCGGTGAGCATGGTGACGTGACGGCCACTGCTCGGCATGTGCGTGTCCCCCCAGAACGTGCTGGTCAGGCGGTCGGGAGCTGGAGTGTGACGGCGGTCTGGAGCAGTTCGGGCGCGGTCCAGGCGGAGCGGCTTCCGGCGTAGGCGGTGCCGAAGGCGGTGGTGCCGAGGAGGAGTTGCTTGCGGGTGCCCTCGGGGGCGGTGACGGGGACCTGGACTCCGGAGGGCGCCTTGACGGTGACCGTGTTGCCGACGCGGTAGGCGGTGACCTTGCCGGCGGCGAGGGCGGCGTCCCAGGCGTCGCGGCGGGTCAGCTCGGTGCCGACGTCCTTCTGACGGGGGTTCACGATCGGGGTGTTGGCGGCGAAGAGGGTCCGGTAGTCGCCGAGGACCTTGTCGAGGACGGGGTAGAGGAGGCGCTCCTCGGCCAGGTTCGACTGGTGGACGTAGTGCGGCCGGGGGTCGTTGGCGATGACGTGGCCGAGGGCGGTGCGGGCCTCCTGCGGGACGATGTACGCGGCGTAGCCGGTGGCCGTGTCGAGCGGGGCGGGCAGGCAGGTGGAGGCGGGGTTGTCCTCGCAGGCGCCGCTGCCGCCGTCGGCGCGGGAGGTGTAGATCCAGTTGTACTCGTCGGCCATCTCGGCGGCGGTGCCGACGTTGTAGTACACGTTCATCGGGTGCCGGGGCACGGTCCTCGCGGCGCCGACGGCCCGCTGGCGGGGTTCGCGGGAGTTGTCGCTCGCCGTCCACTTCACGCCGTTGTCGGCGAGGGCGCCGGCGAGGTTGGGGTTGTCGACCGGCTGCTGGGGCAGGGTCTTCAGGCCGGAGTGCTCGCCGGTGACGAGTTCGGAGCGGTCGACGGAGATGCCCTTGCCCTGAGCCCAGTTGACGTTGTCCCGGATCTGCGCGGAGAGCTCGGCGCGGCTGACCCAGAGGGTGCTGCCGGAGGTGTTGGTGGCGCACCGCCAGGGGACGGTGGTGTTGTCCTGGACGCAGCCGAGGAAGGGGTGGGTGTAGGTGTGGTTGATCCAGCGGTACTGGGCGCGGTCGGCGATCAGCCGGGCGGCGAGCGGGTCGGTGCCGCCGTGCTCGGTCTTCCACTGCTCGCCCTGGCCGCCGTTGTAGACCATGTCGAGGGTGAAGCCGGACGCCTTCTGCCAGGCGGCGGCGTAGGTGGCGTCGGCGGCGGTCATCCGGATGGGGTTCTCGGCCTCTCCGTCGCCGCCGACGCAGTCGAGGTCGCCGGGGGTGCAGTTCCGGACGGCGTCCCAGCGGGCGTCGGGGGCGAAGACGTCGTCGACGTGGACGGAGAGGTAGTTCCGGGACTGGCCGAGGTGGACGCCCTGGGTGAGCCATTCGACGATGCCGCGGGAGAGGGCGCGGAACTGCCGCTGGTACTGGTTGTAGGCGAAGGTGACGACCAGCTCGCGGCGTCCGTCGGCGGTGTACTCGCCGACCAGGCTGGCCCGGCCGCCGCCCGCCGCGCTGTCGACGGGGATGTCGACGTAGCTGGTGAAGCCGGCCCGGGGGCGGCCCGCGTAGCCGTAGCTCTCGGAGATCGCGGGGTCGTTGTCCTCGAAGGTCAGGCTGCCCGCGAGGTAGCCGAAGGGGCCGGCCTTCCCGGCCGGGGTGACGCCGGCGGTGGTGCCGTCGAGGACGCCGGACCAGCCCCCGTCGGTGGTGTAGTCGAGGCCGACGCCGGGGTGGGACCAGGTGTAGGCGTCGACCTGCGGGATGCCGAAGGCGCGCTCGTACGTCTGGAGGGCGGTGTGCTCGGCGGAGTCGGGGCCGAAGGCGGTCTCGTGGGGCAGGACGACGCCCTGGTACTTGGCGCGGGGCCGGCCGTCGACCGTGTCGCTGAGGAAGGCCGGGGTGAGGACGGGCCGGGCCGGGTCGTTCAGGTCGAGGGTGCGGTACGGGACGCCGGAGCCCTTCAGCTCGGCGGTGATGGCCTCGATCGCGCTGCCGCCGTCGTCGACGACCAGGACGGTGAGGTCGATCCGGGGGGCGGGGGCGGTCGCGGCCTGCGCGGACGGGACCACGGTGGCGAGGAGCGCGGCGGCGGCGAGCGCGCCCGCGGTGCGGCCCGCGCGGCGCGGTACCCCCTCGTTTCCGGACTTCCTCGGCGCGGTCGCGGGCGTGCGGGATCTGTTCGCGTGCATGGTGTGGTGTCCCCCCTCGGCAGGTGCCCCGGCGCGGGGGGACCTGTGGAGATGAAGCGAAGGCGTGAGTGCCGCGCTTGAGTGAATGAGGCGAGTGTGGCGCCGGAGCGGAAGCCGGAAGGACAAACATGAAAGAGACACCTCGGATGAGTGAATCGAAGCCGCGGTGAGCGAACCGGGCGAGCGAGCGTAGGCTCGTTCTCGGCGCTCATCGGGCCGAAATACGATGCGGCGGGCTCGGTCGGCCCATCCCTCGACCGCCACAGAACTCAATGGAAGCGAGTTTCACCACCGTGACTGCTCTCACTCTCAGCACTGCCGGAGCGGCGACGCTGCGTGCCGACGCCCTCGTCGTCGGCGTCGCGAAGGCCGGGAAGGCGCTCGTCGTCGCCCCGGGCGCGGAGGCTGTCGACAAGGCGTTCGACGGGCGGCTCGCCGCCGTCCTGGAGACCCTGGGTGCCTCGGGTGGAGAGGGTGAGGCGACCAAGCTCCCCGCGCCCGCCGGCCTGAAGGCCCCCGTCGTCCTCGCCGTCGGCCTCGGCTCCGCCCCCGAGGACGGCGAGTCGTACGACTCCGAGACCCTGCGCCGCGCCGCCGGCACCGCCGCCCGCGTCCTGTTCGGCTCGAAGAAGGCCGCGTTCGCGCTGCCGGTCGCCTCGGCCGAGGACGCCGGCGCGATCGCCGAGGGCGCGCTGCTGGGCGCCTACTCCTTCGACGCCTACCAGGAGTCCGGCAAGGACGCGAAGAAGCCGCTGGCCGAGGTGGCGCTGCTCGGCGCCAAGCCGCGCGACAAGGCCCACAAGGCCGCCGCGGACCGCGCCCTGGCCGTGGCCGAGGAGATCAACCGCGCCCGCGACCTCATCAACACCCCGCCGAACGACCTGACCCCCGCCGCCTTCGCCGTCGCCGCCCAGGCCGCCGGCAAGGAGCACGGCCTCAAGGTCCAGGTCCTCGACGAGAAGGCGCTCGCCAAGGGCGGCTACGGCGGCATCCTCGGCGTCGGCGCCGGCTCGGAGAACCCGCCGCGCCTGGTCCGCATCGCCTACACCCACCCGAAGGCGGAGAAGACCCTCGCCCTGATCGGCAAGGGCATCACCTACGACTCGGGCGGCATCTCCCTCAAGCCGGCCGGCCACAACGAGACGATGAAGTGCGACATGAGCGGCGCCGCCGCCGTGTTCTCCACCGTCGTCGTCGCGGCCCGCCTCGGCCTGGAGGTCAACGTCACGGCGTGGCTCGCCCTCGCCGAGAACATGCCGTCGGGCTCCGCCACCCGCCCGGGTGACGTGCTGCGCATGTACAGCGGCAAGACCGTCGAGGTCCTCAACACCGACGCCGAGGGCCGGCTCGTCCTCGCGGACGCGATCACCAGGGCGTCCGAGGAGCACCCGGACGCGATCGTCGACGTGGCGACCCTGACCGGCGCCATGGTCCTCGCGCTCGGCGACCGCACCTTCGGCATCATGGCCAACGACGACGACTACCGGACCGCGATCCACGACATCGCGGGCGAGGTCGGCGAGCAGTCCTGGCCGATGCCGCTCCCGGCGGACCTGCGCAAGACCATGGACTCCCCCACCGCCGACATGGCGAACATGGGCGTCCGGATGGGCGGCGGCCTGATCGCCGGCCTCTTCCTCCAGGAGTTCGTGGGCGAGGGCATCACCTGGGCCCACCTGGACATCGCGGGCCCGGCCTTCCACGAGGGCGCCCCGTACGGCTACACCCCCAAGGGCGGCACCGGCTCCTCGGTCCGCACCCTGGTCCGGCTCGCCGAGCTGACGGCGGCCGGCGAGCTCTGAGCACGCCGGTGACGGCAGGGGCCCCGGGCGTCGCGCCCGGGGCCCCTCCGCGTGTGCGCGCCGTCACCCCCCGGGGGTGTTCGCCGTCGACGAAATCCGTAGCTTCGTACGCCCTGGTGGGTGGCCGGACGGAGGATCGCCCGGTCTCATCCACCGGCCCCGCGTCCCGCCATCCGTCAACAAGTGCGAAGATGGGTTCTCGGCAGGACAGGGCCCCCACCACAGGGCCGACATAATGCGGCCGGACACCGGAGCCGCCGCCTGGTCATCGACGACCGGCGACGAGCGCACATGCATGGAGGACGTGACGTGGCGAACGACGCCAGCACCGTTTTCGACCTAGTGATCCTCGGCGGCGGTAGCGGCGGTTACGCCGCGGCGCTGCGCGGAGCGCAGCTGGGCCTGGACGTCGCACTGATCGAGAAGAACAAGCTCGGCGGCACCTGCCTGCACAACGGCTGCATCCCGACGAAGGCCCTGCTCCACGCCGGCGAGGTCGCCGACCAGGCGCGCGAGGCGGAGCAGTTCGGTGTCAAGGCCTCCTTCGAGGGCATCGACATCAAGGGCGTGCACAAGTACAAGGACGACGTGATCTCGGGCCTCTACAAGGGTCTGCAGGGTCTCGTCGCCTCCCGCAAGGTCACCTACATCGAGGGCACCGGCCGTCTGTCCTCCCCGACCTCCGTCGACGTCGACGGTCGCCGGGTCGAGGGCCGCCACGTCCTGCTCGCCACCGGTTCCGTGCCGAAGTCCCTGCCGGGCCTGGAGATCGACGGCAACCGGATCATCACCTCGGACCACGCCCTCACCCTGGACCGTGTGCCGGAGTCCGCCATCATCCTCGGCGGCGGTGTGATCGGCGTCGAGTTCGCCTCCGCGTGGAAGTCCTTCGGCACCGACGTCACGGTGATCGAGGGCATGAAGCACCTCGTCCCGGTCGAGGACGAGAACAGCTCGAAGCTCCTGGAGCGCGCCTTCCGCAAGCGGGGCATCAAGTTCAACCTCGGCACCTTCTTCCAGGGCGCCGAGTACACCGAGAACGGCGTGAAGGTCACCCTCGCCGACGGCAAGGCCTTCGAGGCCGAGGTGCTGCTCGTCGCCATCGGCCGCGGCCCGGTCTCGGCCGGCCTCGGCTACGAGGAGCAGGGCGTCGCGATGGACCGCGGCTACGTCCTGGTCGACGAGTACATGCGCACCAACGTGCCCACGATCTCCGCCGTCGGCGACCTGGTCCCGACGCTCCAGCTCGCGCACGTCGGCTTCGCCGAGGGCATCCTGGTGGCGGAGCGGATCGCCGGTCTCAAGGCCGTCCCGATCGACTACGACGGCGTGCCGCGGGTGACGTACTGCCACCCCGAGGTCGCCTCCGTCGGCATCACCGAGGCCAAGGCCAAGGAGATCTACGGCGCGGACAAGGTCGTCGCCCTCAAGTACAACCTCGCGGGCAACGGCAAGAGCAAGATCCTCAAGACCGCGGGCGAGATCAAGCTCGTCCAGGTCAAGGACGGTGCCGTGGTCGGCGTCCACATGGTCGGTGACCGCATGGGCGAGCAGGTCGGCGAAGCGCAGCTGATCTACAACTGGGAGGCGCTGCCGGCCGAGGTCGCGCAGCTCATCCACGCCCACCCGACGCAGAACGAGGCGCTCGGCGAGGCCCACCTGGCCCTGGCCGGCAAGCCTCTGCACTCCCACGACTGACGCTCACGTCACTCACAGGGCGCGACGACCAACTTCCGCAATTCGTTAGGAGCAACTGAAACCATGTCGGTTTCCGTAACCCTGCCGGCGCTCGGCGAGAGCGTCACCGAGGGCACCGTCACCCGCTGGCTCAAGGCCGAGGGTGAGCGCGTCGAGGCGGACGAGCCGCTGCTCGAGGTCTCGACCGACAAGGTCGACACCGAGATCCCCGCCCCCGCCTCCGGCATCCTCGCCTCCATCAAGGTGGCCGAGGACGAGACCGTCGAGGTCGGCGCCGAGCTCGCCATCATCGACGACGGCTCCGGCGCGCCGGCCGCCGCCCCGGCGCCCGCCGCCGAGGCCGCTCCGGCCCCGGCCGCCGAG
>NZ_BNBS01000085.1 GCF_014656075.1 Streptomyces hydrogenans
GGGCGTGGGCGTGGGCGTGGGCGTCGGGGGAGGCGGGCGGGAACTCCGGCGGCAGCGGCGGCAGCGCGCCGGGCGCGACGCCCTCGGCGGGCAGCGGCGCGGCGGCGGGGACGGCGTCGACGGGAGCGTCCTCGGCCACGGGCGCCACTTCGGCTTCGGATCCGGCTTCGTTCGCGTTCGCGTCGGCGTCCGGGCTGCCCTCGGCCTCGGTCTCGGCCTCGGTCTCGGACTCGTACTCGGTCTGAGTCTCCGTGTCGGCGTGGACGCCGGTGTCGGGGGTGGTCTCCGCTCCTCCGGCCGCAGCCTCGGCCTCCGCCTCGGCATCGAGGCCGGTCCGGTCCTCGGCCTCCGCCGCGGAGTCGGAACCGTAGGGCTCGTCGGCAGGCGCCGGGTCGGAGGCGACCTCGGCCGTCTCCCGCGCCTCGGCGGGCTCTTCGGCGGCGGGGGCCGGGGTGACGTCGGCGCGGGCCAGGCCCGCGGCCTCGGGGGAGCCGGGGAGGGGGCCGGCCGTCGGGTCGGGCGCCGGGGCGGGCACGGGGGCGGGCACCGGCTGCGCCGCCGGGTTGAAGCGCATGGTGGCGCCGCTGTCCACGTCACCGCCGCCGAAGGGCGCGCCGGGCGCGGGCGCCGGAGCGGGGGCGGGGTAGGCGGGAGCGCCGGGGGCCGCGGCCTCGGTGCCGTACCCGCCGTGCGGCGCGGGGGCCTGCTGACCGGGGTACTGGCCCGGGATCTGGTGGGGCACGGGCGCGGGCGCGGGCGCCGGGTAGGCGGGCGGCGCGGGCGGCATGCCGGGAGCGGCGGCCTCGGAGCCGTACGCCCCGTACGGCCCGGGCACGGGGGGCTGCTGACCGGGCACCTGGCCGGGCGCGGGCTGCGGCGGGGTGTGCGTCCAGCCGGGCTGGAAGCCGCCCGGGGGCACCCCGGGCACCGGGACCGGCGCGCCCGTCGGCGGAGGGGGAGTGACACCGCCGTCGCCCGAACCGCCCGGCGCGTTCTGCGTGTACCAGGCCGGCGGGGTGTAGTCGATGGTGAACTCACCCGTCATCTCGGCGGGATCCGCGTCGGACTCGTCGGCGGGCACGTTCCAGCCCCCGCGGATGTCGTCCCGATCGCCGTTCACTTTGCCTCCTGGTGTGGTCGAGCACCCTTGTGCCGTCGTGCGTCGGGGCCACCGTTCGCTGCCGGTCGGACCGGCTCTCCCCTCGGACCCGGCGACCGTTCCGAGGGATACTCCGCCGCGCCCCCACCCACCCTAAACGCCCCCGCCGCCGCGGCGGCAGGCCCGTCCTCTCCCGGAGGCCGTCCCTCCGCCCCCGAGCGGGGCCACGGTGACGCCGGTGCGGCGGAGCGTGAGGAACCGCCCCGGGCGAAACCGCACGAGAGGGGGCAAGGCGCCCTCATTCGTACCGCTCCGCCCGCCCGGGTCCCCGCCCGAACGGGTGATGTGACGAACCGGCGGCCGCGCGCCCGATCCCGGGCACGCGACCGCCGGTTCGTCACCGCCCCGTCGCCGGGGGACGGGACCGTCGGCTCAGCGCAGGTCGAACTCGCCGTCCCGCGCGCCGAGCACGAACGCCGTCCACTCCGCCTCCGTGTAGCGCAGCACGGTGCCGTGGTCCAGCGAGGAACGCATGGCGACGGCGCCGCCCGGCAGGTGCGCGATCTCGACGCGCTCCTCGTCCGGGCTCGTGCCGGGGGCGCCGATCCACTCGACGTCCGAGATGTCGAGGGCGTACAACTCGTCCTTCTCCTGCGCGCTCCCCATGGGAGTTCCTTTCGCTCACGGCCTGTCGGCGGACCATGTGTCCCGTGGCGCGGGGGAGTTGGGCCCGCCCGTGCCACCAGGAGAAATACTAGGGAAACCGGCCCCGCGCGGGGGCGGCTTCGGCCGATCGCACCCGGCGGACCGACGGGTTCCGTCAGTCCATCCGGCGGGCCGTGCCCAGCAGGCCCGACTCCGCGTCCGTCGCGTGGGTGATGACCCAGTGCCGCTCGCCGCCCGCGCACCACAGCGTCACGCCGTCCCCGAGCGTCGGCAGCGCGTCGACCTCGGTCTGCGTCAGGCCCAGGATGCGCCCGGTCTGCTGGGCCTCCTGCGGCGACACCCGCTGGATGCCGACGAGCGTGGCCGCGCGCATCAGCCGCGGGGCGACCGGGCTGAGGTACGGCAGCAGCGTCAGCACGGACTGCCACGGCGAGGAGACGACCCGCCCCCGCGGCGGCCGCATGCCGCAGTCCCGCACCACGACGGCCGGGCTGCCGACGGTCGCGCCCAGCGGCGGGACCCGGCCCACGTCGTGGAGCGTGATGCACTCCAGGCCGGCGCCCGCCGCCTGCGCGAGCCCCACCCACGCGTGCGGACGGCCGGTCTCCACCACGACCCGGGAGCCGGTGGCGGCGGCCCGCAGCGCGAGCACCTGGGCCGTCCACAGACCGCCGATCAGCAGGACGTCGTACGGCGTCGAGCGGTGGAAGCCCACCAGCTGCGAGCGGCCCTCGGAGTCCTCGCCGATCACCACGCCGTCGTCGCCCACCGGGAGCGAGAGCGCGCCCAGCTCGGCCGCCGGGACGGTGTGCCCCGCGTGCCGCGGGCCGATCAGACCGCGCAGCCCCTTCACCGCTCCACCGCGTCCCCTCATCGGGCACCTCCGAGAGGCATCGTCGCCAGCACGCCCGGCAGCTGCTCGCGGTCCAGCCGCGTCAGCCCGACCTTCGCGGTGCGCGCCGCCTGTTCGAGGGTCCGGCGCACCCGGACCAGTTCGTTGTCGGAACCGCCGGTGACCCGGAGGTGGCCGCCGACCTCCATCACGCCCTGCCGCGTGCCGCGCCGGACGGTGAGGCTGAACGTCGTGGCGTAGGCGGGCACCGAGGTCAGCAGCGAGACCAGCCGGGGCAGCGGAGCCGCGCCCCGGCCCAGCTCGGGCCAGCGGCCGACCGCGTACGTGGTGTGCCAGCGGTCGTCGCACCGCCAGACCCGTGAGGTCTCGGCCGTCCGCCGCTGCGGGGCCGCGTCCGCCCGGCCCGCGCGCGCGGCGGCGTGCGGGCTCGTGCAGGCGGCCGTCGCGATCGTCGAGTTGACTTCTTCCTGGTCCAGGACGACCGCCTGGAACCCGGCGCCGGTGATCCGGCTCGCCAGGTGGTCCGCGATCCGGACCAGGCAGCGCTGCGCGCCCTCCAGACCGCCGCCGCGCGCCGCGACCGCCTCCTTGCAGCGCTCGGGGTCCAGCTTCACCGCCACCCACGTCAGCCGCAGCGCGGGCGCGCCGGTCCGCTCCTGGAGCGGGGTGTACGAGAGCCGGGCCACGGACTGCTGGGGCAGGTGCGGCGCCGGGGCCGGCCGGACCTGCTGCACCAGCTGGACCGACTCGACCACGATGTCGTCGACCTCCAGGGCGTCGCCCAGGAGGCTCAGCGGGAAGGCGCGCGCCCCGAAGACCGGCCGCAGCGCCGAACCGCTCGCCTCGACGCGCAGCACGGCGGTCAGGAACGAGCCGTCGCCCAGCATGCCGACGGTGCGGTGGTTCCGGTCGACGTACGGCCGGGCGCCGAAGCCCCGCACGCTCTCCGTGACCGGGGCGAGCGAGGGGTCGGCGTCGGGCCCGGCCGGCGCGGTGTCGCGGCGGCGCGAGCGCAGCGAGAGCGCCGTCCCCATCCAGTCCTGCACGGCCTGGCCGCGGCGCCGTATCACCGCGAGGAGCACGAGGACGCCGGCGGCGACGCACGTGGGGACGAGCCAGAGCCCGCCCATCACGAAGCCGACGGCCACCAGCGCGAGCGCCGCCTCCACCAGCACGAGCTGACGGAGTTGCACCGGCCCGAGCCGGCCGGTGCGGGACAGCGGACGGAGCGTCGTCGTCGCCGGGACGGCCCCCGCGGCCGCCGGGCCGCGGGATGACTCACCGGGCCCGTTGCTGCGTTGCCGTCGGGAAGATTGAGGCGCTCGGCCGCTGGTCCGCCGCCCGTCGCGCGCACGCGTCGCCGTACCCATCGCCGCGTTGCCCCCTCGTGTCCGTAATAGCCGAATTCCCTTGGGCGTTGACCGGGCGATCACCCTACCTGAGCGGTGAGACACGGGTGCCGCCAGGCATAGTAGGGGGCGGCGGGACGGCGGACGGACCCGCCGAGTGTGGCAACCTGGTCGGCCGGCGGGGAGAGGGACGACACATCAGATGGCATCACGACGCGACGAACTGAACGCCTACACCTTCGCGAAGCGGAGATTGGTCGCGCAGTTCGTGCAGCCCAACTCGACGGGCTCCGAGGAAGGCGCGCCGCGCCCGCTGCGCGCGGTGGTGCCCGGCGCGATCGTCGGCGCGGTCGTCCTCGCCGTCTTCGGGGCCTGGGGCATGTTCAAGCCCGTCGCCCCCAAGGACTGGGACAAGCCCGGCCAGAACGTGATTATCGCCGACAAGTCGACCACCCGGTACGTGGTCCTCAAGACAGGCGACAAGCTCCAGCTCCACCCGGTCCTCAACATGTCGTCGGCGAAGCTGCTCCTCGACCCCGACAAGAACAAGATCATCACCGTCGCCGAGTCCGTGCTCGACAGCGGCAAGATCCCGCACGGCGCCACCCTCGGCATCCCGTACGCCCCCGACCGCCTCCCCGACGAGAAGGAGGCCGGCGCCGCCAAGCGCTGGGCCGTCTGCGAACGCCCCGGCGAGGGCGGCCGCGCGATCCAGAAGGCCGCCTTCGTCCTCGCCGCGCGCGAGGAGGCCAAGACCGACGGCGCCGAACGGCTCACCGACGGGGAACTCCTCTACGTCGAGGGCCCGGACCGCACCCGCTTCGTCGTCGACGCCCGGGGGACCGCGTACCCCGTCGAGAAGGACGAACTGCTGCTCCGCCAGCTCGTCGGCCAGGGCCGCGCCGCCCAGCGCGTCTCGGAAGCCTGGCTGAACACCCTGCACAAGGGCGACACCATCTCCTTCCCCGAGCTCCCCGGCAAGCCCGGCACCACCTCGTCCGTCAGCGGCCTGTCTCCCGAGGTCGGCAAGGTCGGCATGGTGCTCTCCGCGACCGACGGCACCCGCAAGCAGATGTACGTCGTGCTCCAGGACCGGGTCGCCCCCGTCTCCGACTTCACCGCCAAGCTGCTCCTCAACAGCCGCCGGCTCGTCGACCTCGGCCAGGCCGGCCAGGCCACCAAGGTCAGCGGCGGCGCCTTCCAGCCGGGCGACGCCTTCGGCAAGGACAAGAAGTGGCCCGAGGCGGTCCCCGTCCCCGTCAACGAGGCGGGCACCGACGAGGGCAGCCGCAACACCGTCTGCAACGTGCTCCGCTCGGTCGACCCCGACAAGGGCACCACCACCCTGAGCACCTGGGCGGGCAAGGACTTCCCCGCCACCCTGCCGACCGGCTCCAGCAGCGCCTACGTCACCCCCGGCTCCGGCCAGCTCTTCCGCCAGTTCAAGGGCTCCACCACCGCCAGCGGCTTCCTCTTCCTCGTCACCGACACCGGCCTGCGCTACGCGATGCAGTCCAACGGCGACACCACCACCGACGACTCCGGCATCGGCTCCTCCGGCTCCGAGGAGGAGAAGCAGGCCCGGCAGGCGGAGGCCCAGCAGGCCCAGAACCGCCTCGGCTACAAGAACATCGAGCCGCTGCCCGTCCCCGCCGAGTGGTCCACCTTCCTGCCCACCGGCCCCCGCCTCTCCACCGGCGGCGCCCGCCAGCCGCAGGGCTCGTGAGCACGCCCCCGCGCCCGCTCGGGCGCCCCCCGCTCGTCCTCGCCGCGACCGCGCTCTGCGCCCTCGGCCTGCCGCTCGCCTCCGCCCCCACCGCGGCGGCGGAGGACGGCGGCCAGTGCACCTACCCCAGCAAGAAGTACGAGGGCCGCCCCTGGTCCCTCCAGCGCGTCCAGCTCGACGAACTCTGGGCGCAGTCCACCGGCAAGGGCGTCCGCGTCGCCGTCATCGACACCGGCGTCGACGTGCGCAACCCCCAGCTGGCCAAGGCCGTCGACGCCAGGAGCGGGATCAACCTGATCCCGAAGGAGGCCAAGGACGCCAACGGCTACAAGCTGAAGCGCGGCAAGGAGAACGGCACCACCGACACCGTCGGCCACGGCACCAAGGTCGCCGGCATCATCGCCGCCCGCCCCGCCAAGGGCACCGGCTTCGTCGGCCTCGCCCCGGACGCCACGATCATCCCGATCCAGCAGAACGACGCCGACGGCAACGGCACCACCACGACCCTCGCGACCGCGATCCGCCACGCCATCGCCAAGAAGGCGGACGTGATCAACATCTCCCAGGACACGGCGAACGCGGTGAAGCCCACCCCGCTCCTGGAACAGGCCGTCAAGGCGGCCCTGGACCAGGACATCGTCGTCGTGGCCTCGGCGGGCAACGACGGCCTCGGCGGCAACGTCAAGGCCACCTACCCCGCCTCCTACGAGGGCGTCCTCGCCGTCGCCGCCTCCGACCGCAACAACGAACGCGCCCAGTTCTCCCAGTCCGGCGACTTCGTCGGCATCGCCGCACCCGGCGTCGACATGGTCTCCACGGTCCCCGGCGGCGGCCACTGCGCCGACAACGGCACCAGCTTCTCCGCCCCCTACGTCGCCGGCCTCGCCGCCCTGATCAAGGCGAAGCACGACACGTGGACCCAGGAGCAGATCGTCGCCCAGATCCAGCAGACCGCCGAACGCTCGGTCGCCGGCCACGACCGCCTCGTCGGCTGGGGCGTCGTCGACCCCGTCCGCGCCCTCACCGAGGACGACAAGCCCCTGGAGAAGCCCGTAGCGAGCGAGGGCGTCACCCGCGCCGAGGCCCCGACCCCGGCCGCCGTCCACCTAGGCGAGACCCCCGAACAGCGCGCCGCCCGCCTGGCCACCTACGTCGTCGTCAGCGGCGGCGTCCTGGTCGCCGCCATCGCCGGCACGGCCATCGCGCTGCGGGACCACCGACGGAGACGCGCGGCCCTGGCGGGCCGGTGATCATTGCAGACGCACACGGCTGATAGCGTCCCGAGAAGAAGAGAACTGTAGAAGTCTCGTGACGAACAAGAGACTTGGGGCTGTCAGTCGCAATCATTAGAGTGGTGAGCGCGCGATCGGTGGATGGCGAGTCGCCACGATCGCAATGCAGGGCAGCAGGAGCAAACGGGGAGGAATGGCTCGTGTTTCACGTGACGGGTGACGGGGGCGGGGGCGACAGTGACGAGTAATCTCGAGCTCGGTGTCGGCGAACTGAAGAAGTTCCGCGACCGGGTCGACGGCGTCATCAAGGACCTGGAGTCCGGCGCAGGCGGTGCGTCGAAGCTGGGCCAGAACCGCGTGACACGCGGATCGCTCGGCACTGGGATCGCCTTCGCCGAGGCGGACGGCTTCTTCACGGAGTACGAGCGGGTCCACAACTCCCTCGTCTCGCTCTCGAGGTCCCTCAGCGGCCAGATCGAACTCCTCCAGATCGGCGTCCACGCTGCCGACGTCGGCTACGCCAATGTGGAGGAGGACCAGCGCCGGCGCTTCCATGACATCCGATCGCGCCTCAGCGAGGAGCGAGCCGAGGCCATCAGGCGCGAGGAAGAGGCGCGGAAGAAGAAGCCCGCCCAGCCCGCGCAGGAGAGCCAGGGCACCCGGAGCGGCAAGAAGAACCTGGGGTGACGACCGATGAGTGACGAGAAGAACCCGAATCCGAGCACACCCCCGCAGCCGGAGCTGACGCCGCAGGAGCAGGCGCAGGCGAAGGACACCGCCGACATCCAGTCGGCGTACGCGACGACGAACGTCCTGGAGAAGCTGGACGAGATCCTTCCCTTCGGCCTCGGCCCCAAGGGCAGCGTCTTCGGCTCGACGTCCTTCGACAACCACCGGCTCAACGACATGCTCGATCTCCTTGAGAGCGCCAACCCCTCCGACCTGGAGCAGGCCGGCGAGGCCCTGGAGAGCGCCACGAAGTCCCTCAACGCGGCGGCCAAGGAGCTGAACACCTTCGTCGGCAGCGTCGAGTGGAAGGGTGAGGCTGCCGTCGAGTTCCAGCGGTACGGCTCCGAGGTCGTCACCTACGCCTGGGACATCGGCAAGGTCGCCAACGCGGTCGGCGCCCAGATGAAGGTCGCCAGCACCGGCCTGACCTCCGTCCGCAACGCGAAGCCGCCGCGCGACACCCGCCTCGTCCAGAAGAAGCCCACGGACTTCACCGAGGTCGAGAAGGCCGAGAAGAACGAGGACTACCAGAAGGCCGTCGCTGCGGAGAAGGACCGCCAGGAGGCCATCAACCAGATGAACCGCCTGGCGTCGTTCTACGCGGTGTCGCAGAGCACGCTGCAGGGCCAGGAGATGCCGAAGCCGCCGGAGGCGTACAAGGCAGGGGTGCCGGAGCCGACCGGAGGGGTCTTCCGGGGTGGGGAGTCCGGGGAATCGGGTTCCACGTCGTCCCGCGACGGCCTGTCGCGAGAGTCGTCCGGGCGCATCAGCACCGTAGAGGACCGCGCCACCCAGACGCAGCCCCGTACCGGCGACCAGCTCGACGGCTCCGACCCCATCCGGCAGCAGCCCTCGGACACGAAGGTCCAGATCGACACGGTCGCCACACCTCCGGCGCCCACGATCACGAACACCGCGCCCACCCCGACCACGCCCACGAACGTGTCCCCGACGAGCCCCACCATGCCCCCGCCGGTCACCCTCGGCACCCCGCCCCGTACCGGAGGCCCCAAGGCCACCAGCACGCCGGGCATGCCGCGTACGGCCACGGGCCGGACGGGCACGGGCCGCGCGACCGGCCCGAGCACCTCACCGGCCATGGGCCGCTCCTCGGGCGGACCGAAGAGCACCCCGGCGATGGGCCGCGCGAGCAACCCCATGACCTCGCCCGCCACGGGCCGCTCGACCGGGCCGACGAACCCGGCCATGGGGCGCGCGGGCAACCCGACGAGCAACCCCGCCACGGGCCGTTCCACCGGACCCATGGGCCGGGCGACCGGTCCGCAGGCCACCGGGCAGTCCGCGACGCAGGCCGGGCGCACCACCCCGCAGACCGGCCGCGCCACGGGTCCGGCGCAGTCCGCCACCGGCCGCTCGGCCCGGTCCAACCCCATCGTCGGCGGCACCCCGCAGCGCACCACGGCCGGGAGCACCGGATCGCGGATCCCGAAGGGCACGGTCGTCGGCAGCGAGGGCCCGGCCGCGGGCCGCGCGACGGGGGCACGCCCCAGCCAGGCCGGAGTGGTAGGCGCCAACAACGCCAAGGGAACCCCGCGCCCCGCCGGCCGCGGCACCCCCAGCTCCAACGGAGTGGTCGGGACGCCCCGCGGCACGGGCGGTCGCGGCACCCAGCGCCCAGGCCGTGAGGAACAGGAGCGGGAAGGTTCTTCGCGCCCCGACTACCTGACGGAAGACGAAGAGACCTGGAACAACCGTCGGCGCGGCGCCGTGCCGCCGGTGATCGACTAACCACGCGGAAGGCTCGGAAGTCAGGATGACGGCAGGAATGATCGAGAGCGGCAGGCTCCGGCGAGCGCTGCTCGGCACCACGGCGACCGTGGTGCTGGCGACGGCACTCGTCGGGGTCGCTCCGACGGCGGTTGCTGCCGATGCGCGGTCGCAGCAGTGGTACCTGGATGCCATGCGCGCCGAGGACATCTGGAAGAAGGCGACTGGCGCGGGCATCACGGTGGCCGTCATCGACACCGGTGTCGATCCGGACACCGCTTCCCTCAAGGGCAAGGTGCTCAAGGGCTGGGACGCTTCTGAGGCCAAGGGCGAAGAGACGGACGACTACCGGGGCCACGGAACGACCATCGCCGAGGTCATCGTCGGCTCAGGCGCACAGGGCGGCCTCAGGGGACTGGCGCCTGACGCCAAGGTGATCCCCTACCGGGTGAGCGACACCGAGCTGCAGAACGAGCAGGCCGTCAACGCCCTGGACATGGCGGAGGCGATCAAGGCCGCGGCCGACAGCGACGCACAGATCATCAACGTCTCCATGTCCAGCGACTACTACAGCGAAGAGGGCAGGGAAGCGGTCCAGTACGCCCACGCCAAGGGCAAGCTGATCTTCGCAGGCTCGGGCAACAACGCCCAGGAAGGCAACAAGAAGCAGTACCCGGCGAGTTATCCCGAAGTCGTCGCCGTCGCGGCGACCACTTCGGACGGCGTAGTGGCCGACTACTCGCAGCACGGTGAAGCGATCGACATCGCCGCACCGGGCAGCCGGATTCCCGGTTACTGCAACGAGAGCCTCACGAAGTACTGCTCGAGCGAAGGCACCAGTTTCTCTGCCGCCATCGCCTCCGCCTCCGCCGCCCTCATCTGGTCCGCGCACCCCGACTGGACCGGCAGTCAGGTTCTTCGCGCCATGTTCGAGTCCGCGGCCCGGAGCGACGACTGGAAGCCGGGTACGGTCAGTACCTACCTCGGCCACGGCATCGTCCGCCCCAATGCCCACATCAGCCGCGGTGAGGGCAAGCCGGGCGACGCGAACATCAGCCCGCTGACCAACGAGCCCACGGGCACCGCCACCGGGGGCGCGAGCTCGTCCCCGGACGCCACCTCCACCGCCCCCTCCGCAACAGCTTCGACACAAGCCCCCGATGGCAAGTCGACGTCCGGCGCACCTGTGGCAGGCTCCACCGAGAGCGCGGCCGCGGACGCGGACGGGGGCAGCAGCACGGGCCTCGTCATCGGCATCGCCGCGGCGGTGGTGGTCGTCCTCGCGGGCGCGGGCTTCGTCCTCGCGCGTCGGCGACGCTCCGCCTGACGCCCACAGACCACCTCACTGCGTCCGCGCGCACCGCGGGGACGCGGCTCAACAGAGAACCCGAGAAAGGGAGAGCGACACATGTCAGTCTTGAAGGTTGGCGATCAGAGTCTCAAGGATTTCCAGGACGAGCTCACCCGCAAGTTCGATGACGTCAAGGGCCAGCTGACGGCCCTCCAGGGCGTCATCGACAGCCTCGAAGGCCGCTGGAAGGGCATCGGCGCCGGCGCCTTCGACGCCAAGCAGACCGAGATCAACCAGGGCATGGTGCGGATCGCCAAGCTGATGCTGAACTTCCAGGAGGCCATCCAGGTCACCCGGACGACGTCCAGCAACACCGACGACGAGGTCGAGGCGGCCCTGCGCGGCGTCGACGTGACCGCGGGCTTCTCCGGCGACGCGGGCGCCGAGAAGGCGGCCCGTTCGGGCATCGCCGGTCTCTGACCTCCGCGTCGGAGCCCTTGCACCACCCCACCTGAACGACACCAACGACACCCGGAGGGACCATGGCCGGCAACGACGGCATCATGCTCGTCACGTACGCCTCGCTCGACGACGCGGCGAACCAGATCGACAAGCAGGCGAAGCGTCTGGACGATGCCCTGGAGGCCATCCAGTCGAAGATCCGCTCGGTCTCCAACACCTGGGAGGGTGAGGCGAAGACCGCCGCCGACGGCGCCCACCTGAAGTGGGACCAGGAGACCCGGGCGATCCACAACGCCCTGCAGGGCATCTCCAAGGCCGTCCGCCAGGCCGCCCCGGCCTACCAGTCGGGCGACAAGCGCGCGGCGGGCTTCTTCTAAACCGCGCGGGCAGTACGGCGAACGAACAGGGTGGGCGTGCACGGGAGGCGCCCACCCTGTCGCGTTCCCGCGGACCTCTGCGGGCCCTACTTCTGGACGCACTCCGACGAGTCGGAGAGGGCCTCCGCGTAGGCGAGGAGCAGCTTCTTCATCTCGGGGGCGGGCGCTTCGCGATCCGAGAGCGCGATCGTCGCGAACAGCTCGGCCTGGCCCTTGCGGTGGGCCACCACGGGCTCGCAGGTGACGCGGCTGACGCCGCCGACGCCGGAGTAGACGTACCGCTTGTCCTCGCTCTCGACGTCGGCCAGGTCCCGGTACGGGTTGTCGTACGCCACCGACCGCGCCGTCTTCCCCGCCTTCATCCATTCCCATCGCGCCGTGAGGGCCGACTTGCCGTCCACCGCGACCTTGCAGGTGAAGTAGCCGTCCCCGTCCTTCCGCTCCTCCTCGATCCGCTCACCGCTCGCGGGAAGCGCCGGAGACAGCAACTCGACGGGGACCGGCGTACCGCACAGCGCGGACGGCACCTGGAAGGCCCGCTTCTCCTCCGCCGGCTGGGAGCACCCGGAGGCGAGGAGGACGAGCGCGAGGGCGGCCACGGCCTTTGTGTACTTCATTCACGTACTTCCTGAGGTCGGATGAGGCGGAGGCGGCGGGGCAGTGGGGTCGTGTCGCACCGGGCGGCACGACCCCGTGGGGGGAGCGTCAGCCGGGCTGGATCTCGGTCTCCAGGTCGTCGGCCATGTGGCGGGCGTTGTCCGAGGCGTCGGAGAAGCCGTCGTCGGTTCCCATGCGCGCCCAGTCCGTGACCTGATCCCCGTAGGGCACGTTGTGCGCCTTCGCGGCCTGCTCCGCCGCGTACTGGCTCATGTCGATGTTCTTCTCCTTGGCGTGCTCCCAGACGTCCGCAGCCTTGAGGCCGGACTCCTTGAGGACGTCCGTCTCGGACTGCTGGAAGATGTGCTCCAGCACCATGGAGCTGACGGTGCTGGAGACACCGCTGGCGACGGCGCCGCCGACAGGGGTGGCGACGAAGCTGACGCCGACGCCGATGCCGGTGCTGATCGCGCCGGACCAGGCGTTCTTCTGCTGGGCGACGGAGTCCGTGAAGTCCTTCGCCTCCTTGGCCGCCGGGCCCACGATCGCTTCCTGCTGCCCCACGGCCAGCGTGCCGCCGATCTCGGCCGAGCGCCGGGAGATCTCCTCGATGGTGTCCTGCGGCGACTGCGGGTAGCGCTGGTCCTCGGGCGTGTTCGGGTTCAGGTGGTAGTCCATGAGGCTGCCCATGTACGCCGCCTGGCCGACCTCGACCGCCGCGTTGGCCTTCGGGTCCTGCCCGAGGGTGACCAGGAGACGGGTGACGTCCTTGTGGTCCAGGTCCGCCGGCGTCCCGCCGATGGGATAGAGCTTGTCGGTGTTGCCGCGGCTGTCGTCCGACATGGCCCGGTTGATGTCGGGGAGGTACTCGGACGTGATCTGCCCGATGCTGTCCGACATGTAGCTGTGCTTGGTGAGGCGCTCCGGGTCGTCGGAGACCGAGGCGACGATCTTCTGCATGAGCTCCGCCTGGTCCTTGCTGTGCGGCGGGGTCTCCTCGGTGGGCATCTGGCCGGCGGGGTGGCCGGTCGTCGCGGCCTCCAGGGCCATCGCGAGGTTGTTGCGGCCCTCGGTGCTGTCCTTGCCCTTGTCGTTGGTCTCCTGCGGCCAGTCGCGCTCCTCGAAGAGGTAGTCGAAGTTGGTGAGCGCGCGCTTCTCCTTCTTGCCGTCCTCCTCCTTGAAGTCGTGGTCCTCGTCCTTCGTGACGAAGTCCGAGTTGAAGAAGTCGGTCGCGGCGTCGGGGCTGTTGGACAGGGCGGCGAGGAAGCCGGTCATGGGGTCGGAGCCGGTGTCGGTGCCGGTGCGGTTGAGCCACGGGTCCATGCCCATGCGCTGCCACACGATCGGCACGTGACGGCCGTTGTCGGAGGCCTTCTTCTCGACGTCGATCAGCTTCGTGCCGTAGTCCTTGAGGAACTGGTCGTCGAAGTTGCCCCAGCGCATCAGGTTGCTCATGACCTGGAAGCCCTGGGTGGTGCTGTTCTTCGAGAGCGGCTGGTCGCCCGCGGCGATCATGTCGTACTTCCACCGCGACATCTCCGGCGAGTCCGCCTGGGTCGCGGTGGCGAGGGTGAGGCTCAGGTTCTTCTGGAGGTCGTCCATCTGGTCGAACCGGTCACGGAGCTTGTGGGTCTCGCGCAGGTCGTTCATGCCGGCCCAGAAGTCGAGCGTTCCCTTGGGGCCCAGCGTGGTCGCGAAGTGCTCGGCGAAGATGGGGTCGTTGGCGTACTGCTTCAGACCGTTGTTGAGCGCGTCGAAGTCCTCCGGGGTGAGGTCCCTGGGCTTCTTCTTCGCGAGCGCCGCCAGCTTCTCGGCCTCCTTGACCGCGTTGACCGCCGAGTCGCGGTCCTTGTAGGTCGCGTCCGAGAAGCCGTGGTCGGTGAGGTCGACGAGCGCCTTCAGGGCCGTGGAGGCGCTGTTGTCGATCTCGGTGGCCGTGTTGAGGATGCCCTGGAGCTCCTTCGCGAGCCCGTCGACGTCCGTCTGGCCGCCGGGGGCCTTCTTGTCGGGGTTCTCGCTGACCGTGAATCCTCCGCCGTTCACGGTGACGGTGAGGTTCTTGCCCCGACCGCGTTCTATCGCGTCCTTGAGCAGGCGCTGCTGCGCCTTCAGCTCGTCCCGCGTGTCCTGCATGATGTTGCGGATCGACGTCGCCTGGGTGACGGCGTCACCGAACTCACCGGCGGTCTTGCCCACGAACTCGCGCGAGATCACCGCGTTGTCGCCGGCCCAGTCGGCCGTGAGGGCCTTCTTGTGCAGGCCGTCGTTCGCGTCCTTCTTCAGTGCCTCCAGCTTGCTCAGCATGCTCGTCCAGTCACCGACGGTGTCGTCGAGCAGCTTGAAGTTCGCCGAATGAAGGGCTTCGAAGTCCATCAGTTGTTCCCCGTCTTCCCGTCTTGCCGTCCCACCGGATCAGTCCTTCTTGGCCTTCGGGTCCGGCTTGTAGATCTCGTTGGGCTTGCCCGCCTTCGCCCAGTCGTCGTCGAAGCCCGCGTCGAGCGTCTGGATGCTGCTCACGTGCCGCTCGATGAAGATCTCGTCGCCGGCGTGCGCGTTCTGCGTGAAGTCCATGTGGTTGGAGATCAGCGCGCAGGCGTCCATCACCGAACCCAGCTGCTTGTCCCACCGCAGCGACACGTGCGACAGCGCCCCGCCGAGCGCGAACCCCTGCCCGCTGAGGTCGGACGCCGCCGAGTCCGTGGAGGTGACGCGCGCCTCCTTCCACAGCCGGTTGTACAGCTTGAACGCCTCGTTCCCGATCGCGGCCAGGTCCTGCTGGTCCACCTTGAGGAACCCGCCCGAGGCGCTGCCGGCGTTCGGCCGGTCCTCCGGCGGCAACCCGTTGAGCTGCATCTTCGCCGAGTCGCGCTCGGCCGCCGAAGACTTCAGCTGCTCCCACTCGTCCCATGCCATGGGTACCCACACTCCTTGCGGTTCGCGCTAGTTGGATCCGATTCGGGGAAGCTCGTCCGGGAATTCCCGAGGCTCCTGACACTCGCCGACCCGGTACGCGTGCCGGGCGAGCTGGTAGGCGAAGTCGGCCAGTATCTGGCGCAGTTCGGCGCCCTGCGCGCGTGTTTCGCCGACGGTCCGGGCCTCCGCGGTGAGCGAGTGCGCGTCGTGGCCGTCGCCGGCGTGCCGCGGTGTGGTGCACGGGATGTAGACGAACGCCGTGGCGGGTTCGGACCGCACGCTGACGTGAACGCCGTTCACCGACAGCGACCCGGACTCCTCCCCTCCCGGTGAGGAGTGCCGTTTCCGCCAGCTGTCGACCGTGGCGATGCCGGATTGCGCCTCGCCCGAGATGAGGGCTTCGTCCGTCCGTACGTAACACCAGTACGTGAAGGTGTCGAGCGCCGAGGACGTCGTGAGCTTCCCGCGTTCCTCGGCCTTCCGGGCGGAAGGCAGGGCACGGGCCGCGAGGTCCCGGTCGACGGCCCCCGCGCACGGCTTCTCGGGAAGCCGGTCGATCCCCTTGGTGAAGACCTCCACGTAGCCGAGCACGCCGCAGACGGCGAGGACGACGGTGGCGGCGGCGATTCCCGCGACACGCAGACGCTTCTTGAGAGTACCCGGCACGGTTCCCGTTGCCCGCCCCGTCATGAGGCGGGCCGGTGGTGGGCGTCCTCGAGGACCGTGTCGCTGTCGCGCCATCCGTCGTTGACCGCGTCACGTATGTCGTTCCTGGTCGATTCCGGGGGCAGCTTCGACCCGTACTTCTCGATGGATTCGACGGCCGATTCCTGTGTCTGCCGGAGAACCGAGTCCTGGTAGTCGTTCAATTCGTGTCCCGACGCGTAGATCGAGCGGTCCGCGGCCCCCGACGCCTGCTGGCCCTCCATCATGCGGTCGATGGCGATTCCGGCGATGGCGCCGAAGTATCCTCCGGCCGTCGCCGAGGCCACTGCGCCGACCATGCCCGCGGGGGCCAGGGCCGCCGCTCCGGCGCCGATCCCCACGCCCGCGATGCCCTTCATCAGATCGCCCTTGGTCTTGAGCGAGTCGTTCTGTTCCTTCTCGCTCGCGAGCGCGTCCGAGATGGCGGCGTCGGCGTTCGCGTGTCCGACGATCCCCTGGATGAGCCCGCTGCTCTCCGCGATCGTCTTCACGGCCTTCTCGGGGCCGCCGTCGAAGAGCTCGGGGTGGGAGATGTGCGCCTCGAGAAGGCTGGCGGTGTAGACGGTCTGCCCCATGACGATGCCCGCCCGGCCGTTCGGGTCCTGAGCGACCTCGTACAGGAACCGTGTCGTGTCCAGCCGGTTGAGGCCGTCGGGGGCGGCACTGTCCGTCAGGAAGATCGATTCCGCGCCCTCGCCGGCCATCGTCCTGCTGATCTCCGGCATGTAGGCGCTCGCCATGTTCCCGAAGCTGTCCCCGATGCCCTTGCTCACCAGGTCCTTGCCGCCGTCCGGCTGGGCCACGAGATGCATGACGTTGTTCATGATCTCGACCTGGGTCTTCGTGTGGGGCGCCGGGCCGGTGGGCGTCTCGCCGACGCCGACGCCCATCACCGCGGCCTCCAGCGCGTGACCGACCGCGCCGTCCCGGTCGGTGTACTTGATGCTCTGCAGGACGTGTTCGAGGACCTGCTTGTCGTCGAACGTGTCCGTGGCGGCCTCGGGGTTGTGGGACAGCGCGCCCATGAGGCCCACCAGGGGGTCGCGGCCGTCGTCCTTGCCGAAGACGAGGTCGGTGAGCTGGTGGTTGTCGCTCTTCCACAGGTCGTTGGTGCCCATGCCGGGGCTGCCGGCCGGCGCCATGTCCCGCGCGATGAGCTTCTTGCCGTACGCGTCGAGGAACTCGGCGTCGTACTTCCCGTGGTGCATCAGGCTGCTGATCACCTGGGAGCCGTACGCGCCGACCGTCCGCCCCGGGAGGTTCCTGGCGTCCGAGACGAAGTTCTTGTCCGTCTGGTCGACGAGGTCCTTCTTCCAGGTCTGCATGGCGTCGGCGTCGGAGAGCGTCGCGGTGGCGAGCGTCATGCTCAGGTTCTTCTGGAACTCCTCCATCTGCTTGAGTTCCCCGTCCCGGGCACCCATGTGGAGGTCCGACATCTCGGTCCAGAACTGCAGGGTCCCCTTGGCCCCCAGCTGCGTCGCGAAGCGGGCCGAGAAGAGCTGGTCGTCCTTGTACTTCGCCAGGGTGTCGTTGAACTCCCTCAGCTCGGCCTTCGACATCTTCTCGGGGTCCTTGGCCAGCTTCGCCAGGTCGTCGGCGCGCTGCATCGCCTCGGCGGCGGAGTCCCGGTCCTGGTACGAGACGCCGGAGAAGCCGTAGTCGGCCTGTTCCGCGATGGCCCGCAGCACCCGCGCGGCGGTCGAGTCGCTCGTGGTCGCCTTGGTGAGGATGCCCTGGAGCTCGTCGCGGAGGGCGTCCACGGCCTGCTGGCTGTCGGGCGGTTCGGGGTGGACGCTGACGAAGACCCGGAAGCCGCCGCCCTGCTCGCCCACCACCGAGAGCTTCTTGTCCCAGCCCCGGTCGATAGCCCGGTTGAGCTCGTCGCGGTACTTCACGAGTTCGTCGCGGGTGTCCTTGAGGATGTCCCGGATGCTGGTGGCCTGCGCGAGCGCGTCCGCGAACTCGCCCGCCGTCTTGGATATGAACTGCCGGGACACCGCGGCGTTGAGACCGCTCCACTTGGCCCGGTCCGCCTTGGCCTTGAGGTCCTCGCGGGCGTCCTTCTCGTAGCCCTTCAGGTACTCGGCTACCTTCGTCCAGTCGGCGATCGCCGTCCCCAGCGAGGCGAAGTTGCCGTGACGGAGCGCTTCGAGGTCCATCAGCGCTTCACCCCCTCGTCGAAGCCCTTGTCCAGGGTCGCGATGCTGCTGACGGTCGAGGCGATGTGGTACTCGTCGCCGGCGTGCGCGTTCTGCGTGAAGTCCATGTGGTTGGAGATGTGCGCGCACGCGTCCAGGAGCGTCTTCAGCGACTTCTCCCACCGGTCCTGCACCACGTGCAGCGCGCCGCCCAGCTCGAACTCCTGCGTCGTGAGGTCCTTGGCCGCCGTCTGGCTGCTGGACCAGGCGTCGCGGCCGTGGTTCCCCAGGCCCTCGAACAGCTTGAACGCGCTGTTCCCGACGGCCACGAGGTCCTGGTGGTCGACGGTGAGGTCACCGTTCGCACCGCCGCCGGCAGCCCCTTCCTCCCGCTCGTCGGGCACCCGGTTGAGCTGCATCCGTGTCGAGCCCTGATCCGCGGCGGTGGATTTCAGCCGCTCCCATTCGTCCCACGCCATGTCGTGGTTCCTCCCCGTGTCGTCCTGGTGTTCCGTCCGTCCGGACGGACTTCAGGCCGGTGGGTGGCAGGGCGGTCGCCGCCCGTCACCCACCGGCCTCGCGCTGCCCTTCCCAGGTGTCCAGCGCGGTCGTTTTTCCCCGTGCTACAGCTCCGGCATCCGCCCCGTCTGCACCAGCGGGTTGCCCCGCTGCCGGGAGACGTAGATGCCCCGGCCGGGCGGCATCGGGCGCATGCGGACGCCGCCGAGGACGTCGCCCTCCTGCGGGTCGCCGGAGAGGAGGACGCCCTGCGCGCCGAGCTCCATCATGCGCTGCATGAACGACTCGTACGACGAGCGGCTGGCGCCCGCCGCGCTGCGGGCGATGATGAAGCGGACGCCCACGTCCCGCGCGAACGGCAGCAGTTCCGTCAGCTTGGCGAGCGGGTTGCCGCTCGACGTCGACACCAGGTCGTAGTCGTCGACGACCACGAACAGGTTCGGTCCCGACCACCAGCTGCGGTCGCGCAGCTGCTGGGCCGTGACGTCGGCGGACGGCGAGCGGCGGCGCATCAGGTCGGCGAGCGCGTCGACGTGGTGGTCCATGTTGTTGGACATGGGCACGTACTCGGCCAGGTGCGACGCCGGCGTCACGTCGAGCAGCGCCCGCCGGTTGTCGATCACGAAGAACTTCGCGGCCGCCCCGTCGTACCGCTCGGAGACCTGCTTGATCATCAGCCGCAGCAGGTTCGACTTGCCGGACTCGCTCTCGCCGAACACCAGGAAGAACGGGTCGCGGTCGAAGTCGACGAAGACCGGCTCCAGGGCGTTCTCGTCGATGGCGAAGGCGACGCCCCGGCCCGGCTCCGCGTAGCCCGCCGGCAGCGTGTGCGCGTCGAGCTCGCGCGGCAGCAGCCGGACCTCGGGCGCGCCCGGCGCCGTCCAGTGCCGCGTGACCTCCTGCGTCATCGCGGCCGTCGCCTCGGCGAGGTCGCTGTCCGAGCTGATCCCGTCGATGCGCGGCACGGCCGCCATGAAGTGCAGCTTCTCCGGCGTCAGACCGCGGCCGGGGACCCCGGTCGGCACGTTGGCGGCGATCTTGCGGTCCAGCTCGGAGTCCATCGTGTCGCCGAGGCGCAGCTCCAGCCGGTTCATCAGGTGGTCCTTGAGGTTGGCGCGGACCTCCATGGAGCGCGAGGCCGTGATGACCACGTGGATGCCGTAGCCGAGACCGCGGGCCGCGATGTCGACGACCGCCGGTTCCAGCCCCTCGTACTCGGTGCGGAAGTTGCCCCAGCCGTCGATCAGCAGGAAGACGTCGCCCCACGGCTGGTCGGTCACCGAGATGTCGCCCCGGGCCCGCAGCCGGCGGAAGGTCTGGATGGAGTCCACGCCCGCGCTGCGGAAGTACTCCTCGCGCCGCGCCAGGATGCCGTAGACCTCGGCCACCGTCCGCCGCACCCGCTCGGGGTCGAGCCGGGACGCCACGCCGCCGACGTGCGGCAGCCCCGCGACCGACGCCATGCCGCCGCCACCGAAGTCGAGGCCGTAGAACTGCACCTCGTGCGGGGTGTGCGTCAGCGCGAAGGCGGAGATCAGCGTCCGCAGCAGCGTCGACTTGCCGGACTGCGGACCGCCGATGATCTGCATGTGACCGGCCGCGCCGGAGAAGTCCCGGAACAGCGTGTCGCGGCGCTGCTCGTACGGCTTGTCCACCACGCCCAGCGGTACGACGAGCCGTCCGGCCGCCTCGTACCCCGGCTGCGTCAGGCCCCGGCCCTCGACGCCCGCGAGCCCCGGCAGGACGGCGTCGAGCGGCGGCGGGTTGTCCAGCGGCGGCAGCCACACCTGGTGGGCCTCGACGCCGCGCCCCTCCAGCCGGCGCACGATCACGTCGAGCACCGAGTCGGCCAGCGCGTCGTCCTCGGCCTCCCGGGCCTCGGGCACCCGCGCCTGCGCCGCCGGCTCCAGGTAGCGCACCGGCACCGGAGCCGCGGTGAAGGGCACCGGCCGCCGGTCCACCGGCAGCGGCCCGCCCGCGGCGGCCTGGTGCCGGCCGGTGCGGTACGTGCCGGAGACGTACGCGGCCTTGAACCGCACCATCTCGTCGGTGCCGTACTTGAGGTAGCCCGAGCCCGGCACGTTCGGCAGCGAGTAGGCGTCGGGCACGCCGATCGCGGCCCGGGACTCGGCCGCGGAGAAGGTGCGCAGACCGATCCGGTAGGAGAGGTACGTCTCCAGGCCGCGCAGCCGGCCCTCCTCCAGGCGCTGCGAGGCCAGCAGCAGGTGCACGCCGAGCGACCGGCCGATCCGGCCGATCTGCACGAACATCTCGATGAAGTCCGGCATCGCCGTCAGCAGCTCGGAGAACTCGTCGATGACGAGGACGAGCGAGGGGATCGGCTGGAGCGGGGCGCCGGCCGCGCGCGCCTTCTCGTAGTCGTGGATGTTGGCGTAGTTGCCCGCGTCGCGCAGCATCTCCTGGCGCCGGTTGAGCTCACCGCGGATGGAGTCGCCCATCCGGTCCACCAGCGTGAGGTCGTCCGCCAGGTTGGTGATCACCGCCGCGACGTGCGGCATCTGGGACATGCCCGCGAAGGTGGCACCGCCCTTGAAGTCCGCGAGGACGAAGTTCAGCGTCTCCGAGGAGTGCGTCACCGCCAGGCCGAGGACCAGCGTGCGCAGCAGCTCCGACTTGCCGGAACCCGTCGCGCCCACGCACAGGCCGTGCGGGCCCATGCCCTCCTGCGCGGCCTCCTTGAGGTCCAGCATGACCGGGACGCCGTCCTCGCCCACGCCGATCGGCACGCGCAGCCGCTCCGACCGGGAGCGGGGGCGCCAGGTGCGGCTCACGTCGACCGAGGCCGCGTCGCCGAGGTTCAGCAGGTCGGTGAAGTCGAGGTTGGCCAGCAGCGGCTCGTCGTCGTCCGAACCGCTCGCCACCCGCAGCGGCGCGAGCTGCCGGGCGAGCGCCTCCGCCGCGTCCAGGCTCAGCTCGTCGGCGCTGCCGTCGTACACGTGCCCGTGCCCCGACTCCAGCCGCAGCGCGCCGCCCTCTACGACGATGGACAGGTCGCCGCGGGCGCCGGCGCCCCGGCCCTGCACGACCTCGATGATCGTCACGCCCTGGATGCCCTCCGGCGAGGCCAGCGCGGAGGTCTGCGGGACCGACTGCCCGTCGAGCACCACGACCAGGTGCGGGAAGTCGAGCAGCGGATGGTTGGGGCCCTGGAAGCGGGGACGCCCGTCGAGGCGCCCGGCGACCAGGTCCTCCAGCTCCCGGGCGTCCGTCGTGATCAGCCGCCGGCTGCCCGCGCCGTCACCGGGACCCGACGCCTGCACGTGCGGCAGCCACTTCGCCCACTCCCAGGACGGCGCCGCGCCGTCACCGGTGGCGACGACGACGACGAGGTCCTCGGGGGAGTGGAGCGCGGTCAGCGAGCCCACCATGGCGCGGGCGGTCGACCGGGCCGCCTCCGGCTCGCCGCTCACCGTGAGGTGGTAGAAGGCGCGCAGGGACACGGCCATCGGCAGGCCGTCGAGGGTGCCGTGCGCCGACAGGAACTGCTGCATCGCCCCGGCCGTCAGCGGTTCGAGCTCGTCCACGGGCGCCGTCTCGGGGGCGAGCAGCGGGGTCGCCAGCTGCTGGCTGCCCAGGCCGACGCGGACCTGACCGAAGTCGTGGTCGCCGATGCGCCGCTCCCAGATCCGGCTGCCCTCGGCCACCAGCGCCCACAGCTGCTCGGGCGACGGGTGCAGGTAGAACTGCGCGTCCCGCTGGAGGCGGGCCGTCCGCAGCACGGCGCGCCGCGTCTGCGTCAGGTACTTCAGGTAGTCGCGCCGCATGTCGGCGAGCTGCCCCTGCGTCCCGCGCCGGTAGCGGACCAGCATCGCGATGGCCATGGCCACCGTCGACGCGATCATCACCATGCCCATGATCCGCATGATCGGGTTCGGCGTCATGAAGAAGAACACCACGGAGCCGCCCATGCCGAGCATCGGCAGGAGCTGCATGAGCGCGCCCTCCTGCTGCCCGCGGGGCAGCTCCGGAGGGGGTTGCAACTGCACCTGCTCGTCAGGCACTTCGGACGGCAGGGCCCGCGGTGGGCGCTTGACGACGATCTGGCTCACAGCTCACCAATTTCCGTTGCCGGACGGAAAGTTCCTCCAGACGCCCCCGTGGCGACAGGATCCGTCCGCGGGGACGGATCCTACTTTGGTGCGGGGTCACGGGTGGGCGGTAGGGTGGCCCGAAATATTTGCGTGGCCATGAACTATCGCAAAAATCGGGTCATTCGGAGCGCAACATCCGCAGCGCGCGGACACGGCGCCCGAACCGCGTTCCGGGCCGCGCAGGACCGGCGGCCCGCGCCAGGTACGACCGGCGTTCCACGCCGCGCAGGACCCGCGGTCCCGGGCCGCCGGCCCCCTCCCGGGGCGTCGGCCCGGAACCCGCCGGACAGGATCACCACGAGGGGAAGCAGCAGGTGAGTATGACGGCCCCAGCCACGGCCGGCGGAGCCGGCCAGTCGGCTCCCACCACCGTGTTCCACGGCGGCACCGGCTTCTGCCGGATCACCGTCGTCGCGCCCGACGGCCGCGTCGACGTCGCACTGCCCGAGGACGTCGCGCTCGCCGACCTCTACCCGGAGGTGCTCCGCCTCTCCGGCCAGACCCCGGCCCCCGGCGCCCCCGTCGGCTACCACCTGGTGCGCCGCGACGGCACCGTCCTCGACGGCGGCCGCTCGCTGGCCGCCCAGCGCATCCTCGACGGCGAGCTGCTGTCCCTGCGCCCCTTCGCCGAGTCGCTGCCCCCGGCCGTCTTCGACGACGTCTCCGACGCGGTCGCCTCCGCCGTCTCCAAGGACCGCACGCTGTGGTCCGACGCCCTGATGCGCGGCGCCGGGCTCTTCGGCGGCGCGATCCTCCTCGTCCTGCTCGCCTTCGTGCTCTGGACCGCGGAGCCCCGCCACGACATGCACGGCCTGCCCGGCATCCTGGCGGGCGTCACCGGCGTCCTGCTCCTCGCGCTCGCCTCCGTCCGCGCCCGCGTCTACGACGACCGCGGCTCCGCCGTGGCCCTCGGCACCGGTGCGATGGCGAACGCCGCCGTCGCCGGCTCCGGGCTGCTCGCCCTCGCCGACGGCCAGGGCATCGGCAAGCTCCAGTTCCTGCTCGCCTGCACCGCCGTCCTCGTCTGCGCCGTGATCCTCACGATCGTCTCCCCCGGCGGCGACGGCCCCTTCGTCGCCTTCGTCTTCGCCTCCGCCGTCGGCGTGCTCGTCGGCTTCGCCGCCATCCTGACGGAGCTCACCCCGGCCGAGACCGCCTCGGTCTGCGCCCCCTTCGCGGTCGGCGCGCTCGCCTTCCTGCCGGGCCTGTCCACCCGCTTCGCCCGCCTCCCCATCGGCTTCGAACCGCCCCGGACCAACGTCGGCGGATACGGCTCCGACACCGAGCCCCAGGGCCCGGTCGACGCCGCCCGGATCGCCGCCCAGGCCCGCCGCGGCCACGAGCTGCTCGTCGGCCTCGTCGGCGGCTGCGCCCTGGTGGCCGTCGGCTCCGCCGCGGTCCTCGGCTTCTCCGACACCGTGTGGGGCCAGCTGCTGGCCCTCGCCACCGGCGTCGCGATGCTGATGCGCGCCCACCTCTTCCGCTACACCGCGCAGGTCGGCTGCGCCCTCGCGGCCGGCCTCGGCTCCCTCGTCCTGCTCGGCCTCGGCCTCGCGCTGAACCCGCCGGTGGAGCTCCTCCTGGAGGCCCTGAAGGGCGACGGCACGGCCCTCGACATCCGTACGGTCTGGCTCTCCGCCGCCATCGCCGGCGTCGCCGCGCTCCTCACCGCCATCGGGCTGATCGTGCCGCGCAAGGGCGTCACCCCCTTCTGGGGCCGCTTCCTGGAGATCGCCGAGACCTTCGTGCTGCTCACGCTGCTGCCGCTCTGCCTGGCGGTCTTCGACGTCTACCACTCCATCCGGGCGCTCACCTCCTGAGCCGCCTGGTACGCTGTGTGACGGCCGTTTGTGTGCGCGCTCCCGGAAGCAGGCGAGATCCCGCCTCGGGGAACAGCGCTCAACGGACCTTCGCTCCCGAGTCACGGAAGCTCCCCTGAGATGTAGACCAGGGGCACTCGTGGGCACGAAACCTGAGGAGAACCGCGTGGCTCTCGACGCCGCCGTCAAGAAGCAGATCATGACCGAGTTCGGCACCAAGGAGGGCGACACCGGCTCCCCCGAGGTCCAGGTCGCCATGCTGTCCCGCCGCATCTCGGACCTGACCGAGCACCTCAAGACCCACAAGCACGACCACCACTCCCGTCGTGGTCTGCTGATCCTGGTCGGTCAGCGCCGCCGCCTGCTGCAGTACCTGGCCAAGAAGGACATCCAGCGCTTCCGTACGCTGGTCGACCGCCTCGGCATCCGCCGCGGTGCGGCCGGCGGCGCCAAGTAATCCATCTGGATGGCGAACGCTGCGGAGGGAGCGGTTCCCACTTTCAGGGGGCCGCTCCCTTTGCTGTACGTGCGTGAAGTACCGACCGGCATTTACTCTGGTCGCAGAACGCCACAACCCGCGCGAGAAGCAGCCGGCACGCCGCCGGTCCTCGGTAGTGGCCCCCGGACCTCATCCCGGGTGCTTCGATCGAAGACCGGCCCGCCACATCAGCGCTTCTCCCGCACCCGTCCCACGCCACACGGGCGCGCGGACCAAAGACGAACGTAGGAGAAACCCATAGTGGAGAACGAGACCCACTACGCCGAGGCCGTCATCGACAACGGCTCCTTCGGCACCCGCACCATCCGCTTCGAGACCGGCCGTCTGGCCCGTCAGGCCGCCGGCTCCGCCGTCGCCTACCTCGACGACGACACCATGGTGCTCTCGGCGACCACCGCCTCCAAGCGGCCCAAGGACCAGCTCGACTTCTTCCCCCTCACGGTGGACGTCGAGGAGCGGATGTACGCGGCCGGCAAGATCCCCGGCTCCTTCTTCCGCCGCGAGGGCCGCCCCTCCGAGGACGCGATCCTCACCTGTCGCCTGATCGACCGCCCGCTGCGCCCGTCCTTCAAGAAGGGCCTGCGCAACGAGATCCAGGTCGTCGCCACGATCATGGCGCTCAACCCCGACCACCTGTACGACGTCGTCGCGATCAACGCCGCGTCCGCGTCCACCCAGCTGGCCGGCCTGCCCTTCTCCGGCCCGATCGGCGGCGTCCGCGTCGCGCTGATCAACGGCCAGTGGGTCGCCTTCCCGACCCACACGGAGCTCGAGGACGCCGTCTTCGACATGGTCGTCGCCGGTCGCGTCCTGGAGGACGGCGACGTCGCGATCATGATGGTCGAGGCCGAGGCCACCGAGAAGACCATCGCCCTCGTCCAGGGCGGCGCCGAGGCGCCGACCGAGGAGATCGTCGCCGCGGGCCTCGAGGCCGCGAAGCCGTTCATCAAGGTCCTCTGCAAGGCGCAGTCGGACCTCGCCGCCAAGGCCGCCAAGCCCGAGGGCGAGTTCCCGATCTTCCTGGACTACCAGGACGACGTGTACGCCGCGCTCTCCGACGCCGTCCGCGGCGAGCTCGCCCAGGCGCTCACCATCGCCGGCAAGCAGGACCGCGAGGCCGAGCTCGACCGCGTCAAGGAGATCGCCGCCGAGAAGCTCCTCCCGGCCTTCGAGGGCCGCGAGAAGGAGATCTCCGCCGCCTACCGCTCCCTGACCAAGGCCCTGGTCCGCGAGCGCGTCATCAAGGACAAGGTCCGCATCGACGGCCGCGGCGTCACGGACATCCGTACGCTGGCCGCCGAGGTCGAGGCCATCCCGCGCGTGCACGGCTCCGCCCTGTTCGAGCGTGGCGAGACCCAGATCCTGGGCGTCACCACCCTCAACATGCTCCGCATGGAGCAGCAGCTGGACACCCTCTCCCCGGTGACCCGCAAGCGGTACATGCACAACTACAACTTCCCGCCGTACTCCGTCGGCGAGACCGGCCGCGTCGGTTCGCCGAAGCGCCGCGAGATCGGCCACGGCGCGCTCGCCGAGCGCGCGATCGTGCCGGTCCTCCCGACCCGCGAGGAGTTCCCCTACGCGATCCGTCAGGTGTCCGAGGCCCTCGGCTCCAACGGCTCGACGTCGATGGGCTCGGTCTGCGCCTCCACCATGTCGCTGCTGAACGCCGGTGTGCCGCTCAAGGCCCCCGTCGCCGGCATCGCCATGGGCCTGATCTCCCAGGAGATCAACGGCGAGACGCACTACGTCGCCCTCACCGACATCCTCGGTGCGGAGGACGCCTTCGGCGACATGGACTTCAAGGTCGCCGGTACGAAGGAGTTCGTCACCGCCCTCCAGCTCGACACCAAGCTGGACGGCATCCCGGCCTCCGTCCTGGCCGCGGCCCTCAAGCAGGCCCGCGACGCCCGCCTCCACATCCTCGACGTGATGATGGAAGCGATCGACACCCCGGACGAGATGTCCCCCAACGCCCCGCGGATCATCACCGTCAAGATCCCCGTGGACAAGATCGGCGAGGTCATCGGCCCCAAGGGCAAGATGATCAACCAGATCCAGGAGGACACCGGCGCCGAGATCACGATCGAGGACGACGGCACCATCTACATCGGTGCCCAGGTCGGCTCGCAGGCCGAGGCCGCCCGCGCCACGATCAACGGCATCGCCAACCCGACCATGCCGGAGGTCGGCGAGCGCTACCTGGGCACGGTCGTCAAGACCACCACCTTCGGTGCCTTCGTCTCCCTGCTCCCGGGCAAGGACGGCCTGCTGCACATCTCGCAGATCCGCAAGCTCGCCGGCGGCAAGCGCGTGGAGAACGTCGAGGACGTGCTCGCGATCGGCTCCAAGGTCCAGGTCGAGATCGCCGAGATCGACCAGCGCGGCAAGCTCTCCCTGATCCCCGTGATCGAGGGCGAGGACGAGCAGAAGGACGACGCCTCCTCGTGACGTCCCGTAGTTCCGTGACGACGGCCCGCCCCTCCTCCGGGGGGCGGGCCGTCGCCCGTACCCAAACGCTTCTGCCCGGCAGGGACGGCATCGGCACCGTCCGCCGCACCACCCTCCCCGGTGGCCTGCGCGTGGTCACCGAGACCCTCCCCTCGGTGCGCTCCGCGACCTTCGGCATCTGGGCCCACGTCGGCTCCCGCGACGAGACCCCGACGCTGAACGGCGCCACCCACTACCTGGAGCACCTCCTCTTCAAGGGCACGACCGCGCGGTCCGCCCTCGACATCTCCTCCGCGATCGACGCGGTCGGCGGCGAGATGAACGCCTTCACGGCGAAGGAGTACACCTGCTACTACGCCCGGGTCCTCGACACCGACCTGCCGCTGGCGATCGACGTCGTCTGCGACATGCTCACGGGCTCGCTCATCCTCGACGAGGACGTGGACGCCGAGCGCGGCGTCATCCTCGAAGAGATCGCGATGACCGAGGACGACCCCGGCGACGTGGTGCACGACCTGTTCGCGCGGACCATGTTCGGCGACACCCCGCTGGGCCGCCCGGTCCTCGGCACCGTCGACACGATCAACGCGCTCACCCGCGGCCAGATCGCCCGCTTCTACAAGAAGCACTACGACCCGACCCACCTGGTCGTCGCCGCCGCGGGCAACGTCGACCACGCCACGGTGGTGCGCCAGGTCCGCCGCGCCTTCGAGCGCGCCGGCGCCCTGACCCGTACCGCCGCCGCCCCGGTCGCCCCGCGCGACGGCCGCAAGGCCATCCGCACGGCCGGCAAGGTCGAGCTGCTGGGCCGCAGGACGGAGCAGGCGCACGTCGTCCTCGGCATGCCCGGGCTGGCCCGGAACGACGACCGCCGCTGGGCGCTCGGCGTCCTGAACACCGCCCTCGGCGGCGGCATGTCCTCCCGCCTCTTCCAGGAGGTCCGGGAGAAGCGCGGCCTGGCCTACAGCGTGTACTCGTACACCTCGGGCTTCGCCGACTGCGGCCTCTTCGGCGTCTACGCGGGCTGCCGCCCCAGCCAGGTCCACGACGTGCTCGGGATCTGCCGGGACGAGCTCGACAAGGTCGCCTCCGAGGGCCTCACCGACGAGGAGATCACCCGCGCCGTCGGCCAGCTCTCCGGCTCCACGGTCCTCGGCCTGGAGGACACCGGCGCGATCATGAACCGCATCGGCAAGAGCGAGCTGTGCTGGGGCACCCAGATGTCGGTCGACGACATGCTGGCCCGGATCGCGGCGGTCACCCCGGACGAGGTCCGGGAGGTCGCCCGTGACGTGCTGACCCAGCGGCCCTCGCTCTCGGTGATAGGCCCGCTGAAGGACAAGCAGGCGGACCGCCTCCACCAGGCCGTCTCCTGACCTCCACCCCTAAGGAAGTAGTGCGATGAGCAAGCTGCGCGTGGCGGTCCTCGGTGCCCGGGGCCGCATCGGCTCCGAGGCCGTGAAGGCCGTCGAGGCCGCCGAGGACATGGAGCTGGTCGCGGCCCTGGGCCGCGGCGACGAGCTGGGGGCCCTCACCGAGGCCGGCGCCCAGGTCGTCGTCGAGCTGACCACCCCGGACTCGGTCATGGCCAACCTCGAGTACTGCGTGGGCCACGGCATCCACGCCGTCGTCGGCACCACAGGCTGGACCGAGGACCGCCTCGCGCGGCTGAACGGCTGGCTCGCCGCCTCCCCGGAGACCGGCGTCCTCATCGCCCCGAACTTCTCCATCGGCGCGGTGCTCACCATGCGGTTCGCCCAGCTCGCGGCCCCGTACTTCGAGTCCGTCGAGGTCGTCGAGCTGCACCACCCGAACAAGGTGGACGCCCCCTCGGGCACCGCCACCCGTACGGCCCAGCTGATCGCCAAGGCCCGTGCCGAGGCCGGTCTGGGCGCCCAGCCGGACGCCACCGCGACCGCCCTCGACGGGGCCCGCGGGGCGGACGTGGACGGCGTCCCGGTGCACGCGGTACGCCTCCGGGGCCTGCTGGCCCACCAGGAGGTGCTGCTCGGCGGCGAGGGCGAGACGCTCACCGTCCGGCACGACTCGCTGCACCACTCCAGCTTCATGCCGGGCGTGCTGCTCGGTGCTCGCCGCGTGGTGAGCACCCCGGGCCTCACGTTCGGCCTGGAGAACTTCCTGGACCTGGGCTGACGGTCATGGGCGGCAAGATCACGTACGTCTTCCTCGCCACCGTCCTCGTTCTGGTCTTCGGGGTGGTGGCGATGGAGGGCGTCCTGCTCCTCCTGACCGGCGAGCCGGCGGCCATGGGCATGGGCGCGGTGGCGTTCCTGCTGCCGTGCGTCGGCGGCTGGTTCCTGTGGAAGAACACCAGCTTCGCGCGGCGGGCCAACCGGCTCGCGGCGGAGCTGGAGGCGGAGGGCGGCCTGCCCGTCGACGAGCTGCGGCGCACCGAGGGCGGCCGGATCGACCGCGACTCGGCGGACGAGGTCTTCGCCCGGCGCAAGGCCGAGACGGAGGAGACCCCGGAGGACTGGCGCTGCTGGTTCCGGCTGGCGGTCGCCTATCACGACGCCCGCGACACGCCCCGGGCCCGCAAGGCGATGCAGCGGGCCATCGCCCTCCACGAGGGCCGGACGGTCAGCGCCTGACGCCGTACTCGGCGTGCCACGCCTCGACGGTGTCGGCGGCCCGGTCGAAGGCCTCGGTCCGGGAGAGGAAGTCCGCGTTGTGGTCGGTGAGCAGCACCAGCTGCTCGCCGGCCACCCGGTCGAGGAGCAGGGCCTGTCCCTGGACCGTCCGCGGGAGGTTCAGCCAGCGCACCGGCTGCTGCGCGGTGCGGACACCGGAGACCTTCGCCCAGGGCGTGGTGCCGGTGGTGAAGAAGCCGACGCGGCGCACGCCGGCGCGGCTGACCCAGGTCCCCATGCGCAGCAGGCGCAGCGCGGCCAGGATGATCAGCACGGCGAAGCCGAAGGTGACCCCCGCTCCGCCGACCGCCCCGGCGGCGGCGATGATCACCGCCGCGAGCAGCACGAACGAGGCGAGCAGCAGCGCGAGCGCCGCCGCACCGACCCGGTAGGGCCCCGGACGGTACGGACGGCGCCACTGGTCGTGGTCGTCGAACGGGAGCGCGACGGCGTCGGTGGTGTCAAAGTCACGGTCGGCCGTCAGAAAGGGCAGGGGCACGGCGGTTCCTCACTCACAAGCACGCTCGAAGGGGCGGTGCCCGGTGAGGCTACCTCAGCGGTTGTCGGAGGCTTCGGACTGCTGCTGGTGCGCGGGCGAGTTCGTGCTGTCGAGCGACGGCATCCCGAGGACCAGGGCGCCCACGAGCCCGGCGGCGACGGTCAGCCCGAGCAGCGTACGTCCGACGACCTGCCCCGGTCGGAGCCGCTCGCGCGGCGGCGGAGTGACGTTACTGCGGAATTCGTCGGCCTCCGACACGAACGCGAACGGTACGGCCTCAGTCCGCCTGAACATGGGTGGCACTCTCCTCGGTGGTCGTCGTACGCCTCACCAGTACAGACGAGCGAACCGAACGTTTGGTGCCGTTTTTCACCGAACCGGCCGAATCTCCTCCTTCGGACGGAGGCCGGGGGCGGGTGCGTACCCCTGGGGACGGACGTCGTTAGAGTGGACGACTGCGATTGGCGACTGGAAGGTACTGCTGGTGACCGACACCCCCACCGAGCCTGTGAAGATCGACCTCCGGAGCGACGTCACCGTCGAACTGGTCAAGAGCGCCGCGGCCGACTCGGACGTCCTGTGGGCGGCCCGGGTCTCCACGGCGGGGGAGCAGTCCCTCGAAGAGCTCCAGAAGGACCCGGAGCGCTCGAAGGGCCTGATCAACTACCTGATGCGGGACCGCCACGGCAGCCCCTTCGAGCACAACTCGATGACCTTCTTCATCAGCGCCCCGATCTTCGTCTTCCGCGAGTTCATGCGGCACCGGGTCGGCTGGTCGTACAACGAGGAGTCGGGCCGCTACAGGGAGCTGGAGCCGGTCTTCTACGTCCCGGACACCTCCCGCAAGCTGGTCCAGGAGGGCCGCCCCGGCAAGTACGTCTTCGTCGACGGCAGCCGGGAGCAGCACGCGCTGGTCGACGAGGCGATGACCCGGTCGTACCGCCAGGCGTACGAGACGTACCAGGAGATGCTGGCCGGCGGCGTCGCCCGCGAGGTCGCCCGCGCGGTCCTGCCGGTCGGTCTCTACTCCTCGATGTACGCCACCTGCAACGCCCGCTCGCTGATGCACTTCCTCGGCCTGCGCACCCAGCACGAGCTGGCCACGGTGCCGTCCTTCCCGCAGCGGGAGATCGAGATGGTCGGCGAGAAGATGGAGGAGCACTGGGCCCGGCTGATGCCGCTGACCCACGCGGCCTTCAACAAGAACGGACGCGTCGCGCCGTAGCGGACAGATGTTCGTCCACTCTCACGAAGTGTCCGTATTGCGACGTTTCGTGAAGTTCATCTAGGCTGATCAAACGGACCCGGCACTGCTTGAACCCCCGAGCAGGCAGTGCCGGGCTCCTCTTCTCACGTCCCCCGAGGGGACACCCGGCGCTGAGCAGCGAGTAGCGTGTTACCCATGGCTCCGATCTCCACTCCGCAGACCCCCTTCGGGCGGGTCCTCACCGCCATGGTCACGCCCTTCACGGCGGACGGCGCACTCGACCTCGACGGCGCCCGGCGACTCGCCACCCACCTGGTGGACGCAGGCAACGACGGCCTCGTCGTCAACGGCACCACCGGCGAGTCCCCCACCACCAGCGACGCGGAGAAATCGGAGCTCGTACGCGCCGTCCTGGAAGCGGTCGGAGACCGCGCCCACGTCGTCGCCGGCATCGGCACCAACGACACCCACCACTCGATCGAGCTGGCCCGCGCCGCCGAGCGCGACGGCGCCCACGGCCTCCTCGCCGTCACGCCGTACTACAACAAGCCCCCGCAGGAGGGCCTGTACCGGCACTTCACGGCCATCGCCGACGCCACCGGCCTCCCGGTGATGCTGTACGACATCCCCGGCCGCTCCGGCGTCCCGATCGACACCGAGACGATCGTCCGGCTCGCCGAGCACCCCCGGATCGTCGCCAACAAGGACGCCAAGGGCGACCTCGGCCGCGCCAGCTGGGCCATCGCCCGCTCCGGCCTCGCCTGGTACTCCGGCGACGACATGCTCAACCTGCCGCTGCTCTCCGTCGGAGCCGTCGGCTTCGTCTCCGTCGTGGGCCACGTCGTCACCCCCGACCTGCGCGCCCTCCTCGACGCCCACCTCGCGGGCGACTTCGAGAAGGCCACCGAGATCCACCAGAAGCTGCTCCCGGTCTACACCGGCATGTTCCGCACCCAGGGCGTCATGACCACCAAGGCCGCGCTCGCCCTCCAGGGCCTCCCGGCCGGCCCGCTGCGCCTCCCGCTCGTCGAGCTCTCCGCGCGGGAGACCGACCAGCTCAAGGTCGACCTCGCCGCCGGCGGGGTAGATCTCTGACACCGGACTTCACAACTGAACAAGGCGACAACCGAAAACCGACAACAGCAAGTGCACGATTGTCATGCGCGCCACGTGCCGACCGGTACGTGGCGCGTGTGGTGAGGAGAGACTTTTGAGCCATCCGCATCCCGAACTCGGCGCTCCGCCGAAGCTCCCCCAGGGCGCCCTGCGCGTCATCCCGCTCGGGGGGCTCGGCGAGATCGGCCGGAACATGACGGTCTTCGAGTTCGACGGCCGTCTGCTGATCGTCGACTGCGGCGTCCTCTTCCCCGAGGAGGAGCAGCCGGGCGTCGACCTGATCCTGCCGGACTTCACCATCATCCGGGACCGTCTGGACGACATCGAGGGCATCGTGCTCACGCACGGCCACGAGGACCACATCGGTGCCGTCCCCTACCTGCTCCGGCTGAGGGCGGACATCCCGCTCATCGGCTCGAAGCTGACCCTCGCGCTGATCGAGGCCAAGCTCCAGGAGCACCGCATCCGCCCCTACACCCTTGAGGTGAAGGAGGGTGACCGCGAGGTCCTGGGTGCCTTCGACTGCGAGTTCATCGCGGTCAACCACTCCATCCCGGACGCGCTGGCGGTCGCCATCCGCACCCCCGCGGGCATGGCCGTCGCCACCGGCGACTTCAAGATGGACCAGCTCCCGCTGGACGGCCGCCTCACGGACCTGCACACGTTCGCGCGGCTCAGCGAGGAGGGCATCGACCTCCTGCTGTCCGACTCGACGAACGCCGAGGTCCCCGGCTTCGTCCCGCCGGAGAAGGACATCTCCAACGTCCTGCGGAACGTCTTCGCGAACGCCCAGAAGCGGATCATCGTGGCGAGCTTCGCCAGCCACGTGCACCGCATCCAGCAGATCCTCGACGCCGCCCACGAGTACGGCCGCCGGGTCGCCTTCGTCGGCCGCTCGATGGTCCGCAACATGGGCATCGCCCGCGACCTCGGCTACCTCAAGGTCCCGGCCGGCCTCGTCGTGGACGTGAAGACGCTGGACGACCTGCCGGACGACGAGGTCGTGCTGGTCTGCACGGGTTCCCAGGGCGAGCCGATGGCCGCCCTGTCCCGGATGGCCAACCGCGACCACCAGATCCGGATCGTCCCCGGCGACACGGTCATCCTGGCCTCGTCCCTCATCCCGGGCAACGAGAACGCGGTCTACCGCGTGATCAACGGCCTGACCCGCTGGGGCGCCAACGTCGTCCACAAGGGCAACGCCAAGGTCCACGTCTCGGGCCACGCCTCGGCCGGCGAGCTGCTGTACTTCTACAACATCTGCCGGCCGAAGAACCTCATGCCGGTCCACGGCGAGTGGCGCCACCTGCGCGCCAACGCCGAGCTCGGCGCGATGACGGGGATCCCGAAGGACCACATCGTCATCGCCGAGGACGGCGTCGTCGTCGACCTGGTCGACGGCCGCGCCCGCATCACCGGCAAGGTCCAGGCGGGCTACGTGTACGTGGACGGCCTCTCGGTCGGCGACGTCACCGAGTCCTCCCTGAAGGACCGCCGGATCCTCGGCGAGGAGGGCATCATCTCGGTCTTCCTGGTGGTGGACTCCTCCACCGGCAAGATCACCGGCGGCCCGCACCTCCACGCGCGCGGCTCCGGCATCGAGGACTCCGCCTTCGACGCGGTGATCCCGAAGATCGAGCAGGCGCTGAACAAGTCCGCGCAGGACGGCGTCGTCGAGCCCCACCAGCTCCAGCAGCTGATCCGCCGCACCGTCGGCAAGTGGGTCTCCGACACCTACCGCCGTCGCCCGATGATCCTCCCGGTCGTCGTCGAGGTCTGAGCCCGAAGGGCCTGACCAGCGTGGTTACGGAGCGGGGCTCCTCGATTTGCATCGGGGCGCCCCGCTCCAGTACGTTTACGGCTCCGCCAGAACGGGAAGCCCCGGCGCCGCAGTGCGCCCGGCCGGCTGAACGGGAGGCGGGAAATCCGACTCAGATCTTCTGATAAAGTCGGAAAGCGCCGGAAGGCCCCGAAGAAACAAAAATTCGGGACCGGAAAGCACCGAGGAAATCGGGTCGAAAAGATCTGATAGAGTCGGAAACGCAGGAAGCGCCCGGAGGGCCTGGGAACAGGA
>NZ_BNBS01000086.1 GCF_014656075.1 Streptomyces hydrogenans
GCGGCCGGGGTGGCGGTGGCCCGGGCGCCCCGGCGGGCCGCCGCGATCGCGAGGACGCCGGGGCCGGTGCCGGTGCTCGGGTCGAGCGGGCGGGCGCCGCGCGCCGGGCGTTCGCCCGCGAGGCTCTCCGGGAGCGGGGCGTTGTCGCCCGGGGGCGCGCACGCCCCGGGCGGTCCGGTCGTCCTCGTGGTCCGTGCGCGGCTCGGCCTCATCTCGCGCGGGTACCCCCGCCCGACGCCGCCACGCGCGCGTGGCGGGCGGAGCCGGGCGGGGGGGGACGGCGGTTACGGGACGCGGGCGCGGGTAGCCGCGCGCCGACAGGTGCTCAGCCGAGAGCAGGAGATGACCGAGATGGTGCACGACACGATCGAGGTGGAGGCCCCGCTGCGCGAGGTCTACGACCAGTGGACGCAGTTCGAGGAGTTCCCCCGCTTCATGGACGGGGTGGAGGAGGTGCGCCAGCTCGACGACCGGCTCTGCCACTGGCGGACCAAGATCGCGGGCGCGACCCGCGAGTTCGACACCGAGATCGTCGACCAGCTTCCCGACCAGCGGATCGCCTGGCGGACGGTCGGCGGGGACGTGAAGCAGAAGGGCGTCGTCACCTTCGAGCGGGTCGACGACGCGCACACGCGCGTGAGCCTGTCGATGGAGGTGGAGGCGTCGGGCATCGCGGACCGGGCGGCGAAGGCGATGGGGGTCGTGGAGAACCGGATCGAGGGCGACCTGCACCGCTTCAAGCACTTCATCGAGGAGCGGGACCGGGCGACCGGCGGCTGGCGCGGACGACTGCGTCCCGCCGACAGCGCCGGCAACACGCCACCCGCCGACGCGGCCGTGCCGGACGACGACATCCCCCCGCCGCCCGGCCGCTCCCCGCTCCCGTCCGACGCCACGACGCGGCCCGACGCCCCGCCCCCGCCCCCCGCGGGCCCGCCGTACCCGGGACCCGTGTAGTCGTGAACGACACCGGCCCAGGCCCGAGCCCCGCCCCCTTCCCTGATCCGGCTGGCGGCTCCGGACCCGGCGGGGCCACCCGCTCCGCCCCCGGCCACCGCCCCGGCTTCCGGCTCCTCGACGTCGCCCTGCACACCGAGGAGTGGGGCCGGCTCACGGTGGCCCTGGAGGGCGGGCCGGACCACGACGAACCGCTGGTGCTCGGCGAGGGCACGAAAGTGAGCGTGGGGCTGACCTTCCGGTCGGACCGGGCGGTCGACGGGCTCACCTACGAGGAGCGGCGGACGCGCGAGGGGCGGGGACCGGCCACCACGCGGACCCTGCTCGGCGGCTTCCGCGGCGGCGGGCCGTACGAGGTGTGGCTGCCCCCGCGGCGGATGCCGGAGGGCCGGGCGCACTGCGGCCTCTATCGGATCACCGGGCGGCTGACGGACGGTCACGGGCGCGAGCTGGCGCGCGTGGACCACCACGTCCGCCTGGTCCACCTGAGCGGGACCCCCGACCGGCATCCCCCGGTCGGGGCGTGAGCCGGACGGCCGCCTCGGATGCGGGCGCGACGGCCTGAGGCGAGGATCGACGGGACGGCGGCCCCGGCCGGGCCGCCGTCCCGTCGAGAGGACCCCCGCCCATGGAACCGCGCGACCCGAGCCCGTCCGAGCACCCCGGCGGCGGGCGCTACGGCGAGGCCGTCTTCCCGCCCGGACGGCCGGGCGAGGGCGAGCGGATCGACTACGGCGCCCTCGTCTACGACGACCCGACGATGGCCCGGCTGACGGCGCTCGGCGCCGGGCCCGGCTGGCGCTGCCTCGACGTGGGGGCCGGCACGGGCACCGTCTCCCGGCGGCTCCTCGGCGAGGCGGGGGTGGCGAGCGTGCTGGCGGTCGACCGTGACGTGCGGTTCCTCGCCGCGCGGCCGGTGCCGGGCCTCGACCTGCTGGAGGCCGACGTCACCGCCCCGGACTTCGGCCCCGGACGGTTCCGGCTGGTCCACGCGCGGTTCGTGCTGATGCACCTGCCCGAGCGGGAGCGGGTACTCGCCCGGCTGACCGAGCTGGTCGAGCCCGGCGGGGTACTGGTGCTGAGCGACGCCGTCGACCTGACGAGCGAGGTGGCGCCCGGGACGCCGTACACGCGGGCGATGCGGGCGATGTGGCGGGGCCTGAAGGACACCATCGGCACCGACGTCTCCTGGGTGCCGGCGTACCCGTCCCTGCTGCGCTCGGCGGGGCTGCGCCGGGTGGGCGCCGAGCTCCACGTGCCGCCCCTGGTGCCCGGCAGCCCGATCAGCCGGTTCTGGGCGGACACCTGGCAGCGGAGCAGGGCTGCCATGACCGCCACGGGCCTGGTGGACGACGCGGACCTCGACGGGGCGGTGCGCTATCTGGAGTCGGAGGAGTGCGCGGCGCTGTCGGCCGGGATGCTCACGGTGTGGGGCACGAAGGACCAGGGCGTCTGACGATTCCCGTCGGGTCCGGCCCACCCGGCACGATCCGAAGGACACATCGCCCTCTAGGACGACGGCGCGGCCGCTCGCGCGCGGCGCAGCAGGTAGGCCCCGGCGGAGGCGACCAGGACCAGCATGCAGGCGATGAAGACCAGGCCGGCGCCCTCCAGGCCGAGCGGGTCGGCCAGCAGGCCGACGCCGATCACCGGGATCGAGATGCCGATGTACGCGACCACGAAGAGGGACGAGATGACGGCGGCCCGCTGGTCGGGGGGCGAGGCGGCGGCGACGGCGGAGAGCGCCGCGCGGAAGGCGAGGCCCTGCCCGGTGCCGCCCACGAGGGCGGCGAGGACGATGAAGACGAGCAGGTCCGTGGCGAGGGCGACGGCGAGCAGGACGAGGCCCGCGAAGAGGACGGCGCAGCCCAGCGGCAGCGAACGGCTGGGCCCGACGCGCCCCGCGGCGACCTGCCCGCCGGTGGAGGCGAAGAACGCGAGGGCGACGACGATGCCGCTGACGGCGTGGTTGTCGACGTGCAGGTAACGGGCGAGGAAGGCGGGGCTGACGGAGGTGAAGACCCCGAAGAGGGCGAAGCCGGCGAAGGAGGCGACGGCCGCCGGCACGAAGACGGCCCGCACCCGGGCCGGGAGGGCCGGTTTGCGGGGACGCACGGCGCCGAGGGGCCGGCGCTCCGCCACCGTCTCCGGCAGCCACTGCAGGACCAGCGCCGCGACCGCGACGAGGGCGAGGTGGACGGCGAAGGGCAGCAGCAGCGGGTCGGGCGCGTACTCGGCGAGGAGCCCGGCGAGGAGCGGCCCGCAGCCGAGGCCGCCCATGTTGGCGGCGGTCGCGACGAGGGTGGCGCGCGCGGTGCCGCCCGGCGGGGCCAGCTCCATCACGTAGGCGGTCGCGGCTCCGGTGAAGAGGCCCGCCGAGAGCCCGGACAGCAGCCGGCCCGCGTACAGCCAGCCGAGGGCGTCGGCGCACAGGAAGCAGACGGCGCTCGCCGCCGCGAAGGCGAGACCCCAGCGCAGGGTGGGGCGCCTGCCGATGGTGTCGGAGGCGTTGCCCGCGAGGAGGAGCACACCGATGACACCGAAGGCGTACACGGCGTACACCACGGTGACGGTGAGTTCGGAGAAGCCGAACTTCTCCTGGTACAGGGGGTAGAGCGGGGTCGGGAGCGTGGTGCCGGCCATGCACACCACGAACACCGCTCCGCCGAGCAGACACCGCAGCCACCCGCGTCGATCACCGGCCATAGCGGTGACCGTAACCCGCGCGCCCCCTCCGCCCTCGGCAGCGCGGCGGACCGGCCACACCGGCGGCGGCACGGAAGGCACGCGCGGACGGGCGGGGCGAGCGGAGGACCGAGAGGGCGGACGGGCAGGGGCGGACGGGCGCCGTGTGCGGAGGCGCCCGGCGCCGTCCGCCGTGCGGGACGGGCCGGGTCAGCCGCCGGGCACCCAGTGGTTGTGGACGTCCAGCACGCGGGGCATCGGCCCCTCGGGCCAGCCGAGGCCGACCGCGACCGGCATCATCTTCTCCGCGAAGGCCCGCATCTGCGCCTCGCTCGCCCAGATGTCGAAGATCTCCAGGCCGCTTTCGGTCGCCACGCACGCGTGCGCGACGCACCCGTCGAAGATCTCGGGGGTCTCCTGGAGCTTGGCGTTGAGCGTGTCGTACTGATCCGCACTGATTCCGTCGAGAACGGCGTGGACGAGGATCGCCATGGCCCTTCCTCCTCGTGAGGCGATGCTCCACCCCCTCCCCACCAGCACACCACGCGGGGCCGGGGACGGCACCCGCTCCGGGTGCGCGCGGCGGGCCGTGCCGGTATGCCGGGAGTACCGGTGGACGAGACGGAGGGTGGTGACCGTGATGACGCGCGCGGCGCTCGTCGTGATCGACATGCTCAACACGTACGAGCACGAGGACGCGGACCGGCTCGTGCCGTCCGTGACGGCGGCGGTGCCCGCGATCAGCCGGCTGCTGCGGCGGGCCCGGGTCGCCGGGGCGCCGGTCGTCTACGCCAACGACAACTTCGGGCAGTGGCGCTCCCACCACGGCGAGATCCTCGACCTGGCGCTCGCGGGCCGCCGGCCGGACCTGGTCGAGCCGGTCCGGCCGGACGACGAGGCGATGTTCGTCGTGAAGGCGCGCCACTCGGTCTTCTACGAGACGCCGCTCGCCTATCTGCTCCGCTCCCTCGACGTGACCGAGCTCGTGCTGACCGGCCAGGTGACGGAGCAGTGCGTGCTCTACTCCGCCCTGGACGCGCACATCCGCCACCTGCGGGTGACGGTCCCCCGGGACGCGGTCGCCCACATCCACGAGGACCTCGCGGGGGCCGCGCTGCGGATGATCGAGCGGAACATGGGCGGCCGGATCGTGGACGCGGCCGACGTCACGTTCTGACCGGGCTGCGGCTACGGGTCCCGGTTCGGGCTTCGGCTTCGGGCTCCGTCTACAGCGCGAAGCCCAGGAGGGCGACCTCCAGCGGGAGGGCGGGGCGCTCGGGGAGCGCGGGCGGTTCCGCGCCGCGGCCGGTGTGGGTGGGGCGCACCGGGCGGAGGGCCGCGAGGCCGTCGGCGGCCCAGCCGGAGCCGGTGGCGGGAAGGGAGAGGGTCATCCGCCGGCCGTCGGCCAGGGTGGTCTCCAGGGTGTTCGGGTCGTTCGTCGTCCGCATGGCACCTCACTCGGGTCGCACACGATGGATCACGGCTTCCTGGAGGGGAGACGCGCGGGCGGGCCGGGAGGTTCCCGGCGGGAACGGGACGGCGGGAACGGGACGGCGGGAACGGGACGGCGGGAACGGGACGGCGGGAACCGGACGGAGGGAGCCGCGAGGCGAGAACCGGGCAGCCTGACCGAACGGCGGGAACAGGAGGGCGGGAACCGACCCGCGGGAACCGGACGGCAGGGACCGGACGGCAGGAGGCGCGTCCGGTCCCTTTCGGTCACCCCTTCTCGGTGGCCGCCCCGCTCGCGGCGGGTTCCGGCTCGGGCTGCTCCACGTCCTTGACGCGGCGGGTGAGGCGGGTGCCGATGCCGAACTGGGCGGCGGCCGCGGCTACGGCGACGACCAGGCAGCCGATCCAGAGCGGGGCCGCGCCCCAGGTGTGGATGACCCAGCCGCCGACCAGCGGCGCGACGACGGCGGAGCCGGTCCAGGCGACCTGGTAGAGGCCCTGGTAGCGGCCGCGCAGGTGAGCCGGGGAGATCCGGGCGACGAGCGCGAAGCTGGTGGGGGTGTTGCCGATCTCGCCCAGGGTCCAGACGATGATCGAGGCGGCGTAGATCCAGGCGGTGTGGCCGAAGAGGAGCACCGAGTAGCCGACGCCGATGAGCGCCGACGACCCGGCCAGCACCCAGGATTCGGGGAACCGCTTGTAGAGGCGGGTGAGCGGCAGCTGCACGGTGACGATCACGATGCCGTTGAGCGCGGCCACCTGGCCGTAGGTGCTCGGCGAGAAGCCGTCCTGGCCCATCGCGATGGGCAGGCCGCTCTCCGACTGGAGCAGGACGGTGAGGACGAGGAACTGGGCGGCGACGAAGGCGACGAAGGCGCGGTCGCGCAGCACGGCGCCGAAGCCCTCCGCCTCCTCGGCCTCGGTGGGCGCGGTCGTCGTGGCGCGGCCGGGGACGCGGGTCGCGATCATCACGGCGCCGATCAGGGTGGTGGCGCCGTTGAGCCAGAAGAGGGCGGTGTAGCCGGTGAGCGAGACGAGACCGACGGAGAGCATGGCGATCGAGTAACCGACGTTGATGGCCCAGAAGTTGAGCGAGTAGGCGCGGACCTGGTCCTTGCCGGGGATGACGTCGGCGATCAGCGCGTTGTGGGCGGGCCGGGTCGCGTTGTTCGTCACGCCGACGACGAAGGCACCGACGAGCAGGGCCCACGGCGAGCGGGCGTAGGCGAGGGCGATCATGCTCACCGACGTGGCGCCGAGCGCGCCGACGAGGGTCGGCTTGTGGCCGAAGCGGTCGCCGAGGGCACCGCCGAAGGGCCCGGCCACGAGGGATCCGACGCCGATGCCGGCCACGACGGTGCCGGCGAAGGCGGCGCTGCGGTCCAGCTCCTCGGTGATGTAGAAGGCGAGGAGGGGCATCACGAAGCCGCAGGCGCGGTTGATGAGTTGAGCGGTCCAGAGCCACCAGAAGCCGGACGGGAGCCCGCCGAAGGTCGTGACGAGTGAGGAGCGCGCCCTCGTCAGTGGCTGGAATCGCATGCGTTCCCCTTCGTGGTGAGACCCGTGGACGGGGTGGATGGTACGAGACCCGCGTTCCGCCGGTCCGAACACCGAATGAATACCGGCCACGGCGGTTCCGCGAAAGGCGGGAACGCGCCACTCACCTCTCGGACACGTCGCGGAGATCCATGCGCGAACCGCCCCCGTATGGGGTTCACCGACGGGATAGGGAAGCTTTCGGCGGAAGAGTGCCGGTGTTCTCCACTTGGCGCTACGTTGGTCTGCGGCCCGAATCCCAAGTACGTGCAAAGTTCCGGGAAATGACGAGGTGACACGCAAATGACGAGGTCAGCGGGGGCTTTCGCCGCGCCCTCTCAGTCTCTATGATCTTACTCGCGCACCGGCCCCATGCACTGATCTACCGCTATTTATGAGGATCTGTCAGAGCCATTCGTACCCTGACCAGGTACGGGACACGGCAGTGGCGGATCCCCCGATTCTCCTAGGTGTACAAGGCACGTTCCGTACGGATGACCAACGACGGTTCGGAGGCGAAGAGCAACATGACGGACTTGGAGCACGATCCACGGGCGGGGACCACCGCCGCATGAATCCCCTGACCTATGTACCGCGTCTGGTGAAGGCGCTTCCCCCGGTGCACGTGAACGGGCGGACGCTGAAGGCGTACGCGATGTTCGCCGACCCGGAGCGGGCGGACGACGTGCCGAAGCCGGAGTGGCTGGAGCGGCACGCGGCGACCGTGCTGAGCGGACCGCCGGGCGAGGGGGACCACCCGGCCGGCTTCCTGATCCTGCACCACGGCATGGAAGGAACGTATCTGCTGGTGAGCCAGTGGTACGACGCCGACATGCTCAAGCACTGGGTGCGCGGAGCGGTGACCGACGCGGAGGGGAACACGGTCTTCGCCCCGCTCGCCGAGCGGGACCTGATCGCCTGCGTCTGGGAGCTGGAAGTCGTGAAGTACGAGCGCGACGCCTGGGTCAACACCGTGCTCGCGCGCGGCAGTGCCGACCGGGACGCACTCGACGCGTATCTGGAGACGACCTTCTCGGGGTGGGTGTGAAGCACGACATCGAGGTCCGGCCGATCGAGCCGGACCAGCTGGACGCGCTGCTCGCGCTGTGCGTCGAGCACGCGGCGTACGAGAAGGCGGAGTTCACCGACGACGGACAGGTGGAGCGCTGGCGCGCGGCGTTCTTCGCGGAGCGCCCCGCGCTGCACGGCTGGGTCGCGCTGGACGACGGCCGGCCCTGCGGCTTCATGACCGTCACCACGGACTTCGCCACCTGGAGCGCGCGGCGGTTCGCGTACATGGACTGCCTGTACCTCCAGGAGCCGTACCGCGGCCTGGGGCTCGGGCGCGTCTTCCTGGAGCGGCTGCGGGAGTTCGCGGCCGCCGAGGGGTGCGGCTGGGCCGAGTGGCAGACGCCGCCGGACAACGAGTCGGGCATCGGCTTCTACCGGCGCATGGGCGCCGCCACCAAGGACAAGGTCCGTTTCAGCTACGACGTCGGGGCGGGTGGTCTCTCGTGACGCAGGGTTCCGCGACGGCGGACTCCCGGGTGGCGCTGCCCCCGTGGTCGATCGATCCCGCCGACCGGGAGCGCCCCGCGCCGGCGCTCGGCGACCTCGTCCGCACGGCGGCGGCGGCCTGGCCGGACCGCCCGGCCCTGCACGACGGGCGGCTCGGGCTGACCTTCGCCGAGCTGGAGCGGCGGGCCACGACGCTCGCGGCCTGGCTGGCCGGGCAGGGCGTCGGACCGGGCGACCGGGTGGCGATCCTGGCCGAGAAGAGTGCGCTCGTGCCGGTCCTGGCCGTCGCGATCTGGAAGTGCGGCGCCGTCTACGTGCCGCTCGACGGCACGGCCCCGGTGCCGCGGCTGCGCGGGCTGCTCGGCCGGCTCGACCCGCGGGTGGTGCTCGCGCTCGACGACCGGGAGCCGGTGGCCGAGAACGGGCGCTGGGTGGGCCGGACGGAGCTGGACGGCATCCTGTCGGGCCCGGCCCGGGAGTGGCCGACCGTGCCGCACGGCCCCGACGCCACCGCGTACATCATCTTCACCTCGGGCTCCACGGGTGAGCCCAAGGGCGTGGAGATCACCGTCGCGAACCTGGTCGCGTACTTCGGGAACCACAACGAGGTGCTGCGGTTCACGCCGGAGTCGCGGGTGTTCAGCCTGTCGCCGTTCCACTTCGACGTGTCGATCGAGGACACGCTGCTGCCGCTGTCGCTCGGCGCGTTCGTCCACCAGTTCCGTGGCATGCACGCCGGGGCGGTGATGCGGGCGGTCATCACCCGCGAGCGGATCACCCATCTGATCGCGGTCTCCACGCTGCTGACGATGATCACCGAGGGCGGGAAGCACGTCACCCGGGAGAACTTCCCGCGGCTGGAGATGGTGATGACGGGCGCGGAGGTCTGCGACCCCGGCGTCATCAACGTCTGGAAGGACGGCCTGCCCGAGGTCCGGGTGATCAACGTCTACGGGCCGACCGAGGCGACGATCGTGTGCGTCGCCCACGAGATCGAGCGGGTCGACCCGGAGCGCGTCGCCTCCTACCCGATCGGCCGGCCGCTGCGCGGCGTCGTCGCCCGGATCATGGACGACGGCACCGAGGTACACGAGCCGGACCGGGTCGGCGAGTTGTGGATCGGCGGCGAGCAGGTGATGCGCGGCTACTACGGCCAGCCGGAGGAGACGGCCCGGCGCGTGGTCGAGGTCGACGGCGTCCGTCACTACCGCACCGGCGACCTGTGCAGCTACGACGAGAACGGCGACATCGTCTTCCGCGGCCGCAACGACGACGAGGTGAAGCTGGCCGGCCGCCGGATCCACCTCGGCGAGATCCGGCAGACCGTGCTGAGCTGCCCCGGCGTCGAGCGGGCGGCCGTCGCCCTCGTCCAGCGCCTCGGCCACGACGTGATCGCCCTGGTGGTGATGGCGCCTGACCGGGCCGTGGTGGCGGACGTGGAGAAGCGGCTGGCGGAGCTGCTGCCCTCCTACATGCTGCCGACCGTGGTCGCCTGGTCGCCCGAGCTCAGCGTCTCCTCCACGGGCAAGACGGACGAGAAGCTGCTGATGGGGCGGCTGGCCGACGCGGCCCGCGCGTCGAGCGCGACCCGCTTCGTCCTCACCGCGGACGGGGACGCCGAGCCCGTCGACGAGGACGGCCATGCCTGATACGGAAACCGCCCTCCTGCACCCCGAGTTCGGGCGGCTCGCCGCCGCACGGAGGATCATGGGGGCGCCCGGGCCCACCGGCTCGCTCACCGAGGACCGGGCCAACGCCGAGCGCTGGATCGCCCGGTTCGGCGGCGCGGCCGATCCGGACGACGGCGCCGCGGTCGAGACGGGGCCGCACTCGGTCACCGTCCGGCCGGCCCGGGAGGACGCGGACGCCCCGTGGGTGCTCTACGTCCACGGGGGCGGGATGGTCTACTACTCGACCGCCGTCTTCCAGCCCTTCTTACGCCGCCTGGCCGGCGAACTCCGCTCCCCGGTGGAGGCGTTCGACTACCTCAAGGCGCCGGAGCACACCGTCGAGGAGTCGGTGGAGCTGCTCGCCGAGCGGATCTCCTTACGCTGCCGGACCCTGACCGACCGTCCGATCGTGCTGGCCGGCGACAGCGTCGGCGGACTCCTCTCCCTCTACCTCGCCCTGCGGGTGCTGCCCGGGACGTTCTCCCGGATCGTGCTCCTCTATCCGGTCCTCGACCTGCGGACCGAGCGCCCGTCCTACCGGGCCTTCGGCGAGGGCCACTTCCTCGACCGCGACGCGATGCGGCTCTTCACCTCCTTCCTCGCCCCCTTCTTCGCCGCCCGCGGCTTCGACCCGATGGACCTGCCGGAGGGCGACCTGGCCCGGCTCCCGGAGTGCTCGATCGTGACCGCCGGCTGCGACGTGCTCCGCGACGAGGGCCTCGCCTGGGCCGCGTCGACCGCCGCCCGCTCGCCGGGCCTGCGCCACCGGCACTTCCCGGACCTCCCGCACGACTTCTGCCTGTACGCCGGACGGCTGGCCTCGGCCGGGAGCGCCGTCACCGAGATCGCCAGGACCGCCTTCCCTCTCGACGAACGGGGTCGCCCGTGACAGCCCGAACCGGTGCGGTGGCCCTGCCGCCGTGGTCGACCGATCCCGCCGGCGCGGCCGGACCGCCGCCCGCCCCGGGCGATCTGCTGGCGGCGCCGGCCCGCAGGTGGCCGGACCGCCCCGCGATCGACGACGGGACGGTGACGCACACCTTCGCCGAGCTGGAGGCGGGCGCCCTGGCGCTGGCGGGCCGGCTGGCCGCCGAGGGGATCGGCGCGGGTGACCGGGTGGTGGTCCTCGCCGAGAAAAGGTCTGTCATGCCCATGATCATCCTGGGCATCTGGAAGCGCGGCGCCGTCTACGTCCCCCTCGACGCCACCGAGCCCGAGGACCGGCTGCGCGCCCTGCTCGCCCGGCTGCGCCCCGCCGCCGTCCTCACCCTGGGCGACCGGGAGCCGCCGGCCCCCGGCGCCCTCCTGCTCGGCGGCGAACGGCTCGCCGGCGTGCTCGCCGGACCCGCCGCCCCGCACCCCACCGTCGCGCACGGCCCGGAGGACGTCGCGTACATCGTCTTCGCCTCCGGGGCGACGGGCGAGCCGCAGGGCGCCGAGATCACCGCCGAGGGCCTCTTCGCGCACTTCACCGGCCACAACGAGGTGCTGCGCTGCACGCCGGACTCCCGCGTCCTGAGCCTCTCCCCCTTCCACTTCGACGTGTCGCTCCTCGACACCCTGCTCCCCCTGTCGGTGGGCGCCTTCGTCCACCAGTTCCGCAGCCTCCCGGCGGGCGCCGTCATGCGCTCCGTGATCGCCCGGCAGCGCATCACCCACCTCCTCGCGGTCACCGTGATGCTCGGCCTGATCACCGGCGACGGACGCCAGATCACCCGGGCCAAGCTGCCCGCGCTCGAACTGGTCATGACCGGCGCCCAGGTCTGCCACCCCGACGTGCTGCGCGTCTGGGGCCGCGAGCTGCCGGAGACCCGGGTCGTCCAGGCGTTCGGCCCGCCCGAGGCCACGATCTTCGCCTTCAGCCACCCGGTCGGCCCGGCGGACACCGACCGCGACACCCCCTGCCCCGTCGGCACACCGCTGCGGGGCGTGCGGGCGCGGCTGGTGCGCGACGACGGCACCGAGGCCGAGGGACCGGGCGCCGAGGGCGAGCTGTGGGTCGGCGGGCCGCAGGTCATGCGCGGCTACTTCGACCAGGTCGGGGAGACCGCCCGGGTCGTCGTCGAGGCCGACGGGACCCGCTGGTTCAGGACCGGCGACACCTGCGTCCGCGACGCCGACGGCGCGCTGGTGCTGCGCCGGCACGACGAGCGGATCACCTGGCTGGCCGGGCGCCGCACCCACCTGGCCGAGATCACCCGGACCGCCCTCGGCTGCGGCGGCGTCGAGCGGGCCGTCGCCGCGGCCGTGCGGCGCGAGGGACGCGACACCGTCGCCCTCGCCGTCGCGTCGAAGGACCCCCGGACGCTCGCCGAGGTCACCGCGCACCTGCGCGGCCACCTGCCCGAGCCCCTGCGCCCGGCCCTGCTGGCCTGGACGCCCGCCGCGCCCGCCCCGCAGCCCGAGGAGCGCGAGCTGCTCCGGTGGCTCGCCGAAGCGGCCCAGCACGCCCGGACCCCGTACGTCGCGCTGTCGGCCGACGGCGCCGCCGAGCCTATCGATGAGGTGGAGACATGCCCGTAGCGGTGAACGACACGGTCAAGGAGAAGGTCGCCGAGTACCTGGAGGCGGCGCTGGGCAAGCCGGTGGACCTCGCCCCGCTGCCCGACACCACCCCGCTCAACACCCTGGGTCTGGACTCGCTGCTGACCATCAGCGTCCTCGTGACCCTGCTGGAGGACTGCGGGGTCGACCTGGGCGAGCACGCCGACTCGCTCGTCACCCCGAGCACCCTCGGCGACCTGTACGCGATCGCCGACCGGTTCCTCGGCGAGCCGGAGGCCCCGCAGCCCGCGGCCGCCGCCGCGACCTCCGGCGACGCGGGCGAGTACAGCGCCCAACTCGCCCACTACCAGGCCAAGCTGGCGTACGAGACCGACTCCGCTGACCTCCGGGACGCCCTCGCGGCCGGCCAGGACCTCGTCGTCGTCGACGGGCGCAGCAGCGAGTCGTACGCGGCGGAGCACATCCCCGGCGCGATCAGCATCCCGCACCGCTCGATCTCCCAGGACTCGCTGGCCGGCCTGTCCAAGGCGCCGCTGTACGTGACGTACTGCGACGGCATCGGCTGCAACGCCTCCACCAAGACGGCGATCAAGCTGGCCACGGCCGGCTTCCGGGTCAAGGAGCTGATCGGCGGCCTCGACTGGTGGAAGCGGGACGGCCACCCGACCGAGGGCCACGCGGCGCCGGAGCACGCCCACCACGCCGCCTGCGGGTGCTGACCGGCTCCGTGCCGGAGCCGAGCGGTCACACCGAAAGTCCGTCCGACCGAGATGTGGGGAGCAGAAGGATGAGCACCGAGGAGTACGACGACGCGCCGCTGGACGTGGCGGTGGTGGGCGGCAGCCTCGCCGGCTGCGCCACCGCCATCCACTTCGGCACGATGGGGTACCGGGTCGCGGTCTTCGAGAAGAAGGCCACGCCCGACGCGTACCACAAGCAGCTCTGCACCCACTTCGTGCAGCCGCACACCGTGCCCCTGCTGGCCCCCCTCGGGCTGGCCCATCTCCGCGAGCCGTCCCGTTCGGTGGCGACCAAGGCCGTCTTCGTCACGCCGGGCGGCGTGGTCGAGACGCCCGGCACCGGCTACGACCCCGAGCTGCCCGACTCGTACGCGCTCAACCTGGAGCGGCGGGTCCTCGACCCGGCGATCCGGGAGTCGGCGCGGCGCCACGGCGTCCGGTTCGTCGAGGCCACCGCCGTGGAGGGGCTCGCGCGGGACGACTCCGGATGGACCCTGGAGACCCGGGGCGAGTCCGGGGACCCCCGGCGGTACCGGGCCCGGCTGGTGGTGGCGGCGGACGGGCGGCGCTCCCGGCTCGCGGGACTGCTCGGCAACGAGGCGGAGAGCAGGCCCAACGAACGCGCCGCGCTCTTCGGCTACTTCCGGGGCATCCCGGCCCCCGCGGACAACCGCTCGGTGTTCGTGATGAACGACCGCGACCTGGCGTGCAGTTACCCGCTCGTCGACGGCAGGACCGAACTCGTCCTCTTCGCGGAGAAGTCGCGGGTGGAGGGGTGGCGCGGCGCGGACGGCCGCATGCAGGAGTTCCTGAAGTACTTCGACGGCCTGCCGGACGCGCCCCCGGTGACCGACGCGGTCCCGGAGGGGCCCCTGCTGGGCTACGGCGACTATCCGAGCCTGATCCGCCGACCGGTCGCCGGCTCCGTGCCGTTCGTCGGCGACGCGGCCCTGTCGCTGGACGCCATGAGCGGCGTCGGCTGCGGCTTCGCGCTGCTCTCGGCGCAGCTGCTGGCCCACGCCTTCGCCGGCCGCGCGCTGGACGCGGAGGGCGTGCGGGACGGGCTGGACGACTACCGGCAGCGGTTCGAGAAGACCGTCCTGCCGCACGCCGAGGGAATCTGCGGGGACTCGCTCGTCGACAAGGACGAGGCGACCCGGCAGAGGATGTTCGAGACCATCTGCGGAAACCCGGAACTGAGCCAGAAGTACCTGGCCCTGACCGGCCGCATGGTGCTGCCCGCCGAATTCCAGCGCGCCTTCATGCGGGGACTGATGGCCCGCGGTTCGGGTGCCGCGCGGAAATAGGCGAAAGGAATTCCCCACCCCCGCCGAAGGCATCACCGGGCATTTCGCCGGGCCACTCCGGGACATCCCCGGGACATCACCAGGAAAGGAACAGAGGCCGATGTCGCGTGTCGCTTTCACGACGTTCGCGATTCTGAAGAAGCCGTACGGGAATCCCGAGGTGCAGGAGTTCGACGACCTGACGCCGCCGACCTTCGAGCAGGCCGAGCGCGCCGCCGGCTTCGTCGCCCGGGCGAAGGAGGACCCCGGCCAGAGCCACCTCACCAACTTCCAGCGTGACTGGGGCGACTGGGGCAAGTTCGAGGTGCCGCGCTTCTACACCGGCGGGCGGACGAACGAGACCGACAGCCGGGCGTCGACCCTCTCCCTCTGGGCCGACCTCGACTCCGTCTTCGCCTTCGTCTACGACGGGCTGCACCGCTCCACCCTGAGCCGGCGCCACGAGTGGTTCCTCAAGCCCGAGTGGCCCTCGTACGCGGCCTGGTGGGTCCCCGACGACACCACCCCCACCTGGGCGGACGCCTGCGCCCGGCTGGAGCACCTGCACGACCACGGGCCCTCGCCGTTCGCGTTCTCGTTCCGCCGGCCCTTCGACGCCGACGGCGCCCCGACGCGGCTCGGTCCGGCCGAGCGGCGCGGCACCGGCGCCTGACGCCGCACACCGCTCCGTCCCAACCACTCCACCAGGGGGTCCCCTTGATCACGCGTGCCTTCGACCGGTCGGCGATGAGCTGGTCCTACGAGATGCACCTGCAACCCATGCTGTCCGCCTCCGACATCGAGGGGCTGCCGTTCGGCTCCGTCTTCGGCAGCGTCCCCGGGCACACCGTCTCGAAGCGCCACGCCCACCAGGACGGCGAGATGTTCATCGTCCTGGCGGGCCGGGCGGTGGTGCTGCTCGGGGACGAGGAGCGCGAGCTGGGTCCCGGCCAGGTCTGCTACCTGTCGCCGTTCGGCTTCCACGAGATCCGCAACGACCACGACGAGCCCTTCGACATCGTCTCGGTGTACTGGGAGCACATCCCGAGCGCCGTCGCGGTCCTGGACAAGGCGCCGCCGCGCGACCAGCTGGCCGACCGGACGCTGGTGTTCTGCCCGCCGCCGACGCCCAACGGCGGCCTGCACCTGGGTCACCTCGCCGGACCGTACGTCCGCGCCGACATGCTGGTGCGCGCGCTGCGCAGCATGGGCCGCGACGCCCGGTACGTCACCGGCACCGACGACCACCAGTCCTACGTGGCCGCCGCCGCCCGGCTGCGCGGCACGTCCCCGGTGAACGTGGCCACCGCCGAGGGCGACGCGATCGTGGCGACCCTGCGCGCGGCCGGCGTCGGCGTCGACCGGCTCACCCGCCCGGCCGGGGACCCGGAGCACGCCGGGCGGATCCGGAAGCTCCTGGACCTGGTGGCCGCCTCGCCCGCGGTGACGGAGGAGGAGCGGGAGACGGCGTACTGCCCGAGCTGCGAGCTGTCGCTGCACCAGGCGTTCGCCCGCGGCGCCTGCGCGCACTGCGAGGCGGCCAGCGACGGGGAGATCTGCGAGGCGTGCGGCCGGCCCAACGAGGCCCGGGAGCTGACCGGCGTGCAGTGCCGGATCTGCGGCACGGCGGCCGTCACCCGCCCCGAGCGGGCGCTCTGGCTCGACCTGAACGCCTACGCGGACGAGCTGCGGGAGTACCTGCGGGTCTCCTCCACCTCGCCCGACCTGCAGATCCTCGTCGAGCGGCTGCTGGACGAGGGGCTGCCGCCGTACCGGCTCGCCCGGACCTCCGCGTGGGGCGTCGACCTGGGCGAGGGCCGGGCCCTCGACGCCTGGGCGGACCTCGCCCTCACCTTCCTGGACGCGGCCCGGTCGGAGTCCGAGGACGGCGGCCCGGCGCGGATCGCGCTCTTCCTCGGCTACGACAACAGCTTCTACTACGCGGTGCTGCTGCCGGTCCTGGCCTTCGCGGCCGGGCTCGGCGAGCACCTGCCCGCCGCGTTCGTCACCAACCAGTTCCTGCACCTGGGCGACGAGAAGTTCTCCACCAGCCGGGGCCACGCCGTCTGGGCGGACGACGCGCTCGCCGCGGCCGGCCCGGACGCCGTGCGCCTGGCGCTGCTGCGCGACGCCCCGGAGGGGCGCGTCACCCGGATCACCGAGGAGCGCGCCGGCCGGCTGACCGAGGACCCGCTGTACCTCGCCGCGCACGCCTGGCTCGACGGCTTCGCGGCGCTGGGCGACGGCGCGGTGCCGGGCACCGGCGCCTGGACCGACGCGCACCGCGAGTTCTACCGCTACCTCAACCTGACCACGCGTCAACTCGACGGCCTGGTGCTGCCGGAGGCGTTCAGCGCGCGCGGCTACGTCGACCTCCTGGAGTCCTTCGTCCGGCGCTGCGCCGAGTTCCGGGCGACGGAGGAGGTGGCCCGCCGGGTCCCGTCGCTGGCGGAGGAGGCGCGGACCAGCCTGGCCCTGGAGTACCTGGCGGCCAAGGTGTTCGCCGCGCTGGCCTGGCCGGTCACGCCCGGCCTGGCCGAGCGGGCGTGGGAGTGGCTGGGGCTGCCGGGCACGCCGGTGCGCGAGGCCGACTGGTCCTTCCTGCCCTCCGGCACCCGGTGCACGGCGCCCGCGCCCGTGTCCGCGCTCACGCCCGCCGCGAGCGGTCGGTCGTGAGCGACCCCGACGGGGCCGGCCCGGCCGGCTCCCGTGACGGCGGGGGGCTCCCCGCCGTCACGGACGTCGTGGCGGTGGGCGCCGGGATCACCGGCGCCGCCGTCGCGCACCACCTGGCGCGCCGGGGCGCGTCCGTCGTCGTCCTGGAACAGGCGCCCCGGCCGGGCGCCGGGGCGACCGGGCCCTCCGGCGGCATGGTGCGCGCCTACGACCCGGACCCCGCGACCGCCGCCCTGGCCCTGGCCGAGCACGCGGTCTACCGGGACCCGGCACAGTGGGCGTCGGGCCGGGCGCCGCTGCGCGCGGTCGGCGCGGTGACCGTCGCGGATCCCGCCGAGGAGGCCTCCTTACGGGCGGCGGCCGGGCGGATCAACACGGCCCTCGGCACCTCGGCGCACGTGGTCGCGGGGCCCGCCGAGGCGGCGGGCGTCCGGCTGGCCGGCGGGGTCGCCCTGGTCGAGCCGGAGGCGGGCTTCGTGACCCCGGCCGAGGTCACTGCGGACTGGCTGGAGCAGGCGCGCGCCGACGGCGCCGTCGTCCGCTGCGGGGTCCGCGTCCGGGCCGTGGAGGCGCGCGGCGGGCACCCGGTGGTGGTCACCGACGCGGGGACGGTCCGGGCCGGGGCCGTGGTCTCGGCGGTCGGCCCCTGGGCGGCCGACCCGGTGCCCGGGCTGCGGCCGGCCGTCCCGGTCCGCTCCCGGTCCATCCAGGTGAGCATCGTCGGGCGGCGGCCCGACGCGCCGGCCCACGCGACCTTCGTGGACCTGCGGACCGGTCTGTACGCCAAGCCGGTCGCCGCGGACCGGACGCTGATCGGCATGCCCCACCTGGTGTGGGACGCGCCGGTCGACGCCCGCCCCGATCCCGCCCACGCGCGGGCGACCCTCGCGGCGCTCACCCCCCACTTCCCGTGGCTGGCGACCGCGCCGCACCTCGACACCCTCCGCGCGGCGGACGCCTACGGCCCGCCCGCCGAGGACGGCGGCCCGGCCTCCGGGCTGCTGACCGGCACCGGCGTACCGCGCGTCTGGGCCGTGCGCGGCTGGAACGGCGGCGGCGTCAAGACCGCCCCGGAGGCCGGCCGCCGCATCGCCGCCGCCCTCCTGGCCGACCCGGGCGGCGCCGCGCACGGCACAGGTCCCGGCGACGCCCGCCCCGGCGGCGCCGGAAGCACCACGTGTCCCGGCACCGGCCCCTGAGCCGGCCGACCGCACGGCCCCGTTCGACCGCCCGCGACCGCCGCACGACGGCGCCGCCGGGCCCGCTCCACCACCACTTCTGTCCGCATTCCATCAAGGGGGAACAGTGACGCGCTGCCACGACGTGCTCGGCATCGGCTTCGGTCCGGCCAACCTGGCTCTCGCCATCGCCCTGGAAGAAGAGGGCCACGACCTCGACATACGGTTCCTGGAGGCCCGGCCGGGCCCGTCCTGGCAGAGCGCGATGATGCTCGACGGCTCGGACATCCAGAACCACCCCGTGCGCGACCTGGTGTCCCTGCGCAACCCGCGCAGCCGCTACAGCTTCATCAACTACCTGTTCGAGAACGGGAGGCTGCTCGACCACCTCAACCTCCCGGTGGAGTTCCCGCTGCGCAAGGAGTACGCGCAGTACGTCACCTGGGCCGCCGGCCACTTCGAGCGGCTGGTCGACTACGGGGTGCACGTCACCGGCGTCACCCTGGAGCGGGACGCCGAGGGCCGGCCGCGCTACACCGTCACCACCTCGGCCGGCGAGACGCTCCAGGCGCGCTCCCTGGTCATCGGCACCGGGCGGGCCCCGTTCGTCCCGGAGCCCTTCGACACCGTGGACTCGCCGCGCGTCTTCCACCTGACGCGCTACCTGCCGGCCCTGCGGGAGCTGGAGGAGGCGGGCGGGGCGCCGCGCAGGGTGACGGTCGTCGGCGGCAGCCAGAGCGCCGTCGAGCTCACCCTCGACCTCGCCCGGCGCTACCCGAAGGCCGAAGTCACCACGCTGGTGCGGTCGCTGACGCTCCGCGAGAAGGACACCAGTCCGTTCAGCGAGGAGGGGTACTTCCCCGGCTTCACGGACTACTACTACGGCGCCTCGCGCGAGCGGAAGGACGCCATCGACCAGTACATGCGGCTGACGAACTACTCGTCGGCCGACGGGGACGTCCTGCGCGAGCTGTACCGGCTGATCTACGAGCAGCGGCTCGACGGCGAGCAGCGGGTCTTCGTCAGCGGCAGCCGTCAGGTCCGGGCGGTCGCCGTGGACGGGACCGGGGTGCGGATGACCGTGGACGAGCTGAACACCGGGGAGTCGGAGGAGCACGAGGCCGACTTCGTGGTGCTCGCGACCGGCTTCCGCGACCTCGGCCCCGCCGCCCACCAGGAGCGCGTCCCCGCGCTGATGGGCGGGCTCGCCGCGGACTTCGCCTTCGACCCGCACGGCTATCTGTCGGTGGGCCCGGACTACGAGGTGCGGCCGGTGGCGCCGGACACCCCGGCGCTCTTCCTCAACGGCCTGTGCGAGTCCAGCCACGGCATCGGCGACGCCGGCTCCTTCAGCCTGCTGTCGCTGCGGGCCAAGGTCATCGCGGAGAGCCTCCGGAAGCGCCTCCCGTGATGGAGCCCCCGGAAGCGGCCGGCCCGTCGGCCGCCGCCTGGGCGGCGGCCGGGCGGCCGGTGCGGACGCTCGCGGCCCGGGTGGCCGGGGGCGTCCTCGGCGCCGGGATGCTCGTCATGCCGCCCGTCGTCGTGGCGCTGGCGAACGGGGACGGGCTCCTCGTCTGGACGGCGCACGTCCTGCTGGGCGGCGCGGTCGCCCTGGTGCTGGCCGCGCTGGTCCGCGCCAGGATCGGCCCGGCCTCCCTGGCGGGGGCCGTCGGCGCCCTGCTGGGCACGTGGGCGGAGCGGGTGGTGGACGGCGTCTTCGCGGTCGCCTTCACCGCCGGGCAGGCGGCGATCGCCTGGTTCGCCGCGACCGCCCTGCTGACGGCGGCCGACGGCGCGCCGCCCCGGGCGGGAACGGAGACGCTGCCGCTCGCCCTCGCCGTGCCCGTGGCGGCCGGGGCGGCGGCGCTCGGCCCGCGGACCCTCCCGGCCCCGGTCCTGCGGTGGCGCCCCTGGGTCACCGGCGTCCTGGCCCTCGCGTGCGCCGTGTGGGCGCGGCCGGGCGACCCTGCGGCGTGGGCCGGCACACCGCTGGCGCCGTCGGGGCTCACGCCGGACGGCGCGCTGTGGCTGGCCCTCGCGGCGCTGTTCTTCGCCGGCGTCGGCTGGGAGGCCGTCACCGGCGCCGCTCCCGCGACCGCGGCCGGACCGGGGCGGACCGCCGCGGGCGTGCTCCTGGGGACGGCCGCCGTGGCCGTCGTCTACCTGGGGCTCGCGGCGGTCCAGGAACGGGCGGCGCCGGGACCCGCCCCGGCACCGCTGCGCTGGGCGCTCGCCGGGGCCACCGGCGCCGTGCTCGCCTCGTACGTCTTCACCAACGTGAGCACGGCGGCCCGGGTCGCGGCCCGGCTGTACCCCGGCGGCCGGCGCTCCGCCGAGCGGGGCCCGGCGCGGGCCCTGGTCGTGGCCGTCGGCGCGGCCTGCTGCGCCTTCGCCTGGGCGGGGGCCCGGGACGGCGGCGTACCCCTGCTGCTGCTCGGTCCGGCGGCGGCGGCGCTGACCGGCTACGCGCTGGGCGCCGGCGCGGCCGCCCGGCACGGCGGGCCGGCGCTGCGGTGCGCCGGGCTCCTGCTGGTCGCGGTGCTCGCGGGCCTGGCGGTGCTCGGCGTACCGGCCCTGTCCGGTGCGTGACCCCCGGCCCCCGGCCCGTACCCCCGCGCTCCTCCTCCCTTCCGCACGGCTCCCTTTCCACCCCCCATCTCCGAGGAGACCCCTCATGAACGCCTCATCCCTCGAATCCGAGGTCCGCAGCTACAGCCGGAACTGGCCGGTGGTCTTCGACCGGGCCCGCGGCAGCCGTCTCCACGACCGGGACGGGCGCGCGCACCTGGACTTCTTCGCCGGCGCCGGCGCCCTCAACTACGGGCACAACCACCCGGTGCTGAAGCGGGCGCTGCTCGACTACCTGGAGCGGGACGGCGTCACGCACAGCCTGGACATGCTGACCGCGGCCAAGGAGGACTTCCTGACCGAGTTCGGGGCGCGCGTGCTCGCGCCCCGGCGGCTGGACTACCGGGTGCAGTTCCCCGGCCCGACGGGCACCAACAGCGTGGAGGCCGCGCTGAAACTGGCCCGGAAGGTGACCGGGCGGCAGACGGTGGTGGCGTTCACCGGCGCCTTCCACGGCATGTCGCTGGGCTCGCTGGCCGTCACCGGGAACGCGTCCAAGCGGGCGGGGGCCGGCGTGCCGCTGGGGCACACCTGGCGCCTGCCGTACGACGGCTTCGCCGGGGGCCAGGTGTCCGGTCTGAAGCTGCTCGACAGCATGCTGGCCGACCGCAGCAGCGGCCTGGACCTGCCCGCCGCCGTGATCGTGGAGACGGTGCAGGGCGAGGGCGGGGTGAACCCGGCGGGCCCGGCGTGGCTCGCCGACCTGGCGGAGCTGTGCGACCGGCGGGGCATCCTGCTGGTCGTGGACGACGTCCAGATGGGCTGCGGGCGCACCGGCCCGTTCTTCAGCTTCGAGGTCGCGGGGATCACCCCGGACATCGTCTGCCTCTCCAAGTCCCTGAGCGGGTACGGGCTCCCGATGGCGCTCACGCTCTTCCGCACCGAGCTGGACGTCTGGCAGCCGGGCGAGCACAACGGCACCTTCCGGGGCAACAACCCGGCCTTCGTGACGGCCGCCGCGGCGCTGCGGGAGTTCTGGGCGGACAGCGCCCTGGAGAAGCAGACCGAGGTGCGGGGCGCGCTGTTCGACGAGCGGCTCGGCGAGCTGGCCGAGCGGTACGCGGCGCACGTCTCCGCGCACCGCGGGCGCGGCCTGGCGTGGGGCCTGGCCTTCCGGGACGCGCCGGTGGCCCGGCGGGTGGCCGACGCGGCCTTCGCCCGGGGCCTCCTGGTGGAGACCTCGGGCTCGGAGGACGAGGTGGTGAAGCTGCTGCCGCCGCTGACCGCCGGTGACGACGAACTGGCCGAGGGCCTCGACCTGTTGGGCGAGGCGGTGGCCGCGACCGTCGGCGGCTGAGCCGCCGGCGGGGGTGCGCCGCCCGGTCACGCGCCCGGCAGCGCGGCCGTCTCGGGCGTGCGGGCCGCGGCCTCCCCGGACGGGCCGCGTTCGGTGAACCAGTGGGTGCGGACGGCGTCCGTCGGCCGCGGTTCGCCGAGCGCGTCGAGGCCCCAGCCGGCCAGGGCCTCGACGACCGGGCGCAGTTCCGCGCCGCGCCGGGTGAGCTGGTAGACGGTCGCGTTGGCGGGCCGCTCCAGGCGGCGGCGCTCGACCAGGTCCTCGCCCTCCAGCTGCTTGAGCCGGCTGGCGAGGATGTCGGTGGAGACGCCGGGGAGGTCGGCGTGGAGGTCGGTGTACCGCCGCGGGCCGTGCAGGAGCTCCCGGACGATCAGCAGACTCCAGCGCTCCCCCACCGCGTCCAGGGCTCGGGCGACGGCGCAGTACTGGTCGTAGCTTCGGCGTGGCATGGGGCCAGCATAGCCAAAGGGTTGGACTTTCCAAGTGCCTACTTGGTAGAACAAAGCAGCCACGGCGGCGCGGATGACGGTCACGGTCGGGAGGCCGCAGATGATTTTTCGACAGTCCAGCAAGTTGAAGGACGTGTGCTACGAGATCCGTGGCCCGGTCGTCGACCAGGCCAACGCCCTGGAGGAGGCGGGTCACAGCGTCCTGCGGCTGAACACCGGCAACCCCGCGCCGTTCGGCTTCGAGGTGCCGGAGGAGATCCTCCAGGACATCATCCGCAACCTCCCCAACGCGCACGGCTACAGCGACGCCCGGGGCATCCTGCCCGCCCGGCGCGCGGTGATGCAGTACTACCAGCAGCGCGGGGTCGAGGGCGTGACCGTCGACGACGTCTACCTCGGCAACGGCGCCTCCGAGCTCATCCAGATGGCCGTGCAGGCGCTGGTCGACGACGGCGACGAGGTCCTGGTGCCGATGCCCGACTACCCGCTGTGGACCGCCGTGGTGCGGTTCGCCGGCGGCCGGGCCGTGCACTACCTGTGCGACGAGGAGGCGGACTGGTTCCCCGACCTCGACGACATCGCCTCGAAGATCACCGACCGCACCAAGGCCATCGTCGTCATCAACCCGAACAACCCCACGGGCGCGGTCTATTCGAAGGAGCTCCTGGAGGGCATCCTCGAACTCGCCCGCCGGCACGGCCTGATGGTGCTGGCCGACGAGATCTACGACAAGATCCTCTACGACGACACCGAGCACCACTGCCTGGCCGCGCTCAGCGACGACGTCGTCACCCTCACCTTCAACGGCCTCTCCAAGTCCTACCGCGTGGCCGGTTTCCGCAGCGGCTGGCTGGTCGTCTCCGGCCCGAAGGCGCAGGCCGGGGACTACCTGGAGGGCCTCACCATGCTGGCCGGCATGCGGCTCTGCCCGAACGTGCCGGCGCAGTACGCCGTCCAGGCCGCGCTCGGCGGCCACCAGTCCATCCACGACCTGACCCTGCCGAACGGCCGGCTCACCGAACAGCGCGACGTCGCCTGGCGGGCGCTCAACGAGATCCCGGGCGTGAGCTGCGTCAAGCCGAAGGGCGCCCTGTACGCCTTCGCCAAGCTGGACCCGGACGTGCACAAGATCGTCGACGACGAACGGCTCGTCCTCGACCTGCTGCTGCGCGAGAAGATCCACCTCGTCCAGGGCACCGGCTTCAACTGGCCCCGCCCGGACCACTTCCGCTTCGTCACGCTGCCGCGCGCCGACGACCTGGAGACCGCCATCAACCGCATCGGCCGCTTCCTCTCCACCTACCGCCAGTAGCGGGCGGACGGACATCCGGTTCCGGCCAATTCCGTTGTGACGCACTTCGATTGACGTATCGCCGGACCGTGGACACCACGGGCGGGCAAGCTAGATCATCCAGTGACCGTTCCTCGCACTCCACACCCGGGGTGCATCCCACCGGAGGAGCTCCGTTGAACCGTCAGAGCGAACGCCCGCCCGCCGTGATCGTCATGAGCGATCTGGCGGCCCTCGCCCGCCAGCACCGCCTGATCACCGACATCGCGGAGCGCGGCCTGGCACCGCTCGTCGTCGTCGGCCCCACCACCGACCTGCCCAAGCTGAACGGTCACATCGCGGACCCGGCCCACCCGCTGTCCCGGATCGAGGCCGTCCGGCAGTTCCCGGACGCCGTGATCGCCGGCGTGCTGGCCTCGGTGCAGGACTGGGTCGCCGACTACGACGTCCGCGGCGTGATCTGCAGCGGCGAGGTCTTCGTCGACCCCTGCGGCGTGCTCTCCGAGGCCCTCGGCCTCCCGGGCCCGGGCACCTGGGCGGCCCGGGTCTGCCGGGACAAGGTCATGCAGCGGGTCCTGCTCCGCGACCACGGCCCCGCCTGGCGGGCCTTCGCCCCCCACCAGCGGGACGCCGCCGCCTCCGACGCGTACCCCTGCGTCGTCAAGCCGGCCGGCCGGATGTTCAGCTCGGGCGTCGTCCGCGTCGAGAACGACGAGGAGCTGCGCGCCGCGCTCACCGCCTACGAGCCGGACGAGACGATCCTGGTCGAGGAACTGGTCGAGGGCCCCGAGTTCTCCGTCGAGGCCCTCGTCCACAACGGCGAACTGCTCTGGAGCGGCGTCACCGCCAAGCTCACCAACGAGGGCGACAGCCGCTTCTTCACCGAGATCGGCCACACCAGCCCGGCCGACCTCCCGCTCGCCCACACGGACGCGCTGGTCGCGGCGAACGCCGCGATCCTCAAGACCCTCCGCTTCGACAGCGGCATCACCCACGCCGAGTTCCGGCTGCGAGACGGCCAGCCGGTCCTCATGGAGATAGCGGCCCGCCTTCCCGGCGACGCCATCACCATGATGTGGCACCTCGCCACCGGCAAGCCGATCGAGCCGGCCATCGTCGACCTCGCCCTCGGCGTGCGCCCCGACTACCCGACGCCCACCCGGCGGGCCGTGCAGCGCTTCGTCGAGCACCGCCCCGGCCGTCTCACGGACGTCCGCTACGAGGGCGAGCCGGTCGCCTGGATCTCCGACGACGCCGTGTGGCCCCTCGTCGAGGCCACCGCCCCGGACGCCCCGGCCCGCTGCGCGTCCGTCATGGTCGGACTCCCGCGCGGCTCCCGCCTGGGCACCCTCGCCGACTCCTCCGGCCGCTCGGCGTACGTCGTCGCCGACCTCCCGTGGGACGCCGATCCCGACGCCGAGGTCCGCGCCTACGCGGCCCGCGTCGAGCTGACCATCGAGGCCGACCCGGCCTGACGGCCGGCCCCCGGACGCGCGAAAGCACCGGGCCGGGGTGCCGTCGTGACGACGGCACCCCGGCCCGGTGGCGTGGGGCTTCGGACGGATCAGGCGGTGGGCTGCTGCTGGGTCACGCAGTGGATGCCGCCGCCGCCCGTGCCGAGGCGGTCGATGTTCAGCTGCTCGACCACCCGGTCCGGGTAGAGCCGGGTCAGGGTCGCCCTGGCCGCCTCGTCGGCGCGGGTGTCGCCGAAGTGGGCGCTGATGACGGCGCCGTTGCAGAGGTAGAAGTTGGCGTAGGAGGCCAGGAAGTCCCGGTTGGTGGAGCGGATCCGGTTGTAGTCGGGGCCCTGGAGGCGCATGACGTCCATCGGCCGGCCGGCGGCGGTCGTCGCGGCGGACAGGACGGCGTACTGCTGCCGCGCGTCCTTGGCGTAGGCGTCGGTGTCGGTGGAGAGCGGCATCTGGACGAGGGCCTCGCCGGGCGCCAGGAAGCGGGACGTGGCGTCGACGTGGTCGTCGGTGATGTCCTGGCCGTAGACGCCGTCGAACCAGATCACCTTCGAGGCGCCGTACGCGTCGCACATCGCCGTCTCCAGCTGCCGCTCCGACATCCCGGGGTTGCGGTTGCGGTTCACCAGGCTGCTGCGGGTGGCCATGAGGGTGCCGGCGCCGTCCTGCTCGATGGCGCCGCCCTCGCCGACCAGGTCGGCGGAGGTGAACGGGACGCCGGTGTACGCGGCGATCCGCTCGGCGACCAGGGCGTCCCTGGCGTGGGCCTGCTTGTTGCCCCAGCCGTTGAAGTTGAGGCCGACGGCGTCCAGCCCGCCGTAGCCGTCGGTGCGGAAGACGGGGCCCGAGTCGCGCATCCAGCAGTCGTCGACCGGGATCGAGCCGATGACGGTGACCGTGGGCCCGCACATCGTGCGGGCCCGGGACACGCTGCCCGCGTTGGCGCACAGGACGACCGGCTCGTACTTCGCGATCGTCCGGGCGATCAGGGCGATGTCCGCCTGGACGCCGCTCAGCCGGCCGCCCCAGATGGAGGTGCTGTCCGGCCAGGCCATCCACGTACGGGTGTGCCGGACGTCCTCGACCGGGACGCGGTACGCGCCGGCGGCGCGGGCGCGGCCCTGCGTGGTCGTGGTGGCGAGCGCGGCGCCGGCGGCGGTGGCCCCGGCGGCGAGGAGGAAACCTCGCCGGTTCATGCCTCGGATCATTCATGCCTCCTGTGTGGGGGTTGCCTGCGGGGACGACAGCTCCTGGCGGGCCGCCGCGATCCGGGCCGGGTTCCAGCCGGGACGCGGGACCGAGTCCAGGAGCAGCCGGGTGTAGGGGTGGTGCGGCGCGGCGAGCACCCGCGCGGTGGCGCCCGCCTCGACGACGCGGCCGTGGCGCATGACGAGGACCTCGTCGGTGACGCACCGGACCACGCCGAGGTCGTGGGTGATGAAGAGGTAGCCGACCGGGGTCTGTTCGCGGATGTCGGCGAGCAGGTTGAGGATCTGGGCCTGGACGGAGACGTCGAGGGCGGCGACCGCCTCGTCGAGGACGAGGACGGCCGGTTCGACGGCGAGGGCGCGGGCGATGGCGACCCGCTGCCGCTGACCGCCGGAGAGGGCCTTGGGCAGCGCGCCGGCGGCGCGGGTGCCGAGGCCGACCTGGTCGAGGAGTTCGCGGACGCGCGGCGCGGGGTCCCGGTCGGGGAAGTGCAGCCGCAGGGTCTCGCGCAGCATCCGGTCGACGGTGGTCCGGGGGTCGAGGGAGAGGTAGGGGTCCTGGAAGACCATCTGGACCTCGCGGGCCCGGGCGAGGCGCTCGGCCCTGCCCCGGGCGCGGGCGGGCCGGACCCGGCCGCGGAGGCGCACCTCCCCCTCGTCGGCCCGCTCCAGGCCGACGACGATCCGGGCGGTGGTGGTCTTGCCGGAGCCGGAGCCTCCGACGATGCCGAGCGAGCCGCCCTCGGGCAGGGTGAAGGAGACGTCGTCCACGGCCCGCACGGCGCCGAAGGCGCGGCTCAGGCCGGTGACGCTCAGCAGGGGTTCAGACATCGAGGACCGCTCCTTCGTCCGCGAGCCGTGCGCTGTGGTGGCAGGCGGCGTGGTGGTCGGGCCGGCCGGGGGCCCGCCGGGCCTCCGGGGGCGTCTCCCGGCAGGTGTCGGTGGCGAGCGGGCAGCGGGCGGCGAAGGCGCAGCCGGTCAGCGGGGTGCGCGGGTCTGGCGGCCGGCCGGGGATGGCGGAGAGCCTGCCGCCGGGGGCGGTGAGGCGGGGGGTGGAGGCGAGCAGGGCCGTGGTGTACGGGTGCAGGGGCCGCGCGAACACGTCCTCGGCGGGGCCGGATTCGACGATCCGCCCCGCGTACATGACGTGGACGCGGTCGCTGACGGCGGCGGCGAGGTCGAGGTCGTGGGTGACGAAGAGGAGTCCGGTGCGGAAGCTCTCCCGGAGCCGGACGAGGAGCGCGATCACCTCGGCCTGGGTGATGACGTCGAGCGCGGTGGTGGGTTCGTCGGCGAGCAGCAGGACGGGGTCGCCCATGAGCGCGGCGGCGATCACGACGCGTTGCAGCATGCCGCCGGAGACCTGGCCCGGGTAGGCGGCGAGGACGGACGCGTCGAGCCCGACGGCCCGCAGCAGTCCGGTGGCCCGGTCGGTCGCGGCGGCCGGTTCGACGCCGGCCGCGCGGGCGCCCTCGGTGAGGAAGTCCCCGATGCGGCGCAGCGGGTTGAGGGTGGCCCGGGGGTCCTGGAAGACCATGGCGACGCGCCCGGTGCGCAGGGCGCGCAGCCGGTCCGGCGGGGCGGTGAGGACGTCCTCGCCGTCGACGAGGACGGCTCCCTCGGTGACCGCGCCGGCGGGCAGCAGGCCGAGGGCGCCTCGTGAGGTGAGGGACTTGCCGGAGCCGGACTCGCCGACGAGGGCGACTGTCTCGCCCGGGCCGACGGTGAGGTCGACGCCGTCGAGGACGGGACGGGCGGCGCCGGGGAGGGTGAGGCGCAGCCCCCGGATCTCCAGGGCGGGTGGTGTGGTCATCGGTCTCTCCTGGCGACACGGTCGGCCCAGCGCTCTCCGGCCACGTTGAAGGCGACGACGGTGAGCACGACGAGGACGCACGGCAGGACCGCGGAGAGCGGGTAGCCGCGCTGGACGGCGGTCTGGCCGTCGAAGACCATCCGGCCCCAGTCGGGCGTGAGCGGGGGCACGCCGAGGCCGAGGAAGGAGAGTCCGGCGAGGTCCATGAGGGCGTAGCCGAAGTTGATGGTGGACTGGGCGAGCACGACGGGCGCGATGTTGGGCAGGACGTGGCGCAGACAGATCTGGAGGGCCGAGTGCCCCTGGACCTGGTAGGCGCTCACGTAGGGGCGGGCGCGTTCGGCGAGGACGAGGGTGCGGGTGAGCCGGCTGACGTAGGGCAGGTAGGCCACGCCCAGGGCGACGACGGGCGCGAGCAGCCCCTCCCCGTGGATCGAGACGACGAGGATGGCGAGCAGCATGCCGGGGAAGGCGAAGACGAGCTCGGTGGAGCGGGAGATCAGCGTGTCGAGGCGGCCTCCGCGCCAGGCGGCGGCGGTGCCGGCGGCGACGCCGAGGAGGGTGGAGAGGACGACCACGCCGAGCGGGCCGAGCAGGGAGGTGCGGGCTCCGAGGAGCAGCCGGGAGAGGGTGTCGCGGCCGGCGGCGTCGACGCCGAGGGGGTGGTCGGCGGAGGGTCCGGCGAGCGCGGCCCCGAGGTCGACGGCGTTGGGGTCGTGGGGGGCGATCCAGGGGGCGAGGAGCGCGGCGAGGACGACGAGTCCGGCGAAGCCGAGCGCGGCCCGGTGGAGGAGTGAACCGCCCTTGCGGACGGTGACCTTGGCGAGCCCGGGGCGCCGGGTGAGGACGGCGGTCACGCGGCGGCCCCCCTCGTGCCGAGGGTGATGCGGGGGTCCACCAGCGGCAGCAGCAGGTCGACGACCAGGTTCACGGTCATGAACAGGGCGACGATGATGAGCGAGACGGCCTGCACGGTCGGGAAGTCCTTGGTGGTGGTGGCCAGTTCGAGGAGCTGGCCGATGCCGCCGATGCTGAAGGCGGTCTCGACGAGGATCGTGCAGACCAGCAGGGTGGCGACGATCAGTCCGCCGGTGGTGAGGACGGTGCCGAGCGCGTTGCGCAGGACGTGGCGGCGGATCACGAGGTGTTCGGGGACGCCCCGGCCGCGGGCGACCGTCACGTGTTCGCTGTCGAGGGCTTCGAGCATGGCGGTCCTGGTGACCCGCGCGAGCATCCCGATCAGGTAGAGCGCGAGGGCGACGGCGGGCAGGGTGAGGTGCCAGATCCGGTCGAGGAGGCCGTCGCCCGCGCCGCTGCTGGGGAACCAGCCGAGGCGGACGGCGAAGAGCCCCTGGAGGAGGACGGCCGCGACGAAGGACGGGGTGCCGATGGCGAGGGTGGTGGCGACGAGTACGGCGGCGTCGGTCCGGCCGCCGCGCACGGCGGCGATCCGGCCGAGCACGAGCCCGGCGGTCAGGACGACGGCCAGCGCCATGGTGACGAGGAGCAGGGTGGTGGGCAGCCGGTCGGCGAGGAGGCGCGAGACGTCGGTGCGGTAGGTGAGCGAGCGGCCGAAGTCGCCCTGGAGCACGTCGCCGAGCCAGTGGAGGTAGCGCAGGGCGAAGGGGTCGTCGAGGTGGTGGCGGGCGGTGAGGGCGGCGAGGGCCTCGGGTGAGGGGGAGCGGCCGGCGAGGAGGAAGCTCGCGGGGCTGCCGGGGGCGAGGTAGAGGGCGCCGAAGACGGCGAACGAGGCGATGAGGAGGGTGACCGCCATCTCGGCGACCCGGCGCGCGGTGAACCTCAGGAAGGCGGTGGGGTTCACGGGGCGGCCCCCGCGGCGGCGGCGCCGATGTCGGCGGCCCACGGGTAGTACATGTAGGCGATGGTGGTCGGGGCTCCGGTGATCCGCTTGTTGAGGAAGAGGGCGGTGGGCCACTCCGCGACCGGGATCCAGGGGAGGTGTTCGGCGGTCAGTTTCTGGAGCTGGGCCTCGATGCCCAGGCGCCGGTCCTTGTCGTAGGTGGCGGTGGCCTGTTCGACGAGGGCGTCGTACCGCCGGTCGCTGAATCCGGCGAAGTTGAGGTAGGCGCCGGTCCTGAAGTTGGTCAGGAGGTCGAGCGGGTCGGTGACGGAGTCGTAGTAGGTGAGCGGGAAGGCGTCGATGCCCTCGCGTGCCTCGGGGTCGGTGAAGAGGGCGGTGAAGGCGTTGGGGGCGACGGACTTGAGCTCGACCTTCAGGCCGATCTCGCTGCCGGCGGCCTGGACGACGGTGGCGAGGAGGGAGACGTCCTGGCCTATGGAGCTGGTGGCGACGGTCAGGGTGCGGCCGGTGGCGCCGGCCTCCTCGACGAGCGCGCGGGCCTTCTCGATGTCCCGTGCGGTGGGCGGCAGTCCGGCGAAGGCGGCCTCGCGGACGGCGGGCGAGGCTCCGGCCCAGGCGGCGCGGGTGGTGAGGGAGGTGGTGGCGGTACCGGCTCCGCCGAGGCCCGCCTGCACGAATCCGGCGCGGTCCAGGGCGAGGGAGAGCGCCCGGCGGACGCGGACGTCGCCGAGCGGGCCGTCCATGGTGGTGATGCCGAGGTTGACGGTGCTGAGGCCCTCGCCGAAGTAGAGGGTGCCGACGCCGCTGTCCTTGAGGCGTCCGTAGCTCTCGGTCGGGATGAGGTAGCCGCCGTCGGCCTCGCCGCTGAGCAGGGCGTTGGTGCGGGCGGAGGGGTCGGTGAGGAAGCGGAAGACGACCTTGCCGGCCTTGGCGCGGGGGCCCCGGTAGCCGTCGAAGCGCCGCAGTTCGAGGGACTGGCCCTTCTGCCAGTCGCCCAGGGTGAAGGGCCCGGTGCAGGCGAGGCCGCCGGAGGTGCCGTAGTCGTCGCCCGCGGCGAGGACGCCCGCCTTGGAGGCGACGACGCCGGCGGCGGTGGCCATGTACTGCGGGAACTGCGAGTCGGGCTTCTTGAGCCGGACGGTGACCTGGAGGGGGCCGGTGGCGCGGATGTCCGCGACGTTCTGGAAGTTCTGCGCCCAGGCGGCGGCGTTCGCCGGGTCGCGCTGCCGGCCGAGGCTGAAGACGACGTCCTCGGCGGTCATGGTCCGGCCGTCGTGGAACCGCACTCCGCGCCGGAGGTCGTACACCCAGGTGCGCGGGTCGGGGTTGGTCGCCTTCTCGGCGAGGCCGGGTTCGAGGGTGAGCCCGGGGGTCCACCGCATCAGGCTCTCGCAGACGTTGGAGAGGATCGTGTTCTGCGGATAGTCGAAGGCCGCCGTGTAGTCGAGCGTGGGCGGTTCGGCGTAGACGGCCCAGGTGAAGGAGTCGATCTCGCCCTGGGGCCGGGGCGTTCCGGCCGAGAGCGCGAAGGCCTCTCCCCCGCCCCCGCTCCCGGGCGGGCCGGCGCAGGCCGGGACGGCTGCGAGGAGGGCGGCCGCGGCGAGGGCCGCGAGCGCGGTCCTGACCGGGCGGCGTCTCCGGACGCGGGGCGGGGGCGGTGCGGTGCTCATCGTCGCGCTCACTTTCGGTACGGCGGGGGGAGGGGGACGGGGTGCGGCGGGGCCCTACCCGGCGGTCACGCGCCGGCGCGGGCCGCCGGGATCTGCTGGGTGATGCAGTGGACGCCGCCTCCGCCGTACGCGATGACCGGCGCGGGGACGCCGACGACCTCGCGGGCCGGGTGGGCGGCGGCGATCGCCTTCAGCGCGGCCTCGTCCTGGGGGGCGTCGGCCACGGGGACGACGACGCCGCCGTTGGCCACGTAGTAGTTGAGGTACGAGACCTCGACGCGGACGCCGGCGACCTCGGCGAAGGCGGTCTGGGGGACGTCGACGATCTCCAGGGACCGGCCGCGCGCGTCGGTCGTCGCCTCCAGGACGGCGCGGTTGGCGCGCATCCGGGCGTGGTCGGGGTGCGCGGGGTCGTCGGGCAGGGAGACGACGACCCTGCCGGGGGCGGCGAAGGCGCAGACGCCGTCGACGTGGCCGTCGGTCTCCGTGTCGAGCAGCCCGCCGTACGGGAGCCAGATCACCTTCTCGACGCCGAGCCGGGCCTTGAGTTCGGCCTCGATCCGCTCGCGGGTCAGGCCGGGGTTGCGGTTGGGGTGGAGGAGGCACTGCTCGGTGGTGATGAGCGTGCCCTCGCCGTCGACGGTGATCGCCCCGCCCTCCAGGATCATGTCGGAGGCGATCCGTTCGACGCCGAGCCGCTCCAGGAGCAGGGCGCTGATCCGGTCGTCGGAGTCGTACGGGTGGTGCTTGCCGCCCCAGGCGTTGAAGCGGAAGTCGACGCCGGCCCGGTTCCCGTCGGCGTCGAGCACGAAGAGCGGGGCCGAGTCGCGGAACCAGGAGTCGTCGAGGGGGAGTTCGATGACGGTGACGCCGTCGCCGCAGTGGGCGCGGGCGGCGTCGCCGGATCCGGGCGGGGCGACCATGGTGACGGGTTCGAAGCGGGCGATGGCGCGGGCGACCTCGGCGTACTCGTCCTGTACGGCGGAGAGGACGCCGTCCCAGAGGTCGGCGCGGGTGGGCCAGGCCATGAGGCAGCCCTCGTGCTCGGCCCACTCGGCGGGCATACGGAAACCGGTCGTGGTCATGGTGTCTCTTTTCCTGGATTGACTGAAAATTCAGTCAGCTTCAGTCAGGTGATGCGGCGGGGCCGCGCGAGGGGGCAGCGCGACCGGGAGGCCCGCCCCGGCACGGACGAGAGAGGGGGGAACGAGGAGGGTTCCGGGCTTGCGCGCCGCGGCCCGGCCCTTCGGCGTCGCCGTGCGGTGGCCCTTCTGCGGCCTTGCGGTGGCCTCACTGTGGCACTGACTGAAATTTCAGTCAAGAGTTCGGACGCGCGGTCCCGCACCTGTCTCCACGGGAGGAGGCGGGGGCGCGTCGCCGCGGACCGGGGGCTACGGCCGGCTCAGGCCGGCCAGCTCCACCTCGATGGCCTCGGCCATGAGGGCGCGCGCGTGGCCGAGGGCGAGACCGCCGCTCAGCCAGCGCATGCTGAGGCCCTCCAGCAGGGCCGTGAGCCGCTCGGCCGCGGCCGCCAGCGTGGCGGCCGGTGCCAGCGGCCGCACCTGGCCGAGCAGGGCGGCCACCTCCTGCACCCACACCAGGGTCGCCCGGGCGAGGTCCTCGCGCAGGACGGGGTCGAAGACGGCGCTCGCCCGCAGCTCGCCCCAGGCGGTGCTGTTCTCGCGCACCTCCGGGGTGTCCTGGAGCTCCAGGAGCAGCACCTGGTCGAGCTCCTCGCGGGGGGTCGGCGGCTCCGCGCCGTCGTCCTGGGCCGTGGTGTACCGCTCGGCCCGGTCGTTGATGTACTCCAGGGTGCGGCGCAGGACACCCGTGCGGTCCTTGAAGTGGTAGTAGATCAGGCCGGTGGAGACCCCGGCCTCCTCCGCCAGTTCCTCCACGCGGAGACCGCGGACCCCGCGCCGGGCGATCACCCGCGCGGCCGCTTCCAGGATCTGAGTACTGCGAGACGCCATGTCACGAACCCTATCCGGACGGCCGGGTGCCGCGTCCGCCGCCGTCGCCCTCCGACTCGCCCCGCACCGCGCGGCCCGGCCCCGCGGACCCCCGGGCGCTCAACCGCCCGCCCCGTACCGGCTCGCCACGACCGTCACGGACCCTCCCCCGGGCGCCGCCTCGACCAGCCGGACCACGGCGATCCGCCGGCCGTCGGGGCTCCGCAGGCAGAAGGGGCGCTCGTCGGCGAGCTCGCCGAAGGACAGGTCCGTCACCGGCTCCGTGTCCAGCCCCCGCACGCAGTCGGCCGGACCCAGGGCGTACCCCGAGGCCACGAACGCGTCGGCGTCCTCGGGCACGACGAAGGCGTCCCCCTCACGGGCCAGGTACCAGGACGCGGTCTCGGCCGGGACCACCTTCCCGGTGTCCAGGTCGAACTCGTAGCCGTCGTCCGGCGCGGTCAGCTCGACGTCCGCGTACCCGTCGGGACGGAACGGGCCGGCCCCCGCGCCCTCCGGCGCCCGCGCGCCCGCCGCCGCGCCGCCCGCCGAGGTCCG
>NZ_BNBS01000087.1 GCF_014656075.1 Streptomyces hydrogenans
GGGCGGAGGGGCGGGCCGACCTCCTCGTACCGCACCTCACGGACCGCTCCCCCTGGGTGCGCGGCCTCGCCCGGGAGGGCCTGCGGGAGGCCGGCGGCGACCCGCGGGCCCGGCTGCGCGCGCTCTGCGCCGACCCCGCGGCCGTCACGCCCCCGGCGGTCGCCGGGCTCGCGGAGGAGGGCCACACCGAGGACGCCCCCCTGCTCCGGACGCTCGCCCGGCACCCCGACGGCGCCGTACGGGCCCGGGCGCTGGGCGGACTGCGACGGCTGGGGGCCCTGGAGGACGCCGAGCTCGCACCCTGGGCCGACGACCCGGACCCCCGCGTCGGCGCGGTCGTGCTGCGCGCCCTGCGGGACGACCCCGAGGCCCTGCGCGGTCTCCTCGGCAGCCCGCACGCGCGCGTGCGGGCGCGGGCGCTGACCCTCCTCTCGCACCGCCACGCACTCGGCTGGGACGGGGCCCTGCCGCACCTCGCCGACCCGGCGCCCGAGGTGGCGCGCGCGGCGCGCCGGGCGCTGCGGCGCCGCTCGCGCCAGGCCTCCACCGAGCGGCTGATCTCCTGCACCGGCCCCCGTGAGGCACCCGCGCTGCGGACGCTCGCCGCGCGGCTGCTCCGCCACCGCTACGAGCCCGCCTCCCTGCTCAACGCGCTCCGCCTGCTGGACGACCCCCTGCCGGGGGTCCGCGACGCAGCCCGCGCGCAGGCCCTGCGGGTGGTGTGGGACCGCAAGGCCGCCGAGGAGCCCCACGCGGACGACATCCGCGCCCTCGCCGAGGCGAACGCCGAGCGGATCGCCGTCTGGTGGGCGGAACGCCCCACGTCCCGCCGCCCGCGCCGGAAAAGCCCGGGCGGCGGCCGAGGGGGGACGTCCGCCCTCCCGGCATGACGCACGAGACGGTGGCACGGCAGGCGGCGGTCCGAGGGCCGGGACGGGGGCTCCCCCTGTACCGGTGCCCGGACGTGACGCGGCCGAAGGCCTGGGCCGACCTGGACCAGGACGTGCGCCGGGCGGTCCGGCGGGGGACGTACGCCCCCGCGCACGGCCGGCTCACGGGGGTCCACGGCCCCGGCCGGCGGGGGCGCTGGGACCGGGCCGTCGACCGGGTGCGGCTCGCGCTCGCGCCGTGCGATCCCGGCGGACGGATCCGGGAGGCCACGCTGCCGTACGCGGCGGAGCGGCCAGAACTGCTGCCGCTGATCGTGGTGCGGACGACCGACTGGGTGGCGCCGGTCCGCGCGCGTGCGCCGGAGGTGCTGCGGGAGTCGACGGCGCATCCGCGGGGGCGGAGGCGGGCGTCGGCGGTCGCCGGGCTGCGGCTGCGGCTGCGGCTGCGGCTGCGGCTGCTCGACGCCGTGCGGCTGGGTCGGATGACGGTGCTGCCCGGCGATCCCGCGCCCGTCGTCGTACGGGCGGCCGAGCGGGCCCTGTTCGGGTGATCCCCGTACCCCGGGGGCGGAGAATGGGGGCATGGGAAAAACGTATGAGCGTATCGACGGGCGGCTGCGGACCTTCATCGAGGACCAGCCCCTCTACTTCACCGCCACCGCCCCGCTCTCCGGCGACGGGCACGTCAACCTCTCGCCCAAGGGGCGGCGGGGGACCCTCGTCGTCCTCGACGAACTGACCCTCGCCTACATCGACTTCGGCGGGAGCACCGCCGAGACCCTCGCCCACCTCCGGGAGCCGGGCAACGGACGGATCACGCTCATGTGGACCTCCTTCTCCGGGCCGCCGACCGTGGTGCGGGTGCACGGCCGGGGCGAGACGGTGCTGCGGGACGACCCGCGCTGGCCCGAACTCTTCGCCCGCTTCCCCGAGGAGGCGGTGAAGGACCAGATCAGCGCGCGGGCGATCGTCCTCGTGCACGCCCTGCGGATCAGCGACTCCTGCGGCTTCGCGGTGCCCGTCATGGAGTACCGGGAGGAGCGCTCGCTGCACGCCGACTTCTTCAACCGGAAGACGGACGAGGAGTTCAACACGTACTGCGAGGGCAAGGAGCACATCGCCACCAGCATCGACGGCCTGCCCGCGCTGCCGCTGCCGCTGCCGCCGCTCCCCCACTCGGAGCAGTAGCCTGGCCCTCGCCGGAGGGGCGGCCTAGCGTCGCCGCCATGCGCATCCTCCTCGCGGCCGGTGCCGCGCTGCTCTCCCTGGCCTCCGCGCCGACGCCCCCGCCGGCACCGCTGCCCGCGCGGATGGCGGACACCGGCGGCGGCTCCCAGCTGATCACCGCCGTGGCCGCCGACGCCTCCGCCACCACCGGGACCCTCACCTGGTGGGACCGGCGGGGCGGGCGGTGGGTGCGGGCGGGATCGGCGCCGGCCCGGTTCGGCGCGAAGGGGCTGGCGGACGGCGCCACCCGGCGGCAGGGCACGAACACCACGCCGACCGGCCTCTTCGACCTGCCCTACGCCTTCGGCGTCCGGCCCGCCCCGGCCGGGACCCGCTACCGGTACGTCCGTGCCACCCGGGACTCCTGGTGGTGCCAGGACAACGACTCCCGCGCGTACAACCGGTGGGTCGAGGGACTGCCGGCGGACTGCCGCGCCGGCGAGGCCGAGCACCTCGTCGCCTACCGGACGCAGTACGCCCACGCGCTCGTCATCGGCTTCAACTACGCCCGCCCGGTGCGGATGCGGGGCGCCGGGATCTTCCTGCACGTCAACGGGCGCGGCGCGACGGCGGGTTGCGTGTCGGTCGCCGCGGACGCGATGCGGGCGATCCTGGCCTGGGCCGATCCGGCCCGGCGCCCGCACATCGCCGTCGGCACCCGGCGGGGGCCGACGGCGATCCTGCGCTACTGACCGGGGTTCAGTTCCCCTTCTGCGCGAGGCGCAGCAGGTGGTCGGCGAGGGCCTGGCCGCCCGTGGGGTCGCGGGAGATGAGCAGGAGGGTGTCGTCGCCCGCGATGGTGCCGAGGATGGCGCGGAGTTCGGCCTGGTCGATGGCGGACGCGAGGAACTGGGCGGCGCCCGGCGGGGTCCGCAGCACCACCAGGTTGGCGGACGCCTCGGCGGAGATGAGGAGTTCGCCGGAGAGGCGGCGCATGCGCTCCTCCTTGGCGGACTCGCCGAGCGGGGCCTGCGGGGTGCGGAAGCCGCCCTCGCTGGGGACCGCGTAGATCAGCTCGCCGCCGGTGTTGCGGATCTTCACCGCGCCGAGCTCGTCGAGGTCGCGGGAGAGCGTCGCCTGGGTGACGCTCAGCCCGTCGTCCGCGAGGAGCTTGGCGAGCTGGCTCTGCGACCGCACCGGCTGCCGGTTGAGGATGTCGACGATCCTGCGGTGGCGTGCGGTGCGGGTCTGCGGGACCGACGGCCCTCCGTGCTCGTTCCCCTGCGCGTCGGTCATCGTCGCCTCATTCTCCGGTTCGTCCTTGCCCGTTCGCCTCGTGCGCCTTCTCCAGGACGGCCGGGAGGGCCCGGAGGAAGGCGTCCGCCTCGGCGTCGGTGAGGACCAGCGGAGGCATGATCCGTACGACGTCGGGGGCGGGCGCGTTCACCAGGAGGCCGGCGTCCTGAGCCGCCTGCTGCACCTGGGGCGCGAGGGGCTCGGTGAGCACGATACCCAGCAGGAGGCCCGCGCCACGGACATGGGAGACCAGCGGGTGGCCGAGGCCCTCGATTCCGGAGCGCAGCCGCTCGCCGACGGCCTTGACGTGGTCGAGGGCGGCGTCGGCGGCGAGGGTGTCCAGGACGGCGAGGCCGGCGGCGCAGGCGACCGGGTTGCCGCCGAAGGTGGTGCCGTGGTGGCCGGGGGCGAAGAGGTCGGCGGCCGCGCCGAAGGCGACGGTGGCGCCGAGCGGCAGGCCGCCGCCCAGCCCCTTGGCGAGGGTGACGACGTCGGGGTCGACGCCCTCGTGGGCCTGGTGCTCGAACCAGTGGCCGCAGCGGCCGATGCCGGTCTGGACCTCGTCGAGGACGAGGAGGGTGCCGGTGGCGCGGGTGATCTCGCGGGCGGCCTTGAGGTAGCCGGCCGGCGGGACGACGACGCCGTTCTCGCCCTGGACGGGCTCGATGATGACGAAGGCCGTCTCCTCGGTGACGACGGCGCGCAGCGCCTCCACGTCGCCGTACGGGACGTGGGTGACGTCACCGGGCAGCGGCAGGAAGGGGGTCTGCTTGCCGGGCTGGCCGGTGAGGGCGAGGGAGCCCATGGTGCGGCCGTGGAAGCCGCCGTCGGTGGCGACCATGTGGGTCCGGCCGGTGAGCCGGCCGATCTTGAACGCGGCCTCGTTGGCCTCGGCGCCGGAATTGCAGAAGAAGACCTTGCCGGGGCGGTCGAAGAGCGCCAGGAGCCGCTCGGCGAGGGCGACGGGCGGTTCGGCGACGAAGAGGTTGGAGACGTGGCCGAGGCTCTGGATCTGGTGGGTGACGGCCTCGACGACGGCCGGGTGGGCGTGGCCGAGGGCGTTGACGGCGATGCCGCCGACGAAGTCCAGGTACTCCTTGCCGTCGGCGTCCCAGACCTTGGCGCCCTCGCCGCGGACGAGGGGCAGGCGCGGGGTGCCGTAGTTGTTCATGAGCGAGCCCTGCCACCGCCCGGTCAGCTGTTCGTTGCTCACGGTTCCCCCTGTCCGTCCGGCACGACCATCGTGCCGATGCCCTCGTCGGTGAAGATCTCCAGCAGGATCGAGTGCTGGACGCGCCCGTCGATCACGCGGGCGGTGGTGACGCCGTTGCGCACGGCGTGCAGGCAGCCCTCCATCTTGGGGACCATGCCGCTGGACAGCTCGGGCAGCAGCTTCTCCAGCTGGCTGGCGGTGAGCCGGCTGATGACCTCGTCGCTGTTCGGCCAGTCCTCGTAGAGGCCCTCGACGTCGGTCAGGACCATCAGGGTCTCGGCGCCCAGCGCCGCAGCGAGTGCCGCAGCCGCCGTATCAGCATTGACGTTGTAGACATGTCCGTCGTCCTGGGAGCGGGCGATGGAGGAGACGACCGGGATGCGGCCGTCCTCCAGGAGCGCCTGGATGGCGCCGGTGTCGATGGCGGTGATCTCGCCGACCCGGCCGATGTCGACGCGCTCGCCGTCGATCTCCGGCCGGTGCTTGACGGCGGTGATGGTGTGGGCGTCCTCGCCCGTGAGGCCGACGGCGAGCGGGCCGTGCTGGTTGAGCAGCCCGACGAGCTCGCGCTGGACCTGGCCGGCGAGCACCATCCGCACGACGTCCATGGCGTCCTCGGTGGTGACCCGCAGGCCGGCCTTGAACTCGCTGACGATGCCGTGCCGGTCCAGGGCGGCGCTGATCTGGGGGCCGCCGCCGTGCACGACGACCGGCTTGAGGCCGGCGTGGCGCAGGAAGACGACGTCCTGGGCGAAGGCGGCCTTCAGGTCCTCGTCGATCATGGCGTTGCCGCCGAACTTGATGACGACGGTCTTGCCGTGGTGGCGGGTGAGCCAGGGCAGCGCCTCGATCAACGTCTGGGCCTTCGGGAGGGCGGTGTGCTTCCGCGTGGCGTTGGTCATGACGAGTACGCGCTGTTCTCGTGGACGTAGTCGGCGGTCAGGTCGTTGGCCCAGATGACCGCGGACTCGGAGCCGGCGGCCAGGTCGGCGGTGACGACGACCTCCCGGAAGCGCATGTCGACCAGGTCACGGTCCTCGCCGACGGAGCCGTTCTTACAGACCCAGACGCCGTTGATGGCGACGTTCAGCTCGTCGGGCTCGAAGGCGGCGGAGGTGGTGCCGATGGCGGAGAGCACCCGGCCCCAGTTGGGGTCCTCGCCGTGGATGGCGCACTTGAGGAGGTTGTTGCGGGCGATGGAGCGGCCGACCTCGACGGCGTCGTCCTCGGTGGCCGCGTTGATCACCTCGATGCGGATGTCCTTGCTGGCGCCCTCGGCGTCGCCGATGAGCTGGCGGGCGAGGTCGGCGCAGACCTCCCGGACGGCCTCGGCGAAGTCGTCCTGGGCGGGGGTGGCGCCGGAGGCGCCGGAGGCCAGGAGGAGGACGGTGTCGTTGGTGGACATGCAGCCGTCGGAGTCGACCCGGTCGAAGGTGAGCCGGGTGGCGGTCCGCAGGGCCGCGTCGAGGCCCTTCGCGTCGACGTCGGCGTCGGTGGTGAGGACGACGAGCATGGTGGCGAGGCCGGGGGCGAGCATGCCCGCGCCCTTGGCCATGCCGCCGACCGTCCAGCCGTCCTTGGCGGCGACGGCCGTCTTGTGGACGGTGTCGGTGGTCTTGATGGCGATGGCGGCCTTCTCCCCGCCGTGCGCGGAGAGTTCGGCGGCGGCCGTCTCGACGCCGGGGAGCAGCTTGTCCATCGGGAGGAGGACGCCGATGAGGCCGGTGGAGGCGACGGCGACCTCGCCGGCGCCGACCTCGGCGCCCCGGGCGCTGAGGACCTCGGCGACCTTCTCGGCGGTGGCGTGGGTGTCCTGGAAGCCCTGGGGGCCGGTGCAGGCGTTGGCGCCGCCGGAGTTGAGGACGACCGCGGTCAGCTCGCCGTCGGCGAGGACCTGCTGGGACCAGACGACCGGGGCGGCCTTGACGCGGTTGGACGTGAAGACTCCCGCGGCGGCGCGGCGCGGCCCGGTGTTGACCACGAGGGCCAGGTCCGGGTTGCCGTTCGACTTGATCCCGGCGGCGATGCCCGCCGCCGTGAATCCCTGCGCTGCGGTGACGCTCATGGAGCGACTCCAATCGTGGAGAGTCCGGTGTCCTCGGGAAGGCCGAGGGCGATGTTCATGCTCTGCACCGCGCCGCCGGCGGTGCCCTTGGTGAGGTTGTCGATGGCGCTGATGGCGATGATCCGGTGCGCGTTCGCGTCGTACGCGACCTGGATGTGAACGGCGTTGGAACCGTGGACGGACGCCGTGGCGGGCCACTGTCCCTCGGGGAGGAGGTGGACGAACGGCTCGTCCGCGTAGGCCTTCTCGTAGGCGGCGCGGACGGCCTCGGCGGTGACGCCCGGCTTCGCGGCGGCGGTGCAGGTGGCGAGGATGCCGCGGGGCATCGGCGCCAGGGTGGGCGTGAAGGAGACGGTGACCCGCTCGCCGGCCGGGCCCGAGAGGTTCTGGATCATCTCGGGGGTGTGCCGGTGGCCGCCGCCGACGCCGTACGGGGTCATGTTGCCCATCACCTCGCTGCCGAGGAGGTGCGGCTTGAGGGCCTTGCCCGCGCCGGAGGTGCCGGAGGCGGCGACGATCACGGCCTCGGGCTCGGCGAGGGAGGCGCCGTACGCCGGGAAGAGGGCGAGCGAGACGGCGGTGGGGTAGCAACCGGGCACCGCGATGCGCTTGGACCCCTCCAGCGCGGCGCGGGCGCCCGGCAGTTCGGGGAGGCCGTAGGGCCAGGTGCCGGCGTGCGGGGAGCCGTAGTACGTCTCCCAGTCGGCCGGGTCCTTCAGCCGGAAGTCGGCGCCCATGTCGACGACGAGGACGTCGTCGCCGAGCTGTTCGGCGACAGCGGCGGACTGGCCGTGCGGGAGGGCGAGGAAGACGACGTCGTGGCCGGCGAGCTCCTCGGCGGTGGTGGGCGCGAGGACGCGGTCGGCGAGCGGCAGCAGGTGCGGCTGGAGGCCGCCGAGCCGCTGCCCGGCGTTGGAGTGGCCGGTCAGGGTGCCGATCTCGACCTGGGGGTGGGCGAGGAGCAGGCGCAGGAGTTCCCCGCCCGCGTATCCGCTCGCGCCCGCGACTGCTGCTCGTACCGTCATCGAAAACCCTCCTCATGGATGGCATGACTATACGTGGCGTCGTAGTTTTATGCAACGAGAGGCATGAGGGTTCACTCCCCAGGGTGCGGCGCGGGACGGCGGGGCGCACCCGGTGCCGCCGGAGAGGGGGCGCGGCGGGGGCGGTCGCGGTCGGTGGGGAATTTAGTAGCCATGTACATAGTAGCCATGTACGGTATCTGGCATGAGCAAGGGTTCCCCGGGTCCCACGCCCGGCTTTCTGGTGTGGCGGCTCGCCAACAAGTGGCGGGTCGCCGTCGACCGCGCGGTGGCTCCGCTGGGCCTCACGCACGCGCAGTACTCGCTGGTCGCCTCGCTGCACGGCATGCGGCGCACCGGCGAGCGGCCCAGCCAGCGGCAGCTCGCCGACCACACCGGCATGGAGGCGCTCTACGTCTCCAAGCTGGCCCGCTCCCTGGAGTCGGCCGGGCTCATCGAACGCACCCGCGACCCGCGCGACCCGCGCGCCGTACGGCTCGCCCTCACGGAGCAGGGGGCGGCCGTCGCCCGGCAGGCCGTCGACGTGGTGCAGGACCTGCTCCAGCAGCTCCTGGAGCCGCTGGGCGGACTGGACGCCGCCCGCACCCGCGCCTTCACCGAGGAACTGACGACCCTGCTCGACGTACCGCTCGCTCCCACCGCTCCCCGGCCCGGAGGCACGACCCCTCCCACGGCCGCCGAACCGACCACCGACCCGCACACCCAGGGGGAAACATCATGACCACCACCGCGGCACCCGCCGACGCCCGCGTCCTCGGCCTCGCCCACTACGCCGCCCGCGGCGTCCTGGAGCACGTCCTGGCCCGGCACGGCGTCACCTTCACCCAGCAGGTCGCCCTGCGCACGGCGGTGACCGCCGAGGGCCCGCTGACCCCCGACGCGCTCGTCGCCCGGATCGGCGCCACCCTCAAGACCGCCCCCGCCGACGCCCACGCCGCCCTCGACGCGCTGCGCGCACGGGAGCTGCTCCTCGCGGACGGCCCCCACCTGCTCCCCACCGAGGCGGGCAGCGCGCTCCTCGCCACCGTCACCGCCGAGGCCGCCCCCCTCTCCGCCCGCATCTGGGGCGACATCCCCGCCGACGACCTGGCCGCCGCCGGCCGCGTCCTCGCCCTCGTCACGGAACGCGCCGACAGGGAACTCGCGGCCCTGACCGCGCCGATCGCCGGGGACTGACCGCCCCCTCCGCTCCGCGAGACCGGCGCGAACCCACCCCCCGCCCATGGCCTAAAGTGCGTCCGCCGCCCCCGTGAACGACAGGAACACGTCAGGAAGACGCGGAGCGGCGACACCATGAGAGACAAGGGGGGCGAGGCGCCGTCGGCGCCTGCCCCCGGTGGGGGGTACCACCTTGACCGAGACCATCGACGCGGGACGGCCGGCCGGCCCCGGCCGGCCCGCCTGCCCCGACTGCGGAGCCACCCTGACCGGCGGCGGCGTCCACGTCGCCTGGTGCTCCGGCTGCGGCTGGAACACCGATCCCGGCGCCGACGCCGAGGAGGAACCGAGCGGCCGGATCGAGCGGGTCCGGCGGCGGCTCGCCCGCCGGTACGGGGAGCAGCTCTTCGCCGACCTCACCGCGGCCGGCGACGACGCCACCGCCCCGACCGGGCGCGGCCGCTCCGGACGGCTGGCCGGCTGCCTCGCCCTGGCCGTGCACGGCCTCACCGTCGCCCTCCTCGCGGCCGGCCTCGCGATGATCCTCGCCGGCACGGGCCTCGTTCCCGTGCTCGGCGCGATCCCGGTCCTCCTCGCCGTGGTGCTCCGCCCCCGCTTCGGCAGCCTCCGGAAGGCCGCCGCCGACCTGCCCGTGCTGCGGCGTCCGGACGCGCCGGAGCTCTTCGGCCTCCTCGACGAGGTCGCCTCGACGGTCGGCACCACGGGCGTCGAGGCCGTCGTCGTCGACACCGCCGTCAACGCCTCCGTCCGCACCTACGGGGTGCGGCAGCGACGCGTCCTGACCGTGGGCCTCGGCCTCTGGGAGACGCTCTCCCCGCAGGAGCGGATCGCCCTCCTCGGCCACGAGTTCGGGCACTACGCGCACGGGGACACCCGGCACGGCCTCGTCGTCGCCACCGCCTTCCAGTCGCTGGACACCTGGTCCTACACGCTGGCCCCGCAGGAGTCCACGTCGCTCCTCGACGACCTGATGAACCTCGCCACCGCCCTCCCCCGGGCGGCCGTCGACGGGGTCGCGGGCCTGCTGGACCACCTCACCCTGCGGGGCTCGCAGCGCGCCGAGTACCTGGCCGACGAGGCCGCCGCCCGGGCCGCCGGCTCGGAGGCCGCCGCCGCGCTGATGGACCGGCTGCTCTGCGCCGGCACCCTGACCGGCATGCTGCGCCGGGAGGCGGTCGCGGCCCGCACCCGACGGGGCGGCGACCGGTCCGGGGACGCGGCCGAGGGCCTGTGGCGACGGCTCGCCGCGCAGGCCGCCGCCGTCCCCGCGACCGAGTACGAGCGGCTGCGCCGGGTCGCCGAACTGCGCGGCCACAGCGTCGACAGCACCCACCCGCCCACCCACCTGCGGCACCGGCTGCTGACCGCCCGCGCCTCCCACGAGCCCCGGATCGCGCTGGACGCCGAACGGGCCGCGCGCGTCGACGCGGAGCTCGGCGACGCACGCCGGACGCTCGCCCGGCAGCTCCTGAACGGCTGAGCGACCGGGCGGCCGGACGCACGCGGCCGCGGTCCCCCGCCGGAACTGTTCACGACCCGGCCCTGTCGGGTCGCCGGCGCCCCGGAGGCGGCGGAGGACGTCGTGGGGCACCGGGTCTCGCACGTGGGGGTCGCGGCCGTCTGCCTGCTGCTGACGAAGCTCCGGGGCGGCGTCACAACGGCGGGCGGCGGACCGTCAGTCCGGTGACGGCACCTGACGAGAATCGAGGCCCCATGCACGACGACGCTGTGGTGACCGCGCTGGCCGCGCGGTTCGACGCCGACGAGGAGCGGCTGCGCGGGCTGGCCCTCCGGCTCCTGGGCGGCGGGGCGGAACGCGAGGCGGAGGCCGTCCTCGCCCGGGTCAGGGACGGCCTCGGCACGGACGCGCCGGGCCTGGCGGGGCTCTGGCTGACGGCCCTGGTGATCCGCGCGTGCCGCGAGGGCGCCGGGCCGGCGCGCGGGGAGGGCGGGAGCGGGCACGATCGCGGCTCCGGGGCCGACCGCGGGAGCGGGGCCGGCAGCGACGCAGGGGCCGACCGCGGCGGGAGCGGGGGCGAGCTGTCGTACGACGGTCCGGACGACGCCGTGCTGCTGGGGTTTCTCGCCGTGCTCGCCCGGCTCGGGTCCCGCGAGCGGGTCGCGTATCTCCTTCATGACGTCTTCGGGCTGGCGCCCGGCGAGGCCGCCCGGGTCATGGGCGGCTCCGCGGCCGAGGCCGCCCGGCGGGCCCGGTGGGCGCGGGAGCGGCTGCGCGGCGGAGGCGCGGCGCCTGAGGCGGCCCGGGGGCGACGGCTGGTGGACGCCTTCCTGGCGGCCGCACGCGCGCGGGACGCCGCCGCCCTCTCCGTACTCCTCGATCCGGAGGCGGTCCTCCACGGGGAGCGGGGGCCGGTGCACGGGGCCGCCGCCATGGCCGTCGCGGCGGCGGCGCCGGCGCGCCCGGGCGCGCTGGTCCGGCCCGCGCTGGTGGACGGCGCCGTCGGGGTGGTGGCGTCCGAAGCCGGACGGCCGGTCGCGGCGCTGGCGTTCGCGTTCCGCCGGGACCGGATCGTCGGCGTCGACGTCACGACCGGCGAGGAGCGCGTCCGGGCCCTGGACCTGGTCTTCCCCGAGGCGTGAGGCGTCAGCGCCGTACCGCGCGCAGCACCACGAACTTCGGGTCGCTCGCGACCAGTTCGCTGTTGCCGAAGATGCGGCGGAGGCTCACGTGGTAGCCGAGGTGGCGGTTGCCGACGACCCACAGTTCGCCGCCGGGCGCCAGCGCCCGGCGCGCGTCGGAGAACATCCGGCGGGCGGTGCGGTCCGTGGTGGCCTGGTGGCTGTGGAACGGCGGGTTGTTGAGGACGAGGTCGAGGGTGCCCTCGGGGACGTCCCCGAGCCCGTCGGCGACGGTGAACTCCGCCTTCCGGCCCTCCCCCGCGTGGGTGCGGAAGTTCTCCTCGGCCGAGGCGACCGCCTGGTACGACTCGTCGGTGAAGAGCAGTTCGGCGTCCGGCTCGGCGAGGGCGACGGCGAGGCCCACGACGCCGTTGCCGCAGCCGAGGTCGGCGACGCGGGCGTGGCCGAGGTCCCTCGGCAGGTGGCCGAGGAGGAAGCGGGTGCCGATGTCGAGGCGGTCGGCGCAGAAGACGCCCGCCTGGTTGGCGACCGTGCGGCCGGCGAGCCCGGGCGCGGGGGTGTCGGCGGGGAGGTCGTAGCGGTACGGCCACGGGTTCGGCCCGGGCGTGGCGGCCGGGTCGGGGGTGGTGTGGATCAGCCGGGCCTTCTTCACCGCGAGCGAGGTGCGGGTGGGGCCGAGGATCCGCTCGAAGAGGGTCAGGGTCGAGGTGTGGATCTCCTTGACCATGCCGGTGCCGACGATCACCGTGCCCTCGTGGACGGCGGGGGCCAGCCGGTGCAGCTGGTCCTCCAGCAGCGCGAGGCTCTTGGGGACGCGGACGAGGAGGACGTCGATCCGCGCGGGCGGCGGGTCCTGGGTGGTGAGCAGCCGGACGGCGCCGTCGGCTGCCCCGGAGCGCGCGAGGTTGGTCCGGGTGGCCTCGCGCCCCAGGTACGAGTCGGAGATCTGGACGAGGTCCCCGGCCCCGGCGGCCCGCAGCGCGGTGACGAGGGCGCCCCAGCGGTCGCCGAGGACGGCGACGGTGCCGGAGAGGTCGGTGCCGGTCTCGGCCAGGTGGTGCAGCAGGTACTCGTCGGCCGCGTCCCAGGCGCGCAGCGGATCGCGCGGGTCCTCGGGGTGGCGGGTGAGCGTGACGTCGCCCCATGGCGTGGTCAAACGGTTCATCGTGCCCCCAGGCTAGCCGCTCCGCACGGGCCGGGACGCCGCGCCGCCCGGCCGGGGCGCGGCCCCCTCAGCGGAGGGCCGGGGCGTCCAGGTGGAGGTGCCAGGCGCCTGGGCGGCCGATGAGGGTGACGGTCGACAGGGGGCGCACGTCGACGCTCCAGTAGGTGGCGGGGGCGGCCCGGAGGGCGTAGACGAGGGCGGCGCGGACGACGGAGGGCTCGGCGACGGCGACGACGGTGACGTCGTCGGCGGGGCGGGTGTCGAGCCAGCCGCCGATGCGGGAGATGAAGGCGAGGAGGGGTTCGCCGCCGTGCGGGGCGGAGCGGGCGTCGGCCAGCCAGGCGTCGACGGCGGCCGGTTCGAGGGCGGCCACCTCGGCGAGGGTGAGTCCGCGCCAGCGGCCCATGTCGCAGTCGCGCAGGGCGGGCTGCGCGAGCGGGGCGTAGCCGAGGGCGGTGCCGGTGGCGCGGCTGCGCCGCGTCGGGGAGCAGTAGCGGAGGTCGGCCGCGCCGAGCGGCAGGAGCGCGGGCGCGGCCTGCTGCACCTCGTACCAGCCGGCCTCGTCGAGCGGCCGGTCGTCGTCGAAGCGTTCGGCGAGCAGGGAGGAACTGCGCGCCGCCGCGACCAGCGTGACCCGAAGACCCATGGGCGCGATCGTGAGGCCGGTGGGGCCCCGGGTCAAGGGGCGGGCGCGGGGCACCGGGAGGCCCCGGTTCACTGCTGTCCGAGAACCATCCACTTGCCCGGATTCTGCAGTGGCGTGAATCCGACCTTCTCGTAGACGCCGTGCGCGTCGGCGGTGGCGAGCACGATCCGGCGGAGCCCGTACGGCTCCAGGTGGTCGCGGACGGCGGCGACGAGGGCGGTGCCGAGGCCGGTGCCACGGGCCGGCCGGTCGACGTAGACGTCGCAGAGCCAGGCGAAGGTGGCGCGGTCGGTGACCACGCGCGCGTAGGCGGCGATCTCGCCGGTGTCGCGGTGGTAGGCGCCGAAGTTGAGCGAGTCGGCGATGGCCCGGTCCTGCGTCTCCCGAGGTCGGCCGAGGGCCCAGTAGGCGTCGGTGGAGAGCCAGTGGTGGATCCGGGCGGGGTCGAGGCGGGCCGGGTCGGCCGAGATCTCGTACGCCCCGTGCGGGACGGCGGGGCGGGCGGCGGGTACGGAGGTGGTGGTCTTGCTCATGGGCGCAGGATGCCAGCGGCTCCGGCATGTGTCAGGTGGGTTTTCCGGGGCGCCGCGGACGCCCCCGGCCGCCGCGCCGGCCCGCCCGGGATCACGGAAGGAGTTCGTCCACGGCCGTCCGGAGCCTGCGGACGCCCTCGGCGATCTCCGTGGGTCCGGCCACACCCGCGAAACTCAGCCGGATGTGGCCGGCGGGCGGTTCGGCGCAGAAGTAGGGGCGGCCGGGGGCGACGGCGACGCCGGCGCGGAGGGCGGCGGCGAGCAGCGCGGGCTCGGGGAGGGTGTCGGGGAGGCGGAGCCAGAGGTGGTGGCCGCCGGAGGGGAGCTGGGGCAGGGCGAGTTCGGGGAGCCGGAGGGCGACGGCGGCGGCGAGGGTGTCGCGGCGGGCCCTGAGCTCCTGCGAGACGGTCCGCAGGTGCCGGGACCAGGCGGGGGCGCCGACGAGTTCCAGGGCGGCCTCCTGGAGGGGGCGGGGGACGAAGAAGCTGTCGACGACCTGGATCGCGCGGAGGCGTTCGAGGACGGGGCCGCGGGCGGCGAGGGCGCCGACGCGGAGGCTCGCCGAGGTGATCTTGGTGAGTGAGCAGACGTGCACGACGACGCCGTCCGGGTCGTCGGCGGCGAGCGGCGCGGGCAGCGGTCCGGCGTCCTCGTGGACGAGCCTGCGGGCGAAGTCGTCCTCGACGACGAAGGCCCCGGCGGCGCGGGCGATGCGGACGACCTCGCGGCGGCGGTCCGGCGGGAGCAGGGCGCCGGTGGGGTTCTGGAAGAGCGGCTGGCAGACGAGGACGCGGGCGCCGGTGGCGCGGAAGGCGGCTTCGAGGAGGTCGGGGCGGATGCCGTCGGCGTCGGTGGGGACGGGCACCGGGCGCAGTCCGGCGGCGCGGGCGACGGCCAGCATGCCGGGGTAGGTGGGCGACTCGACGAGCACGGGGGTGCCGGGCGCGGCGAGGGCGCGCAGGGCGGTGGTGAGGGCGGACTGTCCGCCGGCGGTGATGAGGACCTCGGCGCCGGTGACGCCGCCGCCGATCTCGCGGGCGAACCACTCGCGGAGTTCGGTGAGGCCGTCGGTGGGCGGCCGGCCCCAGGCGCCGGGGCGGCGGCCGGCCCGGGCGAGGGCGGCGGACAGGGCCCGCTCGGGCTGGAGGGAGGGGTGGAGGTAGCCGCCGTTGAACTCGACGACGCCCGGCGGGGGCGCGGCGAGGGTGACGAGGACGCCGGAGGCGTCGACGGCGCGGGGCACGAGTTCGGTGGCGCCGTCGGCGCTGAGGGCCAGCTCCTGCCAGGAGGTGTCGCCGGTGGCGGCGGGGGCGGGAGTCTCGGCACGGAAGGCCCCGGCGCCGGGGCGAGTGACGACGAGGCCCTCGGCGGCGAGCCGGGCGAGGGCGCGGGTGACGGTCACCGGGGAGACGCGGTAGCGCTCGACGAGGGCCCGACTCGACGGCAGCTTTCCACCCGGAGAGTAGCGGTCGAGCTCCGCTTTCAGGGTTTTCGCCAGTTCAGCCACGCTGCTACGCTCATGCATGAGAGCACAGAATAGCGCTACTACTCCGATGACGATAGCGATCGGCACGACGGCCGGAAGCGCTCCCGCGCGGGCCGAGGCCCCCGGCGCCCAGGGAACCCTGCTCGCCCTGCTCGGCGTCGTCTCCTTCTCGCTGACCTTCCCGTCGACGGTGTGGGGCCTGGAGAGCTTCGGCCCCTGGTCGCTGGTGGCCGTCCGCTCCACGCTCGCCGCCCTGATCGCCGGGGCCTTCCTGCTCGGCGGCCGCGCGGCGCTGCCGGAGCGGCGCCACCGGGCCGGGCTCGCGGTGGTCGCGGGCGGTGTGGTGGTGGGCTTCCCGCTGCTGACCACGCTCGCCCTGCAGACCTCCACGACCTCGCACGCCGCCGTCGTCGTGGGCCTGCTGCCGCTCGCCACGGCCGCCTTCGCCGCCGTGCGCACCGGCCGCCGGCCGTCCCGCACCTTCTGGCTCGCGGCCGTCGCCGGCGCGGCCGTCGTCATCGCCTTCACCGTCCAGCAGAGCGGCGGGGCGCTCTCCACGGGCGACCTCTACCTCTTCGGCGCGCTCCTGGTCTGCGCCGCGGGCTACACCGAGGGCGGCCGGCTCGCCCGGGAGATGCCGGGCTGGCAGGTGATCGGCTGGGCGCTGGTGTTCTGCCTGCCGCTCATGGTCCCCGCCGCGGCGGTGGCGCTCGCCCTCGAACCGGTGCGCCTGACCGCCCACGGCGTCGTCGGCCTGCTCTGGGTGGCGGCCGGCTCCACCTTCTTCGGCCTGTACGTCTGGTACCGCGGCATGGCCGCGATCGGCATCCCGCGCGCCAGCCAGCTCCAGCTCGCCCAGCCGCTCCTCACCCTCTTCTGGTCGGTCTTCCTGCTCGGCGAGTCCCTGCCGCCGGCCGCGCCCGTGGCGGCGGTCGGCGTGCTGGTCTGCATCGCGGTGACCCAGCGCGCGAAGAGCTGAAGCGCGGCCGGCGCGGGGGCCGGTCGGCGCGACGGGCCCCCGTGACCGGGGTCACAATGGCAGACAGAGGCCCTACGCGCGCGAGGAGGTCCCCGATGCAGGCGAGTGTGGGCGACAAGCTGCTGGTGCACGGCCGGACCGTAGGTCAGCACGACCGTACGGCCCAGGTCCTTCAGGTGCTGGGGGAGAACGGCACTCCCCCGTACAAGGTCAAGTTCGACGACGACGGTCACGAGGCCCTGATGTCGCCCGGCCCCGACACCGTCGTCCGTCACCGCGGAGAGCGGGGCTAGGGAGCGCCGCGCCGGGCTCGCGGCGTGCGGGCCCGGGTCGGGTAGTGGTCGGCCACGACGGCGGCGAGCGCGCCGTTGCGGTCCTCGGCGACCTCCTTCGCCGCGAAGTAGCAGTGCCCGCCGACGCCGGGTCGCCGGGCGGCCAGCGTGAGGTGCCGTGACAGCTCCTTCGGGTCCTGCCAGGCCGCGGGCTGGCCCGGGGCGCCCGCCTTGTAGAGCGCCTCGCCGATGTGGAGCCCGACGCCGGTGTCCCGGACCGCCGCGTCCCACCAGTCGAGGAGCGTGGCGTAGTCGGTGGCGGGGTGGCCGATGTGCCAGTACAGCTGCGGCACCACGTGGTCGATCCAGCCCTCCTTGATCCACTTGCGGGTATCGGCGTACAGGTCGTCGTAGGTGGCCACGCCGCCGCGGGTGTCCGAGCCCTCGGGGTCGTCGGCCTTGTTGCGCCACACGCCGAAGGGGCTGATCCCGAAGGCCACCCCGGGCCTGACCTCCTCGATGCGGGCCGACATCTCGGAGACCAGCAGGTCGGTGTTGTGGCGCCGCCAGTCCGCGCGGTCGGGGAAGTCCGCGCCGTGGGCGGCGTACGAGGCGTCGTCCGCGAAGCTCTGTCCGGCCACCGGGTAGGGGTAGAAGTAGTCGTCCCAGTGCACCGCGTCGAGGTCGTAGCGGCGCACCGCGTCCAGCATCGCGTCCTGGACGAAGCGCCGGACCTCGGGCCGCCCGGGGTCGTAGTACAGCTTCCCGCCGTAGGGCACGGTCCACTCCGGGTGCAGCCGCGCCGGGTGGGACGCGGCGAGCCGGGCGGGGTCCGTGTGAGAGGCCACGCGGTACGGGTTGAACCAGGCGTGCAGCTCCAGGTCCCGCGCGTGGGCCTCGGCGACCGCGGTGCCCAGCGGGTCCCAGCCGGGGTCCCGGCCCTGCGTGCCGGTGAGGCACTGCGCCCAGGGCTCGTACGGCGACGGCCACAGGGCGTCGGCGGAGGGGCGCACCTGGAGGACGACCGCGTTGAGCCGCCGCTCCACCGCCCGGTCCAGGTGGGCCAGGAGCTCGGCCCGCTGCGCGGCGGCGGTGAGGCCGGCGCGGGACGGCCAGTCGCGGTTGGCGACGGTCGCCACCCACATGCCCCGGAAGCCGCCCTCCGGCGCCGCCCGCTCCCGTCCCGGACGGCGCTCCGCGGCGACGCCCGGAACGCCCGGCCCCACGACGGCGAATGCCGCTCCCGTGGCGGTCGTCACAAACCCTCTTCTCCCGATAGGCCGCACTTGTACCTCTCAGCTGTCGGACACGTCACACCCCCACGCCCAGCATGCCCGCCTCCGACCGATCGATCATCGCGCGAATCGGAGTAACGTCATGGGGTCGAGGCGTGCGCACCGGAATCACACGGGGGCCCGCCGCCAGAGAAGAGCGAAAGGCACGAGGTGACGGACTCCATGGCCGACATTGAGCGCGTCGGAGTGGTGGGCTGCGGCCAGATGGGCGCGGGCATCGCAGAGGTGTGTGCCCGGAGCGGTCTCGAGGTGAAGGTCGCCGAGACCACCGGCGAGGCGCTGGAGATCGGCCGCACCCGGCTGCTGAACTCGCTGACCAAGGCCGCCGAACGCGGCAAGATCAGCGAGGAGGAGCGGGACGCGGCGCTCGCGAACCTCTCCTTCACGACCGACCTCGGCGAGTTCGCCGACCGCGACCTCGTCATCGAGGCCGTCGTCGAGAACGAGCAGGTCAAGACCGAGATCTTCCAGGTGCTCGACCAGGTCCTGACCCGGCCCGACGCCATCCTGGCCTCGAACACCTCCTCCATCCCGCTGGTGAAGCTGGCCGTGGCGACCTCCCGCCCCGACCACGTCATCGGCATCCACTTCTTCAACCCGGCCCCGGTGCAGAAGCTCGTCGAGCTGATCCCGGCCCTCACCACCTCCGAGGGCACGATCAGCCGCGCGCAGGGCTTCGCCGAGAAGCTGCTCGGCAAGCACGCGATCCGTGCCCAGGACCGCTCGGGCTTCGTCGTGAACGCCCTGCTCGTGCCGTACCTGCTCTCCGCGATCCGGATGTTCGAGTCCGGCATCGCGAGCCGCGAGGACATCGACAACGGCATGGAGTACGGCTGCGCCCACCCGATGGGCCCGCTGAAGCTCGCGGACCTGATCGGCCTCGACACGATCGCCTCGATCGCCGACTCGATGTACTCCGAGTTCAAGGAGCCCCTGTACGCCGCTCCCCCGCTGCTCCAGCGGATGGTCGACGCGGGCCGGCTGGGCCGCAAGACGGGCTCCGGCTTCTACGTCTACCCCTGACGCCCCGGCGTCCCCCCGACGCCTCCGGGCGTCCCCCGAATGTCGCTCTCCGCGGCAGGAACGGCTCGTACCCCCGCACAGGTACGGGCCGTTCCGTCTTTCCCGGCGGCGGTCAGCCGAGCCGCAGGTGGTGGAGCATCAGCAGGCCGGCCGCCATGTTGGCCGCCGGGATCTCGCCCCGGGCGATCAGCTCCGGGACCTCCTTGAGCGGCAGCCAGGCGCGCCGCGAGGACTCGAAGCCGTCGACCGGCGGGCCGGTCCAGGTGGCCCGGTCCGCCCAGTAGAGGTGGTGCCGGGCGTCGCTGAGCCCGTTCGAGGGCTCGACGGTGAGGAGGTGGCGCAGCGGGCCCGGCCGCCAGCCGGTCTCCTCCTCCATCTCGCGGGCGGCGGCGGCCTCGGGGGTCTCGCCGTCCTCGACGACGCCGGCGGCCAGCTCCCAGCCCCAGCTGTCGGTGATGAAGCGGTGGCGCCAGAGCATCAGGACCTCGTCGGCGTCGTTGACGACGGTCGCGACGGCGACGGGCCGGAGCCGGATCAGATAGTGGTCGAGGTGGCGGCCGTCCGGGAGTTCGACGTCCGCGAGGTTCACCCGGAACCAACGGTTTTCATAGACGGAGCGCTCACTTAGTTTCGTCCACTGCACGTTCTTGCCACCTTCCGACTGGTAGGTGCGTGTTCGGTGGCAATATCGCAGCAGCTGAACGGTCAGAGCGGAACGCGCAGCGCCCCGTCGATCAGTGCCGCCGCCTCCCTCGCGTCCCCCGCGTCACTGGCCAGCAGGTGCTCCCGGGCCTGGAGCAGCCGGTCCCGCAGCCGCCGCGACTCCATCCCGCGCGCCCGCTCGGTCATCTCCACCGCCGTCCGCGCCGCCGAGTCCGCCTCGCCCTGCCGCAGCTCGACCTGGCAGAGCAGCGCCAGCCGGTGCACCCGGCCCCGGTCGTGCGAGGGCGTCCCGACCGCCCGCGCCGCGTGCTCGTACGCCCCCGCGAGATCACCCAGACTGAGGAGGGCCTCCGCGACCTGTACGTTGACGAGCCCGGGCTGGACGTACCCCGTCTCGGCCGGCTCCGCCGCCGGCGCGATCCGCTCCGCCGCGTGCTCGGCCCGCAGGATGCAGTCGAGCGCCGCCGCCCCGTCACCGAGCCGGGCGTACGCCTTCGCCTGCATCGCCGTCAGATCCGCCGCGAGCGCCGGGGTGATGGTCCCGTCCGCCGCCCGCAGCGCCGCCTCCGCGAAGGCCACCGCCTGCCGGAACTCCCCCAGCAGCAGACACTGGTTGACCATCAGCGCGATCACATAGGCGCCGAACGCCCGGTCCCCGCTGGCCTTCGCCAGCCGCAGCGCCTGCTGGAAGTAGCGCTGCGCGAGCCCGTGCGCGTCCGCGTCGTAGGCGCAGATCCCGGCCACCGCCACCAGTCCCCCGGTGGCCCGGTGCAGGGAGCGCCCCAGGGCGTCGCTGTAGGAGCCGCGCAGCCGGGGCGCGGCCTCCGTGGTGAGGAAGCCGACGATCCGGCCGCGGGTCGCGATGCCCCCGGCCTTGCGGTACATCTGCTCGTAGTGCGCGCGGGCCGCGCTGAGCAGGGCGATGTCGGCGGGCTCCACCCGGGTCAGACCGGACCGGGAGACGTCGGTGTCCTCCGGCGGGTTCTCCCACTCCCACACCGGGATCACCGCGGGCGTGCCGGTCACCGCCGGCGCGCTCACCAGGTACGGGCGCTGCTGCTCGTCCGAGCGCCACAGGGCGGTGGCCCGGTCGACGAAGCCGGAGAGCGGGCTGCCGGGCGCGGGCGGCCCGCCGCCGGGCACGCCGAGCCCGATGTCGTCGAGGGTCACGGGCCGGCGCAGCCGGGCCGCGAGCACCTCACAGATCAGGTCGGGCACCTGGCCGCGCGGCCGCTGCCCCTTCAACCACCGCGCCACGGCGGTGTGTTCGTAACGCAGGGCAAGTCCCCTGGCCCGTCCGGCCCGGTTCACACGGTCGGCGAGCCCGGCGTGCGAGACGCCCGCCTCGTCCAGGAGGGCGTCGAGCAGGGTGTTGGGCTGCATGGCCCCTCCGGTCGCTCGGTGAACTCAGCGTAGCGGTGGCCGAATTCGCCCGGTGCGTTTTCGCACGGGGTGTGAATGAAGTACCCGTTCTTCCGGTCCGCGCGCGCTGCCGCCGACGGGGCCGTGGCGATTGACTGGGCTCCTCCTCGCCGGACGGCGAGGACCGACCGGGCCGCCGGCTCCCCCTCGTACAGTGCGGCCGCCCGGTCCGCGCCGCCCGCCCCGCCGATCTGCCCGACACTCCGTGGCGGGGCGGGCGGCGCCCGTACCCCCGGACCCTCCGCTCAGCAGTGGGTGGAGGGAGCGGGCCGGGGACGGCGCAGCCCGGGTTCGGCGGGCTGCGCCGGCACGCGGACGCGGTCGTTGCGGACGACGAGCAGCGCCACGTCGTCGTCGAGACGGCCGCCGGTGTGCCGCAGCAGCTCGTCCCGCACCTGGCGGACGACCCCCTCGGGCGACCCGCCGGCGGCTCGGGCGAGCGCCGCCTCCAGACCGAAGAAGCGGCCCCGGTGGTCGCGGGCCTCCTCCGCCCCGTCGGTGTGCAGCACCAGCGTCTCGCCGGGCAGCAGCCGGGCGCCGGTGTACGGCACGAGCGCGGCCGGCAGCGGCAGCACGCCGAGCGGCGGCAGCGGCTCGCCGACCGGCAGCCGCTCCATGCGCGGCCCCAGCCGGTACGGGGCGGGATGGCCGCAGTCGAGGACGGCGAGCCTCCCGTCGGGGCGGACCTCCAGAAGCAGCAGCGTCACGAACTCCTCGGCCACCGGGTGCTCGGGCGCGCCCCGGCCGCGCGCCGGGTGCTCGTCGCGCGCCCGCTCCCGCAGGTGCCGTTGCAGCGCCCGCTCCAGCCTCCGCAGCACCCCGCCCAGTTCGGCCTCGTCGTGCGCGGCCTCCCGGAAGCTCCCCAGCACCGCGACGACGGCGCCCAGCGCGGCCAGGCCGTGGCCCCGCACGTCCCCGATCACGATCCGCACCCCGTACGGCGTCGCCACCGCCTCGTACAGATCACCGCCCACCGTGGCGCCGCGGGTGGCCGACAACTGCCCGGCCGCCAGGGCGAGTCCGTCGAGGCGGGCGGGCGGCGGGCGCAGCAGCACCTGCTGGGTCGCCTCGGCGACGGCCCGCACCCGGGCCAGCTCACGGCGCAGCCGCCGCCGCACCCCGAGGACGAGTCCGGTGCCGACGGTCAGGAAGACGATGCTGGTCGCGATCCGCATCGGCAGCCCCGGCTGCCGGGCCAGCGGACAGCCGAACTTCCAGGCCACCGCCACGGCGCCCCAGCCGACCGGCAGGGCGAGCGGGGCGGTCCCCCGGAGCCGGGACCCGAGAGCGGTCCTCGCGCGGCCGCGGCCGCGCCTGGTACGGCTGGTACGGATCATGTACGGCCCTTCCCGAGCCCCGACAGCGCCCGAAGGCCCTGCGGCACACAGGCCCGCCCCTGTGGCCGCGTCGATTCTGCCGACCGTGCGGCCGCGGGGGAACACCCACCTGGGATCTCACCCGAAGGAGTGAGCACCCCCGGCGCGCCGCCCCGCGCCAGACCCGCGCCACGGGCACACGGTCCCGACCGTCGGCGGCGTGTACGAGCCCGCCGGGCCGGAGCACGGCGAAGGGCCGCCCCGGGAACGGGTCCCGGGACGGCCCTTCGCGGCGTTTTTCCGCCGGGGTCAGGCGCCGCGCAGGACGGCGCCCGTGTGCTCGGCGGCCAGCGCGACCGCGGCGTCGCGGGCGGCGGTGGCCTCCTCCACGGTGAGGGTGCGGTCCGCGGCGCGGAACTTCAGCGCGTACGCCAGGGACTTCTTGCCCTCGCCGACCTGGTCGCCGGTGTAGACGTCGAACAGCCGGATGGACTCCAGGAGTTCGCCCGCACCGCCGGCCAGGTAGTACTCGACCGCGGCGGACGGCACGTCCTGGTCGACGACCAGGGCGACGTCCTGGGTGGCGACCGGGAAGGCGGAGATGCGCGGGGCCTTGACCGGTCCCTCGCTCGCCTTCTCCAGGACGTCCAGGTCCAGCTCCATCGCGCAGGAGCGGGCCGGCAGGCCCAGCGCCTTGACGACGCGCGGGTGGAGCTCGCCGCCGTGGCCGGCGAGGGTCTTGACCCCGTCGATCACCACGTGGAAGGCGGCGCAGCGGCCCGGGTGGAACGGCGCGTGCTGGTCGGCGTCGATCAGCAGCTCCGCGCCGGCCTCGGTGGCGATGGTGCGGGCGGCCTCGATCGCGTCGGCCCAGTCGGCCGGACGGCCCTTGCCCCACCAGCCGGACTGCTCGCGGGCGCCGGCGAGGACGACGGCGGCGCGGCGCGGCTGCGCGGGCAGCGCGGCGTTGACCCCGGCGATCTCCTCGTCGGTGGGACGGCGGTCCACCGGGAGGCGGACGGCGACCTTCGCCTCGCCCTCCGGACGGAAGACCAGACCCGTCTCGAAGAGGGCCAGGTCGTGGCTGCCCCGGCTGTCGTTCCGGCGCAGCGCCCCGAGCAGGCCGGGGAGCAGCGTGGTGCGGAGCGCGGGCTCCTCGTCGGAGAGCGGGTTGACGAGGGTGACGACCCGGCGGCGGGCGTCGTCCGCGTCGAGGCCGAGCTGGTCGAGGACCTGCTGCCCCATGAAGGGGTAGTTCAGCGCCTCGACGTAGCCGGCGCCGGCCAGCGCGCGGCCGACCCGGCGGTGGACGCGCTGGCGCTCGGTGAGGCCGCGGCCGGCCGGGGGCTTCGGCAGCGTGGAGGGCAGGTTCTCGTAGCCCTCCAGCCGGATGACCTCCTCGGCGAGGTCGTTCGGCTCGCCCAGGTCGGGGCGCCACGAGGGCACCGTGACGATGAGCTCGTCCTGGCCGTAGACGTCGCAGCCGACCTCCTGGAGGCGGCGGACGACGGTCTCGCGGCCGTACGCCACACCCGCGACCTTGTCGGGGTGGTTCGCCGGCATGGTGACCGTGCGGGGCGCGGACGGGGCGGCGATCTCGGTGACGCCGGCCTCGGCGGTGCCGCCCGCGAGCAGCACCAGCAGGTCGACGCAGCGCTGCGCCGCGGCGGCCGCCGCCTGCGGGTCGACGCCGCGCTCGAAGCGCTTGGACGCCTCGGAGGACAGCTTGTGGCGGCGGGCCGTGCGGGCGATCGAGATCGCGTCGAAGTGCGCGGCCTCGATGACGACCTCGCTGGAGCCGGTGACGGCGCCGGTCTCGGCGTCGGTCACCGGGTCGGCGATCTCGGTGTCGGCGCCGCCCATGACGCCCGCGATGCCGATGGGGCCGCGGTTGTCGGTGATGACGAGGTCGGCGGCGTCGAGGACGCGGACCGTGCCGTCGAGCGTGGTGATCTTCTCGCCGGCCTCGGCGCGGCGGACCCCGATGGGGCCGTCGATCCGGGTGCGGTCGTAGGCGTGCAGCGGCTGACCCAGCTCCAGCATCACGTAGTTGGTGATGTCGACGGCGAGCGAGATCGGGCGCATGCCCGCCTTCTGGAGGCGGCGCTGGAGCCAGATCGGCGACCGCGCCTCGGGGGCGAGGCCGACGACCGTGCGGGCCGTGAAGCGGTCGCAGCCGACCGGGTCGGCGACCTGGACCGGGTAGCCGTACGAGTTCGGCGCGGGCACGTCGAGGAGCGCCGGGTCGCGCAGCGGCAGCCCGTACGCGATGGCGGCCTCGCGGGCCACGCCGCGCATCGAGAGGCAGTAGCCGCGGTCCGGGGTGACGGCGATGTCGAGGACCTCGTCGAACAGCTCCAGGAGGACGGTGGCGTCGATGCCGATCTCGTGCTCCGGCGGCAGGATGATGATCCCGTGGTTCGGGTCCTCGCCCATGCCCAGCTCCTCGCTGGAGCAGATCATGCCGCGCGAGACCTTGCCGTACGTCTTGCGCTCGGCGATCCGGAAGTCACCGGGGAGGACTGCGCCGGGCAGGGCCACGACGACCTTGTCGCCGACGGCGAAGTTCCGGGCGCCGCAGATGATCTCCTGGGGCTCGCCGGTGCCGTTGGCCCGGCCGACGTCGACGGTGCAGAAGCGGATGGGCTTCTTGAACTCCGTCAGCTCCTCGATGGTGAGGACCTTGCCGACCACCAGCGGGCCGGTCAGGCCGGCACCGAGCTTCTCGACGGCCTCGACCTCGAGGCCGGCCGAAATGAGCTTGGCCTGGACGTCGCGGCCGGTCTCCGTCGCCGGCAGGTCGACGTACTCCCGCAGCCAAGAAAGCGGGACCCGCATCAGATCTCCATCCCGAACGGCCGGGTGAACCGGACGTCACCCTCGACCATGTCTCGCATGTCTTCCACGTTGTGCCGGAACATCAGCATCCGCTCGATGCCGAAGCCGAAGGCGAAGCCGCTGTACTTCTCCGGGTCCACGCCGCAGGCGATGAGCACCTTCGGGTTGACCATGCCGCAGCCGCCGAGCTCGATCCAGCCCTCGCTGCCGCAGGTGCGACAGGGGCGGTCGGGGTTGCCGACGGACTCGCCGCGGCAGACGTAGCAGAGCATGTCCATCTCGGCGGACGGCTCGGTGAACGGGAAGAAGTTCGGACGGAGCCGGGTCTTCATGTCCGCGCCGAAGAGCGCCTGGACCATGTGGTCGAGGGTGCCCTTCAGGTCGGCCATGGTGAGGCCCTCGTCGACGGCGAGCAGCTCGATCTGGTGGAAGACCGGGGTGTGCGTGGCGTCGAGCTCGTCGGTGCGGTAGACGCGGCCGGGGCACACCACGTAGACCGGGGGCTCCCGGTCGATGAGGGTGCGGGCCTGGACCGGCGAGGTGTGGGTGCGGAGCACAACACCGGACTCGTCGCCCGTGGTGCCCTCCGGACCCTGGACGAAGAAGGTGTCCTGCATCTGCCGCGCCGGGTGGTCCGGCACGAAGTTCAGGGCGTCGAAGTTGAACCACTCGGCCTCGACCTCGGGGCCCTCGGCGACCTCGTAGCCCATCGAGACGAAGACGTCGGCGACGCGCTCCATCAGGGTGGTCAGCGGGTGGCGGGCGCCGGCCGGGACGCGGTCGTACGGCAGGGTGACGTCGACGGCCTCCTCGACGAGGACGCGCGCGTCGCGCTCGTCCTCCAGCTCGGCCTGGCGGGTGGCGAGCGCCTTGGAGACGACGCCGCGGGCCTGGCCGACGAGCTTGCCCGCCGCGGCCTTGGCCTGCGGGGGCAGCGCGCCGATCTCGCGGTTGGCGAGGGCGAGCGGCGAGGTGCCGCCGGTGTGCGCGGTCTTGGCGTGCGCGAGCGCGTCGAGGTCGCCGGCGGCCGCGAAGGCGGCGAGCGCCTCGTCCCGCATGCGCTCGATCTCTTCCGGTTTCAAGGCTTCGACCTCGACCGGGTCGTACGACTTATTGGGTGCCGACATCTCTTCCCGTGCTTCCGTTGGGCGTGGCTGGGGCGACCCCGGTTCGACGACAGACGACAAGGGCGCAAACGTGCCAAAGGTCGAGTCTAACGGGGTGGGGACACGCGGATGAGCCCGTGGGGGCCCCGGTGGCTCTGGATCCCGTCGGGTCTCGGTGGGTGAGACGTCAGACGAGATGGGCCGGGGCGCCGACGGGCAGGATAAATCGGAACTCGGCGCCGCCGCGCGGGCCGCGTCCGACGGTGATGGTGCCGCCGTGGGCCTCGACGAGGCCCTTGACGATGTAGAGGCCGAGTCCGGTGCCGCCGCGCTTGCTGCCGCGCCAGAAGCGGGTGAAGACGCGGTTCATGGACTCCTCGGGGATGCCCGGGCCCTCGTCGCTCACGGTGACCTCCGTCCCCTCCTCGCCGGTGCCGTCGTCGCCCGCGGTGCGGGGCGCCACCTCGATGGTGACGGTTCCGGCGCCGTGGCGCACCGCGTTTTCCAGGAGGTTGCCGAGGATCTGGTCGATCTTGTCGGGGTCGGCCCAGAGAGCGGGCAGTCCGGTCCGGGTCCGGACGAAGAAGCGGTCGGGGGCCTGGCCGCCGGTTGTGTGCACCTGGATGTGCCGGCCGATGGCGGCGGTGATGTCGACGGGCTGGCGGCGCACCTCCAGGCGGCCGGAGTCGATCCGGGAGATGTCGAGGAGTTCGGCGATGAGCCGCTTGATGCGGCCGGCGTCGGCGTCGACGGTCTCCAGCATGAGCCGCTTCTGCTCGTCGGTGAACCGCTCCCACTTGCTGAGGAGGGTGGCGGTGAATCCCTTGACGGAGGTGAGCGGGGAGCGCAGCTCGTGGGCGACGGTGGCGATGAGCTCGGCGTGGCTGCGCTCGGAGCGGCGCCGGGCCTCGGTGCCGCGCAGCGAGACGACGACCCTGCGGACGGGTCCGGTGGGGTGCTCGCGGACGTACCGGGCGGAGACCAGGACCTCGCGCCCGCCGGGCAGCAGCAGGTTGCGCTCGGGCTGGCCGCGCCGGGTGGCGAGGCCGCCGTACGGGTCGGTGAGGCTCCACCAGCGGTGCCCCTTGAGGTCCTCCAGGGGCAGGGCCTGGTCGAGCGGGCGGCCGAGCGCCTCGGCGCCGGGGACGGCGGTGATGCGGCTGGCGGCGGCGTTGAAGCAGACGACGCGGCCCCGCTCGTCGGCGACGACGAGACCGTCGGGCAGGTCGTCGGGGTCGATCGCGGGCCAGGGCTCGGGCGCGCGCGTCCCGTCGCCGTGTCGTGCGGTCCGTGCGGGACTGTCCGTGCCGGCCGTCATCCCCGTCTCCCACCCCTCCGTGTACCGCAGTGGGCCCCCGAGTGCGTCACTCTACTGGGCGAGGGTGACCGGCGGGAGTCGGAAGGGCACACCGGGTGGCCGGATCGCGACGGTCGGTACGGCCGCGGGGCGGGTCAGGCGGTGGGGCGGGGGCGCTGGGCGCGGGCGGAGGCGTACAGGCAGACCGCGGCGGCGGTGGCGAGGTTGAGGCTCTCGGCCTTGCCGTGGATGGGGACGCGGACGACGGCGTCGGCGAGGGCCCGGGTCTCCTCGGGGAGCCCCCACGCCTCGTTGCCGAAGATCCAGGCGGTGGGGCCGCCCATGGTGCCGGCGTCCAGCTCGTCGTCGAGGTCGTCCTGGCCGGCTCCGTCGGCGGCGAGGATGCGGACGCCCGCGCCCTGGAGCCCGGCGACGGCCTGCTCGACGGGGACGCCGACGGCGACCGGGAGGTGGAAGAGGGAGCCGACGGAGGCGCGGACCGACTTGGGGTTGTACAGGTCGACCGAGGCGTCGGTGAGGATCACCGCGTCGGCGCCGGCGGCGTCGGCGCAGCGGAGCACGGTGCCGGCGTTCCCGGGGTCGCGGACGTGCGCGAGGACGGCGACCAGCTTCGGCTTCGCGGCGAGGATCCGCTCGAAGGGCGAGTCGAGGAAGCGGCAGACGCCGACGAGGCCCTGCGGGGTGACGGTCTGGGAGACCTCGGCGAGGACGGCGTCGGAGGCGTGGTGGACGCGGGCGCCGGCGGCACGGGCGGCCTCGACGATGGGCGCGTACCGCTCGGCGGCCTCGACGGTGGTGAAGAGCTCGACGAGGGTGGGGGCGCCGTCGGGGCCCCGGTGGGCGACGGCCTCGCGGACGGCCTGGGGGCCCTCGGCGAGGAAGAGGCGGTCCTTGCCCCGGAAGTTGCGCTTGGCGAGCCGTCGGGCGGCGACGACGCGCGGGGAACGCGGGGAGATCAGCTCGGGGGTGGACATGTGCCTGGGGCTCTCTGTCTCGTCGGATTCCGTACGGGGCGGTCAACGCGCCGGACCCGCAGGCGCGAGGCCTGCGGGTCCGGGCTGAAGCACTGCGGCCTGGAAGATCAGGCGGCGGCCTTCGGGGCGTTGACGTCGGCCGGGAGGGCCTTCTGCGCGACCTCGACCAGCGCGGCGAACGCGTTGCTGTCGTTGACGGCCAGCTCGGCGAGGATCTTGCGGTCCACCTCGATGTTGGCGGCCTTCAGACCCTGGATGAGGCGGTTGTACGTCATGCCGTTCTGGCGGGCAGCGGCGTTGATGCGCTGGATCCACAGCTGACGGAAGTCGCCCTTGCGCTTCTTGCGGTCGTTGTAGTTGTAGACCAGCGAGTGGGTGACCTGCTCCTTGGCCTTGCGGTACAGGCGCGAACGCTGACCGCGGTAGCCGGAGGCCGCCTCGAGGATCGCCCGGCGCTTCTTGTGGGCGTTGACTGCCCGCTTGACGCGTGCCACTTTTAACTCCTTGCAGCGGGGTCGTGGTGGTCCTCACACGACCCGAAAAACGGATGGAACCCGGTCTTGGCCGGATGCCCTCGTCGCCGAGGGCGGGAGATCAAGCTCAGATGCCCAGCATCTTCTTGATCTTGGCGGCGTCACCCGGGGCCATCTCCGCGTTGCCGGTGAGGCGACGCGTCAGCTTGGACGACTTGTGCTCGAGCAGGTGGCGCTTACCGGCGCGCTCGCGCAGGATCTTGCCGGAGCCGGTGACCTTGAAGCGCTTCTTGGCACCGGAGTGCGTCTTGTTCTTCGGCATCGCGCCGTATCTCCTCGTCAGTGGCGCTCCCCCGGTGCGAGCACCGGACATCAGGGAGCGTCAGTTCTTCGTTTGGTGGTTCCGGGCGGGGCCTGGGGCTGCCTGGATGGCAGCCCGTCGGATCACGCCTCGGTGGTGTCGGCCGGGGCCTCGGCCTCGGCGACCGGGGCTTCCTCGACCGGAGCCGCGGGGGCCTCGTCGGCGGTGATGCCCTGGCGCTCGGCCTTGCGCGCGGCCTGGGCCTCGCGGGCCTCGGCCATGGCCTCGGTCTTCTTCTTGTGCGGACCGAGAACCATGATCATGTTCCGGCCGTCCTGCTTCGGGTTGGACTCGATGAAGCCAAGCTCCTCGACGTCCGCCGCCAGCCGCTGAAGGAGCCGGAAGCCAAGCTCGGGGCGGGACTGCTCACGACCACGGAACATGATCGTGATCTTGACCTTGTCGCCCTGCTTGAGGAACCGGACGACGTGACCCTTCTTGGTGTCATAGTCGTGCGGGTCGATCTTCGGCCGGAGCTTCATCTCCTTGATGACCGTGTGCGCCTGGTTCTTGCGCGCCTCACGGGCCTTCATGGCCGACTCGTACTTGAACTTCCCGTAGTCCATGAGCTTGCACACGGGCGGGCGGGCGGTCGCCGCCACCTCGACCAGGTCGAGGTCGTACTCCTGTGCGAGCTCCAGGGCCTTGGCAAGCGGAACAATCCCGACCTGCTCGCCGCTGGGTCCGACAAGTCGCACCTCGGGAACGCGAATCCTGTCGTTGATGCGGGGCTCGGCGCTGATGGATCCTCCTCGGTAGCACCACACGACCGCCTGGCGGACGGACGCGCAACATCTGGTTCTGAGACCAACCGAGCCGGCACATGAAAAATGCCCCGGACGGAACACAGGCGGGGCTCCACGGAAAACCGGAGCACCACCACGGTCTACCGCGGGGCGCACATCGGGCGGCTCCATCGTCCGTACGGAACGATGGGCGCCACCTGACCGGTGACCCGCCACCCGTGAGGGTGGTCAGGTGGGAGATCGGAGCCTCCACTTGTGGGCCGGGCACACAGGTGTCCGGCCGGTCGTTACACAAGGTTAGCAGGACCCGGCGGTCGGCGCGAACCGCCCGCCCGCTTATCGTGTGGGGCATGAGCGAGACCCCCCAGAACGAGTCCACGACCGCCCCCGACGCCTCCGGCGACAATCCCGACTTCGAGGCCATGGCCCGCGACATCGCCGAGGTCCCGGCGGTCGAGGTGATCGTGACCGTCGCCGTCAACCTGATGAGCGCCGCCGCGGTCAAGCTCGGCCTCACCGAGGAGGGCGACGCGCACAAGGACCTCGACGAGGCGCGCAAGCTCATCCACGCGCTCGCGGGCCTCCTCGACGCGAGCACCACGGAGATCTCGTCCTTCCACGCCGCCCCGCTGCGGGACGGCCTGAAGTCCCTCCAGCTCGCCTTCCGCGAGGCGTCCCTCGTCCCGGACGAGCCGGGCCAGGGTCCGGGCGAGAAGTACACGGGGCGGGTCTTCGGCTAGGAGCCGGGACCCGGCCCGAGGGGCCGCGGGGACCCGGGGTCGTTCCCGGAGCGCCGCGGCCACCGGACCGGAGGCCGGCGCCGTGCGCGGCGCCGGTCAGTCGCGTACGTAGAAGGGCTCGCCCGGAGGGGTGGCCGAGGCCGGCAGGAGTGCCAGGTCGAGGCCCCGCACCAGGCGGGCCCTCAGTGTTTCGTCGGCCGCCAGGGCGCGGGCCACGCGCTGGGCGGCCTCGGCGGGGGCCGCGTCCCCGTCGAGGACCAGGGCGAGGGTGCCGTCGGCGGTGCCGGGGCCCAGGTGGGCGCGGAGGACGGCGGGGTCGGCGGCGAGGGCGGCGCGGACCGCGTCCCGGACGGCCGGGTCGTCCAGCGGGTCGGTGCCGGCGCGGCCCTCGGCGAGGGCCAGCAGCGCGGAGCCCGTCACCTGGTAGGGCACCGGTCCCGCCATGTCGAGGACCAGGGTGTCGGCCTTCTCGTGGACGAGCGCGGCGAGCGCCTGCCGGAGCGGGACGGCGACGGGCCGGGCGGCCGGGTCCCACAGCGCGAGCGAGGCGGTCGAGGTGAAGGCGGGCAGGCCGCGCCGGTCGCCCGCGGTCAGCGTCGGCACCGCCATGTCGCTGGTCTTCTCCCGCTTCAGCCCCGTCTCCGGGTCGGTCTCCACCTCGCCGAGGACGGCGACGACGGGGACGAGGAGCCGGGCGCCGCGCAGGGCCTCCAGGACGGGGCCGTGGGCCGTTCTGTCCTCCGCCCAGGCCGCGAGGGCCGCGGCGAGCGCCGGGTCGGCGGTGCCGTCGTCGTCGGAGAAACCGGGGTCGGGGATGTTCTTGAGCTCCACGCCCCGAGCCTAACGGGCCGGGCCCGGGGCTCCGGCCGCCGGGCCGTCAGCGGGTGCGTCCGGCCCGGTGGAGGACGACGGCGGTCAGCAGCAGGAGCGCGCCGAGGCCGCCGGCGAGGGGGGCGAGGAGGCCGGGGGCGCCGCTCTCCTCGGGGGCCGGCTGCGGGCCGGGGCCGAAGTACTGGCCGCGGTGGCCGGCGGTGGCGTTCTTCGGGTCGCCGGGCTTCAGCGCCTTCCCGGCCTCGATGGCGGCGGCCGGGTCGACGGTGCCGTAGCCCTTGTCGTCGCTGCGGCCGCCCCGGGGCCGGTCGCGGGCGGTGTCGACGAGCAGCTTCTTGACCTGGGCGGGGGTCAGGTCGGGGTGGGCGGAGCGGACGAGGGCGACGGCGCCGGAGACGAACGCGGCGGCGGCGCTGGTGCCCCAGCCCTCGTAGTACTTGCGGTCGGGGTCGGCGATGACGATGTCGACGCCGGGGGCGCTGACCGTGGCGTACCAGCGGCGGGTGGAGAAGGAGGCGCGGGTGCCGTAGCGGTCGACGGCGGTGACGGCGATGACGCCGGGGTAGGCGGCCGGGTAGGAGATGTGGTCGCCCTTCTCGCCGCCGTTCCCGGCGGAGGCGACGACGGAGACGCCCTTGCCGAGCGCGTACTGGACGGCGGCGTCCTCGCCGGGGTCGGGGTGGGCGGACTTCGAGTCGTCGCCGAGGGAGAGGTTGATGACGTCGGCGCCGTGGTCGGCCGCCCAGCGGATGCCCTCGGCGAGGGCGGTGCCGCGGGTCTTGCGGGCCCGCTCGCGGGCCTTGTCCTTGCCTTCGAGGATGACCCGCACGGGCAGGATCCGGACGCCGGGGGCGATGCCGAGGACCCCGCTGTCGTCGGCCCAGCCGTGGCCGTGCCCGGCGATGATGCCGGCCATCGCGGTGCCGTGGCGGGCCCAGTGCTCGTCGCCCTCGGCGGCGCCGAAGCCGATGAGGTCGCGGCCGGGCAGGACGGAACCGGAGAGGTCCGGGTGGCCGGCGTCGACCCCGGTGTCGAGGACGGCGACCGTGACGCCCTCGCCCTTGGTGGTGCGCCACGCCTCCTCCGTGCGCAGGGTGTCGAGGCCCCACTGGCGGTCGCGGATGGCGTCGGCGTGGGCGGGCGCGGCGGCCGGGAGCACGGAGAAGGCGGCGGCGAGCAGGACGGCGGCGGGGGCGGCGGCGCGGGCGCGGCCGCGGGCAGGGGGGCGGGTCACCGCTGTTCCTCTTCCTTCGCCGCGTTCAGGGCGGTGGTGCGGAGCTGCTTCTCCAGCCGTTCGGCGATGCCGAGGGCCTCGTGGCCGAGCCCGGACTGGGCGACGGCGTCCGCGCGGTCCTTCTTCATCGCCTGGTCGGCGGGGACGGCGCGGTCGACGGCACGGCCGTCGGCGAAGCCGGAGACGGCGGTGACGACGACGGGCAGGTCGGTGGGGGCGGCCACCCACCAGCCGGCGCGCTGCGCCGGGCCGAAGCCGGCGGCGACGGTTCCGGGGCCGGGCAGCGCGGGCGGGACGTCCTGGCCGAGGCGGGTGGCGAGCCGGCGGCCGTCCAGGGCCCGCTGGGCGGTGACGTCGGCGCGGGTGAAGACGAGTCCCACGGTGAGGACGCTGCTGGCGGTGGCGTCGGTGTACGTGGCGCGCAGCACCCGCTCGCAGCCGAGCGGGCGCAGGGCGGCGAGCAGCTTCGGGGCGACGGAGGCGGCGGCGCAGGGGGCGTCCGGGGCGACGACGACGCGGGTCCAGGTGCGGGCGGAGGGGCCGGGGCCGGCCTGCGGGGCGGTGAGGGTGCGGGGGAAGAGGGTGTCGACCGGCGCGTTGTGCCAGAGCTCCTTGGCGACGGCGTACCCCGGGGGTTCGGCGGGCTTCCCGTCGCCGGACGCGGCGAGCCACACCCCGGCGAGCGCCCCGCCGATCAGCCCGATCCCCAGCACGACGCAGGCGCCGACGGCCAGGGTCCTCCCCCGCCGCCGCTCCCGTATCGGCCGCAGCCGGGTGGTCGTCTCGACCGGCGTCTCCGGCGGCGCGTACGCGGGCACGCGCATGGGCCGCAGCCGGGTGGTCGTCTCGACCGGGGCGGCGTCCGGCCCCGCACCGGTGGCGGGCGGGGCCGGGTGCCGCGCCGGACGGTGCGGGGGCACCGTTACGGAGCCCCC
>NZ_BNBS01000088.1 GCF_014656075.1 Streptomyces hydrogenans
CGGGCGGCGGCGGCCGCGGCGCGCTCGCGCTCGGCGCGGTCCAGCGAGACCTCGACGTGGGCGAGGAGGGTACGGGCTCCGGCGGCGACCGCGCCGGCGACGCGGGCCTCGTGGCGGAGCCGGGTCCGGCGCTGCTCGGCACGCGCGCGTGCGTCCCGTTCGGCGCGGGCGGCGCGGTCGAGGGAGTCGGCGCGGCCGGCCAGTCCCCTGACCCGCTCCTCGTGGGTGCGGACCTGGAGGCGGGCCTCCATCTCGGTCTGGCGGGCGTTGGAGCCGTCGATGGCGAGGCGGTCGCGGACGGAGGTGTCGGGCTCCTCCTCGGCCGGGGCCTCCTCGGCGACGAGCAGCCGCTCGGCCAGCTCCTCGGCCTCGGCGCGGGCGCGTTCGAGGGCCTCCTGGGCGCGGGCGACGGCGGCGGCGGTCCGCTCGGCCTCGCCGGCCGCTCCCCTGGCCTGGCCGGCGAGCCGGCCGAGGGCCTGGGCGACGGACGACTTCTCCTTCTCCGCGGCGCGCCGGACGGCGTCGAGCTCCTCGGCGCGGGCGGCGGCGGCCCGGCGGCGCTCGGCGGTCTCCTCCTTGGCGCGGGCCGACTCCTCGCACCGGACGGCCAGTTCCGCCAGCTCGGCGGCGGCCTCGTCCACCTGGGCCTGGACTTCGAGGAGGCTGGGCGCGCCGGCGGAGCCGCCCTGCGCGTGGTGGGCGCCGAGGAGGTCGCCGTCGGCGGTGACGGCGGTGAGGCCGGGGTGGGCGCGGACGAGGTCGCGGGCCTCGTCGAGGCCGTCGACGACGACGATCCCGTCGAGCAGCCGGCGGACGGAGGCCAGCAGGGCGTCGGGGCCGGAGACCAGTGCGGCTGCGGCCACCGCGCCGGCGGGCAGGGGGCGCGGGGCGGGGTCGGCGCCGGCGGGCGCGGCGAGGATCAGGGTGGCCCGGCCCGCGTCCTGCTTGCGCAGCAGGCGGAGGGCCTCGACGGCGGCGGCGGGTCCGTCGGCGGCGAGGGCGTCGGCGGCGGCGCCGAGCGCGGCGGCGACGGGGACCTCGTGGCCGGGGGCGACGGTGAGGAGTTCGGCGGCCGGGCCGAGGATCCCGGTGAGACCTGCGGAGAGCAGGGCGCCGGTGCCGTCCTTGCGGCGGAGCCCGAGCGCGAGGGTGTCGTGCCGGGCGCGGGTGGCGGCGCGGCGGCTCTCGGCGTCGGCGGCCTCCTCGCGGGCGGCGGCGAGGGCGGTCTCGGCGTCGGCGAGGGCCCGGCGGGCCTCCTCGTGGCGCTCGGCGTGCTCGGTGTCGGCGGCGTCGAGCTCGTCGACCTCGGCCCTGAGCTGTTCGTACTCCTCCTGGGCGGCGACGGCCCGGCCGGCGGCCTCGTCGAGGGCGGCGGCGAGGCGGTCGATCTCGGCCTGGGCGGAGGCCGCGCGGGAGCGGGCGGCGTTGACCTGGCCGTGCAGCCGTGCGAGGCCCTCGCGGCGGTCGGCGAGGGCGCGGGCGGCGTCCTTGAGGCGGCGTTCCTCGGCGGCGAGGGCCCGCTCCAGCTCGGCCCGGTGGTCGACGGTGTCCTCCAGGGCCCGTTCGGCGGCCTCCAGGGCGGCCTCCAGCTCGGCCTCCTGTTCGCGGACGCGGGCCGCCTCGCGCTCCAGGTCCTCGGGGTCGCGGCCCCGGCGCTCCTCGGCGGGGGCGTCGGTGGCGCTCTTCACGCGCGCGTCGGCGAGGGAGATCGTGCCGCGGACGCGTTCGGCGAGCTGGGAGAGGGCGTACCAGCTCTGCTGGGCGCGCTCCAGGCGGGGGGCGAGGGCGCGGACCTCGGCCTCCAGCGCGGCCTCGCGGGCGAGGGCGGTGGCCAGCTCCTCCTCGGTGGCCTCCTTCCGGGCCAGGAGGGCGGCCTCGTCGGCGAGTTCGGCGTGCAGGGCCCGCTGGTGGGCGACGAGGTCGTCGGCGAGGAGGCGGAGCCGGGCGTCGCGCAGGTCGGCCTGGATGACGACGGCGCGGCGCGCGACGGCGGCCTGCCGGCCGAGCGGCTTGAGCTGTCGGCGCAGTTCGTCGGTGAGGTCCTGGACGCGGGCGAGGTTGGCCCGCATCGCGTCGAGCTTCCGCAGCGCCTTCTCCTTGCGCTTGCGGTGCTTGAGGACGCCGGCGGCCTCCTCGATGAAGGCGCGCCGGCCCATCGGGTCGGCGTGCAGGACCGAGTCGAGCTGTCCCTGGCCGACGATGACGTGCATCTCGCGGCCGATGCCGGAGTCGGAGAGGAGGTCCTGGATGTCGAGCAGCCGGCAGGTGTCGCCGTTGATCTGGTACTCGCTGCTGCCGCCCCGGAACATGATCCGGGTGATCGTCACCTCGGCGTAGTCGATGGGCAGGGCGCCGTCGGAGTTGTCGATGGTGAGCGAGACCTCGGCGCGGCCGAGCGGGGGCCGCCCGGTGGTGCCGGCGAAGATGACGTCCTCCATCTTGCCGCCGCGCAGCGACTTGGCGCCCTGCTCCCCCATGACCCAGGACAGCGCGTCCACGACGTTGGACTTGCCGGAGCCGTTGGGGCCGACGACACAGGTGATGCCGGGCTCGAACCTGAGCGTGGTGGCGGAGGCGAAGGACTTGAATCCGCGGAGCGTCAGGGCCTTGAGGTGCACGCTCGGGACTCTACCCGGGGCGTCGCGTTTCGCCGGTGATCGCGCAGGGCAGACCCTCGGGTGAGGAGGGGTGTGACACCGGGGGGACGAGAGGTGTCCGCGAAGTGGAGAAGGGGTCGCGGAGGAGGCGACGGTCCTCGGGGGGACGGTCGCGGGGTGAAGAAAAGAAGGGACGCCGAAGCGCCCCTTGCCTATTCAGCTGTTCTCACCTGAGCCCGTGAGACGGTGGGTGTCAGGTGAGCGCAGGCTCTGCCTGGGGTACGTCGAGGTCGATGCGGTCGAGCAGCGACTCGCCCTGATGAGCGGCGGCAGCGGCGAGCGCGTCGTTCTCGGTCTGGATCCGTACGAGCTCGGATTCCAGATCCTGGACGCGCTGCTGAAGCCGTCGCATCTCGGCGAGGAGTCGCGGGTCGGAGCCGCCGACGTAACCGAGAAGCGCCTTTGCCATGATGAGTGGTCCTCCACACTGAGTGACCGACCGATTGCGGTGTGGGTCGTGAGGGATGGATTCGCACCCGCGGTGCTCGGCAGTACCTGAGTCGTGCCGGTGTTCTACTGCCACACAGCTAAGGTGCGCGGGGCTTCCAGAGTCTCACCAAAAAGTTTGACGGTCAACACGATCACGCCCCGATCGGTGCGGCACACGGGGAGTTCGCGGCCGCGTCGCAGGCGGCGGCGCCTCTCGACCCGTTGCCCCGGGGCGTGGCGATCATCCTTACCCGGGAAGCCTTGCACGAGTGTCGAATCTTGGCAACCACCAGGGGGTTCTCCTGTTCACCGGCCCGAAACCCGCCCTCCGGCCGGCGCCCGCCGGGGGTCTTCGGAGGGCGGGCCGGCCGGGGGTCCGGGAGGTGCGGGTCAGCGGATGGCGAAGCCGTCGTAGCCGCCGCGGGGTGTGCCCCATATCTCGGTGACACCGTCCACGCGGCCGGGCGTGTCACCGGTCCGCAGCCAGTCGAGAAGACGGTGGCAATTGTCACTCGGGCCCTCGGCCACGACCTGGACCCGGCCGTCGTCGAGGTTGAGGGCGAAGCCGCTGAGGTCGCCGATCTCCAGAGCGTTTGCCCTGGTGAACCAGCGGAAGCCCACTCCCTGTACCCGTCCGCGCACCCAGGCGGTCATCCGTACGTCGTCACTCATGGCTGCACGCTAGCGGGCGGATTGCCCGAACAGCACGTCGCGGCGGCTTCCCATGGCGTACAGTCCGACGGAATGCGCCTCACCCGCACGGGTGCACGCCCCTCGGCCGTCCGTACGCAGCGTGACGCTCCACGGAGAGCATGCCGAAAGCAAAGGCCGCAAAGATCCAGCTTCGAGAATCCCGCTTCGAAGATCCAGCACAGAGCCAGCTCAGGGAGGCAGGCCGATGGGACGCCACCGTCGCTCCGGCGCCACGCCCGCCGAGGCAGACTACGCGACCGGCGCCGACCGCGGTCACGGGGGTGCCCGCCGCAAGCGGCGCCCGGTCCGCACCGGACTGATCGGCGCCTCGGCGGCGGTCGCCGTCGGCGCCGTCGCGGTCGCCACCGGACTCCTCCCCGGCGGGGAGACCCTCACCGCCGGCAGCGTGGGCAGCAGCAGGCCCACCGCCACGGAGACCCGGCAGACCCCGGAGCTGACCACGCAGGGCGGGGCGACCCGCACGCCCGCCGACCCGTCGACCGGTTCCGGCACGGGCACGGCCGCGGCCCCGAAGAAGTCCGCGGCCCCTGCCTCCCCCAAGGCCAAGCCCACCCCGACCAGGACCGCGAAGCCGACCCCGACGCCGTCGAAGACCCGCACCGCGGCCCCCGCGCCCACCACCGCCCCGGCGAAGCCGAAGCCGAAGCCGTCCACCGAGGCCCCGGCGACCACGCAGGCCGCCCCGAAGCCCGCCCCCACCACCGAGGCCCCGGCCGAGGAGGCGACGGCGGCGGGCTCCACCGCCGACCGCGCGGACGCCGCCGAGGCCGAGGTGCTGCGCCTGGTGAACGTCGAGCGCGGCAAGGTCGGCTGCTCCCCCATCCGGCCCTCGGACGACCTCGCCCGGCTGGCCGGCGCCTTCAGCGCCGACATGGCCGCCCGGAACTTCTTCGACCACACCGACCCCGACGGCGCCTCCCCCTGGACCCGCGCCCAGGCGGCCGGCGTCAGCGGCCTCGGCGGCGAGAACATAGCCCGCGGCCAGGTCGACGCGACCGCCGTGATGGTCTCCTGGATGAACAGCGACGGCCACCGCGCCAACATCCTGAACTGCGACTTCACCACCCTCGGCGTCGGCGTCCACTTCGCCGACGGCGGCCCGTGGTGGACCCAGGACTTCGGCTACTGAACCGGCACCCCCCGCGGTTACCGTGGGGGGTATGACCGACGATCTCGCCTTTGATGTCTTCGCGCGGGGGTGTGCCTCGCGGGTGACGCTGGAGCACGTCACGGGGCGGTGGGGCAGCCTCACCCTGGGCGCCCTGTACGAGGGGTCCTTCCGCTTCAACGAACTGCGGCGCCGGGTCGACGGCGTCAGCGAGAAGATGCTGGCGCAGACCCTGCACGCGCTGGAGCGGGACGGCCTCGTGCACCGCGACGCGCAGCCGGTCAACCCGCCCCGGGTCGACTACCGGCTGACCCCGCTCGGACGGGACGTCGCCGAGCGCCTGGTCGGGCTGATCACCCTGGTCGAGGGGCGGATGCCGGAGGTCGTCGCGGCGCGGGAGGCGTACGACTCCGGGCGCGCCGCCCCCGCCGGCTGACCGGTCAGACGCGCGGCGGACGCTGGCAGCGCGGGCAGAAGTAGCTGGAGCGGTTCATCCACGCGCGGCGGCGCATCGGCGTGCCACAGCGGCGGCAGGGCTCGTCCTCCCGCCCGTAGGCGTCGAGCGAGCGGTCGAAGTAGCCGGACTCGCCGTTCACGTTCACGTAGAGGCTGTCGAAGCTGGTGCCGCCGGCGGCGAGCGCCGCGTTCATCACGTCGCGGACGTGGCCGAGGAGCTCCGCGGAGCGCGGGCGGGTGAGGGTGGCCGTCGGCCGGTCGTAGTGCAGCTTCGCCCGCCACAGCGCCTCGTCGGCGTAGATGTTGCCGACGCCGCTGATCAGCGACTGGTCGAGGAGCGCCCGCTTGATCGTCGTGCGCCGCAGCCGGAGCGCCGCCTGGAAGGCGCCGTCGTCGAAGGCGGGGTCCAGCGGGTCGCGGGCGATGTGCCCGATGACGTCCGGAAGTCCGTCGACGCTGTCGGGGGCGGTGTCGTGCAGCGAGAGCCCGCCGAAGGTGCGCTGGTCGACGAAGCGGAGCTCCGTACCGGCCGTGTCGTCGAACCGGATGCGGATCCGCAGGTGCTTCTCGACCGGGGCGTCCTCCGGCTGCACCAGGAGCTGCCCGCTCATCCCGAGGTGGCCGAGGACCGAGGTGCCGGTGTCGGCGAGCGGCAGCCACAGGTACTTGCCGCGGCGCCGGGCCGGCTCGAAGCGGTGGCCGGCCAGCCGGGCCGCGAAGTCCGCGCCGCCCGCCGGATGGCGCCGTACGGCCCGGGGGTGGAGCACCTCGACGCCGGCCACGGTCCGTCCGGCGACCCAGCGCTCCAGTCCGCGCCGGACGACCTCGACCTCGGGCAGCTCGGGCACGGGAATCCTCCGGAGGGGTACGGGACGGTGGTCCTCGCAGCCTACCGCCGCCCGGCGACGGCCGGGCCCGCCCCGGAGACGCCCTCCCACGGCCTCCGCCGGAGCACGGCCCTCCCCGGAAACAGCTCCGCCCGCCCCTGGCGGGGGCGGGCGGTGAGTCTCCGCTGAAGGATGCGGGAGGTGGTCGGCGCGAGGGCGTCAGGCGGTGGCCGGGGTGGCCCCGTCCGTCCGGTCCTGCGCTTCGGCCTCGCCGGTCGCCCCGGCGTCGGCGGCGGCCTTGGCCGCCGCCGCGCGCTCGTCCGCGGCCGCGCGGATCGCGCGCCACGCGGACTCGGCGGCCTGCTGCTCCGCTTCCTTCTTGCTGCGGCCGGTGCCGGTGCCGTACGAGACACCACCGACGCGGGCGGCAGCAGTGAAGGTCTTCTCGTGGTCCGGGCCCTCCTCGGAGACGAGGTACTCCGGCACACCGAGCCCCTCGGCCGCGGTGAGCTCCTGGAGACTGGTCTTCCAGTCCAGGCCCGCACCGAGGTTCGAGGACTTCTCGATGAGCGGGTCGAAGAGCCGGTGCACCAGCTCGGACGCCGCGTCGAGACCCTGGTCGAGATAGACCGCGCCGATCACCGCTTCGAGGGTGTCGGCGAGGATGGATGCCTTGTCCCGGCCGCCCGTGCCCTCTTCGCCCCGGCCCAGCCGGATGAAGGAGCCCAGGTCGAGGCCGCGCCCGACGTCCGCCAGCGCACGCGAGTTGACCACCGCGGCCCGAAGCTTGGCCAGCTGGCCTTCGGGCAGATCGGGGTGGGTGCGGTAGAGGGTGTCGGTGACCACCAGGCCGAGCACGGAGTCCCCGAGGAACTCCAGCCGCTCGTTGGTGGGCAGACCGCCGTTCTCGTACGCGTACGAGCGGTGGGTCAGCGCACGCACCAGAAGGGCGGACTCGAGGTGATACCCGAGCCGCCCTTCCAGAAGCGTGTGGGACGAGGCGCTGTTGATGTTGTCAGACATCGTGCCCCTCACCAGCCCGCTCAGACCGCGAGGACCTGGCGCTTGTTGTAGGTGCCGCAGCTCGGGCACGCGATGTGCTGCAGCTTCGGCTCCTGGCAACGCTCACACGAAACCAGGGTGGGGACCGCAGCCTTCCACTGCGACCGGCGGTGGCGCGTGTTGCTGCGCGACATCTTCCGCTTCGGAACAGCCACGGCTACTTCTCCTGCTTCTCGTCGACACCGGTAGCGGCGTCGCTCATGTTGTCCTTCTCGTCGGCTCCCAGCGAACCGGCGAGTTCCTGCAGTGCCGCCCAACGGATGTCGGTGGCGTCGTGGTGGTGGTCGGGGTGGTCGTTCAGGTTGAGTCCGCAGTCGGAACACAGACCCGCACAGTCCTCCCGGCACACCGGCTGCATCGGCAGAGCGAGCACCACGGCGTCACGCAGCACGGGTTCGAGGTCGAACATGCCGTCCTCGAGGGGGATCATGCTCTCGTCTTCATCGTCCTCGTCGTCCGCGACCGCTTTGACACGGCCCCGGTCGTCGGAGTCGGGGTACGAGAACATCTCCTGGAAGTCCGCGTCGAGCTCCAGCTCGACGGGCTCCAGACACCTTACGCACTCCCCCTCGGCCGATGCACGGGCGGTGCCTGTGACAAGCACCCCTTCCATGACCGACTCGAGTCGGAGCTCGATCTCCACCGGAGCGCCCTCGGGCACTCCGACGACCCCGGCGACGCCGAGATCGACGGGCGCGTCGACCGTACGGGAGATCCGCTGGAGGGCACCGGGACGCCGCCCCAGCTCGTGTGTGTCGAACACGAGGGGGTTGCGGTGGTCGAGGCGCGTGCTCAGGGTTCTTCCTGCTTTCGGATCGTTCGCGTCGCAAGTTCACGGGGGCTGCCGCTTGCGGGCAGCAGGGATCGCGGACATACACGCGACCGAAGAGCCAGGATACTGGACGCTTCGCCCAGGGCCCAATCCGGCCCCGTGAGCTACTGCTGGCCCTGCTCGTAGCGGCGCAGCTGCTCCAGGTCGATCATGCCGGTGTCGAAGAAGCTGGTCTCGTCGAGCGCGGCCGGCTGCTGCTGGACCTGGGGCTGCTGCTGGTACCCGTACGGGTCCTGCTGCTGGTAGCCGTACGGGTCGGCCTGCTGGGGCTGCTGGTACGCGTACGGGTCCTGCTGCTGGTAGCCGTACGGGTCCACCTGCTGGGGCTGCTGGTAGCCGTAGGGGTCCTGCTGGGCCGGGATCTGCGCGGCGACCGGGGCGGGGGCGGCGACCGGGGCGGCGGGCTCCGGGTCGGCCAGCTCCGCGAGGCCGGCGAGGTAGTCGGCGTCGCTGGTGTGCACCGACTGGCCGAGGCCGTCCTGGGCGGCCATGTGCTCGCCGAGGGCGTCGGTGGCGATCCGGCCGTGCAGCTTCTGCCGGCCGCGGCCGACGGCCTCCAGGGTCTTGGAGAGCACCGCCTCGAAGGCGCCCAGCTTGGCGTCCACGTACTCGTCGGCGCGGGCGATCAGCGTCTGCGGGTCCGCGCTGTACTCGGGGGCGTCCTCGTCGGCGTAGCCGTGCTCGTCCAGGCCGGGGCCGCGGCCGAGCAGCTTCTCGCGGCCGCGGTCGACGGAGCCGATGGTCTTGTTGAGGACGACCTCGAAGTTGGCGAGCTTGGAGTCGACGTACTCGTCGGCCTCGGCCCGGACCTCCTCGGCCTCCCGGCGGGCCTCGGAGAGGATCCGGTCGGCCTCCTCCTGGGACTGCCGGGCGATCTGGGTGTCGGAGACGATCGTGCCGCGCTCGGCGTGGGCGGCCTCGATGATCCGCTCGGCCTCCTGGCGGGCCTGCTCGACCATCTGCTCGCGGCCGCCGATGAGCTCCTGGGCCTGGGCGAGGGAGTTCGGCAGGGCGTCCCGCACCTCGGCGAGGAGGGCGAGCAGATCGGCGCGGTTGACCACGCAGGAGGCCGACATGGGCATCGAGCGGGCGCCTTGTACGGTCGCGACGATCTCGTCGAGCTTCTTCTGCACGTCCACCGGGTGCTCGCCACTCTCTACAGCTGGATGGAGACGGACGGGACGACTGTAAGGGCAGTCGTGGCCCGTCCGACACCAGGTGACGGAGCGTCAGCGGCGGTGGCCGCGCGTCACTTCCGGCGGAGCCGCTCGGTCAGCCGGCCGAGGACCGGCGCGGGCACCAGGTGGGAGACGTCGCCGCCCCAGGCCGCGACCTCCTTGACCAGGGAGGACGACAGGAAGCTGTACGTCGGGTTGGTGGGCACGAACAGCGTCTCGACGCCCGACAGGCCGATGTTCATCTGGGCCATCTGGAGCTCGTAGTCGAAGTCGCTGACCGCGCGCAGACCCTTGACGATGGCGGGGATGTCCCGCTGCTTGCAGAAGTCGACGAGCAGGCCGTGGAAGGACTCCACCTCGACGTTGCCGAAGTCGGCGGTGACCTCGCGGATCAGCTCGATCCGCTCGTCGACCGTGAACAGGCCCTGCTTGGACTGGTTGATCATCACCGCGACGTGCACGACGTCGTACAGCTTGGAGGCGCGGGCGATGATGTCGAGATGTCCGTTGGTGATGGGGTCGAACGACCCCGGGCAGACGGCGCGGCGCACCCTGGTTCCCTCGCTCTCCGGTCCGGTCATCGTGCGTCTTCGCACGTAGAGGCGGCGCGACCGTACCAAAACGTTCCCTCGCCGTAGCGACGGGACCGCAGTGGTGCGAAGCCGTCCGGCCAGCCGAAGGAGCCGCCTCGGGTGCTGCGCTCCACGGTGACGACGGCATCCTCGCTCAGCCAGCCCCCCGAGCGCAGTGTGAGGAGGATCTCCCGCAGTTCGTCGTCCGGGACGGCGTAGGGCGGGTCGAGGAAGACCAGGTCGTACGGCTCCGCCGGGGCCGGTCCGGTGACGATCTGCTCGGCCTTGCCGGTCCGGGCCTCGGCGCCGGGCAGGCCGAGCGCGCGCACGTTCTCCCGGACGGTCCGGGAGGCGCGGGCGTCGGCCTCGACGAGCAGGGCGTGCACGGCGCCGCGCGAGAGCGCCTCCAGGCCGACGGCGCCGGAGCCGGCGTACAGGTCGGCGACCCGGGCCCCCTCGATGCCGTGGAGCGCCTCCCAGGTGGAGAAGAGGCCCTCGCGCGCCCGGTCGGAGGTGGGGCGGGTGCCGTTGCCCGGGGGCACGGCCAGGCGCCGTCCGCCGGCGGTGCCGGCGATCACGCGGGTCATCGGAATCCTCGTCCTGCGTCGTCCAGTGCGTACGCCCCAGGATATGGCCGCACCGGCCGGGGGCTCGGTCAGCCCTTCTCCAGGTACTCCTCCCGCTCCTCGCTCAGCAGGGCGTCCAGGGCGGTACGCAGGCCCGGGTGGGCGCCGAGGTCCGGGTCGGCGAGGACGAGCGCGGTGGCCTCCTCGCGGGCGGCGGCGATGACCTCCTCGTCCTCGATGACGGCGAGGACCCGCAGGGAGGAGCGGACGCCGGACTGGGCCTGGCCGAGGACGTCGCCCTCGCGGCGCTGTTCGAGGTCGATGCGGGAGAGCTCGAAGCCGTCGAGGGTGGCGGCGACGGCGGCGAGGCGCTGCCGGGCCGGGCTCGCCTCGGGCATCTCGCTGACGAGCAGGCAGAGTCCGGGGGCGGAGCCGCGGCCGACCCGACCGCGGAGCTGGTGGAGCTGGGAGACGCCGAAGCGGTCGGCGTCCATGATCACCATGGCGGTGGCGTTGGGCACGTTGACGCCGACCTCGATGACGGTGGTGGCGACGAGGACGTCGAGCTCGCCGGCGGCGAAGCGGCGCATGGCGTCGTCCTTGTCGTCGGGGTGCATGCGCCCGTGCAGGACGGCGATCCGGAGCCCGGCGAGGGGGCCCGCGCCGAGCTTCTCGGCGACGTCGAGGACGGCGAGCGGGGGCCGCTTCTCGGCCTCGTCCTCGGCGGAGGGCTTGCGCTTGCCGGCCTTCTTGTCGGCCGCCTGGTCGACGTCGTCGCCGATCCGGGGGCAGACGACGTACGCCTGGTGGCCCTTCTCCACCTCCTCGCGGACCCGCTCCCAGGCCCTGGTGAGGAAGTGCGGCTTGTCGGCGGCGGGGACGACGTGGCTGGCGATCGGGGAACGGCCGGCCGGGAGCTGGTCGAGGACGGAGGTCTCCAGGTCGCCGAAGACGGTCATGGCGACGGTCCTGGGGATCGGGGTGGCGGTCATGACCAGCAGGTGCGGCGGCTGCTTGCCCTTGCTGCGGAGTGCGTCGCGCTGTTCGACGCCGAAGCGGTGCTGCTCGTCGACGACGACGAGGCCGAGGTCGTGGAACTTGACCTTGTCCTCGATGAGCGCGTGGGTGCCGATGACGATCCCGGCCTCGCCGGTCACCAGGTCCAGCAGGGCCTGCCGGCGGGCGGCGGTGCCCATGGAGCCGGTGAGCAGCACGACCTTGGTGGCCCGGTCGGCCCCGCCGAGCATCCCGCCCTCGGCCAGCTCGCCCATCATCTCGGTGACCGACCGGTGGTGCTGCTGGGCGAGCACCTCGGTCGGCGCGAGCATCGCGGCCTGCCCCCCGGCGTCGACGACGGCGAGCATGGCCCGCAGGGCGACCATGGTCTTTCCCGAGCCGACCTCGCCCTGGAGGAGGCGGTGCATGGGGTGGGCGGTGGCGAGGTCGTCGAAGATCTCGCGGGAGACCTTGCGCTGGCCGTCGGTGAGGGTGAAGGGGAGCTTGGCGTCGAAGGCGGTGAGGATGCCGTCCTCGGCGGGGCGGCGGGGGACGGCGGAGAGCTGGGTGTCGGCGTGGCGGCGGCGGGCGAGGGCGACCTGGAGGACGAAGGCCTCGTCCCACTTGAGCCGTTCGCGGGCGGCGGCGACGTCGGCCTTGGTGCGGGGGCGGTGGACCAGGCGCAGGGCGTCGGGGAGTTCGGCGAGGCCGCGGCCCTCGCGCAGGGCGGGCGGGAGCGGGTCGACGGCGTCGGTGGCGCTGGGCAGGACGGCGTCGACGGCCTTGGCGATCTTCCAGGACTCCAGTTTGGTGGTGGCCGGGTAGATCGGGATGAGGGCGCCGGCCCAGGTGCCGACGGCCTCGCTGTCGGCGTCGCCGTGCAGCAGCTCGTAGGCGGGGTGGGCGAGCTGGAGGCGGCGGTTGAAGAGCGAGACCTTGCCGGAGAACATCGCGCGGGTGCCGGGCAGCAGGTCGTGGTGGGGCTTGTGGACGCCCTTGCCGAAGAAGACCAGCTGGAGCCGGCCGTAGCCGTCGGTGATGGTCACTTCGAGGCGCTGGCCGCGCCCCTTGGCGCCGTTGAAGGTGTGCACCCGGGCGTCGGAGACCTGGGCGACGACCGTGACGTGCTCGTCGAGCGGCAGGTCGGAGAGGGTGGTCAGCTCGCCCCGCTCCGCGTAGCGCCGGGGGTAGTGGTGGAGGAGGTCGCCGACCGTGTGCAGGTCGAGGGCCTCGGCCATGACCTTGGCGGTGGCGGGGCCGAGGGACTTCTTGAGGGGTTCGTCGAGCGCGGGCACGCGTCCCATTGCACACCACGGGGCCGACAGTCGGCGCGACCCCTGTGGACAACGCTCCGGGCGGTCCGGCTACTCGACGCCGATGAGCAGCGGCGGGGCGCCCTCGCCCGCGTGGTAGGTGACGGTGTCGACGGCGAGGTAGCCGCGCCGGACGTGGGTCTCCAGGGTGGCGGCGAGCCCGGGCGGGGCGCTGTCGGCGACGACGAGGGTGACGAGTTCGCCGCCGGCCTGGAGCATCCGGTCGAGGACGGTGCGGGCGGTGTCGGTGAGGTCCTGGCCGATGACGGCGACGTCGCCCTCGATGAGGCCGAGGACGTCGCCGGCCTGGCAGACGCCGGCGCTGGTGAAGGACTGGCGCTCGGCGACGGCGAGTTCGGCGTAGCGGGTGGCGCCGGCCGCGGCGGTCATGGCGACGACGTCCTCGTCGAAGCTGCGGTCGGGCTCGTGGACGGCGAGGGCGGCGATGCCCTGGACGGCGGCGCGGGTGGGGATGAGCGCGACCCGGATGCCCTCGGCGCGGGCCCGTTCGGCGGCGGTCGCGGCGGCGGCCCGCAGGTCGGTGTCGTTGGGCAGGAGGACCACCTCGCGCGCGTGGGCGCGGCGGACGGCGGCGAGGAGGTCGTCGCCGGCGGGCGGTTCGCCGGGCCGGGCCTGGACGGTGGTGGCGCCGGCCTCGGCGCAGAGTCCGGCGAGTCCTTCGCCGGGGAGGACGGCGACGACGGCCCGGTGGGCCCGTTCCCCGCGCGCGTGGGCGGGTGCCTCGTCCGCGCGGTGGGGTTCCGGGGCGGGGGCGGCGGCGAAGTGGGTGACGCGGATCCGGTGCGGGCGGCCGGCCTCGATGCCGGCCTCGACGGCGGCGCCCGCGTCGTCGACGTGGACGTGGACGTTCCAGAGCCCGTCGCCGCCGACGACGACGAGGGAGTCGCCGAGGGCGTCCAGCCGGGCCTTGAGGAGTTCGACGGCGGCGTCCCCGGCCTCCAGGAGGTACAGGACCTCGTAGCCGGGCCCCTCGCCGCCGGGCCCGCAGCTCTCCGTCGTACCGGCGGCGGCCGGGGCGGGGGCCGGGGACGGCGGGAGGGCTTCCGGAGCGGTGCCGGTCACCGTCTCCAGCAGCGCGCCGAGGACGGCCACCAGGCCCTGTCCCCCGGCGTCCACGACCCCGGCGGCGCCCAGCACGGCCAGCTGGCCCGGGGTGGCCTCCAGGGCCGTCCTGGCCCCCTCGTAGGCCCTCCTGGCCACGTCCGGGAGGGTCCCGCCGTCCCGGCAGCCGGTCGCGGCGGCGGCCGCGACGGTGAGGATGGTGCCCTCCTCGGGGTGGGCGACGGCCGCGCGGGCGGAGGAGGCGGCGGTGGCCAGGGCCCGGGCGAGGTGGTCGCCGTCGGCGCCCTCGGCGAGCACTCCGGCCATGCCGCGGAGCAGCTGGGACAGGATGGTGCCGGAGTTGCCGCGGGCTTCGAGGAGCGCGCCGTGGGCCATGGCCCGGACGGCGTCCGCGGTGTCGGGGGCCCGGTCGCCGGTGGCTCCGGGGGCGGCGAAGACGGCCTCGACGGCCCGGTGGGCGGCGTCGGCGGTCAGGTACAGGTTGGTGCCGGTGTCGCCGTCGGCGACCGGGAAGACGTTGATGGCGTCGATCGCGGCCCGCTCGCGGCCGAGCGCCTCGGCCGTCCGCGCGCTCCAGGCCCGGACCGCCTCGGCGTCGAGGACGAGACGCTCGTCACTCCGGACGGCGTGGTCGAAGGGCTGCGGGGCTCGCGACAACGGGGGTCCTCCTTCGGCGGTGCAGCTCACCGCAGGGTAGACCGGGGCCTCCGGGACCCGGGGGCCGGGACGGGGGTGGGCCGGACCGTGGTAGTTTCGTTCCACCGGAGCGGTCGTTGTATGCTGCTTCGGTTGCCCGGCACTCGTCGGGCCATCCCCGGCAAGCCACTTCAGACTCCTGATTCCGGTGCGCCGGATCTCACTGTAAATCTGAAGTCTTTGGAGTGACCCGTGGCTGCCAACTGCGACGTCTGCGGCAAGGGGCCGGGCTTCGGCAACAACATTTCGCACTCGCACCGCCGTACGTCTCGTCGCTGGAACCCGAACATCCAGCGTGTGCGTGCCGTGGTCGGTCGGACGCCGAAGCGGCTCAACGTCTGCACCTCGTGCATCAAGGCCGGCAAGGTCTCGCGCTAATCGCGACGTTTCAGTCGTAGCGCAGCCCCTGCGGTTGCCTTGAAAGGCCGGTTCACCTCGGTGAACCGGCCTTTTGCCTTGCCTGCGTGACGAAGGGCGGATCCGGCCTCGGGGGCCGGACCCGCCCTTCGTCGTGTCAGCGGCGCAGGGCCCATCCGTGGTCCACGGGCCCGATCCCCTCCCCCAGGGCGAAGCCGGCGGCGATGGCCCCGGTGACGTACGCCTTCGCCTCCCGTACGGCCTCCGGCACGGCGAGGCCGCGCGCCAGGCCGGCCGCGACCGCCGAGGCGAGCGTGCAGCCCGTCCCGTGGGTGTGCCGGTTGTCGTGGCGCGGGGCGCGCAGCCAGTGTTCCTCGGTGCCGTCGGTGAGCAGGTCGACCGCCTCGGCGCCGGTGGGCAGGTGGCCGCCCTTGACGAGGACCCAGCGCGGTCCGTACGCCAGGACGGCCTCGGCGGCGGTCCTCATGTCGGTCTCCCGCTCCACGCGCACGCCGGTGAGCTGCGTCACCTCGTCCAGGTTGGGCGTGGCGACGGTCGCGGTCGGCAGCAGCCGTTTCCGTACGGACTCCAGGGCGGAGGCGGCGAGCAGCGGGTCGCCGTGCTTGGAGACGCCGACCGGGTCGACGACCACGGGCGCGTCGGTGTCCGCGAGGAGTTCGGCGACGGTCTCGACGAGGGGGGCGGTGGCGAGCATGCCGGTCTTCACGGCGTGGACGCCGATGTCGTCGACGACGGCCCGGTACTGGGCGCGGACCGCCTCCTCGGGGAGTTCCCAGACGCCGTGGACCCCGCGCGAGTTCTGGGCGGTGACGGCGGTGAGGACGCTCATGCCGTGGACGCCGAGGGCGAGCATGGCCTTGAGGTCGGCCTGGATGCCCGCGCCGCCGCCGGAGTCGGATCCGGCGACGGTCAGCACCAGGGGCGGCCGGGTGGTCACTCGGTCTCCCCGAAGTGGTCCCAGCCGCCGACGCTGTGCCAGGGGGCGCCGTCGACGGTCACCTGGGGCAGTGCGGAGGGGGCGATGACCTCGCCGATGACCTTCCAGCGGGCGGGCAGCTTCACGTCCGGCGGGAAGGTGGCGACGATCGCGTGGTCCTCGCCTCCGGTGAGGACCCACTGGAGCGGGTCGACGCCGACGGCCTGGCCGATGTCGTGCATCTGGCCGGGGATGTCGATGAGTCCGGAGCGCAGGTCGATGCGGACGTTGCTGGCCTCGGCGATGTGCCCGAGGTCGGCGATGAGGCCGTCGCTGACGTCGCACATGGCGGTGGCGCCGAGTCCGGCCGCGGCCGGACCCGCGTGGTAGGGCGGTTCGGGGCGGCGGTGGGCCTCGACGAAGGCGCGCGGGGAGCGGAATCCCCGGGAGAGGACCGCGTAGCCCGCGGCGGACCAGCCGAGCCAGCCGGTGTAGGCGACGACGTCGCCGGGCTGGGCGCCGCCCCGGGTGACCGGGTCGGCGTTGCGGAGGTCGCCGAGGGCGGTGATGGAGACCATGATCGTGTCGCCGCGGACGACGTCTCCGCCGACCACCGCGGCGCCCGCGACCTGACATTCGTCGCGCAGCCCGTCCATGAGTTCCGTGGGCCAGGTGACCGGGAGCTCGGCGGGCACGACGAGGCCGAGGAGGAGCGCGGTGGGGACCGCGCCCATCGCGGCGATGTCGGCGAGGTTCTGCGCCGCGGCCTTGCGGCCGACGTCGTAGGCCGTCGACCAGTCGCGGCGGAAGTGACGTCCTTCGAGCAGGATGTCCGTGCTGGCCACCACGCGCCGGTCCGGGGCGGAGACCACGGCGGCGTCGTCGCCGGGCCCGATCCGTACCGCCGGGGTGGAGGTGAGCCGGGACGTGAGCTCCTTGATGAGCCCGAACTCGCCCAGTTCTCCGACTGTGCCCTTCACCGCGTCTCACCTCGTGTCGTCGTGCCGGCCGGCGGTCGGCGGAGTGTCCGCTCGCGCCGCGGGTCGCGGGCCGTCACCGTGCTGGGTACCGTCAAGTTGACCGTCAACTTCTGTCCTGTGTACGCCACACCCCGGGCGCCCCGGTGGGCGCGGGTCTCCCCGCGGCCAACGGCGACGCGGTACCGTGGCGTCTCTTTCTCCCACAAGATCCTCGTGGCCGCCCTGGAGGTTCCGTGGTACAGGCGTACATCCTGATTCAGACCGAGGTGGGCAAGGCGTCGACCGTCGCCGACACCATCGCCAAGATCCCGGGGGTGATCCAGGCAGAGGACGTGACCGGACCGTACGACGTGATCGTGCGGGCCCAGGCCGACACGGTCGACGAGCTCGGCCGCATGGTGGTCGCGAAGGTCCAGCAAGTGGACGGCATCACGCGCACCCTGACCTGCCCGGTCGTCCATCTGTAGCCCCCGTCTACCCTTGGCCGGTGACCTCTTCCCACCGGCCTCTCGGCCTGCCCGCCTCGGCCGCCGCCCTGCTGCTGGCCGTCACCGGCTGCTCCGCCGGCGCCCAGGCGTCGGTACCGGTGCCGACGCCGCCCGCGGCGGAGGCGGCGCTCTGCCGTGCGCTGGCGAAGGAGCTCCCGGACACCGTGGCGGGGCAGGAGCGGAGCGATCCGTCCCCCGACTCGGAGCTGACCGCCGGGTGGGGTGACGGAGCGATCGTACTGCGCTGCGGGGTCTCCCGGCCCGAAAAGATGAGCGATCCCCAGGCGCGGGCCGTCTCGGCCGAGAACGTCCGCTGGATGCTGGAGCAGCCGGAGACCGGCGGACCCCGTTTCACCTCGGTGTACCGGAAGACGTACGTCGAGATCGCCCTGGACGAGCGGTACGCCCACGACATCGCGCCGCTGGTCGATCTGGCCGCCCCGGTGGACCGGGCGGTGCCGTGCGCCCTGGAGCCCGAGTGCCGTTAGGCCGTGCCGCGGGCCCGGTCTCCCCGACCGGGCCCGTGCGGCGCTAGCGCAGGCCCGTGGAGCGGGTCAGCGCGGCCTGGATGAGCCGGTCGACCAGCTCGGGGTAGCTCACGCCGCTCTCCTGCCACATGCGCGGGTACATGGAGATCGGGGTGAAGCCGGGCATGGTGTTGATCTCGTTGATGACGAACTCGCCGTCCTCGGTGAGGAAGAAGTCGGCGCGGACCAGGCCCTCGCAGGAGACGGCCTCGTAGGCGGCGACGGCGAGGCGCTGGACCTCGGCGGTGGCCTCGTCGCCGATCGGGGCGGGCACCAGACCGGAGGCCGAGTCGATGTACTTGGCCTCGAAGTCGTAGAAGTCGTGGTCGGTGACCGGCGGGATCTCGGCGGGCACGCTGGCGCGCGGGCCGTCCTCGAACTCCAGGACGCCGCACTCGATCTCGCGGCCGCGCAGCAGCGCCTCGACGATGATCTTCGGGTCGTAGCGGCGGGCCTCCTCGACGGCGTCGTCGAGGCCGGAGAGGTCGTCGACCTTGGTGATGCCGACGGAGGAGCCGCCCCGGGCGGGCTTCACGAAGAGCGGCCAGCCGTGGTCTGCGGCGAACTCGACGATCTTCTTGCGGGCCTCGGCCGGGTTCCGGTCCCACTCGCGCGGCCGGATGACCTCGTACGGGCCGACGGGCAGGCCGTAGGAGACGAAGACCCGCTTCATGTACTCCTTGTCCTGGCCGACGGCGGAGGCGAGGACGCCCGCGCCGACGTACGGGATGCCGGAGAGCTCCAGGAGGCCCTGGAGGGTGCCGTCCTCGCCGTAGGGGCCGTGGAGCATGGGGAAGACGACGTCGACCTCGCCGAGGGCCTGCGGCAGGGAGCCGGGCTCGTGGAGGACGACCTCGCGGCTGGCCGGGTCGACCGGGAGGACCACGCCGCCGGTCTCCGACTCGGCGAGCTGGGCGACGTCCGGCAGGGAGCGCTCGGCGATCGCCATCCGCTCGGGGGCGTCGGCGGTCAGCGCCCAGCGCCCCTCCCGGGTGATGCCGATGGGCAGCACGTCGTACTTGGTCCGGTCGATCGCCTTGAGGACGGCGCCGGCGGTGACGACGGAGATGGCGTGCTCGGAGCTGCGTCCGCCGAAGACGACGGCCACGCGCGGCTTGCGGGGGCTCTGGGTGTTCTCGCTCATATCGCGATGAGCGTACCTTGCGGTGTCCGAACTCCTGAGCGCCCCGCGTGCCGCTCCGCGCGTCCGGACCAGCGGTGTCGGCCGGACGCGGGTCGGCTCAGCGCCGTTCGGGCTTGGCGCTGCGCGACATCAGTTCCTTGAGGGCGACCGTCGGCGGCTTGCCGTCGTGGACGATCGAGACGACGGTCTCGGTGATGGGCATGTCGACGCCGTGCCGGCGGCCCAGATCGAGCACCGACTCGCAGGACTTGACGCCCTCGGCGGTCTGCCGGGTGGCCTCGACGGCCTCCTGGAGGGTCATCCCGCGGCCGAGGTTGGTGCCGAAGGTGTTGTTCCGGGAGAGCGGCGAGGAGCAGGTGGCGACGAGGTCGCCGAGGCCCGCGAGGCCGGAGAAGGTGAGCGGGTCGGCGCCCATGGCGAGGCCGAGGCGGGTGGTCTCGGCGAGGCCGCGGGTGATGAGCGTGGCCTTGGAGTTGTCGCCGAGGCCCATGCCGTTGGCGATGCCGACGGCGAGGCCGATGACGTTCTTCACCGCGCCGCCGAGCTCGCAGCCGACGACGTCGGTGTTGGTGTACGGGCGGAAGTACGGGGTCATGCAGGCGGCCTGGAGCCGCTGGGCGACCGTCTCGTCGACGCAGGCGGCGACGGCGGCGGCGGGCTGCCGGGCGGCGATCTCGCGGGCCAGGTTGGGCCCGGTGAGGACGGCCACGCGCTCGGCGGGGACGTCGGCGACCTCGGTGATGACCTCGCTCATCCGCTTGGCCGTACCGAGTTCGATGCCCTTCATGAGGGAGACGAGCACGGTGTCGGGTCCGAGCTTGGGCGCCCAGGCGGCGAGGTTCTCGCGCAGGGTCTGGGAGGGGACGACGAGCACGGCGAAGTCGGCCCCCTCGGCGGCCTCGGCCGCGTCGGCGGTGGCCGTGATGCCCCGGGGGAGTTCGACGCCGGGCAGGTAGTCCGGGTTGGTACGGGTGGTGTTGATGGTCTCGGCGAGGGCGGGGCGGCGGCCCCAGAGGCTCACCTCGCAGCCCGCGTCGGCCATCACCATGGCGAAGGCGGTGCCCCAGGAACCGTTCCCGAAGACGGCGGCCCTGGTCACTTGGCGCCTCCCTCGGCGGCCTTGCGGCGCTGCTCGAGGCGGGCGCGGCGCGGGTCGTACGGCTCGGCGGGGGCCTGCTCGCCGCGGACCTCCGCGAGGAGGGCGGTGATGGCGGCCATGATCGTCTCGGTGGCCTCGCGCAGCACCTCGGGGGTGGGCTCCAGGCCGTCGAAGCGGGAGAGGTCGACCGGCGGGCCGGCCTGCACGATGAGCGTCTTGCGCGGGAAGAGCCGGAACTTGTCGGTCTTGGCGTACGGCGGCATCGCGAGGTTGGCGCCCCACTGGGCCACCGGGATGACGGGCGCCCGGGTGAGCAGCGCGACGCGGGCGGCGCCGGTCTTGCCCTGCATGGGCCACATGTCGGGGTCGCGGGTGAGGGTGCCCTCGGGGTAGAAGGCGACGCATTCGCCCCGCTCGATGGCCTCGACGGCGGCCCGGAAGGCGTCCAGGGCGTCGGTGGTCTCGCGGTAGACGGGGATCTGGCCGGTGTTGCGGAGCATGGTGCCCACGAATCCGGCCTTGAAGAGGCCGGCCTTGGCCAGGAAGCGGGGCACGCGGCCGGTGTTGTACTGGTAGTGCGCGTAGGAGAGCGGGTCCAGGTAAGAGTTGTGGTTGACCGCCGTGATGAAGCCGCCCTCGGCCGGGATGTGCTCCGTGCCGCGCCAGTCCCGCTTGAACAGAACCACCAGGGGGGGTTTGGCGATGACCGCCGCGAGGCGGTACCAGAAGCCGATTCTGCGGCGGGGCACTCGGGGCACCTTTCTCCGGGTCTTGCTGGCAGGGGGTCAAGTGTCGCCCCATGCTCCTGCTCTGTCGAGGACACCGTACGCCCCGGGGCCGGGGCCGTACCGCCGGGGCGGGACAGAATGGGCGGCGATGAACACGGATGCGGACGACGGCTGGTCCCTGGTCGTACCCCTGAAGCCCCTGGCCCTGGCGAAGAGCCGGCTGGCCCCCGCGGCGGGTGAGCTGCTGCGGCCCCGGCTGGCCCTGGCCTTCGCCGAGGACACCGTCGCGGCGGCCCTGGACTGTCCGGAGGTACGGGACGTGGTGGTGGTCACGGACGATCCGGCGGCGGGCCGGGCGTTGGCCGCGCTGGGGGCCCGGATCGTGCCGGACGTCCCGGCGGCGGGGCTGAACGCGGCGCTGGCGCACGGGGCCCGGACGGTGCGGGCACGGCGGCCGCACGCGCGCGTGGCGGCGCTGAACGCGGATCTGCCGGCGCTGCGTCCGGCGGAGCTGGCGCGGGTGCTCGCGGCGGCCCGGCAATTCCCGAGGGCATTTCTCGCGGATGCCGCCGAAATAGGTACGACATTCCTCTCGGCGGCGCCGGGGGTGGAATTGGAACCGGCATTCGGCGGTCCGTCGCGGCTTCGGCATTTGTCGTCGGGCGCGGTGGAAATCCTGCTGGCCGGGGTGGATTCCGTCCGCCGGGACGTGGACACCGGGGAGGATCTGGCCGCTGCGGGCTTCCTGGGGCTCGGCCCGCGGACGTCGGCCCGGCGGCCGGCGGCGGCCGGATAGGCTGCGGCCCATGCAGGCGACCGCGTACACGTACGACCCCGAGCAGCGCAGCGGCAGCGTGCTGCTCGACGACGGCACCCCGGTGGAGTTCGGGGCGGAGGCGTTCGACGCGGGCGGGCTGCGACTGCTCCGTCCGGGTCAGCGGGTGCGGATCGAGACCGAGCCGGGCACCTCGGGCGCGGGCCTGCGGATCACGCTGGTGACGCTGCAGACCTTCTGAGCCGCTCCCCCGTACGGCCGCGGGAACGCGCCGCGGGCCGGGCTCCCGTGAGCGGGAGCCCGGCCCGGCGGACGTGCGGTGACCGTCCTACTTCTTGGCGGTGGCCTTCTTGGCCGTGGCGGTCTTGCGCGCCGTGGTCTTCTTGGCGGGCGCCTTCTTCGCCGTGGTCTTCTTGGCCGGGGCGGTCTTCTTGGCGGCGGCCTTCTTGGCCGTGGTGGCCGTGGTGGCCTTCTTCGCGGCGGCGGTGGTGGTCTTCTTGGCGGCCGCCGCCGTCTTCTTGGTGGCCGCGGAGGTCTTCTTCGCGGCGGCGGTGGTGGTCTTCTTCGCCGGGGTCGCCTTCTTCGTGGCGGCGGCGGTGGTCTTCTTGGCCGGCGTGGCCTTCTTGGCGGCGGCCTTCTTGGCCGTGGTGGCCTTCTTGGCCGCGGCCTTCTTGACGGTGGCGGAGGCGCCACCGGTCAGGCTGCCCTTGGGGGCCTTCTTGACGGAGACCTCGCCGCCCTTGGGGAGCTTCTTCGAGCCGCTGACCAGGTCCTTGAAGCCCTGACCCGCGCGGAAGCGCGGAACGGAGGTCTTCTTGACCCGCACGCGCTCACCCGTCTGCGGGTTGCGGGCGTAGCGGGCGGGACGGTCGACCTTCTCGAACGAGCCGAAGCCCGTGACCGAGACCCGGTCGCCGGAGACCACGGCGCGCACGATGGCGTCGAGCACGTGGTCGACGGCTTCGGCGGCCTGCTGGCGACCGCCCAACTTGTCGGCAATCACTTCTACGAGCTGCGCCTTGTTCACGTCTTCCCCTTCGGAGACTTTGCCGGAACGAAACTGTTCAAGCTTTTTCGCACGTTAGGCATGTATATACCGCAAATCAAACACGAAACGGGCTAATCACTCTAGTGCCGCAACGTGGAAGTGCCGTTGCGGAGTTCCTGGTGTCAGTCGTCTTCAGGGAATCGGCCCTCGTCGAGGTCCTTCATCAACCGGTCCAGACGCGTTGCCGCGTCCGCGAGATCGTGCTTCGCCGCGGCCGTGACGACCAGCAGCTTCCGGGACAGCGCCATCCTTACGCCCTCCGGGACTTGCAGTGCGCGCACCCGGGAGTGCGCTTCTTTCAGTCGGTCGGCGACTTCCTCGTAGAGCTTGAGTTGGTTGTCGCGTTCCATGCACCGATTGTGCCATCTAGGGCGAGTTGTCGCCCGACAGGGTCTCAACAAGCGACTGCGCCCCCCACCGGAGGGTGGGGGGCGCAGTCTTGGAAAAGCGCTGCTCAGGCCGTAATTGTACGGGGCTTGAAGGACGGCCTGGCCGCCTCGTAGGCCGAGATGTCGGCTTCGTTCTGAAGGGTGAGGCTGATGTCGTCGAGGCCGTTCAGGAGCCGCCAGCGGGCGTTCTCGTCGAGCTCGAAGTCGGCGTCGATCCCGGCCGCCAGGACCTTGCGGGCCTCCAGGTCGACGGTGATCTCGGCGGTCGGGTCGGCCTCGGTCAGCTCCCAGAGGGCGTCGACGGTCGCCTGGGGCAGGACCACGGTCAGCAGACCGTTCTTCAGCGAGTTGCCGCGGAAGATGTCGGCGAAGCGGGCCGAGATGACCGTCTTGAAGCCGTAGTTCTGGAGCGCCCAGACGGCGTGCTCACGGGAGGAGCCGGTGCCGAAGTCGGGGCCGGCCACCAGGACCGAGGCGCCCTGCCGCTCGGGGCGGTTGAGGACGAACTCGGAGTCCTTGCGCCAGGCCTCGAAGAGGCCGTCCTCGAAGCCGTCGCGGGTGACCTTCTTCAGCCAGTGCGCCGGGATGATCTGGTCGGTGTCGACGTTGCTGCGGCGCAGCGGGACGGCGCGGCCGGTGTGCGTGGTGAAAGCTTCCATGGTTCCTCAGACCCCCGCGGTGGTGACGGCGTCGGACAGGTCGGCCGGGGAGGCCAGGTGGCCGAGGACGGCGGTGGCGGCGGCCACCTGGGGGGAGACCAGGTGGGTGCGGCCGCCCTTGCCCTGCCGGCCCTCGAAGTTGCGGTTGGAGGTGGACGCGGAGCGCTCACCGGGGGCCAGCTGGTCGGGGTTCATGCCCAGGCACATGGAGCAGCCCGCGTGCCGCCATTCGGCGCCGGCGGCCTTGAAGACCTTGTCCAGGCCCTCCTCGACGGCCTGCAGGGCGACCCGGACGGAGCCGGGGACGACCAGCATGCGGACGCCGTCGGCGACCTGGCGGCCCTCCAGCAGGGAGGCGGCGTTGCGCAGGTCCTCGATGCGGCCGTTGGTGCAGGAGCCCACGAAGACGGTGTCGACCTTGATGTCGCGCAGCGGCTGGCCGGCGGTCAACCCCATGTACTCCAGGGCCTTTTCGGCGGCGAGGCGCTCCGAGGGGTCCTCGTACGAAGCCGGGTCGGGGACGTTCGCCGAAAGCGGGGCGCCCTGGCCGGGGTTGGTGCCCCAGGTGACGAACGGCGCCAGCTCGGCGGCCTCGATGACGACCTCGGCGTCGAAGACGGCGTCCTCGTCGGTCCGCAGCGTCTTCCAGTAGGCGACGGCGGCGTCCCAGTCCTCGCCCTCGGGGGCGTGGGCACGGCCCTTGAGGTAGGCGAAGGTGGTCTCGTCGGGGGCGATCATGCCCGCGCGGGCACCGGCCTCGATGGACATGTTGCAGATGGTCATGCGGCCCTCCATCGAGAGTTTCTCGATGGCCGAGCCCCGGTACTCCAGGACGTAGCCCTGGCCGCCGCCGGTGCCGATCCGCGCGATGACGGCGAGGATCAGGTCCTTGGCGGTGACGTCGGCGGGCAGCTCGCCGTCGACCGTGATGGCCATGGTCTTCGGGCGGGCCATGGGCAGCGTCTGGGTGGCCAGGACGTGCTCGACCTGGCTGGTGCCGATGCCGAACGCCAGGCCGCCGAAGGCGCCGTGCGTGGAGGTGTGGGAGTCGCCGCAGACCACGGTCATGCCGGGCTGGGTCAGGCCCAGCTGCGGTCCCACCACGTGGACGACGCCCTGCTCGACGTCGCCGAGCGGGTGGAGCCGGACACCGAACTCGGCGCAGTTCTTGCGCAGGGTCTCCAGCTGGGCGCGGGAGACCGGGTCGGCGATCGGCTTGTCGATGTCGAGGGTGGGGGTGTTGTGGTCCTCGGTGGCGATGGTGAGGTCGAGGCGCCGCACCTGCCGGCCGTTCTGGCGGAGACCGTCGAAGGCCTGGGGGCTGGTCACCTCGTGCAGCAGGTGAAGATCGATGAAGAGGAGGTCGGGCTCGCCCTCGGCGCGCCGGACGACGTGGTCGTCCCAGACCTTCTCCGCGAGTGTCCTACCCATCGCTTTCCCTCCGGCCGGCGGCTGCGCCGGCACCACTAGAGACCGTTTCGCGGTCCGTTGTGCGGCCGCCTCACCAGAGTGACAAGTTCCTCGGAAAATTGAACTTGCGTTTCACAGAGTGAGACGCGAATATCGTTGCATGGACAACTCTAGCGGCGTAGGCGTTCTCGACAAGGCAGCCCTTGTCCTGAGCGCCCTGGAGTCCGGTCCGGCCACCCTCGCAGGACTGGTCGCGGCGACGGGACTCGCACGACCCACGGCCCACCGTCTGGCCGTGGCATTGGAACACCACCGGATGGTCGCCCGCGACATGCAGGGCCGTTTCATTCTCGGCCCGCGGCTCTCGGAGCTCGCGGCGGCGGCCGGCGAGGACCGCCTCCTGGCGACGGCGGGCCCGGTGCTGACGCATCTGCGCGACGTCACCGGCGAGAGCGCGCAGCTCTACCGGCGCCAGGGCGACATGCGCATCTGCGTGGCGGCGGCCGAGCGGCTGTCCGGTCTGCGGGACACGGTCCCGGTGGGCTCCACGCTCACGATGAAGGCCGGCTCGTCGGCGCAGATCCTGATGGCCTGGGAGGAGCCCGAGCGGCTGCACCGCGGCCTCCAGGGCGCCCGCTTCACGGCGACGGCCCTGTCGGGCGTACGGCGCCGCGGCTGGGCCCAGTCGATCGGTGAGCGCGAGCCGGGCGTCGCGTCCGTCTCCGCGCCCGTCAGGGGCCCCTCGAACCGCGTGGTGGCCGCCGTGTCGGTCTCGGGTCCGATCGAGCGCCTGACGCGCCACCCCGGCCGGATGCACGCGCAGGCGGTCATCGACGCCGCCGCCCGCCTCAGCGAGGCCCTGCGCCGCAACGGCTGATCCCGCTTCCTCTGTTCACCTGTACGTTCCCCGGCCCGCCGCTCCAACGCCGCAGCGGTGGGCCGGAGTTGTGTCCGCGTCCGGCGGGGCGCGTCGGGAATAGCGAAGAAGCCCTCCCCCGAAGGGAAGGGCTTCTTCATGTCGCGTACCCCCGACCGGATTCGAACCGGCGCTACCGCCTTGAGAGGGCGGCGTGCTAGGCCGCTACACAACGGGGGCTTTGGATCTCGCAGGCGTTTCCGCCGCAGACCCGAGCTGGTCTACCAGGACTCGAACCTAGACTAACTGAACCAGAATCAGTCGTGCTGCCAATTACACCATAGACCAATACGTGGTTAGACCAGCGTCGTACCCCCGACCGGATTCGAACCGGCGCTACCGCCTTGAGAGGGCGGCGTGCTAGGCCGCTACACAACGGGGGCCCTAGCGATCCTGCATCGGGTTCACCGGGAGCTACCCAGGTGATCCCGCGGGAAGGATCTGTACCCCCGACCGGATTCGAACCGGCGCTACCGCCTTGAGAGGGCGGCGTGCTAGGCCGCTACACAACGGGGGCTTTGTGGATGCCATCCACGGTTTGCAGATGAGCTCTGCGAGCTGGCCTACCTGGACTCGAACCAAGACTAACTGAACCAGAATCAGTCGTGCTGCCAATTACACCATAGGCCACCGGGGCGCCATCCCCACCATGGGGGATCTTGCTCGGCTTGCGCTTTGCGGGTTCTTGCCTTTCGGCTTGTTCCCCTCGGCGCAGGAAGAACATTACCCGAAGGTGGACGGTGCTCCAAAACGGGTATCCCCGCGGAGCAGCGGGGGGAGCTGGTGGAGGTCGGTGATGCGCCGCAGGCCGGGCTGCTCGCCGGCGCCGGAGCGGTCCAGCCAGATGCCGTGGAGCCCGGCCTCCTGGGCGCCCAGCGCGTCGATGTCGGGCCGGTCCCCCACGTACGCCACCTGGTGCGGGGCGAGGCCGAGCGCCGTACAGGCGGCGTGGAAGGCCGCGGCGGCCGGCTTCGCGCTGCCGAGCTCGGCGGCGCACAGGACGGCCTCGAAGTGGTCGCGGACGCCGAGGGCCCGCAGCTTGGGCTCCTGGGCGTGGATGCTGGAGTTCGACAGGACGGCCTGCCGGTAGTCGGGGGCGAGCAGGTCCAGGACGGGCAGGGCGTCGGGGAAGAGCTCCCAGGCGGCCTCGTAGTGGGTCACGTACCGCCCGAACCAGGCGTCGGCCTCGGCGTCGGTCAGGGCCGGGCGGTCCAGGAAGTCGCGGACGCGGTGGCGGCGCTGGTCCTGCCAGCTGCCCGCCGGCTCCTCCTCGTAGCGCCGCCAGTGCAGCTCGGTGAGCTCCTTCCAGCGGCGCAGGGCGTCCTCGACGGTGCCGTGCAGCCCGGTGAGGCCCTCGGCGGTGAGGTGGGCGCGCATCCCGGTGCGGTCGGCTCCCGCGTAGTCGAAGATCGTGTCGTCCACGTCCCAGAGGACGGCCCGGATGGTCATGGAACCGACCGTACGCTCCCGGCGGGCCCGCCGGGAGCGGTTTCAGAGGACCTTGGCGAACCGGAAGGGGCGCAGGTCGGTGACGAAGCAGGCGACCTCGCCGTCGGCGTCGCGCCCGACCCAGGTCGGGTAGAGGCCGTCGCCCCAGCCGGAGACGAAGACGGCGATGGTGTGGCCGTTCTCACCCTCGGCGAGGAAGGCGCCCGGGCTCCGGGGCGAGTCCAGGACCTCCCAGATGACGCCCTTCTCGTCGTCCGTGCCCGGGAAGGAGTGGTGGGCGGCGGTGTCGAGGAAGCTGCCGAGGCCGGCGTCGACGCCGTAGCCGAAGCAGTCGTCCTCGGGAGTCGCCTCGCCCGGGACCAGGGCGGGCTCCCAGCGGGCCACCGGGGTGTCGCGGATCACCAGGCGGGCGGCGGCGTTCACGGTGTGGTCGTACGGGTACGTGAAGGACGCCTCGGCGATCTGGACGCGGTAGCGGCCGGGCGGGACCGTGACGGCGAAGGGCGCGGGCCGCTCGTCGTCGTCGCAGAGGTGGACGATCGGGTCGCAGGCGACGAGCTCGCCGGTGGGCAGGCCGATCTCCCCCAGTTCCCGGACGTCGAAGGTGACGTCCCTCTTGTCCTCGGTCGGGACGACGGCTCCGGGGGTGAACCAGTGGGCGAAGTCGGGTGGTGTCATGGGCATGAGGCGACCCTAGGGGGCGGGTACGACGACGGGGGCGGCGGCCGGAAGGGATCCGGCCGCCGCCCCCGTGGTGTGCGGGGCGCGTGGTTACGCGGCGAGCTTCGCCAGGGCCGCGTCGACGCGGGCCAGGGTCTTCTCCTTGCCCAGGATCTCCAGGGACTCGAAGAGGGGCAGGCCGACCGTGCGGCCGGTGACGGCGACGCGGACGGGGGCCTGGGCCTTGCCGAGCTTGAGGCCGTGGGCCTCGCCGGCGGCCAGGACCGCGTTCTTGAGCGACTCGGGGTCGTTCCAGTCGGCGTCCACCAGCTTCTCGCGGGCGGTGGTCAGGAGGGCCGCGGGCTCGCCCTTCATCGCCTTGTCCCACGAGGGCTGGTCGAAGACCGGCTCGGGCAGGAAGAGGAAGTCGACGTTGGCCGTGATCTCGGAGAGGACGGTCAGGCGGGTCTGGGCGTGCGGGGCGATCCGCTCCCAGGCCGCGCGGTCGAAGTCCTCGGCCGCCCAGGGGGCGTGCGGGGCGCGGAGCCAGGGCTCGCACGCCTCGGCGAAGGTCTTCACGTCCAGCATGCGGATGTGGTCCGCGTTGATGGACTCGGCCTTCTTGAGGTCGAAGCGGGCCGGGTTGGCGTTGACGTCCGCGATGTCGAACTTCGCCACCATCTCGGGGATGGTGAAGATGTCCTGGTCGGCCGAGAAGGACCAGCCGAGGAGGGACAGGTAGTTCAGCAGGCCCTCGGGGAGGAAGCCGCGCTCCCGGTAGAGGTTGAGGCTCGCCTGCGGGTCGCGCTTGGAGAGCTTCTTGTTGCCCTCGCCCATCACGTACGGCAGGTGGCCGAAGGCGGGGATCTCCTTGGCGACGCCCAGCTCGATCAGCGCCTTGTAGAGCGCGACCTGGCGGGGGGTGGAGGAGAGCAGGTCCTCGCCGCGCAGGACGTGGGTGATCTCCATCAGGGCGTCGTCGACCGGGTTGACCAGGGTGTAGAGCGGGGCGCCGTTGGCCCGGAGGATGCCGTAGTCCGGCACGTTCTCCGGGGTGAAGGTGAGCTCGCCGCGGACCAGGTCGGTGAAGGTGATGGCCTCGTCGGGCATCCGGAAGCGGACGATCGGCTCGCGGCCCTCCGCCTCGTACGCCGCGACCTGCTCGGCGGACAGCTCGCGGCAGTGGCCGTCGTAGCCGGACGGCCTGCCGGCGGCGCGGGCGGCCTCGCGGCGCTCGTCCAGCTCGGCGGTGTTGCAGTAGCAGTGGTACGCGTACCCGCCGGCGAGCAGCTTCTCGGCGACGTCCTTGTAGATGTCCATCCGCTGCGACTGGCGGTACGGGGCGTGCGGGCCGCCGACCTCGGGGCCCTCGTCCCAGTCGAGGCCGAGCCACTTCAGCGAGTCGAGCAGCTGGTCGTACGACTCCTCGGAGTCGCGGGCCGCGTCGGTGTCCTCGATGCGGAAGACCATCGTGCCCTGGTTGTGCCGGGCGAAGGCCCAGTTGAAGAGGGCGGTGCGGACCAGACCCACATGGGGGTTGCCGGTCGGGGACGGACAGAAACGGACGCGGATGTTCGCGTTAGCCACGCTTGATCACCCTGTTGGTGAGAGTGCCGATGCCTTCGATGGTGACGGCGACCTCGTCGCCGACGTTGAGGGGGCCGACCCCGGCGGGGGTGCCGGTGAGGATGACGTCGCCCGGGAGCAGCGTCATGGCCTCGGAGATGTGGACGACCAGGTCCTCGATGGAGCGGATCATGTCGCTCGTCCGACCGAGCTGGCGTTGTTCGCCGTTGACCGTGGCCTGGACGGCCAGGTCGCTCGGGTCGAGGTCGGTCTCCACCCAGGGGCCCAGCGGGCAGCTCGTGTCGAAGCCCTTGGCGCGGGCCCACTGGACCTCGCGCTTCTGGACGTCGCGGGCGGTCACGTCGTTGGCGCAGGTGTAGCCGAAGATCACGTCCTTGACGCGCTCCCGGGGCACCTCGCGGCACATGCGGCCGATCACCACGGCGAGTTCGGCCTCGTGGTGCAGCTCGCTGGAGAAGGAGGGGTACTCGATGGCGTCACCGGGGCCGATGACGGAGGTGGTCGGCTTGAAGAAGGCGACCGGGACCTCCGGGACCTCGTTGCCGAGTTCCCTGGCGTGCTCCGCGTAGTTGCGGCCGATGCCCACGACCTTGTTGGGGAGCACCGGCGGCAGGAGCCGTACCTTGCTCAGCGGGACCTTGGTGCCGCTGAGCTCGAAGTCGGTGTACGGGATGCCCCTGATGATGTCGAGGACGAGGCCGCCGGACTCGACGGTCCCCTCGCCCTCGACCGCGCCGAAGGCGACATTGCCGTCGATGGAGAATCTGGCGATGCGCACGAGTGCTGTCGCCCCTCACTTGGTACTGGCTGGAGTCTGACGCTCCAGGCTAACGCGGCGCGGGGCGGCCGACCGGCGGATATCGCCGGTGGCGGACGGCGGAGGGGGCCCGGTCAGGCCTCGGCGAGGTAGGCCGGCACGTAGGGCGCGGGGGCCTGCATGAGGACGGTGCGGCGCGGGTTGGCCGTGGCGTCGGGGAGCTGCGCCGCGTACTCGGGGGTGGCGCCGCGGCCGAGGTCGGCGGCGTCCGAGAGGTGGGCGAGGGTGGAACGACGCGGGTTGGCCGTGGTGGCGGGCGTGGGTGCAGTCATCGCGCTGGCAGACCTTGTTCCGGGACGGGCGCCCGTGCGGGCGCGAGAATGGTGTAAAGCGTCAGGCTAAATCAAGGCGTTCCCTTCGAATGCATGGCTGAGACATCCATTCCGGTGTGAGTTTGCTCACCACTGGGTGGATTTTCCGGTCATTACGGACGGGCATGTCAGGTCACGGAAAGGGACATTCCGCCACTGAACCCGCCATTCCGCTCCTGATCATCGCTACTGGGACACTCGGGGGCGCCAGGTCATTGGAGGGTAAAAGTCCGAAACCTCCCTGATCATCTTCTACACCCCGTGACCTCCCGCGCACAGCAGGTCATCCCCTCTGCGGTACAGACCGCAGCCCTTGTTGGAGTTCCGGCACTGTGCTGGAATTCCACGCACCGCCGCGGGTTCGACGCCGGCACGCAGGGGGCGCAACGCAGCGCCGGCCGAGTGGCGGGAAAGGGGGATCTGCGCCGGTCACCGACGACCACCTGGGGCGCACCGACGCGTCCCGACGACGCCGACACCGTCCGCTCCGGTTCCACCCGGAAGGACGCCTGGTCCAGAGGTTGCGACGCTAGTGCAGGGACGTTTCAAGAGGGATGGCGCGGGCTCCGCCCAGGCTCGCAAGGGCCGCGCGGACGCTCCGTCCGAGCAGGAACCGCGTGCCGGGACCGATCGCGGTCCCGCGGCCCCGCACTCCACCCAGCAGGCGCCCGGTCAGGGCGGCCAGGGCAGGGTCCAGGGCAAGCCCCAGAGCAAGGGCCAGCGGCCGAACGGCGAGTCCGGCGAGGGCTCCGCGCGCCGTTCCGGCCCGTCCGCCGCGCCCGGCGAGCAGACCGGCGCGGCCGGCTCCGCACGCGACGGCAAGGGCGGCACGCCCTCGGCGCCCGAGAACTCCACCGGCCCGCGAATAGCGCTCCGCAACTGGCGCATCTCCACCCGCCTGGTGGCCCTGCTGACCCTCCCCGTGGTCGCTGCCACCAGCCTCGGCGGCATCCGCATCAGCGAGTCGCTCCAGGACATGCAGCAGCTCGACCACATGCAGCTGCTCACCAAGCTGACCCGCGAGGCGACCGCGCTCGCCCAGGCCCTCCAGGCCGAGCGCGACCTGTCCGCCGGTCCGCTCGCCAACGGCCGCCCGGTCAGCGACTACCAGGTCGCCAACCCGCGCCGCCGCACCGACCGCCAGTACGACGCCTTCCTCGACGCCACCCGGGCCATCCCGAACGGCGAGGAGGACGAGGCGCTGCGGAGCATCCGCTCCAACGTCAACACGATCGCGTCGCAGGTCATCGACCTCCACAACATCCGGACGAGCGCCTACAAGAAGGGCGTCTCGCACTCGGTGACGGTCGAGGCGTACAGCCGTCTCATCCGCTCGTTGCTCAGCCTGTCCCAGGACATGGCCCAGGCGACCAGCAACCCGGACATGATCAAGCGGACCCGCGCGCTCGCCGCGTTCTCGTCCGCCAAGGAGTACGCCTCCATCCAGCAGGCGATCATCGCGGGCGCCCTGCCGGCCAGCGACAAGACCGCCGGCCGGATCCAGCCCGGTGACCGCCTCTACGGCGAGGCCGCGCTCAACGGCGAGAGCAACGCCTTCAAGTCCTTCACGGCGATCTACGAGGCGACCGGCGGCGACGCCACCGACCTCACCGACTCGCTGCACTCCGGCAACCCGACCATCGTCGACGCCGAGAAGTACGCCGAGCGCGTGCTCAAGGCCGACGAGACCATGCCGGGCGGCCCGAGGCGCGGCTACCTCAACTTCACCGACGAGTACGAGACCAAGATCGCGGCCATGAGCCGCATCGAGAACCAGCTCCTCGGCGAGATGGAGACGATGGCCCGTGAGCTGCGGCAGGAGTCGCAGCGCGAGGCCATCATCAACGGTGCGCTGATCCTGCTCGTCCTCGGCGTCTCGCTCATCGGCGCCTTCGTCGTGGCGCGGTCCATGATCCGCTCGCTGCGCCGGCTCCAGGACACCGCGACCAAGGTCGCCCAGGAACGCCTGCCCGAGCTCGTCAAGCAGCTCTCCGAGTCCGACCCGCAGGACGTCGACACCTCCGTCGAGTCCGTCGGCGTGCACTCCCGGGACGAGATCGGCCAGGTGGCCGCGGCCTTCGACGACGTGCACCGCGAGGCCGTCCGCCTCGCCGCCGAGCAGGCCCTCCTCCGGGGCAACGTCAACGCGATGTTCACCAACCTCTCGCGCCGTTCCCAGGGCCTCATCCAGCGTCAGCTCTCGCTCATCTCCGAGCTGGAGTCCCGCGAGGCCGACCCGGACCAGCTTTCCTCGCTCTTCAAGCTCGACCACCTCGCGACCCGTATGCGCCGGAACGGCGAAAACCTCCTCGTCCTCGCCGGCGAGGAGCCGGGCCGCCGCTGGACCCGCCCGGTCCCGCTGGTCGACGTCCTGCGCGCCGCCGCCTCCGAGGTGGAGCAGTACGAGCGCATCGAGCTGGCCGCGGTCCCGGCGACCGACGTCGCCGGCCGCGTCGTCAACGACCTCGTGCACCTCCTCGCCGAGCTGCTGGAGAACGCCACCTCGTTCTCCTCCCCGCAGACCAAGGTCCGGGTCACCGGTCACGCGCTGCCCGACGGCCGCGTGCTGGTCGAGATCCACGACACCGGCATCGGCCTCTCCCCCGAGGACCTCGCGGCGATCAACGAGCGGCTCGCCTCGCCGCCCACCGTGGACGTCTCCGTCTCCCGCCGCATGGGCCTCTTCGTGGTCGGCCGCCTGTCCCTGCGACACGGCATCCGCATCCAGCTGCGCCCGTCCGACTCGGGCGGCACCACCGCGCTCGTCATGCTCCCGGTCGACGTCGCCCAGGGCGGCCGCAAGCCGGCCCCCAAGGCCGGTCCCGGCGCCCAGGGCGCGGCCCCGCAGGGCGGCAACGCCCCCGGCGGTCGTCTGCCCGGCGGCCCCGGCGCGGCCGGC
>NZ_BNBS01000089.1 GCF_014656075.1 Streptomyces hydrogenans
GCCGGCGCGGGGTACGCCGTACCCGCCGCCGAGGCCGCCGTCGACGTGGCCGAGAGCCGTACCGTGCCCGCCCCGCCGGCCTACGCCCCCGCCGTCCCCGCCCGGCCCGACCCCGTCTCCGCCATCCCGTGGGGCCTGCGCGTCGCCGGCGAGGCGGGCTGGCGGCTGCTCGTCCTGGCCGGCACGGTCTGGGTGCTGATGCGGGTCATCAGCTCCGTCCAGCTCGTCGTCCTCGCCTTCGTCGCCGCGCTCCTGGTGACCGCCCTGCTCCAGCCGACCGTGGCCCGGCTGCGGGCCAGGGGCGTGCCGCGCGGGCTCGCCACCGCCCTCACCGCCACCGCCGGCTTCGTCGTGATGGGGCTCGTCGGCTGGTTCGTGGTCTGGCAGGTGATGGACAACATCGACAACCTCACCGACCGGGTCAGGGACGGCATCGAGGAGCTCAAGCGCTGGCTCCTCGACAGCCCCTTCCACGTGACCGAGCGGCAGATCAACGAGATCGCCAAGAACCTCAGCGACACCATCGGCGCCAACGCCGAGCAGATCACCTCCGCCGGGCTCCAGGGCGTGACCGTGATCGTCGAGACCATGACCGGCATACTGCTCGCGATGTTCTCCACCCTCTTCCTGCTCTACGACGGGAAGAAGGTCTGGGAGTGGACCCTCAAGCTCGTCCCCGCGCAGGCCCGGCCCGGGGTCGCCGGCGCCGGTCCGCGCGCCTGGCGCACCCTCACCGCCTACGTGCGCGGCACCGTCCTGGTCGCCCTGATCGACGCGGTCTTCATCGGCCTCGGGCTCTACTTCCTCGAAGTGCCGATGGCGGTGCCGCTCGCCGTCTTCATCTTCCTCTTCGCCTTCATCCCGCTCGTCGGCGCCGTCATCTCCGGCGCCCTCGCCGTGATCGTCGCCCTGGTCACCAACGGGCCGGGCACCGCGCTCGGCGTGCTCCTGGTGGTCCTCGCCGTGCAGCAGATCGAGGGCCACGTCCTCCAGCCGTTCATCCTCGGCCGGGCCGTCCGGGTCCACCCGCTGGCCGTGGTCCTCGCCGTGGCCGCCGGCGGACTGACCGCCGGCATCGGCGGAGCCGTCGTCGCCGTCCCGCTCGTCGCGGTCGCCAACACCGTCGTCGGCTACCTCAAGGCGTGGAGCCACGAACCCGCGCTGCTCACCGCGCCCGAGCCGCGCGGCGCGACCGCCTTCGAGGTGGCGCCGACCCCCGCGCCCGGCTCGCCGGACCGAAAGGGCCCGGCGTGATATCCGAGCCCGAGCTGGAGGGCGGCGCCCCCTTCGGGACCACCGAGCTGCTGACCGAGGAACGGGCGCCGCGCCCGCGCCCGCGCCGGACCGGGTCGCGCCCGCTGTGGGCACTCGGCGGCGCGCTGCTCGCCTCGGCGCTGTGGGGCGGCGGGCTGTACGCGTACGAGGCCGGCCGGCCGGACGAGGGCGTGGACCTGGGCGGCCTGGAGGCCGTGGAGGACCTGTGCGAGCGGGCTGAACTGAAGGCCCTGGCGATGGTCCTCGGCGAGCGGGGCGCCACGGGCCCGGGGCCGTACCTGGAAGATCCGGTGCTGAGCGAGAGCTCCTGCTCGGCCACCTTCGGCCAGGGCGACCGCGAGCAGGGCGTCGAGGTCCGCTACACCCTGCACAAGGGGGTCGACCCCGGGATCGAGTTCGCCGCGCGCGCGAAGCACGAGGGCCTGCTGCTGCCGGTCGCGGGCGTCGGCGAGCAGGCGTTCTTCGGCGACCGGGGCGAGGACGGCGGGACGCTGCGGGTGCTCGACGGGCAGGCGGTCGTCCAGCTCGACATCTACCGCAACTGGTACGAGAACGAGGACGGCGAGGCCGTCGAGCAGGGCGCACCCGACCTCTCCGGGATCGACGTCCCGATGGCCCAGGACGCCCTGGCGCTGCTCGCCGCGCTCAAGAAGTAGCGCGGACACGGAGAAGGGCCCCGGAGCACTCGGCTCCGGGGCCCTTCCCGCGTACGGTCGCGCCGACTACTCGGCGAGGACGGCTTCCGCGTCCAGGGTGACGGCGACCGCCTGGATCACCGAGGCGATCTTGAACGCCTCCTGGATCGTCTCGCGGTCGACGCCGGCCTTGCGCAGGACCTGCTCGTGCGAGTCCAGGCACTGGCCGCAGCCGTTGATCGCGGAGACGGCCAGCGACCAGAGCTCGAAGTCGACCTTCTCGACGCCGGGGTTGCCGATGACGTTCATCCGCAGACCGGCCCGCATCGTCCCGTACTCGGGGTCCGACAGCAGGTGCCGGGTCCGGTAGAAGACGTTGTTCATCGCCATGATGGCGGCGGCGGACTTGGCGGCCTGGTACGCCTCGGGCTTCAGGTTCGCCTGGGCCTCGGGCTCCAGCTCCTTGAGCACCTTCGGCGAGCGCGAGGCGATCGCGCAGGCGAGGACGGTGCCCCAGAGCTGCTGCTGCGGCAGCTCGCTGTTGCCGATGACCGAGCCGAGGTTCAGCTTCAGGTCCTTGGCGAAGTCCGGTATGGCGGACTTGAGCTCATCGAGGGCCATGCTCACTCACCGGCCAGGAGCGCACCGGCGTCCAGGGTGGACTCGCCCTTGTTCCAGTTGCAGGGGCAGAGCTCGTCGGTCTGCAGGGCGTCGAGGACCCGCAGGACCTCCTTGGGGTTACGGCCGACGGAGCCGGCGGTCACCATGGTGAACTGGATCTCGTTGTTCGGGTCCACGATGAAGACGGCGCGCTGGGCGAAGCCGTCCTCGCCCTCGACGCCGCAGTCGCGCATGAGCTCGTGCTTCGAGTCGGCGAGCATCGGGAAGGGCAGGTCACGCAGGTCGGCGTGGTCCTTGCGCCAGGCGTGGTGGACGAACTCGGAGTCGCCCGAGACGCCGAGGATCTGGGCGTCGCGATCGGCGAACTCGTCGTTCAGCTTGCCGAACGCGGCGATCTCGGTCGGGCAGACGAAGGTGAAGTCCTTCGGCCAGAAGAACACCACGCGCCACTTGCCCTCGTAGGACTTGTGGTCGATCTGCTCGAACTCCTTGCCGCTCTCCAGCGACACGCAGGCGGTCAGGTCGTAGGTGGGGAACTGGTCACCGACAGTGAGCACGCGCTCTCCTTGCAAGGGGGAAGGGTCCCTTTTGGGGTCTTCCGTGAGGGGTTGGACTGATCACAGCATGGCACGCAGTGCATTGATCAGGGAAATAGCTAGAGTGGGTCGTGTTGATCGAAGGTGGTTATCAGTGGCTTCCCCGTACGCCCCCCAGCACGCCCCCCAGCGCGCCAAGCAGCCCAGCCTCTCCCAGCTCAGGGCCTTCGCGGCGGTCGCCGAGCATCTGCACTTCCGGGACGCCGCTGCCGCCATCGGCATGAGCCAGCCCGCGCTCTCGGGCGCGGTTTCGGCCCTCGAAGAGGCACTCGGTGTCCAGCTCCTGGAGCGGACCACCCGCAAGGTGCTGCTCTCGCCCGCGGGGGAGCGGCTCGCCGTCCGGACCCGGGCCGTCCTCGACGCGGTCGCCGAGCTGATGGACGAGGCGGAGGGGGCGCGCGCCCCCTTCACCGGGGTGCTGCGCCTGGGCGTCATCCCGACCGTCGCGCCCTACCTGCTGCCGGCCGTGCTGCGGCTGACCCACCGCCGCTACCCCGAGCTCGACCTCCAGGTCCACGAGGAGCAGACCTCCTCCCTGCTTGAGGGGCTGGCCGCCGGACGGCTCGACCTGCTGCTCCTCGCCGTGCCGCTCGGCGTGCCCGGCGTCACCGAACTCCCGCTCTTCGACGAGGACTTCGTGCTGGTCACCACGGAGGGGCACCCGCTGGCGGGGCGGGACGACATCCCACGCGAGGCCCTCAGGGAGCTGCGGCTGCTGCTGCTCGACGAGGGGCACTGCCTGCGCGACCAGGCCCTCGACATCTGCCGCGAGGCGGGGCGGGAGGACGGCGCCGAGGTCACCACCACCGCGGCCGGCCTGTCGACGCTGGTCCAGCTGGTCGCCGGGGGGCTCGGCGTGACCCTGCTGCCGCGCACCGCCGTCACCGTCGAGACCGCCCGCAACACCGCCCTGTGCACGGGCTCCTTCACCGCCCCGGCGCCGTCCCGCCGGGTCGCCCTGGCGATGCGGACCGGCGCGGCCCGCCAGTCCGATTTCGAGGAGCTGGCCGAGGCCCTGCGCGAGGAGCTGGAGGCGCTCCCGGTACGGGTGCTGGGCGCGGGTTCCTGACACCCCCCGGTGCCAGGAACCCGCGCCCCGACTCGTACACGTGCCCGGCGGGTTACTCCGTGCGCAGGCCGTCCGCGCGCATCAGCCGCCACAGGAGCGGCAGGCTCAGCAGCGTCACCGCCGCGATGAGCGCGGCGCCGACGCCGACGACCGGCAGGAAGACCCACCAGTCGTGCACCCGCTGGCCGGTCATCGCCAGCAGGACCGAGCCGAGGCCGAGACCGCCCGCGACCGCGAGGGCCAGTCCGAGGGCGATCGGCACCGCCGTCTGCCACAGCACAGAACAGCCCAGGGTGGTGCGGCGGGTGCCGAAGGCGACCAGCGAGGAGAGCAGCCGCTTGCGGTCCCGCAGCTGCTCCAGGGTCGCGACCAGCAGGGAGGCCGCCACCAGCAGCATCGTCAGGGTGGAGCCGACGAGGATGCCGGTGCGGACGCTGAGGAACTTGGAGCTCTGCTCGGTGTCGCTCAGCCCGCGGACGGTGGCGGTCGGGTCGATCTCCAGGGCGGCGTTGCGCACCACTTCGGGGGCGTCCGGCAGGCTCGGGTCGAGCCGCACCAGCACCTCGGACCGCGGGTTCTCCAGAGGGGCCGCGCCGATCGCCCTCGGGGTGGCGAGGACGCCGTAGCGGTGCAGTCCGACCGGGTCGGGGCGGGCCGTCACCACGCGGGCGGTGGCCGGGATCCGCCACTCGGGCACGGTCCCCTTCGTCTCGGCCGGGTCGCGGAGCGTGACCAGGGCGCCGGGGCGGGCGGTCTCCCTGATCCGGGGGGCGTCCGGGGCGTCGGTGGCGCCCTTCGGCGGCACCACCACGAAGACGTCGCCGTCCGCGCAGGAGGGGAGCACGGCGTACTCGCGCAGCGAGGCGCAGTCGCCGACGGAGAACGGGGCGATCGGCCGGAACTCCTCGCCCGGCTTCAGCGGCCCGTGCCGGTAGACGTGCGAGTCGACCGTGCCGATCACGCCGGTGACCCCCTCGACGGCGGCGAGCCGGTCGATGGTCCGGCGGGCGTCGGCGCCGTCCCGTGCGTCCAGCGAGGTCTGGAGCTGGGCCCGGCTGGTGTCGTGGCCGGTTTCGGCGGTGAAGGTGTGCTCCATCGCCTGGAAGAGCATCTGGAGCGCGATCGCCCCGGCCGCCGCGACCACGATCCCGCTGACCGCGCGGGCGGCGGTGCCGCTGGACAGCTGGAGCCGGCGCACGGCGAGCTGCCAGGAGACCGGGCCGCCGCGCAGCCGCTTCACCGCCGCCTCGACCAGCCACGGCAGCAGCCCCGTCAGGCCGATCAGAACGAGGACGGTGCCCGCGCCGATGGTGAAGGTGTCGATGCCGGTGTCCTCGACCTGGATGCCGCCGACCGCCGGGACGAGCAGCGCGGCCCCGGCGGCGAGGATCAGCAGCCGCCACCACAGCCGGCGGCGGCGTGGGGTGGAGGTCCGCACCACGCCCAGCGGCTCGATGGCCACCCCGCGCAGGGCGAGGAGCGTGACCACCACCGAGGAGACCGGCACCACGGCGAGGACGAGCAGGGCGAGCAGGGTGTGCGGGACGACGTCGGACGGGAAGGCGTTGACGTCCCAGATCTCGACGGTCCCGGCGAACTGCCGGGAGGCCAGGAAGAGTCCGGCGCCGACGACCAGGCCGAGCAGGGCGCCCGCGAGCGACTCGCCGGCCGCGACCCGCCGGGTGGTGGCGTTGTCCGCGCCGACCAGCCGGAGGGCGGCGAGCCGCCGGTCGCGCTGCTCGCCGCCGAAGCGGGCGGCGGTGCCGATGAAGACGAGGACCGGCAGCAGCAGCACCACGTAGGCGATGACGACGAGGAGGAGCAGGAAGGCGTTCATCGGCTCCTCGGGCACCGACCAGCCGTAGCGCAGCCCGCGCCCGTCGTAGTTGTCGGTGGTGAGGAACGGGGCGTGGGCGACGTACCGGAGTTCGTTCGGGCCGATCAGCCCGGGCTCGCCGATCGTCCCCACCACCTCGTACGGCAGCCGCTCCTTGAGGAGGGCGCCCTCCGGCGAGCCGAGCAGCCGGCCGAGGGCGGGGGAGACCAGCATCTCGCCCGCCGCGGGCACGCCGTCGGTGCCGGGCGGCACGGCGGCCCCGGGACCCTCGGGCTTGAGGAGCAGGCCGGAGAGGGCGGCGCCCCGGTAGGAGCTGTACTGGGTGTAGTGGAGGAAGGTCCCGGGGCCGGGCTCCTCGATCATCCGGTGGCTGGCGTCGGGGGCCCGGGCCGACTCCCTGACCTCGCGCTGGAAGAGCATGTTCGGCAGCGAGGAGGCGAGCAGGAGCAGGGCCACGCCGAAGCCGACGCCGGCCGCGGTGAGCAGGGTGCGGAGCACCCCGGAGCGGCCTCCGGTGACGGCGAAGCGGGCGCCCAGCGCGAGGTCGCGGGCCCAGATGCGCGGGTTCACGCGGCCCACTCCGAGGAGCGGACCGAGCCGTCGCGGACGACGACCTCGCGGTCGGACCAGGCGGCGACGCGGGCCTCGTGGGTGACGAGGACGACGGCCGCGCCGGTGTCCCGGGAGGCGTCGGTGAGCAGCCGCATCACGCGCTCGCCGTTGAGCGAGTCGAGGGCGCCGGTCGGTTCGTCGGCGAAGATCACGCGGGGGGACGAGACGAGGGCGCGGGCGACGGCGACCCGCTGCCCCTGGCCGCCGGATATCTCACCGGGGCGCTTGGCCGCGGTGTCGTCGACCTCCAGGCGGGCGAGCCATTCGAGGGCCCGGGCCTCGGCGGCCTTCCGCTTCTCGCCGTTCAGCCGGAGCGGCAGGGCGACGTTCTCCACGCAGCTCAGCTCGGGGACGAGCTGGCCGAACTGGAAGACGAAGCCGAAGTCGGTGCGGCGCAGGGCGCTGCGGGCCGTGTCGGAGAGGGCGGTGATGTCGCGCCCGTCGTAGGCGAGGGTGCCCGCGTCGGGGCGGACGATGCCGGCCAGGCAGTGCAGCAGGGTGGACTTGCCGGAGCCCGAGGGGCCCATCACGGCGACGACCTCGCCCGCGCGCAGGGCGAAGTCCGCCCCGGAGAGCGCGGCGGTGGGGCCGTACGCCTTGGAGAGGCCGGTGGCCTCCAGGAGCGGTGCGGTGTTCATCGGCGGACCTCCTCGGCGAGCCGGTCCAGCCGGGCGGCGGTCAGTTCCAGCCAGCGCAGGTCGGCCTCCAGGTGGAAGAGGGCGTGGTCGCAGATGAGCTGGTCGGCGAGGTCGCCGTCCTTCTTGCGGCGGGTGAGCTCGCGCATCAGGCGCAGGTGCTCGGCGCGCTGGGTGTCGAGCAGTTCGGCGGCCCCGCGGCCGGTCATCAGGGCGAGGACGACCTTGGTGTAGAGCGTCGACTGGAGGTACGGCTCCGGCTTCTCGGGCGTCGCGAGCCAGTCGGCGACGTCGGTGATGCCGGCGTCGGTGATCGCGTACCGCTTGCGCTCGGGGCCGCCGCCGGGCTCGATGCCCTCGACGACGACGAGGCCGTTCTTCAGGAGGCGGGACATCGTCGAGTAGACCTGGCCGTAGTGGAGCGGCCGGTCGTGGCCGAACCGCTCGTCGAAGGCGCGCTTGAGGTCGTAGCCGTGGCGCGGGCCCGCTTCGAGGAGGCCGAGAAGGGTGTGACCGATGGACATGGGCGTCACTGTACACGGTGTGTATACGCACGTTGTATAGCCGCCCGGGACCCGCCGGGCCGGGCCGCGGGGTGGCCGGAAAGGGAGGTGCGTACGAAAGCGGAACCGGTTCTTCACGCAACCATCACGTCCGCCCGGACGTCGGTTCCCCTGGGGGTGGGTGCTGATTCTCACGTCCTGAAAAGACGTGATCGGTTGCCCTATGTCCGCAGTGTCGGTGTTAGCTTGCTGAGCTGATCCGGCGCGACGCCGGACCGGGGACGACGGGACACACGACGAGCGGAGCGACACGCGACATGGGCCGACCGGACAAGAAGGCGAAGAAACGGGGCATACGCCGCCTCTTCACCTGGAAGAAGATCCTGGGCACCCTCTTCGCGTTCTGCCTCATCGGCATGGGCGCGCTCTACACCGTCTACCTGCTGGTCCCCGTCCCCTCGGCCAACGCCGAGGCGACCATGCAGAGCAACATCTACCAGTACTCCAACGGCAAGATCCTCGCCCGCACCGGCGAGATCAACCGCGAGATCGTGGACCTGGAGAAGATCCCGCTCCCCGTCCAGCGGGCCTTCGTCGCCGCCGAGAACAAGACCTTCTACAAGGACAACGGCGTCGACATCAAGGGCACCACCCGTGCCGCCTGGAACACCCTCACCGGCAAGGGCAAGCAGGGCGGCTCCACGATCACCCAGCAGTACGTCAAGAACTTCTACCTGAGCCAGGACCAGACGGCGACCCGCAAGCTCAAGGAGATGGTCATCGCCGTCAAGGTCGACGAGGAGATGTCCAAGCCCGACATCCTCGCCGGCTACATCAACACCAGCTACTACGGCCGCTCCGCCTACGGCATCCAGGCCGCCGCCCGCTCGTACTACGGCACCGACGCCGCCAAGCTCACCACCGCCCAGGGTGCCTACCTCGCCTCGCTGCTCCAGGCCCCCAACCAGTACGACTGGACCTCCGCCAGCGCCACCGGCCGCAAGCTCGTCGAGGAGCGCTGGAACTACGTCCTCGACAACATGGTCGAGATGGGCTGGCTGCCCGCCGCCGAGCGCGCCGGACTGAAGTTCCCCGTCCCCCGGGAGCCCAAGCCGCTCCCCGGCATGGAGGGCCAGACCGGCTACATCGTCGAGGCCGCCAACCAGGAGCTGATGCGCCAGGGCGTCAGCGAGGAGGACATCAAGGCCGGCGGCTGGACGATCACCCTCAACATCGACGAGCGCAAGCAGAAGGACCTCGTCGCCGCCGTCGACAAGCAGCTCGAGGCCAAGCTCGACCGCAAGGGCGACAAGAAGGACGCCACCGTCCAGGCCGGCGCCACCTCCGTCGACCCGAGGACCGGGGCCGTCGTCGCGATGTACGGCGGCGTCGGCGCCACCGAGCACTGGATGTCCAACGCCACCCGGCGCGACTTCCAGCCCGCCTCCACCTTCAAGCCGATCGTCCTGGCGTCCGCCGTCGACAACCGGTCCACCACCCAGGACGGCCGCGAGATCGGCCTGGGGACGGTCTACAACGGCGACAGCAAGCGCCCCGTCGTCGGCAGCAAGATCCACTACGCCCCCGAGAACGAGGACGACTACTCGTACGGCCCCGTCTCCGTCCAGCGGGCCACCGACAAGTCCATCAACGCCGTCTACGCCCAGATGATCGTCGACGTCGGCGAGGAGAAGACCAAGAAGACCGCGCTCTCCCTCGGCATGAAGGACGGCCAGGACTTCGACCCCACCCCCGCCATGGCCCTCGGCACCATGGGCGCCTCCACCCTCGACATGGCCGGCGCCTACGCCACCCTCGACAACCACGGCGTCAAGGTCACCCCGGCCCTCGTCAAGACCGCCCAGCACCGCGACCGCCAGGTCGAGACCGTCCGGCAGACCGGCGAGCAGGTCATCAGCCGCCGGGCCGCCGACACCGTCACCCGGGCCATGCGGGGCGTCGTCGACAACGGCTCCGGCTTCCGCGCCGCGGGCGACTACGAGGCCGCCGGCAAGACCGGCACCTCCGAGAACAACCGGTCCGCCTGGTTCGTCGGCTACACCCCCGAACTGGTCACCGCCGTCGCCCTCTTCGGCGAGGACACCTCCGGCAAGATCGCCGAGCAGGTCACCCTCACCGACACCATCGAGCCCGGCCGCGCCAACGGCGGCGGCTTCCCCGCCCAGATCTGGGGCGCGTACACCGAACGCGCCCTGAACGGCGGCTCCGACGCCGAGTTCGACCTGGAGACCGGCGGGTACGACAGCGGCCGCGACACCGAGCCGACCGCGACCGGCTCGCCCACCGCGACCGACGAGCCCACCCAGGAGCCGACCTCCACGGCCACCACCCCGCCGGCCCGCACCACCACCGCGCCGACCCCGCCGACCACCGCGCCGACGACGGCCCCGCCGACGCCCACCGAGGACCCGGCCACCACGCCGCCGCCGACCCAGGAACCCACCCGGGAACCGACGAACACGGCGACCGTCCAGCCGCCCGACCCCGAGGTCCCCGACAGCGGCGGCGACCAGGGCGTCCTCCCGCCCTCCCGCACCACCCAGCAGCCCCGCTGACCCCGCCCGCGGACACGACGAAGGCCGGCCCCCACCAGGGGGACCGGCCTTCGCCGCGTCTCAGACCCGCGTCGCCAGCTCGAACCAGACGACCTTGCCGCCCGACAGCCGGGTCGCCCCCCACCGCCGCGCCAGCCGGTTCACCAGGAACAGGCCGCGCCCGCCCTCGTCCGTCTCGCGGGCCCGCCGCTGCCGCGGCAGCTGCGGGGAGTCGTCGCCGACCTCGCAGCGCAGCACGTCGGTCTTGAGCAGCCGCAGGGTCACCGGCCGCTCCGCGTACCGCACCGCGTTCGTCACGACCTCGCTGATCAGCAGCTCGACCGAGTCCGTCAGCTCCTCCAGGTCCCAGCGGGCCAGCGCCCGCCGGGCCAGCCGGCGGGCCCGGCCCGGGGCCGCGTCCTCCGGTTCCAGGAACCAGTACGCCACGTCGCTCGGCGCGATCCCGTCGAAGCGGGCCGCGAGCAGCGCGATGTCGTCGTCCCGGTCGCCCGGCCCGAGCATGTCGAGCACGTCGTCGCAGAGCGCTTCGAGCGGCGGCGCGTGGTCGGGGCCGGTCAGCTGGGCCGCCGCCGTCAGCCGCTCCCGCAGCTGCTCGATGCCGGTCCACACGTCCCGCAGCCGGGACTCCACCAGACCGTCCGTGTAGAGCAGCAGGGTGGCACCGGCCGGGGCGTCCAGTTCGACCGCCTCGAAGTCGACCCCGCCGACCCCGATCGGGGCGCCCGCGGGCACCCGCAGCACCTCGGCGTGCCCGTCCATGTGGAGCAGTATCGGCGGCGGATGACCGGCGTTGGCGACCGTGATCCGGTGCGAGACCGGGTCGTAGACCGCGTACATGCAGGTCGCCATCCGGTCCTGGCCGAGCCGCTGGGCCTGCTCGTCCAGGTGGTGCAGGACCTCCTGCGGCGGCAGGTCGAGCCCGGCCAGGGTCTGCGCGGTGGTGCGCAGCTGGCCCATGATCGCGGCCGAGGTCATGGAGTGGCCCATGACGTCGCCGACGACCAGCGCGACCCGGCTGCCGGGCAGCGGGATCGCGTCGTACCAGTCGCCGCCCACCCGGGCCGTCTCGGCCGCCGGGAGGTAGCGCGAGGCCAGCTTGACGCCGGTGGGCTGCGGCAGCGAGTCCGGCAGCATGGTGCGCTGGAGCTCGTCGGCGATGTACGCCTCCCGGCCGTACAGCACCGCCTTGTCGATGCCGAGCGCGGTGTGGGTGGCCAGCTGGGCGCCGACCAGCAGGTCGTCCGGGTCGAAGGCGGGCTGCTCGGTGCGGCGCAGGAAGACGGCGGCGCCGATCACCCGGCGACGGCCGCGCAGCGGAGCCAGTATCGCCCGCAGCCCGCGGGGCAACGGATGCTCCGGGCCGAGCAGTTCGCCGAGGGCGGTCCGGGCGGCGGCGGAGTCGCCGAAGACCGGCCGGACCCCGCGCAGCACCTCGGCCAGGGCGCTGCCGGAGCGCACCTCGCACAGCTCGGCTGCGGGGGTCGGGTCGGGATCGGGCACGAGGACGAGCTCGTCGCCCTCCAGGTCCGTTAACCGCAGCCGGTCGGTGCGGCGCAGCCGCAGCACGAAGGGCGCCACCGGCCGCTCGTCGCCCACCGGCAGCGGATCGCGGAGGTAGACGAGGATCTCGTCGGAGAAGGTCGGCACGGTGGCCCGGCACAGGCCGAGCACGATCTCGTCCAGGTCGAGGCCGCGGGCGATCCGCCGGGTCGCGGCGCCGACGAACCGCAGCCGGTCGCCCTCGCGCTCGCCCGCCGGCTCCGCGCCGCCCTCGCCGACCGGGGGCTTGGGGGAGACGGCGACGGCGACCGCGGGACCGGACGGCCCGGGCGGCTGCGGCGGGGCGTCGGGGACCTGTGCCGTCGGCTGCGCGGGGATGTCGGAGGGCAGGCCGGCGGGCGCGGCCTCCTGCCGGGGCCGCGTCTGCTCCTGGGGCCGGTCGGCCAGGGGCTGCCGGCCTTCGTGGGAGGTGGGATGCTCCGTCACGCGTGGGATTCCGTCCGTCCGGGCCGGTGGTGCGATGCACTCGCTCTTCTCGCCGATGCCGCGCCTTCGCCGGGGATAAACCCCTCGGAGGCGGTGTTCGCGGTGGGTACGGACGATCCGCGGACGACGGCAGGGGCGGGGGGCGCGCCACCCGGGCACAGCTCAGGCACTGCTCTCCCCCTCATCGATGACGTGCGGTGACGTGTGGTCAGTTGCTGTGCTGCGTTCGCTCGGTGACGTGGTGCGCGCCCGGTGTCGGCCGTGCGGAGGACGATCCTACGTTTCGACCCCGGGGGCGCATCAAGGGTCTCATGGCGCCGTGTGCGCCGGAGTGCGGTCCCAGTCCGCCGGAAGGGCGGGAACGGTCCAGGAAGGATCGGGCCGCCACGCCTCCCAGCCGTCCCGGAAGGGCGTCCCCCACTCCTCGACGAGCCGTACGGCCGCCGCCCCGGCGGCCTCCACGCGGGCGGCCCGTCCGGCGTCCATCAGGCCGGACCGCTGGGCCTGGGCGAACTCGTCCTCGTCCCGCCAGAGCCAGCTGTGGTCGGGGTAGACGGAGATGTCGAGGAAGTGGTCCTCGGAGTCGACGCCGCCGGACCAGCGGCGGCGCGGCTCCTCCAGGTTCACGTACCAGCTGCGGAAGCGCCAGCCGCGGTCCCAGAACAGCCAGACCGACCAGGGGTCGCCGGGCCGGGCCAGCTTGAGGACCCCGCTGCCGGCCCAGCGGGCGCGCTCGGTGGTCCGGGGCGCGGTGTAGCGGGTGGCGAGCGGCTCGTCGTGGACCGGGGTGCCGTCGGCGAGCACCGGGCGGACGCACTCGGTGCCGGGCGCCATCCACACGGCGAGCAGGTCCGGCGTGTCGCGGACGACCGTCACCGGCCGGCAGATGTGCACCTCGTCGGTGCCGATGCCGCGGTAGCGCCAGAGGATGTGCTCCCCCGGCGCCCAGTGCTGGATGTCGCCCGAGCCGTCCGATCCTGTCATGCGCAGATCTTAGGGGCGCGCTCCCACCCGCGCTGCGGTACGCGTCACGCTTGAGTCACCCCGGGGACGGGCGCGCTTCACCGCGGGGTCACGGCCGGGTCATGCGCAGGACGTCGAGGGCCTCGTCGAGCTGTTCGAGGGTGAGGGCGCCGCGGTCCACGTAGCCGGACTCCAGGACGACCTCGCGGATGGTCTTCCGCTCGGCCAGGGACCTCTTGGCGACCTTGGCGGCCTCCTCGTAGCCGATGTACTTGTTCAGCGGGGTGACGACGGAGGGGGAGGACTCGGCGTACTCGCGGGCCCGCTCGGCGTTGGCGGTGACGCCGTCGACGGTGCGGTCGGCGAGCAGCCGGGAGGCGTTGGCCAGGAGCCGCACGGACTCCAGCAGGTTCTTGGCCATCACCGGGAGCATCACGTTGAGCTCGAAGTTCCCGGCCGCGCCGGCCACGGCGACGGTGGTGTCGTTGCCGGTGACCTGGGCGGCGACCATGAGGACCGCCTCCGGGATCACCGGGTTGACCTTGCCGGGCATGATCGAGGAGCCGGGCTGGAGGTCGGGCAGCTCGATCTCGGCCAGGCCGGTGCGGGGCCCGCTGGCCATCCAGCGCAGATCGTTGGCGATCTTGGTGAGGGAGACGGCGATGGTCCGGAGCTGGCCGGAGGTCTCCACCAGGCCGTCCCGGGCGCCCTGGGCCTCGAAGTGGTCGCGGGCCTCGGTGAAGGGCAGGCCGGTGGCGCGGGCGAGCTCGGCGATGACGGCGGCCGAGAAGCCGGGCGGGGTGTTGATGCCGGTGCCCACCGCGGTGCCGCCGAGGGGGAGTTCGGCGAGCCGGGGGAGCGAGGCGCGCAGCCGTTCGATCCCGTACCTGACCTGGGCCGCGTAGCCGCCGAACTCCTGGCCGAGGGTGACCGGGGTGGCGTCCATCAGGTGCGTGCGGCCCGACTTCACCACCGACGCGAATTCGGCCGATTTTCGCTCCAGGGAGGCGGCCAGGTGGTCGAGGGCGGGGATCAGGTCGCGGGTGACGGCGGCGGTGGCCGCGATGTGGATGGAGGAGGGGAAGACGTCGTTGGACGACTGCGAGGCGTTGACGTGGTCGTTGGGGTGGACCGCCCGGTCGGCCGGGAGCCGCTCGCCGGCCAGGGTGGCCAGGACCTCGTTGGTGTTCATGTTGGACGAGGTGCCGGAGCCGGTCTGGAAGACGTCGACCGGGAACTGGTCGTCCCAGCGGCCCTCCGCGACCTCCGCGGCGGCGGCCGCGATCGCCTCGGCCCGGTCCGGGTCGATCACGCCGAGCTCGGCGTTGACCTTCGCGGCGGCGGCCTTGATCCGGGCCAGCGCCTCGATGTGGGCGCGCTCCAGGCGCTGCCCGGAGACCGGGAAGTTCTGCACGGCCCGCTGGGTCTGGGCCCGCCACTTGGCGTGCGCGGGGACCCGGACCTCGCCCATGGAGTCGTGCTCGATCCGGTAGCCGTCTTCGTTCTTCGTGCCGTCAGTCATCACTCAACCTCCATAAAAAGATGAGCACTTGTCTTGTTCGATGTATTCCCAAGGCGCGTACCGGCCAGTAAAAACCGTGGGTAACCCCACTTCCAGGAGGCGCAATGACGCGCACCAGGTACAGACTCCGGTGGCCCATCGCCGCCGTCGCCGCGGCGGCCGCCGCCCTCGGCTCCCTCACCGCCGCCGCCCCCGCCGGAGCGGCCGACACGGGTACGAGGGCCGCCGTCGCCTCCGTACCCCTCCCGCCCGAGCTGGAGGCAGTCCGGGCCGCCGAGGCCACCCGGATCTACGGCAGCCCCGAGGAGCGGCCCCTCGACCAGCGCAAGACCGGTCTGATCTCGCTCGGCGACAGCGAGATCTCCGGCGAGGGCGTCGGCAGTTACGAGTCGCCCACCAACGGTCCCACCAACTGGTGCCACCGCTCGCCCGACGCGGCCATCCACCGCACCGGGATCGCCGCCGACCTCACCTTCAACGTGTCCTGCTCCGGCGCCTACACCGGGAACATCCGGATCGGCGGCAGCAAGCAGTACGCGGACGAGCTGGTCCAGAGCGACAACCTCGCCGTCAAGGCCCGCAACACCCGCATCAAGATGGTGCTGCTGGTCGCCGGGGCCAACGACGACCTCCAGTTCGGCCCCGTCATGACCGACTGCGTCACCCGCTACGTCCTCAGCCAGGGCACCTGCGAGCCCAAGTACGCCCCCGGCTGGCAGGCCCGCGTCGACGCCCTCGTCCCCAAGGTCGAGCAGACCGTCCGCGACCTGAAGACGGTCATGCGGGACGCCGGGTACGCCGACGGCGACTACAAGCTCGTCGTCATGGGCTACCCCAGCCCCATCGGCCCCGACTTCAACGACAACCCGAACTTCCCGGGCAAGCTGGTCTGCGGCGGCATGGGCTACGACTCCGACACCAAGTGGGGCCGCAACACCGCCGTCCCGGCCTTCGAGCGCGGCATGCGCAAGGTCGCGGCCTCCACCGGCGCCGTCTACCTCGACAACTCGCGGCTCTTCCACGGCCACGAGGTCTGCATGGAGGACACCTGGGCCCGGGGCCTGTTCATCGACCTCTCCAAGCCCGGCGGGATCGACGAGAACTCCACCCGCCAGTCCTTCCACCCCAACAAGAGCGGCCACGCCGCCTTCGCCTCCTGCCTGACCCAGCTGTACGCCTCGGGCCTGCGCGAGGCGAGCTGCGCCGACGTGAACTCGTCCGGCACCCCGACGCTCTTCCCGCTCGCCTGGGACGACGTCTACAAGCCGCTCAGGGTCGAGGCGACCGGCGACTGCCTCGACGTGAACGCCTCGGCGTCCGCCAACGGCACCGCCGTCCTCGGCTGGGGCTGCCACGGCGGCCGCAACCAGGGCTGGTGGTACGACTCCGCCCGCAAGACCCTGCACACCGAACTCACCCAGGACCGCTGCCTGGACGTGCCCGGTGCGGCCTACCAGGCCGGCAGGGCGCTGATCCTCTGGAACTGCTCCGGCGCCGCCAACCAGAAGTTCGTCCGCGACGGCGCCACCATCCGGCCCGCCGCCGCCACCGGCCTCTGCCTCGCGCAGGGGGCCGCGAAGGAGCCGGTCCGGCTCCAGACCTGCAACGGCTCCGCGAACCAGCGGTTCGTGTAGCCCGCGGGCCCCGGAACGCCGTGGCCCTCCGTCCGGTGCGGGGCGGGGGGCCACGGCTCTTCTCCGCGGCGGTACGGGACCGGCGGCGCGACCGCCTACGCCACCTCGAAGGTCGACTTCGCCAGCTCGTAGGCGGCGACCACCGCCTCCTCCTCGGCGTCGAGGCCGCCGAGCTCCACGACGACCGTGCCCTTCGCCGTCTCCACCGCGAAGGAACGGCCGTCCCGCCACTCCTCCTCCAGCGCGCTGTACACGGAGTAGCGGGCCTCCACGGCGGCCGTGCCGCCCAGCTTCACGTCCGTCAGGACGAGCGCCTTGCTCTTGTCGTCCTTCACGAAGGCCGTCAGGGTGGCCCGGGCCGGGGCCTTCGGCGCGGTCCACACCCGGAGGAAGCCGATGTCGGAGGTCCCCTCCGACTTGGCCTCGCACACGATCGTGGCCGGACCCTGCTCCACCAGCGCGGCGAAGTCGGGGTCCTCCGGCTTCTCGACCGTCTCCGGCTCCCAGCCCTCGGCGAGCGAGAAGGAGACGGGCAGCGCGCACGCGGTGCCCGGGCCGCCGACGGATCCCGCGGCCTTCGCGACCTCCTCGGAAGGGGCGGCGGAGGGCGTCGCGGAGGGCTTCGCGGTCCCGGAGGGGGACGCGGCCGGCTCCGGGGTCGTACCGCAGGCGGTCAGCAGGGCCGCCGCGAGCAGGGCGGTACGGAGAAAGGGGGCTCTACCTGGCATGGCCCCATCATCCCCGACCGCGTGCGTCACCCGGACGGCGGTCGCACAATGTGAGGACGGCCCGAAGGGGGAGGACCCACACCCCGCCAGGGAGGCAGTCCATGATCCGGAGTCTCAGCCTCAGGAGGATCGGCGCGCTCGGCGCCGCCACGGCCGCCGCCATCGCCTTCACGGCCGCGGCACCGGTGGCCGCGGCGCCCGCGGCCGACGGGTTCGAGTTCACCCTCTACGCCAAGGAGGTCCCGACGGACGAGGGCGGGGAGACCGGCGGTGCACCCGAGGTCGGCGACTCCTTCGCCTTCGCCGACGACCTCTCCCGCTCCAAGGGCGGCGAGACGGTCGGCCGGGACGGCGTCGCCTGCACGGTGGCGCGCGCCGGCAACCCGGCCGACCTGATGTGCGTCGGCACCTTCGTCCTGAACGGCGGCCCGGGCGGCGCGATCGCCGGGCAGACGCTGCTCTCCGTCGACCCGACGGACGACGCCCCCGCCGCGTTCGACATCGCGGTCACCGGCGGCACCGGCGACTTCAAGGACGTCCGCGGCTGGATCCGTTCCACGCCCGACGGGGACTACTCCAAGCTGGAGTTCCACCTCACCCGCTAGGGCCGGGCGTCAGGACAGCTTGCCGTAGTCCGGCAGCTTGAAGGCGCGTTCGGCGTGACCGCCGACGACATCGGTCGTGTTGTTCCCGATGTTCGCGATGATCGTGTAGCCCTTGGCCTCGATCTCGGCGCGCTTCTCCGTCTTGTACGCGCTCACCTCGGCGAACAGGTCGGGCAGCGAGCGCACGTACAGCCCGTCGACCGGGTAGCCGACCTTCTTGAGGTTCCACTCGGTGAGGGAGTGGACGATCCCCGGGCGCGCGGTCACGAAGAAGACCTTCACCCCGCGCGCGTGGGCGTCCCGGACCAGGGCGTGGATCTCGGGGATGGCCGGCGTGGGCAGCTCCCAGAACGGGTGGAAGTCCGTCTCCAGCGAGCTGTTGTCGATGTCGAGGACGATCGCCTGCCGCTCGGTGCCGGCGTCCTCGGCGCGCTCCTCGATGTACGGGCGGGCCTCGGCGACCACGGCGGCGACGTCGCGGCGCCAGGTCGCGTAGTCCACGCCCTCGACCGCGGCGGCCGAGGTGAGGTGGGTGTCCGGGTCGGCGGCGGAGGCGGCGGGCGCGGGCCCGACGACGAGGAGGGCGGTGAGGCCGAGGAGGCCGGTGGCGGTGGCTGTGGACTTGGCGGAGGGCATGGGGGCTCCCGAGTGGTCGACCGTCTCAGTGGTTGACATGCTCGCGACCCATACTGGCCAGTAGATGTCCTGCTGGCTACCGGTCGGTAGCGACTTTCCGAGCGGAGGACGACACCGCCCCCCGGTCCACGGGGGACCGGGGGGCGGGTGGAGCGCTACCGCGGGTTACGCGAGCTGGGAGCCCTGGCGCACCGGGATGTGGGTGAAGGTCGGCTCCGGCGCCGGGTTCTGGAAGAAGTCGTTGCCCTTGTCGTCGACGACGACGAACGCCGGGAAGTCCTCGACCTCGATCTTCCAGACGGCCTCCATGCCGTCCTCCTCGTTGTCCAGGACCTCGATCTTCTTGATGCAGTCCTGGGCGAGACGGGCGGCCGGGCCGCCGATGGAGCCGAGGTAGAAGCCGCCGTGCGTGCCGCACGCGTCGGTGACCTGCTGCGAGCGGTTGCCCTTGGCCAGCATCACCATGGAGCCGCCCGCCGCCTGGAACTGCTCCACGTAGCTGTCCATCCGGCCGGCCGTCGTCGGACCGAAGGAACCGGAGGCGTACCCCTCGGGGGTCTTCGCCGGGCCCGCGTAGTAGACCGGGTGGTCCTTCATGTACTGCGGCATCGACTCGCCCGCGTCGAGCCGCGCCTTGATCTTGGCGTGCGCGATGTCACGGGCGACGACCAGCGGACCGGTCAGCGAGAGGCGCGTCTTGACCGGGTACTTGGTCAGCTCGGCGAGGACCTCGTCCATCGGCTGGTTCAGGTCGATCTTCACCACGTCGCCGTCGGCGTCGAGGTGCTCGTCCGTGGTCTCCGGCAGGAAGCGCGCCGGGTCGGTCTCCAGCTGCTCCAGGAAGACGCCCTCGGCGGTGATCTTCGCGACGGCCTGGCGGTCGGCCGAGCAGGAGACGGCGATCGCGACGGGCAGCGAGGCGCCGTGGCGGGGGAGGCGGACCACGCGGACGTCGTGGCAGAAGTACTTGCCGCCGAACTGCGCGCCGATGCCGATCTTCTGCGTCAGCTCGAAGACCTTCTCCTCCAGCTCCTTGTCCCGGAAGCCGTGGCCGGTGGCGGCGTCGCCCTCGGTCGGCAGTTCGTCCAGGTAGTGCGCGGAGGCGTACTTTGCGGTCTTGAGCGCGAACTCGGCGGAGGTGCCGCCCACCACGATCGCCAGGTGGTACGGCGGACAGGCGGCCGTGCCGAGCGAGCGGATCTTCTCCTCCAGGAACTTCATCATGCTCGCCTCGTTGAGGACGGCCTTCGTCTCCTGGTAGAGGAAGGACTTGTTGGCGGAGCCGCCGCCCTTGGCCATGAAGAGGAACTTGTACGCGCCGCCGTCGGTCGCGTACAGCTCGATCTGCGCGGGCAGGTTCGAGCCGGTGTTCTTCTCCTCCCACATGGTCACCGGGGCCATCTGCGAGTACCGCAGGTTCAGCTTGGTGTACGCGTCGTAGACGCCCTTGGACAGGGCCTCCTCGTCACGGCCGGAGGTCAGCACGTTCTGGCCGCGCTTGCCCATGACGATCGCGGTGCCGGTGTCCTGGCACATGGGCAGCACGCCCGCGGCGGCGATGTTCGCGTTCTTCAGCAGGTCGAGCGCGACGAACTTGTCGTTGCCCGACGCCTCCGGGTCGTCGATGATCTTCCGCAGCTGGGCCAGGTGGGCCGGACGCAGGTAGTGCTGGATGTCGTGGATCGCCTCGGCGGCCAGCTGCCGCAGCGCCTCCGGCTCGACCTTGAGGAACGTACGCCCGTCGGCCTCGAAGGTGGAGACGCCCTCGGCGGTCACCAGGCGGTACGGCGTGGTGTCCTCTCCCAGGGGCAGCAGATCGGAGTACGCAAACTCAGGCATGACGGCGGCCATTCCTCACTCGGCAGACAGCGGCGCGCCGCCTCCGTTGGCGGGCGCGCCCTCCAGCGTAGAACGAGGTCGCGGCCCCGATCCTGTGAGGTAAGGCTCACCAGGGACCGGGACCGCGCCGATGTGGCGTGTTCCGTCAGGAGACGGAGGCGTGCAGGGCGTACGGGTTCGCCCACAGCGGGGAGGTGCGCCGGGACTCCACGACCAGCTCCCACACCCCCGCGGCGGGCTGGGCGTAGGTGCGGGTCCCCGGGTCGCAGCCGTTGCCGTCGAGGTAGCCGGCGTAGCAGTAGATCGTGCCGGCGGCGGAGCTCTCACCGGAGACGCCCGTCGGCCGGAAGGCCCACCAGCGGGTCTGGCTGCCCTCGGCGAGGCCGTCCAGGGAGACGGTCAGCGCCTGCGCCCCGGCGGGCACGGCCACGGTGTAGTGGACGGTGCCGTTGCGGTGCGTGACGCCGGTGACGGTCAGCGGGGTGCCGCCGACGGCCAGCGGGACGGCGGCCTCGACCGCGAGCATGGCGTGCCGCTCCACGGCCCGGGTGGCCGGGTCGTCCAGCGTGAGGACGGCGGAGTGGACGCCCTGGACGCCCGGCTTCGCGGTGACCTTCACGGTGGCCGGGACGCCCTTGGCGAGGACCACGGAGGACGGCACGGAGAAGGTCCCCTCGCCGCCCTTCAGCCCCACCTCGTACGCGACGGGCAGGTCGGAACCGGTGGTGCGGGTCACCGTCAGCTCGTACGTCCGCTCCTCGCCGACCGCCTGGCCGCCCGCGCCGGGGGCGCAGCTGTTGAAGAGGCCGCTGCCGCGGTGCGGGGTGACGAGCTTGCCGGAGAGCGGGGTGCAGACGGGCGCGGAGACGGTGACGGCGTCGGCCGTGCCGGCCTTCCCCTTCCCGAGGACGGACCACGCCTTCGGCACGTCGAACTGGCCGCGGCCCTGCGCGACGGCGTCGGCCCGGCCGTTCCAGCGGGCGGTCGCGTAGATCGCGGCGCGCAGCTCGGCCGGGGTGGCCGACACCCCGGTCTGCCGCGCGGCCGAGAGGAGCAGCGCCCCGGCGCCGGCGGCCTGCGGGGACGACATCGAGGTGCCGTTCATCATCGAGTAGCCGGCCGGCAGCCGGTAGCCGGTCTCCGCGACCGAGGCGGGCGCGATCCAGTCCGGGGTGGTGGAGACGGCCGCGCCGGGCGCGGTGACGTCCGGCTTGAAGCCGCCGTCCTCACGCGGGCCGCGCGAGGAGAAGGGGAACATGGCGCGCGCGTCCTTGGTCCGCGAGCCGTAGTTCGCCCACCACGTGTCGGAGGAGACCGCGGCGCCGACGCTGACCACCTTGTCGGCCCCGGTCGGGTCGCCGACCGTGTTCGTCCCGGCGCCGGAGTTGCCCGCGGAGATGAAGAGCTGGACGCCGGTGGAGTCGATCAGCCGGTTGTAGACGAGGGCGCGGGCGCTCTGGCCGTCGTTGAGCTCGGGGCTGGAGCCGATCGACATGTTGATCACGTCGACGCCGTACTTCGAGGCGAGGTCGATCATGCCGTCGGTCAGCGCGGCGGAGGAGCAGCCGAAGCTGTGGCAGGCGCGCATCGACACCAGCCGGGCGCCGGGCGCCTGGCCGTCCATCGCGCCGCCGTACATGCCGTGGGCGGCCGTGATGCCGGCGACGTGGGTGCCGTGCGCCTCGGTGATCACGTTGACGTTGATCCCGGGGCCCTGGCGGCCGGGCATCTTGTCGGCCGGCCGGATCTGCACGGTGAAGGGCACGCGCTCGTTGCGCTCGGTGGTCGGGTCGTCCGTGCCGATGTAGCCGATCTGGCGGTCCTCGCCGAAGGGCCGCATCAGCTCCTCGTCGGTGAAGTCCAGGTCGCCGTCGGTGTCGACCCAGATCCCCTCGTCGGAGTTCCGGTAGAGCACCCCGACCTTCCTGGTGCCGCCGCCCGGCCAGTTCATGGACCGCGAGGCGACCCGCAGGTCGGGGCTGTCGGGCGCGGTCCAGGTGTTCCCGAGCGGGTCCGTGAAGACCGGCCCCGCGTACGTCCGGGTCATCGAGAACCAGGAGTCGTCGAAGAGCAGGTCGATGAAGTTGTTCGGGTCGCTGCCCGTGACCGTGTCGCGGAGCTTGTCCTCGCCGGTCGTGGTCCTCGCGAGCGCCGGGTGGGTCGGGTCGACGCCCGTGTCCATGACGCCGATGGTGACCCCGCGTCCGTCGAACGTGGGGTGGTCCCCCTTGAAGTCCGTCGAGCCGGTCTCGCGGGTCGGCATGTACGGGTTCGAGTCCGGCGTCGCGGCGGAGGGCGCGGCGGGCAGCTCGGCTCCGGGCTTCGGCCCGTGCGCGCCCTCGGCCCCGCCGTCGGCCCGCGCGTCCTCGACCTCCAGCAGCTCGTCGAGGTCGACGGCCACGACCGGGTCCAGCGCGGCGACCCGCTCGACGAGGTCGAACGGCACGTTGGCCTTCAGGTACCCGACGGACTCCTCGGTGCGGAGCGCCTCGACGCCCAGCTCGGCGAGCGCCGCCTCCGCCTCGGCGGTACGGCCTTCGGCGACGGCGACGATCAGCGTCGCGAAGCCGGGAGCGGCAAGCCCGCTCCGCGCCCGCTGCCCCTGCTCGTACTGCCGCTCGTACTGCGCGAGCAGAGCACGGTCGTGCGAGCCCAGCCGGTCGGCCGGGGCGGGGTCGGCGTCGGCCGCGGCGGGGCCCACGGTGAGGGCGAGGGACGCGGCGGTGAGGGCGAGAGCGGTGGATATCGCGGTGGATCTGCGACGGGACATGGATGTCCTTCCGGCGACCAGGTGTGCGAACGACCGTCACGTTGCCACGGGTCCGCCCACCCCACGGTGCTCCGCCCCTGTCGGCTTGCCGCCGTGACGTAAACCCGACAACCCCCGGGCCAAGCGCCCCCGTTGGGCCTCACCGGCGGGCGGCGGGCGTGAGGGCGGCGGGCGTGGGGGGCGGCGGGTCAGAGCCAGTGGTGGCGGGCGGCGTGCCAGCCCAGTTGGAGGCGGCTGCGGACACCCGCCAGCGCCAGCAACCTCCGCACCCGCCGCTGCACCGTCCGCTCCGACACCCCCAGCTGCGCCCCGATCGCGTGGTCCGTGTAGCCGTTCAGCAGCAGCGTCAGCAGCCGCCGGTCCTCCGGCGTCAGCGGGCCGTCGACCGCCGCCGCGACCGCCACCGGCACCGGCAGGGCGCTGTCCCAGACCCGGTCGAAGAGCCAGCCGAGCGCGTCGAGCAGCGGCCGCGACCGCAGGACCGTCGCGCGCGGCTCGCCGTCCGCCCCGTCGGTGAGCGGGACCACGAGCGCCCGCGCCCGGTCCACCAGCACCAGCTTCAGCGGCAGTCCGAACGCGACCCGCATCTCCTCGCCGAGCGACGCCCAGTGTTCGAGCAGCGGCGGGGTGTCGGAGTCGGTGAGGGCGAGCGCGTCCCGGTCGTAGACGACGCGGTACCGCACGCCGGCCCGCATCGCCTCGCGCTGCCCGGAGTTGTCGGCGGCGGGCACGGCGACGACGGGCCCCGCGGCGAGGGCGAGGATCTCGCGCCGGGCGGAGCGCTGGAGCGCCACGTACCGCTCGGCGATGGCCCGCGCCCCGGCGACGACCTCCACGTCGGGCGGCTCGGCGGCGGCCCCGTCCGGTGCCGGTACCGCCCCGGGCTCGGTGACCCGCAGCGCCCGCCGGATCTCGTCGAGCCGTCTCAGCACGAGCCCCTCGAAGGCGTCGGGGCCCTGCCGGTGACCGTTCTGAACGTCCGTCATCTCCCGCACCCCTCCCGCCTGCCCGCCCGCCCTCATCCGGGCCTCGCCCGCCCTCATCCTGGCGGAGCCGACGACTCCGCACGTGTCCGGAACCCGGCGGTTTCCCGCCGCGACGCAACCCGCCACCACGTCCCCTAGGGGAGAGATGGGGGATCCGACGCCTGGTCGCGATCTATCGCGTGTGCCAGGGTGGAGACGTGGACCTCGAAAAGCAGCCCGACCCCGCGCGGCGCCCCGCATCCCCGGCCGCCCCCACGCCTCCGTCCCCGCCCGAGGCCCCGTCCCCTCCCCCGGCCCCGGCACCCCCGGCCGCGCCCGCTGATCCCGCCGCCCCCGCCGCCCCCGCCGCCCCCGCGTACGCCGATCCCCAGGGCGCCCTGCGCGCCTCCGACGCCGACCGGGACCGGGTCGCGGAGATCCTGGCGGAGGCCCTGGCGCAGGGCCGGCTCGACGCGGAGGAGCACGCGGAGCGGGTCGAGGCGGTCTACCGGGCGAAGACGGTGGGCGAGCTGGAGCCGGTCGTGCGGGACCTGCCGGCCGCCGACGGCGCCCCGTCCACCGCGCGCACCACCCCCGCCCCGGCCGCCTACGGCCCGGAGGACGCGGAGGGGAACGCGGACCAGCTCCTCGCGGTGTTCTCCAGCACCACCCGCAAGGGCCGCTGGCGGGTCGCCCGCCGCACCAACGCCTTCGCGATCTTCGGGAACGTGGAGATCGACCTGACGGAGGCGATCTTCGCCCAGCCGCTCACCACCATCAACGCCACCTCGATCTTCGGGAACGTCGAGGTCCGCGTCCCGGAGAACATCAGCCTGCGCGGCTCCGGCGTCGGCATCCTCGGGAACTTCGACGTCACGACCCTGGAGGGGGTCGACCCGCAGGCCCCGCTCGTGGTGGTCAACGGCTACGCGGTGCTCGGGAACGTGGAGGCGAGACCCAAGCGCGGCAAGTGGGTCATGGACCTCCAGAACAAGGTCCGCAAGCACCTGGGCCACTGACCGCCCGCCCCCGATCGCGCCGATCCCCCCGGTCCTCGCGGACCGCCCACCGGGTATCGGCCAGGAGGTGACCGGAATGCGTCGCCGGGGCTCCGGACTCCGGATGGGGAGGGCACGCGGTGCATAGGCGCGCGCACAGCGGGTAGGGCTGCTGCATCGCTGCTCGCTCGCGAAGCCGTCGTCAGGAGTAGACCGTGCTGCATCTGCCGCATCAGCCCCTCCAGGTAGCCCCCGTGCCGCCCCAGCGCGCTCCCGCGCGGGTGGACGAGGACGGCCCCTGGCACGCGGAGGCGGTGTGCCGCCGGGACGAGGCAGGACTCTTCTTCGCCCCCTCCAAGGAGCCGACCGCCGCCCGGCTGGCCCGCGAGGAGGCGGCCAAGCGGGTCTGCGCCCGCTGCCCCGTCATGGTCGACTGCCGCGAGCACGCGCTGCTCCAGCCCGAGCCGTACGGCGTCTGGGGCGGCCTCACCGCCGCCGAGCGCCGCGTGGTGCTGGCCCGCCGCCGGCGCCGCGAGGTCGAGCTCCGCAAGGCCGCCGCGGCCGAGCGCGTCGCCCAGGCCGGCTGACCACCGCTCCCACCCCGGCCGCCCGTCCCCGGTCGCGCACCCCGGGTCGCGTACTGCGGCCTCCGAACCGGTTCGCGTACTGCGGCCCCCGAACCGGTTCGCGTACTCCGGTAGCCCGCCCGGGCCGCGTACACCGGGTCTCGCGTACGCACCCCGCTCGTCGGTCCCGCCCGGTGGCCCCGTACGGGAACGGGAAAGGGGCGCCCCCACCGCACGGGGGCGCCCCTTCTCGCTGCCGTCGTCGGTCCGGCCGGTGCCGGTGTCAGTTGGCCCGGTCGAAGTCGATCTGGCTGTAGGCGCGCAGCTTCGCGAGCCGGTGGGTGGAGTCGATCTGCCGGATCGTGCCGGACTTCGAGCGCATGACCAGCGACTGGGTGGTCGCGGTCTCGGAGCGGTAGCGCACCCCGCGCAGCAGCTCGCCGTCGGTGATGCCGGTGGCGACGAAGAAGACGTTGTCGCCGCCGACCAGGTCGGTCGTGGTGAGGACCCGGTCCAGGTCGTGGCCCGCGTCGAGGGCCTTCTGGCGCTCCGCCTCGTCCTTCGGCCACAGCTTGCCCTGGATGACGCCGCCCAGGCACTTGATGGCGCAGGCCGAGATGATGCCCTCGGGCGTGCCGCCGATGCCCATGAGCAGGTCGACGCCGGTGCCCTCGCGGGCGGCCATGATCGAGCCGGCCACGTCGCCGTCGGAGATGAACTTGATCCGGGCGCCGGTCTCGCGGATCTCCTTGACCATGGCCTCGTGACGCGGGCGGTCGAGGATGACCACGGTGACGTCCTCGGCGTTCATGCCCTTGGCCTTGGCGACCCGGCGGATGTTGACCGAGACGGGGGCGTTGATGTCGACGAAGTCGGCGGCCTCGGGGCCGGTGACCAGCTTGTCCATGTAGAAGACCGCGGACGGGTCGAACATGGAGCCGCGGTCGGCGGCGGCGAGCACGGCGATCGCGTTCGGCATGCCCTTGGCGTTCAGGGTGGTGCCGTCGATCGGGTCCACGGCGATGTCGACCTCGGCGCCGGTGCCGTCGCCGACCCGCTCGCCGTTGAAGAGCATCGGCGCTTCGTCCTTCTCGCCCTCGCCGATGACGACGACGCCGTTCATCGAGACGGTCGAGATCAGGGTCCGCATCGCGTTGACCGCGGCGCCGTCCGCGCCGATCTTGTCGCCGCGGCCGACCCAGCGGCCGGCGGCCATGGCGGCGGCCTCGGTCACCCGGACCAGTTCGAGGGCGAGGTTGCGGTCGGGGGCCTCGGGAGAGACCTCAAGCTCGGGGGGGAGGTGATGCTCGGTCATCGGAGCGCACCTTTCTGTACGACGACGGCCGGAAAAAGGAGGGTGCTGTGACTCTATCGCCAGGTCGACAAATTGAGCAGAGGGGCCCACGTATGAGCGCCGGACCGTGATGCGACCATATGGGGCGTGGCAGCTAAGCGAGGCAGGCAGACGGTACGCGGGATGTTCCAGTCCCTCGGGGTGATCATGGTCGCCGCGGGGGTCATGTATCTCTTCATCCCGCACGACGAGGACGCGGAGCCGGTGAAGGCCAAGGACTACCGGGTCGAGCTGGTCACGGCCCAGCGCGCGGCGCCCTATCCGGTGCTCGCCCCCGAGGGCCTGGGCGACGGCTGGAAGGCGACGGTGGTCTCGTACAAGCGCGAGCAGGCCAACGCCTGGCAGCTCGGCTTCCTCTCCCCGGACACCCAGTACGTCTCGGTGAACCAGTCGACGGCGGAGCCGAAGAAGTTCGTGCCCAAGATCACTCACGCGGCCAAGAACACCGGGAAGACGCAGACGGTGGCCGGCCGGGAGTGGCAGCGCTGGGAGGGCCCCAAGTACGACGCCCTGGTGCGCACCCAGGACGGGGCGACCACGGTCGTCACCGGTACGGCGTCCTTCGAGACCCTCGCCGAGATGGCGGGCGCGCTGACGTCGAAGCCGGTCTGATCCCCTCCCGCGGCGCGGTCCGTTCCCCCTCGGGGGCCGGGCACGAGGAAGCCCCCGGACCAGGACACGACGAAGCCCCCGGTGCCGTGCACCGGGGGCTTCGTCGTGCGTGATCGGGCTCAGACGGTCGTGATGACGTCGTCGAAGGCCAGACGCGGGGAGCGCGGGAACCAGGCGTCCTCGCCCGGCTTGCCGATGTTGACGACCATCAGCGGGGTGTGGTCGGCGTCCAGGAACTCCTTCTGGAGGCCGGCGAAGTCGAGGCCGGTCATCGGGCCGGCGGCCAGGCCGGCGGCGCGGACGCCGACGATGAAGTAGGCGGCCTGGAGGGCGGCGTTCAGCAGGGCCGAGCCCTCGCGGACCGGGCGCTCGGCGAAGAACATGTCCTTGGCCTGCGGGAAGTGCGGGAGCAGCGCCGGGAGCTCCTCGTGGAACTCGTTGTCGGCGGAGAGGATCGCGACGAGCGGCGCGGTGCGGGTCTTGGCCTGGTTGCCCTCGGCCATGTGGCCGACGAGGCGCTCGCGGGCCTCCTCGGAGCGGACCAGGGTGATGCGCAGCGGGCTCTGGTTGAAGGCGGTGGGGCCGTACTTCACCAGGTCGTAGATCGCCTGGACCTGCTCGTCGGTCACCGGCTCGTCGGTGAACGTGTTGGCGGTGCGGGCCTCGCGGAAGAGGAGGTCCTGGGCGGCGGGGTCGAGAACGAGGGACATGCTGCGTACCTTCCGGACTGCAAGGGGACCGCCCGGCGGGGAATCCGGGCGATGTCTCGACAGTACGCCCAAGATTGGTGAAAGTTCAACTATCTGATCCGGATAGTGATCCGCTTCACTCGTGCCAGTCTAGCGGGACCGCCACCGGTCCCCGCCGCGCCCCCGACCCTTCCCGGTCGGGCCCCGCTACTCCGCCCCGTCGCCCTCCCCGTCCTCTTCCCCGCGCCCGGCCGCCAGCGAGGCGTCGAGCCGGGCGCGGGCGCCCTCCAGCCAGTGCCGGCAGACCTTCGCCAGCTCCTCACCGCGCTCCCAGAGCGCCAGCGACTCCTCCAGGGTGGTGCCGCCCGCCTCCAGGCGCCGGACGACCTCGATCAGCTCGTCGCGCGCCTGCTCGTAACCGGGCGCCGCCGTCTCCGTACCGCTTGCCATCTCCGCTCCGTCCTCCGTGCCTCTCGTCGACCCTCGTGGTCCCGCCCCGGACGCTCTCACGCCCGGCGCACCGTGAACTCGCCCTCGGCCACCCGGGCCCGCAGCTCCTCGCCCTCCGCGACGTCCGCCTCCGCGCGGACCACCGCGCCGTCCGCCCGCTGGAGCACCGCGTACCCGCGCTCCAGGGTGGCCGCGGGGGAGAGCGCCCGGACCCGCGCCCGGGTGTGCGCCAGCTCCGACTCCGCCCGGTCCAGGAGGTGCCCGAACACCCGCCGGCCGCGCGCCAGGAGCGCGTCCAGCTCGTCCTCCCTGACCTCCACCATCCGCTGCGGGTGCTCCATGACCGGCCGGGACAGCGCCTGCGCCAGCCCCCGCTCCTCGCGCTCCAGCAGCCCCCGGACCGTGCGCAGCGCCCGGTCCCGCAGCTGCCGTACCCGCTCCAGCTCCTCGCCGACGTCCGGGACGACCTTCTTCGCGGCGTCGGTCGGCGTGGACGCCCGCAGGTCCGCCACCAGATCGAGCAGCGGGGTGTCGGGCTCGTGCCCGATCGCGGACACCACCGGCGTCCGGCACGCGGCGACCGCGCGGACCAGCTGCTCGTCCGAGAAGGGCAGCAGGTCCTCGACGCTGCCGCCGCCCCGGGCCACCACGATCACGTCGACGTCCTCGTGCGCGTCGAGCTCCCGGACCGCCTGGATCACCTGCGGCACGGCCTTCACGCCCTGCACCGGGACGTTCCGCACCTCGAAGCGGACGGCGGGCCATCTCCGCCGCGCGTTCTCCAGCACGTCCCGCTCGGCCGCCGAGGCCCGGCCGCAGACCAGGCCGATCAGCTGCGGCAGGAACGGCAGCGGCTTCTTCCGGTCGAGCGCGAACAGCCCCTCGGCGGCGAGCCCCCGCTTGAGCTGCTCCAGCCGGGCCAGCAGCTCGCCGATCCCGACCGGCTTGATCTCCACCGCCCGCAGCGACAGCTGCCCGCGCGGCGCGTACCACTCCGGCTTCGCGTGCACGACGACCCGCGCGCCCTCGGAGACGACGTCGGCCACCGCGTCGAAGACCTGCCGGTAGCAGGTCACCCCGATGGAGATGTCGTACGAGGGGTCCCGCAGCGTCAGGAAGACGACCCCGGCCCCGGGGCGCCGCGAGAGCTGCGTGATCTGCCCCTCGACCCAGATCGCCCCCAGCCGGTCGATCCACCCCCCGATCATCCGGGAGACCTCACCGACGGGAAGCGGCGCTTCGGCGGACGTAGTCATACCCATGCACCGAGCGTAACCGCGCACTCCGACAACGTCATCGCCGCGTGGGCGGCGACGACGCCTCACCGGCCCCCGGCCGGCCCCCGCCCCGCTCCCTGCACGCCGAGCACGACCAGCCCCACGCCCAGCCAGACGACGCCGACCACCTGGGCCGCCACCGACGCCTCCACGATCACCGCGATCAGGATGATCGCGCCGACGAGCGGCAGGACCACGTGCCGCAGCCAGTGCGGCGGGCCCTCCGCGCGCCGGACGGCGAACCAGCCGATGACGCTCGCGTGCAGCAGGACGAAGGCGGTCAGGGCGCCGACGTCGACGACCGACACCAGGTGGTCCAGGCCGTCGTCGCGCCCGGCCGCCCACAGCGCCGCGACCATCGTCACCGTCGCCGACACCAGCAGCGCCACCCGGGGCACCCCCGAGTCGGTCCGCGCCAGCGCGTGCGGCAGCCGTCCCTCGCGGCCCATCGCGAAGAGCAGCCGCCCGCCGGCCGCCTGCCCGGCCAGCGCCGCGAAGGCCGCTCCGATCGCCTTGGACACGGCCACCAGGTCGTGCAGCCAGCCGCCCACCGAGCTGTCCACGGCGTCGTAGAAGGCGGAGCCCTGCTTCGCCGGGTCGGCCGCCAGCTCCGCCGAGGAGAGCGGTTCGAGCAGCGCGACCAGCCAGGTCTGGGCGATGAAGAGGGCGCCCGCGAGCACCAGGCAGAAGAGGAGCGCCCGCGCCACCTTCGCCGAGCCGCCGGTGACCTCCTCCGCGAAGGCCGCGATCGCGTCGAAGCCGAGGTACGACAGGACCGCCACCGACACCGCGCCGACCACCGCCGCGAGCGAGAAGGTCCCGTCGCCGGTGAGCGGCGACCACCAGTCGCGCTGCGCCCCGTCGCGTACGAGCTCCACCACCGCCGACACCACGAAGACCAGCAGCACCACGATCTCCATCGCGAGGACCGCGAAGCCGACCCGGGCGGCGGCCCGCACGCCCCACAGGTTGAGCAGGGTGGTCACCACCACCGCGATCCCCGTCCACACCCACCGGTGCACCTCGGGCACCAGCGCCTCCATCGCGATCCCCGCGAAGAGGTAGGCGACGGCCGGGATCAGCAGGTAGTCGAGCATCGCCATCCAGCCGGCGACGAAGCCCGCCCCCTCGCCGAGCCCCTTGCGGGCGTAGGCGAAGACCGAGCCGGCCTGCGGGGCGACCCGGACCATCTGCGCGTAGCTGAAGGCCGTGAACGCCATGGCCACCGTCGCCACGACGTACACGAGTGCGACCGCGCCGCCGGACTTCGCGTCGAGCGTCCCGAAGACGCCGACCGGGGCCATGGGGGCGATGAACAGCAGTCCGTACACGACCAGGTCGCGGAACCCGAGCGTCCGCCGGAGCCCCGAGTGGTCGGACGGCCCCGCCGTCTCCCCGTCCACCTGCGCTTTCTCAGCCATGGCGCCAGTTTCGGCCACGGTCGCGCTCCAACCGCTCACCGACGCGGCCTTACGATGGGACGCATGACTGCAACGCCCGCGCCGACGCCCGAGCCCGCCCCCGCGGACCGGAGCGCGACCGACCGCCCGAAGCGTGTCCTGCTCGCCGCTCCCCGCGGCTACTGCGCGGGCGTGGACCGTGCCGTGATCGCCGTGGAGAAGGCCCTGGAGCAGTACGGGGCCCCGGTCTACGTCCGCCACGAGATCGTGCACAACAAGTACGTCGTCCAGACGCTGGAGCGGAAGGGCGCGATCTTCGTCGACCAGGCCACCGAGGTCCCGCCGGGCAACATCGTGATGTTCTCCGCGCACGGCGTCGCCCCGACCGTCCACGAGGAGGCCCGCCAGGGCCGGCTCGCGACGATCGACGCGACCTGCCCGCTGGTCACCAAGGTCCACAAGGAGGCCGTCCGGTACGCCAAGGAGGACTTCGACATCCTCCTGATCGGCCACGAGGGCCACGAGGAGGTCATCGGCACCTCCGGCGAGGCCCCCGACCACATCCAGCTCGTCGACGGCCCCGAGGACGTCGCCAAGGTCGAGGTCCGCGACCCCTCCCGGGTCGTCTGGCTCTCCCAGACCACGCTCTCGGTCGACGAGACCATGGAGACGGTCGACGCGCTCAAGACCAAGTTCCCGCAGCTGATCTCCCCGCCGTCGGACGACATCTGCTACGCCACGCAGAACCGCCAGATCGCGATCAAGGAGCTGGCCGGCCAGGCCGAGCTCGTCATCGTCGTCGGCTCCAAGAACTCCTCGAACTCGATCCGCATGGTCGAGGTCGCCAAGCAGGCCGGCGTCCCGGCCGCGTACCTGGTCGACTTCGCGAGCGAGATCGACGAGAGCTGGCTGGAGGGCGTCACCTCGGTCGGCCTCTCCTCCGGCGCCTCCGTCCCCGACGTGCTGGTCCAGGAGGTCCTGGAGTGGCTGGCGCAGCGCGGCTACCTCGACGTGGAGCTCGTGAAGACCGCCGACGAGACCCTCACCTTCTCGCTCCCGAAGGAGCTCCGCCGCGACCTGCGCGCCGAGGCCGCCGAGCTCGTCAAGGAGTAGGACCCGGCCCGCCCGGTTAGCTTGAGTCCATGAACGTCTTCGGAGTGGACATCGGCGGCTCGGGCATCAAGGGTGCCCCTGTGGACCTGAAGCGCGGCGCGCTCACCGAGGAGCGCCACAAGATCCTCACCCCGCAGCCCGCGACGCCCCAGGACGTCGCGGGCCGCGTCGCGGAGGTCGTGGCGCACTTCGGCTGGACCGGTCCCATCGGGGTCACCTTCCCCGGCGTCGTCACCGGCAGCACGGTCCGTACCGCCGCCAACGTCGACGCGTCCTGGATCGGCACCGACGCCGGCGCGCTCATCGGCGAGGCCGTCGGCGGGCTCCCGGTCACCGTCCTGAACGACGCCGACGCGGCCGGCGTCGCCGAGATGACCTTCGGCGCGGGCCGCGGCCGCACCGGCACGGTGATCCTGCTGACCCTCGGCACCGGCATCGGCTCCGCCGTCTTCACCGACGGCCGCCTGGTCCCCAACACGGAGCTGGGCCACCTGGAGCTCAAGGGCCACGACGCCGAGAAGCGCGCCTCCTCCAAGGCCCGTGAGGACGAGGAGCTGACCTGGGAGCACTGGGCCACCAAGCGCCTGCGGAAGTACCTCGCCCACGTGGAGATGCTCTTCTCCCCGGAGCTGTTCATCCTCGGCGGCGGAGTCAGCCGCAAGGCCGACAAGTTCCTGCCCTACCTCGACGGCATCCGCGCCGAGATCGTCCCCGCCGAACTGCGCAACGACGCGGGCATCGTGGGGGCGGCGATGGCCGCGCGCGCGGGGACGTAGCCGAGACCGGCGGGCGGCGACCGGCGCCCCTGGGCGGGCCCGGGGGCGACGAGGGGGCTACGGGACCGGGCGAGGGCCCCGGACCGGGCGAGGGGTTACGTCGCCGGCCGCGGGGTCACGTCGCCGGCCGCGGGGTCACGTCGTCGGGCGAGGGTTCACGGCGTCGGCCGGCGGTTGCGGGCGGCGGCGGGGTTCCGGCGGGCGGGGCCCCCGGAGGCCGCCGGG
>NZ_BNBS01000090.1 GCF_014656075.1 Streptomyces hydrogenans
GCCGCGCCCCGGCCGCTCCGGGGCCGGCCGCCGCCCCCGGCCCGCCCCTCGCTCCCGCCGCTCCCCCGGCCGGGCCCCGGCTCAGCGGGGCCTCGCTGCTCGAGTCGGCGGAGTTCGATCCGTGCACCCTCCAGGCGCGGCCCGGGGACCTGCTGCGGCGGCGGCAGCACGGGCGGGCCGTCCTGGTGGGCGTGGTGGCGCTGCTGGTGTGCGGGGCGCTGCTCGGGCTACCGGGGGACGGCTGGGGCAGAAACGGTGCTGCGGCGCCGAGTTACGCCCGGAACCCCGCCGCCGAGGCCGCCCTCGACCCGGCGAAGGTCAAGCGGGTCGCCGCGGCCGTCTGGCCCGGGGCCGTACGGCGGGACTTCTCGGTGTGGCCCGCGCGCGGCGAGCTGGCCGGGGACGCGCCGCTGCTGCGGCGGGCGCTCGCCGTGTGGGCGCGGCCGGGCGGGGCGGTGGAGTCGTCGGCGACGCCGGGGACACCGGTCGGGCCGCCGATGGGCCCGCCCCAACTGCTCTTCGCGGGGCGGGTGGACGCGGCGCGGGTGGTGCTCTTCCACGACGGGCTGCGGATCGTGCGGTACGCCGAGCCGGTGGAGGGGAGCGCGGGCGCCGCGCTGGACTTCGCGCGGACCGACGGCGCGGAGGGCCCGGAGGCCGCGGCGGTCGTCGTGACGCGGGCGGCGGGCAACGTGCGCTACCTGACCGCCCCGTGGGTGACCGGCACCTCCGTGCGGGACCTGCTGATGCCCGGCAAGGAGCCGTGGACGCTGGGGCGGGACGGCCGCGGGGTCACCGACGCCGTGCCCTCCCCGGCGCTCGCGAAGGAGTGCGCGCGGTGGAACACCCTCCAGGTGGCGGACGGTTCCGGCGGCCGGCTGCTCGGCGACCTCGGCGAGCTGCTGCCCGCCCGGCTGCTGTGGGGTCCCCCCGGCAGGCCCGTGGACGCCACCGGCCGCGAGGCGCGGGAGAGCTGGTCGCGGACGGCCTGCCAGTTGACGACGGTCCTCGGGCAGGGGGTGCGATCGGTGCGGTCCTGGCGGTTCGCCCGGCAGACGCTGCCGGAGGGCGCCGGGCGGGCGGCCTGGGTGTGCACCCGGGCGGAGACCTGGCGGGGCACCGGCACCCGGGTCCTCGCGCAGTTCCTGCCGCCGGGCCGGAAGGCGCCGGCCGCGATCGCCGCCCGCGCGCAGGACGCGCCCGCGTGCGGGGTGCGCGAGCCGAGGGTGCTGGCCGGGGCGCTGTGGCAGGCGCCCGGCGGCGGCTGGTACGTGCTGGCGGCGGGCGGCCCGGACGTGGCGTCGGTGGAGGTGAAGGGCGGGGTGGCGGCCCGCGCCGAGGGTCCGGTGCTGGCCGCGAAGGCGGCGGCGGGGGCCCGCGCGGAACTGAGCGCCACCCTGGAGGACGGCCGCCGGATGCCCGCCCTGCGCTGAACGGGCGGGGCCGGGGGCGGTCCGGGCGTGAGCCGGAGCCGGGCCGGACAGCCGGGCCGGCCGGGGGCGGGGGGCCGGGGCCGGGTCCGGGGCCGGGGGGCAGGGCGTCGGGGTCGGGGTCGAGTGGCCAGGGCGCCGGGGTCGGGTGGACAGGCCGGGGCCGAGGCGGGGTGGTCAGGTCTGGGCCGGGGGCGGGTACCGACCGGGGTCGAGGCCGGGTGGTCAGGTCCGGGCCGGGGGCGGGTACCGGCTGGGCCCCGGGCCGAAAAAGGCCGTGCACGGCTCTGTCGCCCGTGCTTACTCCTCAGTACATTGACGGCATGTCTAATACGCAGCCTGCACCGGTGGCGTCGGAACACGTCGAGCTCAAGGCCCGCAAGGTCGCCTTCGACTGGCAGGAGACCCCGCTCCACTGGGTTCCCGGCGACCCCTTCACCACGCACACGATCAACGTGCTGCACCTCCTGCTCCCGGCCGGCGAGCGCTGGTTCGTGCACGTCTACCAGCAGGCGCTGCCGTACATCACCGACGACCGGCTGCGCGAGGACGTCATCGGCTTCATCGGCCAGGAGGCCGTGCACTCGCAGGCGCACGACGACGTCCTGCCGCACCTGCGCGCGCAGGGCCTCGACCCGACGCCCTACACCGCGCAGGTCGACTGGTTCTTCGAGAAGCTGCTCGGCGACCGGACGCTGCCGCCCGGCCGCCCGCGCCGCTGGTGGCTGATGGAACGGGTCGCGCTGATCGCCGCGATCGAGCACTACACCGCCTTCCTCGGCGACTGGATCCTCAACGCCGAGGAGCTGGACCGACGCGGTGCCGACCCGATGATGATGGACCTGCTGCGCTGGCACGGCGCCGAGGAGGTCGAGCACCGGTCGGTGGCCTTCGAGCTGTTCATGCACCTCGACGGCGGCTACCGGCGCCGCGCCCGCACCTGGGCGCTCGCCTTCGGCGCGCTGGTCTTCCTCTGGCAGCGCGGGGTCCGCTTCTTCCTGGAGAACGACCCCAGCCTGCTCGACCCCAAGGCGTCCTGGGCGGACTTCTACCGCAAGGGCCGCGAGGGCGTGCTGCCCGCCACCCCGGCCGTGCTGCGCTCGATACCCCGCTACCTCAGCCGCGCCTACCACCCCTCCCAGGAGGGCGACACCGCGCAGGCCCTCGCCTACCTCGCCTCCTCCCCCGGCGCCAACGGAGGCCGCTGATGCCCCGCTTCACCACCGTCGCCCTGGTGGCCGGCGCCGCGCTCCTGGTCCGCCGGGCGGTCCGCTCCCGGATGACCAGCGCCCCGCTGTGGCCGTTGCCGTCCCTGGAGACGCCGGTCTCCGGCTACGGGCGCGGGGCGACCGTCCCCCGCCGGGTGCTCGTCACCGGCCGGGCCGTCCCCGCCGAGGGCGTCGTCGAACTGCGCCTGGAGGGCGAGCGGCTGCCGTCCTGGGAGCCGGGCGCCCACCTCGACCTCGTGCTCCCCTCCGGCCAGGTCCGGCAGTACTCGCTCTGCGGCGACCCGGGCCAGGCCGACGTCTACCGGATCGCGGCCCGGCTCGTCGAGGAGGACCGGGGCGGCCGGGGCGGCTCGCGCGAGGTGCACGAACAGCTCCACGAGGGCGTCGAGATCGAGGTCCGGGGCCCCCGCAACCGCTTCCCGCTGGTCGACTCCCCCTCGTACGTCTTCGTCGCCGGCGGCATCGGGATCACCCCGGTCCTGCCGATGGTCCGGGCGGCCGAGGCGGCCGGCGCGGACTGGCGGCTGGTCTACTGCGGGCGCTCCCGCGCCACCATGCCGTACCTGGCGGAGCTCGTACGGCTCGGCGGGGACCGCGTGACCGTGGTCGCCGAGGACGAGGACGGGTACCCGGACCTGGCCTTCCTGGGACGGACGCCCGCCGAGACGGTCGTCTACTGCTGCGGCCCCGACGGGCTGATGGACGCCGTCTCCGCCGCGATGCCGGAGGGCCGGACCCCGCGCCTGGAGCGCTTCTCCGCGCTCGCCCCGGCCGACGGCACCGCCTTCGAGGTCGAACTGCGGCGCTCCGGAAGGACGGTGGCCGTCGCCGCCGACCAGTCGGTGCTGGCGGCCGTGCGGGAGGAGGTGCCGGGTCTCATGTACTCGTGCACGCAGGGCTTCTGCGGCACCTGCCGGCAGACCGTCCTGGACGGCGAGGTCGACCACCGGGACGAGCTGCTCACCGACGCGGAGCGGGCGGACTCGATGCTGATCTGCGTCTCGCGCTGCGCCGGGAAGAAGCTCGTCCTGGACCTGTAGCCGCCCGGGTCAGGGCAGGATCAGCCAGTCGAAGGCGAGGGCGGCCGCGAGGCCGCCCACCAGCAGCCAGGTGCCCAGCCGGGTACGGCCGTTGCGGGCCAGCTCGATGACGACGCCGCACAGGATCATCGCCAGGCCGTAGACGCCGACGACCAGGACGGAGGTCCGGCTCGCGAGCCGGATCACCAGGACCACGCCCATCACCACCAGCAGGACCGAGGCGGCCGCCACGCGCAGCCGCCTCGCCTGCTTGGGCGTCATGCCGCCGCTCCGCCCGGAGTCCTCCGGCTCGGCGTCCTCCTCGGCGTCCTCCGCGCCGTCGTCCTCCGGGCCGTCGTCGTCCGGGCCGTCGTCCTCCGGGCCCTCCGGACCGGTGTCCTCGTCGGCGTCCTCACGGCCGGTCTCGCGGGCCGCGCCCGCCGCGCCGTCCGCGCCCTTCTCCGCCTCGGCGGCCGCCCGGCCGTTCTTCGTCCCGGACCCTGCCGGACCGGTCTCTTCCTCCGTCGCCACCGCGGGCTCGTCGCTCATGGACGAGGAGCGTAACGGACCCCGATAGGCTGTTCGTATGACGACCGGTGTACGGCGCAGGATGGGCGTCGAGGAGCGCAAGCAGCAGCTGATCGGGGTGGCCCTCGAACTGTTCAGCAGCCGCTCCCCCGACGAGGTCTCCATCGACGAGATCGCCGCCGCCGCGGGCATCTCCCGGCCGCTGGTCTACCACTACTTCCCCGGCAAGCAGAGCCTGTACGAGGCGGCGCTGCGACGCGCGGCCGACGAGCTGGCGGCCCGCTTCCTGGAGCCGCCGCAGGGCCCGCTGGGGGCGCGGCTGTTGCGGGTGATGGGCCGGTTCTTCGACTTCGTCGACGACCACGGGCCGGGCTTCGCGGCGTTGATGCGGGGCGGCCCCGCGGTGGGTTCGTCGACGACCAACGCGATGATCGACGAGGTGCGGCAGGCCGCGTACGAGCAGATCGTGGCCCATCTCGGGGTGACGGAGCCCTCGCCGCGGCTCGAACTGGTCGTGCGGTCCTGGGTGTCGCTGGCGGAGTCGACGGCGCTGCTGTGGCTGGACGGGCGGCGGGTGCCGCGCGCCGAGCTGGAGCAGAAGCTGGTGCACGACTTCGCGGCCCTGACGGCGGTCAGCGCGGTCTACGACGAGCAGGCGGCGCGGGTGCTCGCGACGATCATGGCCGAGGAGCCGGCGGACGGGCCGTTCGGGCAGTTGGTGGGCCGGCTGCTGGAGCTGGCCCCCGCCGCCGTACCGGCTCAGCCCGCGAGGTAGGAGTTCTCGAAGTCGCGGATCTCGACCGAGAGGCGCGCCCGCTCGGCCGTCTTGAGGTGGCGGGGCAGCAGGGCGAGCACGGCCTTCGAGAGGCGGCGCTTGGCGTCGTCGGTCTGGCCGAAGCGGACGGCGATGTCGACGTGGACCACGGCCCTGTCGGCGGTGCCGTCGCCGACGACGGTCTCCTCGACCTCCCGGAAGCGGGTCGTGCAGCCGGAGAGCGGTGCGCCGACGGCCTCCGCCACGAGCGGGTGGAGGGCGAGCGCGAAGCCGCGCCGGTCCAGGGGCGCGGAGTAGTCGACGGTGATCTGCGGCATGACGGTGTCTCCTGCTGGTACGGGATGTCGGGCCACAGCTTTACGGCGCGGGCCCCGGCCGCACAAGTGGCGACCGGGGCCCGTGCCCTGAGGAGGACCGTCAGCCGGTGGCCTTGAAGACGGCGACCGTGCGGGCCGGGACCGTGAAGGTGCCCGAACCGGCCTCGTACGAGGCGGACCTGGTGACGGCGTCGGAGCCGTTCGCCTGGACGGGGTGGAGGCCGTAGCCCTGCCCGGCCAGGGCGGCGACCCGCTGCGTCCGCTCCTGCGGGGTCGCGTTGAAGACGACCACGAGGTCGCCGAGGCGCATGGTGATCACGCCGGGGGTCTCGTTCTCGCCGGAGAGCGGGAAGGAGAGGGCCGACTGCACCCGGCCCGCCGTGGCCAGGGAGAAGCCCGGCTCGGTGGAGCGGATCTTCTGGAGGTCCCGGTAGGCGGCGGAGGCGCCGTCGATCTCGGCGCAGCCCGGCGTCAGGTTCGGGCGGGTGAGGAGCGGCTTGCCGTAGCCCCACTTGGCCTGGTTGTCGGCGGCCGGCGGGAGGCCGATGCCGAAGCCGTTGCCGTCGCGGCAGTCCCAGTGGATCGAGTTGAACCAGTCGCCGCTGTCGTAGGAGTTGCGGTCGAGGGACTTGGAGCGCAGCAGGTCGGAGCCGGCCTGGGAGAGCGCCGGGCCCTGGGAGAGGGTGGCCGTGGCCATGGCGAGGACCTGCATGCGGGCCCGGTCGGCGGCGGAGGTGCCGGCGGGCAGCTTGAAGGCGAGGGCGTCGTAGAGGGTCTCGTTGTCGTGGGCGTCGGCGTAGGCGAGGGCGTCGCCGGGGGCGGCGGCGTAGCCGGCCGGGGCGCCGTTGTAGTCGACCTCGGAGCCCCGGACCGTGCGCCCGGAGGTGTCGGTGAAGGTGTAGGAGGCGAGGTTGCCGCTCAGGCCGACCTTGATGAGGTCCTGGTAGTGCAGGAGGCGGGCCTTCTGCTCGGCCGGGGTGCCGTTGGCGGTGGAGGTGTTGGGGTCCGTGTAGAGGCCGGAGGCGAAGCCCTGGACGCCGGGGTCCTCGTCGAAGGGGCCGCCGCCGCGGACGGCGTCGCGGGCCCGGTCGGAGAAGGTGGCGACGCCGGTGCCGGCCATGTTCTTCTGGGTGGCCTGGACGAAGCGGGCGTCGTCGGCGATCTCGCCGAAGTTCCAGCCCTCGCCGTAGAGGACGATCGCCTTGCCGTCGACGCCGTCCTTCTCGACGGTGAGGGCGTCGAGCGCCCTGCGGACGGCGAGGATGTTCTCCTTGGGGTGGTGGCCCATGAGGTCGAAGCGGAAGCCGTCGACCTTGTACTGCCTGGCCCAGGTGACGACCGAGTCCACGACGAGCTTGCCCATCATGGCGTTCTCGGGCGCGGTGTTGGCGCAGCAGGTGGAGGTGGCGACGGAGCCGTCGGCCTGGAGGCGCTGGTAGTAGCCGGGCACGATCCGGTCGAGGACGGACTTGTCGGACTGTCCGGCGGCGACGGTGTGGTTGTAGACGACGTCCATGACCGTGCGCAGGCCCTGCCCGTTGAGGGCCTGGACCATCTGCCGGAACTCGACCGTGCGGCGGGTGCCGTTCGGGTCGGTGGAGTAGGAGCCCTCGGGGACGGTGTAGTGCAGCGGGTCGTAGCCCCAGTTGTAGGCGTCCTTCGCCGCGGCGGCGGTGACGCAGGCCTGCTGCTCCTCGGAGTCGGGGGCGTAGACCTTCAGGTCGCAGGAGGGCTCGGTCTGCCCGGACTTCTTCTCGGGGACGGTGCCGATGTCGAAGGCGGGGAGGAGGTGGACGTAGGAGGTGCCGGAGTCGGCGAGGGCCTTGAGGTGCCGCGAGCCCTTGCTGTCCTTGTCGGTGAAGGCGAGGAAGGTGCCGCGGTGGTCGGCCTTCGCGGTGGGGTCGGCGACGGAGAAGTCGCGGACGTGGAGTTCCTGGATCTGCGCGTCGCGCAGCGGCACCGCGGCGGGCTTCCGCAGGGTCTTCCAGCCGGCCGGGGCGAGCTTCGGGTCGGCGAGGTCGACGACGAGGCTGCGGGCGGAGTCGGCGGTGAGGGCGGTCGAGTAGGGGTCGGTGACCCGGTTCTCGACGACCTTCTGGACGGTGGGGGCCCAGACCTTCACGACGTACCGGTACGGCTTGCCGGTCCAGGACCGGTCGCCGGTGGCCGACCAGACGCCGGTGGTGTCGTCGCGCCGCATGCGGACGGTCCGGCCGTCGAGTTCGAGGGCGACGGACTGCGCGGTCGGCGCCCAGACGGAGAGGGTCGGCCGGCCGTCCCGGAAGACCGGTCCGAGCGCCTTGGAGGTGGCCTTCGCCGCGTAGAGGTCGTCGAGGACGCCGGCGGTCTGCACGCCGGTGGCGGCGAGCAGGGCGCCGTTGGCGGCCCGCTGGGTGGCGATGAGCTGGCCGCGCAGGGAGGCGCGGACGCGGTCGGCGTCGCGCGGGTCGACGGTGAAGGCCGGGTAGTCCCTCAGGTGGGGGAACTTCGCCTTCTGGGCGTCGGTGAGGGTGCCCGCGTTCAGCCGGAGCCACCGGCCCTCGTCGCTGAGGGCGCCGTCGGCGACGGTGATGCCGCCCTCGGGGGCGTACACCAGCTGCTGGCTGGTGGAGTCGTTGGTCTTCACCTTCCAGACGACGGTGTTCCGGTCGATCCACTGCGCCTCGGCCTTGGCCAGGTCGAGGGCGGGGGCGCCGCCGGAGGTCGGCAGGAGGTGCTTCGGCTGTCCGGCGAGGAGCCAGACCTCGTGGCCGGTGGCGGCGAGGTCGAGGGACTGGTCGGTGGGGAGGTCCTTCTGGTCGCCCTTGTGGAGGATGTACGAGAGCGAGGTGGCGCCCTCGGCCAGCGGCACCTCGTAGACGGCGCCGTAGGCGTCGACCCGGGTGGGCAGCAGGGGCTTGGACCAGTCGGTGGGCTGGGCGGCGCCGGTCCACAGGTGGAGGCCCCAGCCGTCGTAGTTCCCGTCCTCGCGCTGGTAGTGGAGGACGGCCTTGGTCCTGTCCTGCGGGGCGGGGGCCGGGGCGGTGTCGGACTGGCCGTCCTGGCCCTGGGTGACCCAGACCTCGCCGGTGCGGCCGAGGGCGACGGTGCGCTGCGGGCCGTCGGCGGTGCCGTCCTTCTCGACGGTGTAGGCGACGGAGGAGGCGCCCTCGGGGACCTTGACCCAGGCGAAGGCGCCGTGGGCGTCGCGGCCGGTGAAGGCGACGGCCTGGCCGGCGGCCTTGAGGGTCCAGCCGTCGTAGTCGCCGTTCTCGCGCCGGTAGTGGACGATCGCGTACGGGCGCTCGACGGCGACCGGCTTCTCCGGGGCCGGGGGCGCGCCGGCGGTGGTGGCGGCGGTGGCGCTCGCGGTGCGTCCGGCGGCGTCGACGACGACGGCCTTGTAGCGCAGGGCGGTGCCGGCGGGGGCGGTGACGTGCTGGGTGACCTTGTAGGGGGCGTGGTCGGCGGTGCCGAGGGTCTGCCAGCGGCCGTTGCCGACCTGGGCGGCGAAGACGACCCTGTTCAGGCCGCCGCCGTCGACGTCGGCGGTGAGTTCGACGGTGCCGGTGGAGCCGGCGGCGGGGGCGGCGAGGGTGACGGAGGGCTTCACGGTGACGGCCGGGAGGGGCGCGTCGGCCTTGAGGACCAGGGTGGAGAGGGCCGGGACGGTGACGGTGACCGCGCCGTCCTTCGCGGTCACGGCGCCCTGACCCCCGTACAGGACGCGGAAGGCGGCGGATTCGACCGGGACGGTGACGGTCTTCGGCTCGGTGGCGCTGTTGGCGGCGACCAGGTACTCGACGCGCTGCTTCGCGTCGGTGCGGGAGGCGGCGTAGACGGAGCCCTCGGCGTAGCGCTGCTGCTGGACGCCGTCGCGGAGGGCGGGGTGCTCGCGGGTGAGCTTCGACAGGGCGGCGATCGACCGGTAGACCGGGTGGCCGGTGTCGTACGCGTCGGAGGCGTGGGTGCGGTCGGTGCCGAGCTGGTCGTCGTCGAGGTAGTCGGCGATGCCGGTGGCGAAGAGCGGCTGGCGGGCGTCCTTGTCGCCGCCGGCGCCGGTGAAGCCCTGCTCGTCGCCGGAGTAGATCACCGGGTTGCCCCGGGAGAGGAACATCAGCTCGTTGGCGAGGGTGGCGCGGCGCAGGAGTTCGGCGTCGGAGGCGTTCGGGTTGTCCTGCTTCAGGAAGGTGCCGAAGCGGCCCATGTCGTGGTTGCCGAGGAAGGTGACCTGCTCGTAGGCGTTGGCCTTGTCGGTGGTGTAGCGGTAGTCGTCGCCGAAGACCTGGGCCAGGCGGTCGGCGCCGGCGCTCTGGGAGGCGAAGGCGCGGGCGGCGTCCTGGAAGGGGAAGTCGAGGGTGGCGTCGAGCCGGCCGCGGGTGACGTAGGGGGCGGTGACGGTGGTGTCGGCGGAGTAGACCTCGCCGAACATGAAGAAGTCCTCGCGGCCGCGCTTCTTGGCGTAGGCGTCGAGGGCGGTGGCCCACTGGGTCCAGAAGTCGAGGTCGACGTGCTTGACGGTGTCGATGCGGAAGCCGTCGATGTCGAAGTCGCGGACCCACGTCTCGTAGATCCGCTTCATGCCCTCGACGACCTCGGGGCGTTCGGTCCACAGGTCGTCGAGGCCGACGAAGTCGCCGTACTCGGCGGACTCGCCCTGCCAGGTGGAGTCGCCCCGGTTGTGGTACATCGTGGGGTCGTTGAGCCAGGCGGGGACCTTGTCGCCGGTCCGCTCGACGGGGGTGTACGGGAACGAGTCGGCGTCGACCTTTCCGACGGCCCGGCGGTCGTCGAAGGGGCGGCCGTCCTCGTCGAGGTACGGGTAGGCGCCCTTGGGGCGGTAGCCGTACTTCTTCTCGGCGTAGTCGACGGTGTCGGCGGTGTGGTTGGTGATGACGTCGAAGAAGACCTTCATGCCCTTGGCGTGGGCGGCGGCGATGAGCTTCTTGAGGTCGTCGTTGGTGCCGAAGTGCGGGTCGACCTGGGTGAAGTCGGTGATCCAGTAGCCGTGGTAGCCGGCCGAGGCGTCCTTGCCCTCGCCCTGCACGGGCCGGTTCTTGAAGATCGGCGCCATCCAGATGGCGGTGGTGCCGAGGCCCTTGATGTAGTCGAGGCGCCGGGTGAGGCCCTTGAGGTCGCCGCCCTGGTAGAAGCCCTTGTCGGTGGGGTCGAAGCCGGTGGCGGTACGGCTGCCGGTGAGCCCGCCGCGGTCGTTGGAGGTGTCGCCGTTGGCGAACCGGTCGGGCAGCACGAAGTAGAACTGCTCGCGGGTGAGGTCCTGGCGGGCCGGGTCGGCGGCCAGCGCCCGGTCCGACGACGGGGCCGGCGGGCGGGGGGCGGCGGTCGCGGGCAGGCCCAGTTCCAGCCCGGCGACCAGGGCGGCGGCGAACGCGCCCCACGCTCTCTTGCGGATCACGAGGGCTCCCTGAAGGTACGGGAAGGGAGGGCCGCCCCCGGCGGGGGCGGCCCTGGGGAGGGCGGGGCTCAGCTGCGGAAGGTGTCGTTCAGGACGGCCTGGCCGGAGGCGGGGACGGTCGCGGTGCGGTTGGCGCCGGACTCCCAGGTGACGTTCCCGGCCCCGTCCTTGCGGATGTACTTGTACTCGAAGGCCGTTCCGGCGGGCAGGTTCACGGCCAGCTTCCACACGGGGTAGGCGGCCGGGTCGAGCTTGAGGGCGGCGGCCGGGGACCAGTTGCCCAGCTCGGCGCGGTTGCCGACCACGTAGACGTTCTGGCCCATCACGGTGGTGGCGGTGACGTTGAAGGAGGCGCCCGCGGTGGCGGGGGGCGTGGTCGGCGGGGTGGTGGGGGTGGTGCCGCCGCCGCAGTTCGTGGCGCCCGTGTGGAGGGCGAGGGCGGTGTGGGAGCCCAGGGTGGCGGTGAACTGGCCGTTCGCGCCGACGGTGACCGGGTTGTTCGACTGCACGTCGCAGTAGGTGCCGGCCGGGAGGGAGGTCTGGAAGGTGCGGGTCAGGGCGGAGGACTCGTGGTTGAGGGCGACGTAGCCCTTGGCGCCGCGGCCGAACGCGATCGCGTTGCCGCCGTTGTCCCACCAGCCGGTGACGGCCTCGCCGCGGGTGGTGTTGCGGAAGGCGACCATGGAGGAGATCTCGCGCCAGGCGTGCTGGCACTTCCAGCCGTCGGTGTAACAGGCGTTCACCTGGCCGCCGTTGGGCGGGCCGGCGTCCTTGTCGGTCCACTCGTAGCCGGAGTGGACGTCCGGGGAGCCGTAGGGCCAGGCCAGCATGAAGACGGAGGCGAGGGTGTAGGTGGCGCCGTCCTTGTAGGACAGGGTGTCGCCGCCGCGCTCGGTGTCGTGGTTGTCGACGAAGACGCCGGACTGCCCGGAGGGCATGTAGCCCCAGGACTCGCCGAAGTTCTTGAGGTAGGCGAGCTTCTCGTTCTGGAGGACCCGCTTGAGGTCGCGGGCGTAGCGGAACTCCTGGACGTCGCCGCTGCCGAGGTACTCGCTCGGGGAGACGGCCTCGCCGGCGCCGTGGATGGCCTCCATCTTCCAGAAGACGGACGGGTTCGTCAGCCGGGACTTGATGTTCGCGAGGTCGGCGGCCGGCATGTGCTTGGCGGCGTCGACGCGGAAGCCGTCGACGCCCAGCGAGAGGAGGTCGTTGAGGTAGCCGGCTATCTTGCCGCGGACGTACTCCTCGCCGGTGTCGAGGTCGGGGAGCTGGACCAGTTCGCAGTTCTGGACGTTGGCGCGGTCCTGGTAGTTGGAGATCGCGGACCGGCAGTCGTCCATGTCGGAGCCGGAGTAGAGGCCCGGGTAGTCGTACTTGGAGAACGGGGTCCCGCCCGTTCCGGTGCCGGAGCCGTTGGCCATGTGGTTGATGACCGAGTCGGCGACGACCTTCACGCCGGCGGCGTGGCAGGTGTCGATCATGTTCTTGAAGGCGGTGCGGTCGCCGAGACGGCCGGCGATCTTGTAGCTGACGGGCTGGTACGAGGTCCACCACTGGCCGCCCTGGAGGTGCTCCTGGGGCGGTGAGACCTGGACGTAGCCGTAGCCGGCGGGGCCGAGGCGGTCGGTGCACTCACGGGCCACCGAGGCGAAGTTCCATTCGAACATCACCGCGGTGACGTCCTTCGTGCCCGGCGGGGTGGCCTGCGCCGGGGCGTTCACCGTGACGGCCGCGGCTGCACCCGCCACGAGGGCGAGTGCAGCGGCCACGGTCTTTCTTGCCATGCTTCCTCCTGTACGACGTCCCTGTCGTGTCGCGAGAGCGGCTCGCAAGAGTGCGGTTCGCAAGAGCGGTTCGCAAGAAGTTGCCGAAAGCTTCAGCAACTCTTTTCAGCCGCGACCGTAGGGGCGTACAGGCGTGCGGTCAATACTTCCGGCACGCCCTTCGCAAGGGATTGCGCAAGGAGTTACGGCGCCGCGTGCGGAGGCTGCGCGGTGGACCCGCGCACGACCAGCTCGGGCTGGAAGACGAACTCGGTGCGCTGCACCGGATTGCCCTCGATCTCCTCCAGGAGCGCGCCGACGGCCGCCGTCGCCATGGCCTGCACGGGCTGGCGCACGGTGGTCAGCGGCGGGTCGGTGAAGGCGATCAGCGGGGAGTCGTCGAAGCCGACGACGGAGACGTCCCGGGGCACGTCGAGGCCCCGGGCACGGGCCGCCCGGACGACGCCGAGCGCCATCAGGTCGGAGCCGCAGACGATGCCGGTGCAGCCCTCGTCGAGCAGGATCTCGGCGGCGGCGTGCCCGCCCTCGACGCCGAACAGCGTGGGCCGCACGAAGCGTTCGGCCTCGGCCCGCTCCACGCCCAGCATCTCGTACAGCTCGGCGGCGAAGCCCTCCGCCTTGCGGCGCGAGGGCACGTAGCGGGTCGGGCCGATGGCGAGGCCGATCCGCTCGTGGCCCAGCTCGGCCAGGTGCCGCACGGCCATCCGCGCCGCGGCCCGGTCGTCCGGCGAGACGAAGGTGGCGTCGATCCGCTCGTGGTAGCCGTTGATGAGGACGTACGGCACCCCCCGCTCGGTCAGCCGGGCGTACCGCGCCGGGTCGGCGGTGGCGTCCGCGTGCAGCCCGGAGAGGAAGACGATGCCGGCCACCCCGCGCTCCACCAGCTGGTCGACCAGCTCGTCCTCGGTGGCGCCGCCGGGCATCTGGGTGCAGAGCACCGGGGTGTAGCCGTGCCCGGCCAGGACCTGTTCGACGACCTGCGCGAAGGCCGGGAAGATCGGGTTGGTCAGCTCGGGCACCACGAGCCCGACGAGGCCCGCGCTGCGGCGTTTGAGCCGTACGGGACGCTCGTAGCCGAGCACGTCGAGCGCCGCGAGCACCTTGTGCCGGGTCGCGCCGGCCACCCCCGCCTTGCCGTTGAGGACCCGGCTGACGGTGGCCTCGCTGACGCCGGACTGGGCCGCGATGTCCGCGAGCCGCGGGGCACCGTTGCCGGTGCCCCGCGGCGGGGGAATCGTCACACCGCCCACCAGACGGTGGTGTCGGCCGGCACCTCTGCGGTGTCGTCCACGATCCTGACGTCCTCGTTGGAGAGGAGATACCGGCCGGGCAGCGGGACGGAGATGGCCCGGCCGGTGGTGTTGGCGGTGCAGACGAAGCCGTCGCGGCGGAAGGAGAGCACACCCTCGGGTGCCTCCAGCCACTCCACGGCCTCGCCCGCACCGAGCTCGGGGCGCTCGCGCCGGACGGCGAGCGCGCTGCGGTACAGCTCCAGGGTGGAGCCGGGGTCGCCGGTCTGCGCCTCGACGCTCAGCGCGCCCCAGGTCGCGGGCTGCGGCAGCCAGGAGCCGCCGGAGCCGAAGCCGTACGATGAGCCCTCGGCGGTCCACGGGATCGGCACCCGGCAGCCGTCGCGGTAGCCGTCCTGGCCGCTGGCGCGGAAGAAGGACGGGTCCTGGCGCACCTCGTCGGGCAGGTCGGTGACGTCCGGCAGGCCCAGCTCCTCGCCCTGGTACACGTAGGCGGAGCCGGGCAGCGCCAGCATCAGCAGGGTCGCGGCGCGGGCCCGGCGCAGGCCCAGCTCGCGGTCGCCGGCGGTGCGCAGCTGGGTGCCGAGGCCCGCCGGGTTGGCGAAGCGGGTGGCGTGCCGGGTGACGTCGTGGTTGGAGAGCACCCAGGTGGTGGGGGCGCCGACCGGGCGCATCGCCTCCAGCGAGGCGTCGATGACGGCGCGCAGCTCGGCGGCGTCCCAGTGGGTGCCCAGGTACTGGAAGTTGAACGCCTGGTGCATCTCGTCGGGGCGCACGTAGTTGGCGGTGCGCTCGACGGTGGGGGTCCACGCCTCGGCGACGAGGACGCGCTGTCCGTCGTACTCGGCGAGGATCTGCCGCCAGGAGCGGTAGACCTCGTGGACGCCGTCCTGGTCGAAGAAGGGCATGACGTCGTTGCCGAGCAGCTTCAGCTGGTCGTGGGCGCCGATGTCGGGCAGGCCGGGGGCCTTGACCAGGCCGTGGGCGACGTCGACGCGGAAGCCGTCGACGCCCATGTCGAGCCAGAAGCGCAGGATCGAGCGGAACTCGTCGCGGACGGCCGGGTGGTCCCAGTTGAAGTCGGGCTGCTCGGGGGCGAAGAGGTGGAGGTACCACTCCCCGTCCTCGACCCGGGTCCAGGCGGGGCCGCCGAAGATGGACTCCCAGTCGTTCGGCGGGAGCTCGCCGTCCTCCCCCTTGCCCGGGCGGAAGTGGTAGCGCTCGCGCAGCGGGGAGCCGGGGCCCTCGCGCAGGGCGCGCTGGAACCACTCGTGCTGGTCCGAGGAGTGGTTGGGGACCAGGTCCACGATGATGCGCAGGCCCAGGTCGTGGGCCTCGCGGATCAGGGCGTCGGCGTCGAGCAGCGAGCCGAACATCGGGTCGATGGCCCGGTAGTCGGCGACGTCGTAGCCGGCGTCCGCCTGCGGGGAGGCGTAGAAGGGGGAGAGCCACACGGCGTCGACGCCGAGCTCCTTGAGGTACGGCAGCCGGCCGCGGATGCCCACCAGGTCGCCCATGCCGTCGCCGTTGCCGTCGGCGAAGCTGCGCGGGTAGACCTGGTAGATCACCGCGTCTCTCCACCAGCCCGTGTCGGTGCCGGTGGTCGGGGCGTCGGCGGCGGCGGTGGCGAGATGCTGGGTCATGTCTTCCCTGGGAGGTAAGGAGGGGCGTACGGGTTCGGCGTTCAGGGCCGTCAGCCCTTGACGGCACCGGCGGACATGCCGGTGACGAGGTGGCGCTGGGCGAAGAGGAACACCAGGGCCGCGGGGATGGCGATGAGGACGGAGGCCGCCGTCATCGGACCCCACTGGGCCCCGTACTGGTTGACGAACTTCTGCAGACCGCCGGCGAGCGTCAGGTGCTCGTCGCCGACCATGAAGGCGGAGGCGTAGGCGACCTCGCCCCAGGCGGTGATGAAGGAGTAGAAGGCGGTCACCGCGATGCCCGGCTTGGCGAGCGGCAGGATCAGCCGCCAGAAGGTGCCGAAGGGGGTGAGGCCGTCGACGTACCCCGACTCGTCGATCTCGCGCGGGATGCCGTCGAAGAAGCCCTTCATCATCCAGGCGCAGAACGGGACGGCGATGGTCAGGTAGGTGATGACCAGGCCGGCCGACTGGTTGAGCAGCCCCAGCGTCGCCATGATGTTGTAGATCGGCACGATGAGGACGGCGACCGGGAACATCTGCGTGATGAGCAGGGTCCACATCAGGCCGCGCTTGCCGGGGAAGCGGAAGCGGCTGACCGCGTAGCCGGTGGTGGCGGAGATGAACACGCCGATGACGGTGGTGAGTCCGGCGACGAGGAGCGAGTTCCCGAACCAGGTGAGGAACGGGGTGTCCCTCAGCAGGTTCGTGTAGTTCTCGAACGTCGTCTCCTTGAAGAAGTCCGTGGTGGTCGCGTACTTCGCGGGCTTGAGCGAGGTCAGCAGGACCCACAGCACCGGGAAGACGGCGATCACGGAGGCGACGATCAGGGTGAGGTGCAGCGCCACCGAGGCGAGCGGCGAGCGGCGGCCGCGGATCGGCGCGTTGAGCCGCTGCCCGGGGGTCGGGGTCGTGGTGGTCACCAGGCTTCTCCCTGCTTGCGGAGGACTCGCTGGTAGATCGCGGCGAAGATCATCAGGAGCACCAGGATGAGGACGCCCCACGTGGACGACTGGGCGAAGTCGCGCGGGCTGATCTCGAAGGAGAACTTGTACGCCTGGGTGACGAGGATCTGGGTCGCCTCGCCGGGTCCGCCGCCGGTGAGCAGGAAGATCACCGGGAACATGTTGAAGGTCCAGATCGTGGAGAGCAGGATCACGGTGGTGGAGACCGACCGGAGCCCCGGCATGGTGATGTGCCGGAAGCGCTGCCAGGCACTGGCGCCGTCCATCTCGGCGGCCTCGTACAGCTCGCCGGGGATGGACTGGAGGCCGCCGAGGAGGGCCACCATCATGAAGGGCACGCCGAGCCAGACGTTGACGGCGATGACCGCGAACTTGGCCCAGGTGGGGTCGTTCAGCCACGGGACGCCGTCGAGGCCGGCGCCGGTGAGGATCTGGTTGAGCATGCCGCGGCGCTCGTCGTAGAGGAAGCGCCAGGCGAAGACGGAGACGAAGCCGGGGATCGCCCAGGGCAGGATCAGCAGCATCCGGTAGACGGAGCGGCCGGCGAACTTGCGGTTGAGGATGTTGGCGAAGACCAGGCCGAGGGCGAAGGTGATCGCCACGCAGGAGACGGTCCAGACGACCGTCCACCCCAGGGTGGAGAGGAACTGGCTGCCGGTGAGGGCGTCCTTGTAGTTGTCCAGGCCGACGAACTCGTAGGAGGCCGGGATCTCGTTGACGCCGATGGTGCGCGCGACGTTGCGCTCGGTGGCGTCGGTGAGGGACAGGTAGATGCCGCGGACCAGCGGATAGCCGATGATCACGGTGATCACGATCACGACCGGGGCCACCATGGCCCAGGCGTACCAGTGGGTGGCGAGGGAGCGCTTCGGCGCCCTCCGCTTCGGGCCAGTCCCGCGGCTCCGGCCGCGGGCGACGTCGCCCGCGGCCTTCGCCATCGACTGGCTGGGGGTGTCCACAGCCATCAGCCGGTCAGCCTTCCTCTTACTTCCAGTCCTTCAGGAGCTTGCGGTAGGCGTCGCCGACCGCCTTCGCTCCCTGCTCCGGGGTGGTCTGGCCCGTGAGGACCTTGGTGTACTCGACCTTGACGGGCTCGAAGAGGCTGCCGCCCTCGGGGATCCACGGGCGCTCGACGGCCTTGTCGACGACCGGCTTGAAGAAGCCGATCATCTCGCTCTTGGCGACGTCCTTCTGGAGGTACGCCGACTGGCGGGTCGGCAGCAGGCTGAGCTGCTGCGCGATCGTCGCCTGGCTCTCGGCCGAGGTCATGTACTCGGCGAAGGCGTAGGAGGCGTCCAGGTTCTTGGAGCCGGCGTAGACGGCGAGGTTGTGGCCGCCCTGCGGGGCGCCCTGGCCGGCGGAGCCGGCCGGGACCGGGGCGATGCCGAGGTTCGCCTTGTCGGCGAACTCCTTGCCCGCGTAGGTGTCGGCGACGGCCCACGGGCCATTGATCATCATGGCGACCTTGCCGTCCTTGAAGGCGGCCTGCATGTTGTCCCAGCCGTTGGTCGCGTCGGTGATCGCGGCCTTGGAGTCGACGAGGTCCTTGACGGTCTTGAAGGCCTTGACGCCGGCCTCGTTGTCGAAGGTGACCGTCTTGTTCTCGGCGTCGACGAGGTCGCCGCCCTCGCCGTACAGGAAGGAGAGGAACCAGTACGGGTCGTCGCCGCGGAGGTACAGGCCGGTCTTGCCGGTCTTCTCCTTGATCGTGGCGGAGACGGTCTTCAGCTCGGCGATGTTCTTCGGGACCTCGACACCGGCCTCCTTGAAGATCTTCTTGTTGTAGAAGACGCCCATGGAGTCGATGACCTGCGGCACGGCGTAGGTCTTGCCGTTGTACTTGGTGGAGGCGGCGGCCTGCTCCAGGAAGTCGCCCTGGTCCTTCAGCGCGGCGGTGCCGTCCAGCGGGGCGAGGTAGCCGAGGTCGGCGAACTCGGGGGTCCAGGCGACCTCGGAGCGGATCACGTCGGGGGCGCCGGAGCCGGACTGCGCGGCGTTCTTGAACTTGTTCTGCGCCTCGCCGAAGGGCACGTTCACGTACTTGACCGTGACCTTCGGGTGCTTCTTGGTGAAGTCCTCGGCCAGCTTCTTGAAGACCTTGTCCTCGGAGCCGACGGTGGAGGTGTCCCACCACGTCACGGTGCCGGAGAGCTCGCCCGAGCTCTTCGAGCCGCCGTCGGAACCGCTGTCGCTCCCGCCGCACGCCGCCAGGGTGACGCCCAGGGCCGCGACCAGCGCGGTGGCCGCTATGCCACGCCGCATGTGAACTCCTTCAACATGATCCCGGGGAGACGAGGGGCTGGAACCTTCCTCATTGCGACCGCTCCCTCGCGGCGCTCCGGGTTGCCAGGAACGTAACAGGGATGAAAACGAGCCGAAAGACCTTGCGGCAGATTTCTGCAAGAACCGGGGATCGTTACATCCGCGTGTCCCGAAGGTTGCTGTCAGGCCGCTTGACAGGGGCGCGGAGGTACACCTTCCGCCCCTAAGTCCGTGATGTCCCCCGCGGCGAGGCCGCCCCGCCAGGGTGGAACGAGGCATTCCGCAACAGCCGCCTCCTGCATCACACCGCAAGAACTGCAAGACCTTGCGAGCGGTCTTGCGAGCCTCCGCGCCGGCGGCGGTGTCGGCCGCACTCGTGGGCAACCGGTGGGCAATACGCGCTGTGACCGGTACAGTCCACTCTCATGACCGCGCGGCTTGCCGACATCGCAGCCCAGGCGGGGGTCAGTGAAGCCACAGTCAGCCGCGTGCTCAACGGCAAGCCCGGTGTGGCCACGGCCACCCGTGAATCCGTCCTTGCCGCCCTCGACGTGCTCGGCTACGAGCGTCCGGTACGGCTGCGCCAGCGCAGCGCGGGCCTGGTCGGGCTGATCACCCCCGAACTGGACAACCCCATCTTCCCGGCCCTCGCGCAGGTCATCGGACAGGCGCTGACCCGGCAGGGCTACACCCCGGTGCTCGCCACCCAGACCCCCGGCGGGTCCACCGAGGACGAGCTGACCGACATGCTGGTGGAGCGCGGGGTGGCCGGCATCATCTTCGTCTCCGGTCTGCACGCGGACACCACGGCGGACACCTCCCGCTACGACCAGCTGCGCGGCAAGGGCGTCCCGTACGTCCTCATCAACGGCTTCTCCCCCAAGGTGCAGGCGCCCTTCGTCTCCCCCGACGACCGGGCCGCGATGCAGCTGGCGGTCACCCACCTCGCCGCCCTCGGCCACACCCGGATCGGGCTGGCCGTCGGACCGAAGCGCTTCGTGCCGGTGCTCCGCAAGATAGAGGGCTTCCAGAAGGGGATGCGGGACCGTCTCGGGCTCACCCCGGAACAGTCCGAGGAACTGATCCAGCACTCCCTCTACACCCTGGAGGGCGGACAGGCGGCGACCACCGCGCTGATCGCCCGGGGCTGCACCGCGATCGTCTGCGCCTCCGACATGATGGCGCTCGGCGCGATCCGCGCGGCCCGGCAGCAGGGGTTGAACGTGCCGAAGGACGTCTCCGTCGTCGGCTTCGACGACTCCCCGCTCATAGCCTTCACCGATCCGCCGCTCACCACCATCCGGCAGCCCGTGCAGGCGATGGGACAGGCGGCGGTCCGCGCCCTCCTGGAGGAGGTCGGCGGCACCCCGGCCCCGCACTCGGAGTTCGTCTTCATGCCGGAGCTGGTCGTCCGGGGCTCGACGGCCTCGGCCCCTCCCGCCGCCTAGTACCTGAGAGGGAGAGGGTGCGCCGCACACCCGACCGAGGGATGATCGGTCGGGGGGCGTGGATCTGGCAAACTCTCTGCCTATGGGTGAAACGACCGTGAAGAGTTTGGACGACCGGACGACCCCGTCGTCACCCATCGTGGCCGACGGGCGGTGGGCGTGGCTGCGTGCCCGCACGCCCCGGCGGCCCCGCATCTGGTTCGAACTGCTGCTGATCGGCGTCAGTTACTGGGTGTACTCGCTGATCCGCAACGCGGTGCCGGAGCAGAAGGCCGAGGCGCTGCGGAACGCGGACTGGATCTGGCGGACCGAGGAGTCCCTCGGCCTCGCCTTCGAGCACGCGGTCAACCACGCCGTGAACTCGGTGACCTGGCTCATCGTGTCGATGAACTACTACTACGCGACGCTGCACTTCATCGTCACCATCGGTGTGCTCGTGTGGCTGTACCGATGGCAACCGGGCCGTTACGCCGCGTTCCGTACCGTCCTCTTCGCCACCACCGCCGTGGCCCTGGTCGGTTACTACCTGTACCCGCTCGCGCCGCCCCGGCTGATGGAGAGCAAGGACTTCATCGACACGGTCCTGGTGCACCACACCTGGGGCTCGATGGCCTCGGGCGACCTCAAGCACATGTCGAACCAGTACGCGGCGATGCCGTCGATGCACATCGGCTGGTCGCTGTGGTGCGGGCTGACCATCTTCTTCCTGGCGAAGGCGCCCTGGGCCCGGATCCTGGGTCTGCTCTACCCGGCGGCCACCCTCGTCGTGATCGTCGCGACCGCCAACCACTTCTGGATGGACGCCGTCGGCGGCATGATCTGCCTCGCCTTCGGCTTCCTCGTCGCCTACTTCTGGTACGGCACCTGGCCCCACCGCCTCTCGAAGCGGGTGGAGCCGCTGGTCGCCGTCGAGCCCGAGGCGCCCGCCCCCGTGACGCGGGGGACGGACGCCGGGCGGGACGCGGACCAGGAGGAGCGCGTCAGCTCCGGAAGGTGATCCCGCCGCCGCCGACCGTGAGCACCACCGGGGCCTCCGCCGTTTCGTCGGCGGGGGCCTCCGTCGGATCCAGGGCCAGCGCGGTCAGGTCGGCGCGCAGGCCCGGGGCGATCCGGCCGGTCAGCGCCTCCTCCCCCGCCGCGTGGGCGGCGTGGGTGGTCATGCCCTCCAGGGCCATCAGGCCGGTGAGGCCGTGCCGGGCCGAGGCGGCGCCGCGCGGGGCGCGGGCGGTGGCGAGGACCTCGCGGGCGTCGTAGTGGGCGATCGGCCAGTCCGAGCCGAGCGCCAGGTGGGCGCCGGCCTCGCGCAGGTCGCGGCAGCGCCAGGCGCGCGCGGCGCGCTCCTCGCCGAGCCGCAGGGACCACTGGTCGGTGTGGTCGGCGCGGGTGTACGCGGTGTGCGGGGGCTGCATCGAGGCGGCGACGCCGAGGGCGGCGAAGCGGCCGAGCTGGTCGTCGGGGACGGTCTCGATGTGCTCGATCCGGTGGCGGGGGCCGCCCGCGCCGAGGGTCTCGACGGTGTCCAGGACGTGGCGGACGGCGGCGTCGCCGATGGCGTGGGTGGCGGTGCCGACGCCGGCCCGGTGGAGGCGGCGGACGGCGGCGGAGTACGCCTCGGGGTCGGGCCAGAAGGCGTCGGTGCCCTGGCCGTGGCAGTCGGCGTGCTCCAGCCAGGCGGTGCCGCCCTCGACGGTGCCGTCCATGAAGAACTTCACGCCGCCGATCCGCCAGTTCCGGCCGGCCCGCTCCTGGAGCCGCACCAGGGCGTCCAGCTCCTCGTCCGTGGCGCCGGGCATGCACCAGGGCGCGAGGCGGAGGCGGACCGGCAGGTCGCCGTCCTCCTCGATCGCGGCGAGCAGGCCGGGGACGTCGTGGCCGCCGAGGTCCATGACGTGGGCGGCGGTGAGGCCGGTGGCGGCCATCGCGGAGAGCAGGGCGACGAGCCGGTCGCGGCGCTCGGCGTAGGGGGTGACGGGCAGGACCGGGGTCATCAGGTCCATGGCGGCGTGCTCGTTGAGGTGCCCGGTGGGGCGCCCGTCGGTGTCGCAGACGATCTCGGAGCGCTGGGTGAAGGCGCGCGGCCCGTCGATGCCGGCGGCCGTGAGCGCGGCGGCGCTCGCGAGCGCGGAGTGGCCGTCGTAGAGGCGGAGGAAGGCGGGGGCGCCGGCCAGGGCCTCCTCGATCAGCCCGTGGTGGATCGGGCGGCCGCCGAAGACGTTGTGGTCGAGGCCGAAGCCGAGGACCCAGCCCTCGCGGCGCTCGGCGGCGCGGAGCGCGGCGCGGAGTCCTTCGAGGTCGGTGACGGCGGAGAGGTCGGTGCCGGAGGACATCTCCAGGCCCCAGACGGGGTGGCTGTGGGAGTCGGTGAGGCCGGGGACGAGGGTGGCGCCGGCCAGGTCGACGGTCTCGGTGCCGGGGCCGGTCCAGTCGCGGGCGTCGGCCGTGGAGCCGACGGCGGCGATCAGTCCGCCACGGACGGCGACAGCGGTGTGGCCGGTGAGTCCGGGGTCGCGGACGCGGGCGTTGACGAGGACGAGGTCGGCGGCTGCGGACACGGGGGCTCTTCTCCTTGCGGGGCGGGTTCGGCGGCGAAGCGGGCGTAGACCTCGGGGCGGGTGCGGCGCAGACGGCGCGCGAGCAGCAGGCCGAGGACGAAGACGGCGGGGACGAGGGCGACGAGGGCGGTGTTGACGGTGGTGGAGGCCGCCGTGAACAGCTCGATGTTGGCGGTGACCAGGACGATCGCCGCGGCGAGCAGGACGAAGGCGGTGATCGGCGCGACCAGGGTGCGCCAGACGCCCTCCTGGTGCGGGATCCGGCGGAAGAAGCAGGGCACGGCGAGCGCGGCGAGCAGCTGGAGGAACATCAGGCCCAGCATGCCGGGGGTGTTCACCCAGAGCAGCAGCTGCTGGTACGGGTCGGCGCCGGCGAGCGCGAAGGCGAGGACGACGACGGCGCCGAGCACGGTCTGCGCGGCCCCGGCGAGGTACGGGGAGCGGTGGCGGGGGTGGATCCGGCCGAGGGCCTCCGGCAGGACGCCCTCCTCGGCGAGGGCGAGGGTGTAGCGGTTGATGGCGTTGTGGAAGGCGAGCAGGGAGGCGAGGACGCTGGTGACGATGAGGACGTGCATCAGGTCGGCGGCCCAGGCTCCGACGTAGGTGGTGATGGCGGCGAAGAAGAGGCCGCCGGGGTCGTCGGCCGCCGCCCGGACGACCTCGTCCTCGCCGAACGCCTGGATGACGGTCCAGACGACGAAGGCGTAGAAGAGGCCGAGGAAGGCGACCGCGAGGTAGGTGGCGCGGGGGACGGTGCGGTCCGGGTCGCGGGCCTCGCGGCGGTAGATGACGGTGGACTCGAAGCCGGTGAAGGCGGCGAAGGCGCAGGCCAGGACGGCTGCGGTGCCGCCGGTGAGGACGTGGGCGGGGGCGAGTCCGGCGACCGAGAGGCCGTCGGCGCCGCCGTCGAGGAGGACGCCGCCGGCGAGGAGGACGAGGATGCCGGTCTCGGCGACGAGCAGGACGCCGAGGACCTTGGCGCCGAAGTCGATCGAGCGGTAGCCGCCGTACCAGATGAGCAGCAGGCCGGCGAGGGAGACGGGCAGCCAGGGGACGTCGAGCCCGAAGGCGGCGGCGGTGTCGGAGGTGGCGGAGCCGAGGAGGCCGTAGACGCCGATCTCCATGCCGTTGTAGCCGAGCATGGCGACGAGGGCGGCGGCGAGGCCGAGGGGGACGCCGAGGCCGCGGGTGATGTACGCGTAGAAGGCGCCGCCGGAGCGGACGTGGCGGCTCATGGTGGTGAAGCCGACGGCGAAGACGGTGAGGGTGAGGCCGGCCAGGAGGTAGCCGACGGGGGCGCCGATGCCGCCGAGCAGGATGGCGACGGGGGCGACGCCGGCCATGACGGTGAGCGGGGCGGCGGCGGAGACGACGAAGAAGGTGATGTCGCTGGTGGTGAGGGTGCCGGTGCGCAGTCCTGGCGGCCGGTCGGGGGTGGTTCCGGGCATGCGGGAGGAAGCCCTTCCGTGGCAGGGGGTTCCGCGGGGAGACGGAAACCTAAAGGCTTTCGGTTGCCGCAATGTAACCTCGGCTTCGACCGCGGGGGAAGACCCGACGGGAACATGGACAGGGAGTGACCTCGCATGGGCCGGCCGCGCAGACCCCTCCTCGACCGGGAGCGGATCACCACCACGGCGCTCGCGGTCGTCGACGAGCTGGGCGATCTCAGCGTGCCGCAGATCGCGAAGCGGCTCGGGGTGCAGACCGCCTCCGTCTACCACCACGTGGACGGGCGGGACGGGATCATCGAGCTGATGCGGGAGCGGGTGGCCTCCGGCATCGACACGGAGGCGCTCGCGCGGGGCACCTGGGAGGCCGGGATGGCCGGCTGGGCGCGTTCCTACCGGGCCGCCTTCGCCGCCCACCCCCGCGCGATCCCGCTGCTCATGACCTCACCGGTGCGGGCGCCGATGGTGCTCCTCCAGTACGAGCGGGCCGTCGCCCGGCTCCTGGAGGCGGGGTTCGCGCTGCCGGACGTGATGCCGGTGATCATCGGCCTGGAGAACCTGGTCCTGGGCTCCGCGCTCGACCTGGCGGCGCCGGAGGCGATGTGGGAGGTGGCCGACGAGACGGTCACCCCGCTCCTCGCGGCGGCCCTCGGCGCGGCCCCCGAAGGCCGCGCCGACCACGCCTTCGAGCTGGCGCTCGCGGCCTATCTGGCGCATGTGCGGGACATGCTGACGGATGATCAGGAGGCGCGGCAGACAGCGAAGTTGAAGTCGCCGGTGCCGAGGACGCCGTAGAGGCGCAGCCAGATCGGCATGAGCTGTTCGGTGGCGCGGGCGCTGGTCAGGTCGCCGAGGTCGGTGATCCGGGCGGCGGGCCAGCCGAGGGAGCCGAGCAGTGCGGTGACGACGGCCTTGGCGTCCTCGTCGTCGCCGCCGACGAAGACGACGTGGTCGCCGGGGACCCGGCCGGGCTCGACCATCACCGTGTTGGTCATGGTGTTCAGCGTCTTCACGACCCGGGCTTCGGGGAACGCGGCCTGGATCCGCTCGGCGAGGCTGAGGCCGTCGAAGGTGACGACCTTCGGCGGGAGGCCCGCGGAGAAGTCGAGCGGGTTGGAGACGTCGACGAGCACCTTGCCGCGCAGGTTCTCGGCGCCGGCCGCCTCCAGGGCGGCGAGGGAGACGAGTCCGCCGGTGGCGTTGACGACCAGTTCGGCGCGGGCGGCGACGTCGGCGAAGGTGCCGTGGGCCGCGCCCGGGTGGCGCTCGGCCCACTTCACGGCCTCCGCGTTGTCCGCCGTGCGGGAGCCGAGCCCGACCTCGTGGCCGAGCCCGGCGAAGGCGGTGGCGAGTCTCCGGCCGACCTCGCCCGTGCCCAGTACCGCGATCCTCATCCGTCCACGCTCCGTCCGTCTCGCCCGGGACCCGTCGTCCGGTTCCGACCCTACGGCCCCGCGATCTTGGAGGGGAGCCTTCCGGCGGTCCGCCGGGGCCGTTCAGGCGACGGCCCCCGCACGGACGGCCTCCCGGGCCTCCTGCGGGACCACGCGCCGCCGGCGGGTGGGCAGGCCCAGGGTCGGGTGGGCGACGCCCCAGGCCGCCGCCTTGCAGATGAACTCCTTGTAGCGGGCGGCGAAGCGGCCGGTGAGGGCCTTCTCCTTGGCCCGGTCGTCGGCGGTGACGAACTGGATCAGCGCCTCCCCGCGCCCCAGCGAGACGCACTGCTGGGCGTACCGGATGCCGACGCGGGGCACCTCGGCGCCGGTGAGCCGGGCGGCCAGGGCGTCGGCGGCCTGCCAGGCCATCGGGACGCCCGAGGCGCAGGACATGCGCAGCGGCTTGTCGCCCGGGCCGAGGGCCATCGCCGCGTCGCCGACGGCGTAGACGTCGGGGTGCGAGACCGAGCGCATGGTCGCGTCGACCGCGATCCGTCCGTCGGCGGCGAGTTCCAGGCCGGTGGCCTCGGCGAGGGGGTGGACGGCGAAGCCGGTGGTCCAGACGGTGACGTCGGCGGGGATGTCGTCGCCGGCGGCGGTGGTCACCCGGTCCGCGCCGACGGCGGCGACCGCCGCGTGCTCGTGGACGGTGACGCCGAGCCGCCGCGCGACCTTCCACAGGTGGCCGCGGCCCTTCTCCGAGAGCCAGTCGCCGAAGGCGCCGCGGGCGACCAGGGCCACGTCCAGGTCGGGGCGGGCCTCGGCGATCTCGGTCGCGGCCTCCAGGCCGGTCAGACCGCCGCCGACCACCACCACGGGCCGGCCGGCCTCCAGGGCGGCCAGCCGCTCGCGGAGCCGGAGGGCGCCGGGGCGGGAGGAGACCTCGTGGGCGTGCTCGGCGACACCGGGGACGCCGCCGTGGTTCCAGCCGCTGCCCAGGGCGTAGACGAGGCTGTCGTAGGCCAGTTCCTCGCGGCCCGCGACGCCCTCGACGGTGACCGCCTTGCGCTCGACGTCGACGGCGGCGACCCGGGCGAGCTTGAGCTCGACGCCGGTGCCGGCGAAGACCTGGTCGAAGGGGCGGGGGGCGAGGTCCTGGCCGGCCGCGACCTGGTGCAGGCGGACGCGCTCGACGAAGTCGGCCTCGGGGTTGACGAGGGTGAGGGTGACGTCGTCGCGGTGCAGCCGCTTGGCGAGGCGGCCGGCTGCGACGGCTCCGGTGTAGCCGGCTCCGAGGACGACGATGCGGTGCTGCATGACCGGGCTCCTGTCTGGGCGGGGTCCGCGCCGTTTCTCCGGCGTGGTCTCGCACCTTGAACCGGACGGCCCCGCGTTTCCTGACAGGATTCGAAAGTGACCTGCGTCACACCGTTGGGGGGGGTGTCAGAAGGAGAACAGCGGGGCCTCCTCGTGCCCCTCGGCGGCCCAGCGCGCGGTGGCGCGGTCCAGCTTGTCCGGGTTGACCTGGCTGCGGACGGCGACGATGCCCTCGGCGGTGACCTCCAGGCAGGTGATCCCGATGACCCGGCCGTCCACGAGGGCGACGATCGCGGGCTCGCCGTTGGCGGTGGAGGCGTAGAAGGAGGGCGAGCCGCCGACCAGGGCCCGCTTGGAGTCGCTCGGCTTGAACAGGCCGCGCAGGAAGGTGGCCACCGCCCGCGCGCCCTCGAAGGCGCTCGCCCGGGCGGGCACCTTGCCGCCGCCGTCGCCGAGGGCGGCGGCGTCCTGGGTGAGCAGCCGGACGAGGGGTTCGGTACGGCCGCTGGTGGCGGCGGCCAGGAACTCCTCGACGATCCTGCGGGCGGCGTCCTCGTCGATCTCGGTGCGGGCCCTGCCCTCCGCCAGGTGCTTCTTGGCGCGGTGGAAGAGCTGCTGGGCCGACGCCTCGCCGATGTCGAGGATCTCGGCGACCTCCCGGTGGGCGTAGCCGAACGCCTCGCGCAGCACGTACACGGCCCGCTCGTTGGGGGTGAGCCGCTCCAGCAGGACGAGGACGGCGTACGACACGGACTCGCGCTGCTCGGCGGTGTCGGCGGGGCCGAGCATCGGGTCGCCGGCGAGCAGCGGCTCGGGCAGCCACTGGCCGACGTAGGTCTCGCGCCGGGCCCTGGCCGAGGTGAGCTGGTTGAGGCAGTAGTTGGTGAGGACCTTGGTGAGCCACGCCTCGGGCACCTCGATGCGGCCGGTGTCGGCGGCCTGCCAGCGGAGGTACGTCTCCTGCACGGCGTCCTCGGCCTCGCCGGACGAGCCCAGCATCCGGTAGGCGATGGCCTCCAACCGGGGCCGCGCCGCCTCGAACCGGTCCACGTCACTCATGATCAGGGCCATGCCGCGATCGTATCCGGCCGGGCCCGGCGCGGCGAAGGGCGCCGGGCCCCATCCCAACCGTCAGGCGCCGTAGAAGAGTTCGTCGACGACCGCGCGGGCGCGCCGGGTGATCCGGCGGTAGTCGTCGACCATCTCGCCGACGTGACCGGGGGCGTAGCCCAGGTAGCGCCCCACCGCGGCCAGTTCGCGCGGCTCGGAGGGGAAGGTGTCGCCGGGGCGGCCGCGGACGAGCATGACGGCGTTGCGCACCCGGGTGGCCAGCACCCACGCCTCGTCCAGGGTCTGCGCCTCCTCGGTGGGGATCAGCCCGGCGGCGTGGGCGGCGAAGAGCGCGGCCCGGGTCCGGGTGGTGCGCAGGCCGGGCTCGGCCCAGCCGTGCCGCATCTGGAGCAGCTGGACGGTCCACTCGACGTCGCTGAGGCCGCCGCGGCCCAGCTTGGCGTGGAGCGTGGGATCCGCGCCGCGCGGCAGCCGCTCGGACTCCATGCGGGCCTTGAGGCGGCGGATCTCGCGGACCGCGTCCTCGCCGAGGCCCTCGGCGGGGTAGCGCAGCGGGTCGATCAGCTCGATGAACCGCCGGCCCAGGTCCGGGTCGCCGGCGATCGGCGCGGCCCGGAGCAGCGCCTGGGACTCCCAGGTCAGGGACCAGCGCCGGTAGTAGGCGCCGTAGGAGGCGAGGGTGCGGACCAGCGGGCCGCTCCTGCCCTCCGGGCGCAGGTCCGCGTCGATCAGCAGCGGCGGATCGGTCGTGGGCACCTGGAGGAGCCGGCGCATCTCGGTGACGACCCGGGCGGCCGCCCTGGCGGCCTCCTGCTCGTCGACGCCCTCGCGCGGCTCGTGGACGAAGAGGACGTCGGCGTCGGAGCCGTAGCCCAGCTCGTGGCCGCCGAAGCGGCCCATGCCGATCACCGCGAAACGGGTGGGGAGTTCGTCGCCCCACTCGGCGCGCACGGCGGCCCGCAGGGCGCCGGCGATCGTGGCGGCGTTGAGGTCGGTGACGGCCTCGCCGACCCGGTCGACGAGGGCGCCCGGGTCGGAGGTGCGGGGGCTGTCCTCGGTGCCGTACGAGTCGATCAGGTCGGCGGCGGCGGTACGGAACAGCTCGCGGCGGCGCACCCCGCGGGCGGCGGCGACGGCCTGCTCGGCGTCGTCCGCGCGGCCCACGGCGGCGAGGACCTCCTGCTCCAGGTGGTCCCGGCCGCGCGGCTTCAGCCCCTCGGGGTCGCCGAGTATGGCGACCGCCTCGGGGGCGCGGAGCAGCAGGTCGGGGGCGAGCCGGCCGGCCGAGAGGACCCGGGCGAGGTTCTCGGCGGCGGCGCCCTCGTCGCGCAGCAGCCGCAGGTACCAGGGGGTCTTGCCCAGCGCGTCGGAGACCCGGCGGAAGCCGAGGAGGCCGGCGTCCGGGTCGGCGGAGTCGGCGAACCAGCCGAGCAGCACCGGCAGCAGGGTCCGCTGGATGGCGGCCTTGCGGCTGACGCCGGAGGCCAGCGCCTCCAGGTGGCGCAGGGCGGCGGCGGGGTCGGCGTACCCGAGGGCTTCGAGGCGCTGGCCGGCCGCCTTGGTGCTGAGCCGGGTCTCGCCGGGGGCGAGCTGGGCGACGGCGTCGAGCAGCGGCCGGTAGAAGAGCTTCTCGTGCAGGCGGCGGACGACGGAGGCGTGCCGCTTCCACTCCTTGTTCAGCGCGGCGACCGGGTCGGTGCGCAGGCCGAGGGAGCGGCCGAGGCGGCGCAGGTCCTCCTCGCCCTCGGGAACGAGGTGGGTGCGGCGCAGCCGGTAGAGCTGGATGCGGTGCTCCATGGCGCGCAGGAAGCGGTACGCCTCGTCGAGCTGGGCCGCGTCGGCGCGGCCGACGTAGCCGCCGGCGGCGAGGGCGGCGAGCGCGTCCAGGGTGGAGCCGCTGTGCAGGGTGGCGTCGCTGCGGCCGTGCACCAGCTGGAGGAGCTGGACGGCGAACTCGACGTCCCGCAGGCCGCCGGGGCCGAGCTTGAGCTCGCGGTCGACCCGGTCGACCGGGATGTTGTCGACGACCCGGCGGCGCATGGCCTGCACGTCGGTGACGAAGTTCTCCCGCTCGGCGGCCTGCCAGACCATCGGCGAGACGGCGTCGACGTAGGCGCTGCCCAGCTCGGGGTCGCCGGCCACCGGCCGCGCCTTGAGGAGGGCCTGGAACTCCCAGGTCTTCGCCCAGCGCTGGTAGTAGGCGAGGTGGGAGGAGAGGGTGCGGACGAGCGGCCCGTTGCGGCCCTCGGGGCGGAGGTTGGCGTCGACCGGCCAGATGGTGCCCTCGACGGTGGTCTCGGAGCAGATCCGCATCAGGTGGGAGGCGAGCCGGGTGGCGGCCTGGAGCGCCTTGGCCTCGTCGGCGCCCTCCGCCGGCTCGCCCACGAAGATCACGTCGACGTCGGAGACGTAGTTCAGCTCGTGGCCGCCGCACTTGCCCATGGCGATCACGGAGAGCCGGCACTGCGCCGCGTCGGCGGGTTCGGCCGCCCGGGCGAGGGCGAGCGCGGCCCGCAGGGTGGCGGTGGCCAGGTCGGCCAGCTCGGCGGCCGTCTGGGCGACGTCGGTGGTGCCGCACACGTCACGGGCCGCTATCCCCAGCAGGCAGCGGCGGTAGGCGACCCGCAGTGCCACCGGGTCGGTCGCCTCGGCGAGCCCGTGCTCGAACTCGGTCACCCCCGGGTGCAGGTCGACCGCCTCGTAGGTGACCAGGGTCTCCCAGTCCTTCGGGTGCCGGACGAGGTGGTCGGCGAGCGCCTCCGAGGCGCCCAGCACGCCGAGCAGCCGGTCCCGGAAGGGCTTGGCCGACAGCAGGGTGGTGGTGAAGGTCCCCCGCTCGGTCTCGGGCTGCGCCTCGGCCAGCCGGACCAGGCCGCGCAGGGCCAGATCGGGGTCGGCGGTGGCGCCCAGCGCGTCGAGCAGCACGGGGTCGTCGCGGAGCGCCGCGAGCTCCGGCAGGTCGAGCAGCCGCTCGGCGGCGGACGGATCGGTGAACCCGTGCCGCAGCAGCCGTGAGAACGTACTGCTCCTGCGCCCCGGCACCGTCATCTCCGCCGCTCCCTCCAGCCGCACGCCCGACCAGTCGAGCCTATCCGCAGCGACCGCCGCGGGCGGGCGGGACGGGGACGGCGAGCCCCCGGCGGGGAGGCGGGCCGCGGGCCGCGGGCCGCGCCCGGTCCTCCGGCGGCCCGGGCGGGGGGGCGTCCGGGGGCGCCGGAAGCCGTCGCTCCTGCCCTGATCCGGTACGGATCACACGTGACCTCGGGCACATCGGGCCGTTTTCGGAACCCGTCGGCGGCCCCGGCCCTGTAGCCATGTGAGTCGCCGTCCCGTCGCGACCGTCGTTCCGCCGACGGGCTCGCGCGGCGCCGTCGCCGCCGACGCGCACCCCGCCCCCGAGGTAGAGAGCCCTGCCGCGCCATGTCCCTTCGCCGTCCCACCCGCCTCATACGCCCCTTCCGTCGCCGCCGGACCGTCCTGGCCGCGGCGACGGCCGCCGTGCTGACCGGCGGCACCCTCGCGGGCGTGCTCACGGCGACGGCGGCCCAGGAGGAGACGGCACCGGGGGCACCGCGCGTCCGGGCCGAGGCGTCCGCCCGGGACCTGGCCCCCGCCCCGGTCTCGGTGGTGCAGTTCGTCTCCCACCCCGACGACGACCTGTACTTCATGAACCCGGACACCGCGCAGTCGCTGGCCGACCGCACCCCGCTGACCACCGTCTACCTGACGGCGGGCGAGGCGAACGGCGTCAACGCCCGCCCCGGTCTCGCCGCCGTGACCGCGCCGGACAAGCCCGCGTACGCCGAGGCCCGGCAGAACGGCATCCGCGCCGCGTACGCCGAGATGGTCACCGGCGACCGCACCAGCCCCTGGGACCGCACGGCGATCCCCACGGCGGGCGGCGGCTCGGCCGAGCTGGACACCCTGCGGGGCCACCCCGGGGTGCGGCTCGTCTGGCTCCAGCTGCGCGAGGCGGGCTCGCCCTCCGCCGACCGGCCGCACAGCCTGCGGGGCCTGTGGCACGGCCGCATACCGGCGCTCGGCTCGCTGCGCGCCGCGGGGACGCCGGTCGGCGCCGACTTCGCGTACTCGAAGGAGCAGGTCGTGGCCACCCTGACGGGGCTGCTCGACCGCTTCCGGCCGACCTTCGTCCGCACCCTGGACCCGACGCCCGGCACGGACGCCCGGACGGGCCGGCTGCGGGACCACCAGGACCACGCGTACGGGGCGAGGTTCGCGCAGGCGGCGCTCGACCGGTGGGCGGAGCGGCCCGGGCACCCGCGGGTCGGCGTGCAGAGCTACATGGGCTACCCGAACACCGAACTGCCGCAGGCCCTGGACCACCACACCGCCGGGGAGAAGCTGCGCAGCCTGCGGACGTACGCGTGGCTGGACGGCGTCGACCACTGCGGCAGCCCGGCGGGCTGCGGCGACCTGAAGATGGCCGACCGGCCGGAGGGACGCGGCTGGACGGGCACCGTGCGGTACGCGCGGGGCTCCTCGACCGGCTGGCTCCAGCCGGTCGAGGACGGCGGGCTGCTGGCCTTCGGCGTGCTGGACGGGCGGCTCGCGACCTGGCACCGGGCGCCCGGCGGCTCCTGGCGCGGGCCGGAGCGGCTGCCCGGCGGCGGGCTGGACGGCGGCGTCGGGACCGTACGCCTGCCGGACGGGCGGATCGCGGTCTTCGGCACCCGGACCTCCTTCGCCGGCCCGGCGGGCTACCGCCGCGAGGTCGTCACCGTCGAGCAGACCGCACCGGGCGGCCGCTTCGGCGCGTGGCGCTCGCTCGGCACGCCCGGGAAGCGGGACGAGGCCGACCGGACGCCGGACATCAGCGCGCCCGCCGTGGCCGTGGACGGCGCGGGGCGGCTCGCGCTCTTCCTGCGCGACGGCGACCACCGGCTGGCCGGACGCGAGCGGACGCCCGGCGGCACCTGGGGCCCTTGGCGGTCCCTGGGCGGGGCGGACCTGCACGGGGACCCGGTGGCGGCGACCGACGCCCGGGGCCGGACCTACGCCTTCGCGGCCACCCGGGGCTCGGTCCTGATGTGGACCGGCGCGTCCGGCGGCGGCCCGGTCGCCGGGCCGCTGCCGACCGGTCTGCCGGCGACGACGCTCGCGCTGAGCGTGGGCCCCTCGCCCGACGGCGACGGCGTCCGGCTCTGGTCCCGCCTGCCCGGCTCCGGAGAGCCGCGCGCGGCCGACTTCGCGGGCTCCGCCCGGCTCGCCCCGCCGGCCCC
>NZ_BNBS01000091.1 GCF_014656075.1 Streptomyces hydrogenans
CGCCCCCGACGGGCTTCGGCGCGCCCACCCCGGCGCCCGCGGCGCCCGCGGGCTACGACGCCGGGCAGGGCGCGTACGGCCCGCCGACCGGCGGTGTGCCGACGTACGGCGGGCCGGGCTACGGCGGGCAGGGGTACGGGGCTCCGACGGCCGGCATGCCCACCGTCGGCGGGCCCGGCGGACCGACCGGTCCCCGGCCGCAGCGGTCGCCGGAGCCCCGCAGGCGCCGCAAGGGTCCGCTGATCGGCGCGGTCGCCGGTGTCCTGCTGATCGCCGTCCTCGCGGTGGTCGGGATCCAGCTGCTCGGCGACAAGAAGGACAAGGACGCCAAGAACGACCAGGCGGGTCCGTCCGCCACGACGTCCGCGCCGGTGACGGCCGGCGCCACCTCCGAGGAACCCACCGAGGAGGCGACCACCGACGCGCCGTCGGAGGAGCCGAGCACGGAGGCGCCCACGGAGGAGGCGACCACCGACCCGACCGACAGCGGCAGCCCGTCGATCGACCCCGGGTCCGTGCCGGACGCGAAGGAGGCCGACCTCACCACCCTCGCCTCCGTCAGCGATCCCGACCGCTTCAACGTCGGCAGCGCGAAGATCAACACCACCGAGTACGGCTCCGCCCTGATCGGCGACTGCTACTACGGCGGCTACGTCGAGTACGACCTGAACCGGGAGTGGAAGAGCTTCCAGTTCACCGCCGGCGTCGACGACGGCTCCGAGGTCGAGACCGCGCGGATCGTGGTCTCGGTCGACGACAAGCCCGCGCTCTTCAACGAGACCGTGCACCTGGGCAAGCCGATCACCAAGAGCCTGAACATCGAAGGGGCCCTGCGGCTGCGCCTGAAGGTCGAGGAGACCTGCACGGACTCCGGCAGCGGCGTCATCGCGGCCCCGATGCTCAAGCGGTAGCGCGTACGACACGAGGGCGGCCCCGCACCGGATCACTCCGGTGCGGGGCCGCCCTCGTTCCCGTACGAGACCGGGGTCAGCCCTCGCTGACGCCCAGCCTCTCCAGGATCAGGTCCTTGACCTTGGCCGCGTCGGCCTGGCCGCGGGTGGCCTTCATGACCGCGCCGACCAGCGCGCCGACCGCCGCGACCTTGCCGCCGCGGATCTTGTCGGCGATGGCCGCGTTGCCCGCGATGGCCTCGTCGACGGCCGCGCCGAGCGCGCCGTCGTCGGAGACGACCTTCAGACCGCGCTTCTCGACGACCTCGTCCGGGGTGCCCTCGCCGGCGAGGACGCCCTCGATGACCTGGCGGGCCAGCTTGTCGTTGAGACCCGGGCCACGTCCGCCGGCGTGATGGGCAGCTCCTCCAGGGAGACGCCCTTCTCGTTGGCGTTGCGGGCCAGCTCGCCCATCCACCACTTGCGCGCGGAGGCCGCGTCGGCGCCCGCCTCGATGGTGGCGACGATCGGGTCGACCGCGCCCGCGTTGAGGATGGACTGCATCTCCTGCTCGGAGACGCCCCACTCCTCGCGCAGCCGGTTGCGGCGCACCCGCGGCAGCTCGGGCAGGCCCTGGCGCAGCTCCTCGACCCACGCGCGGGCGGGGGCGATCGGGACCAGGTCCGGCTCGGGGAAGTAGCGGTAGTCCTCGGCGTTGTCCTTGATGCGGCCGGAGGTGGTGGAGCCGTCGTCCTCGTGGAAGTGACGGGTCTCCTGCACGATCGTGCCGCCGGACTCCAGGACCGCCGCGTGGCGCTGGATCTCGAAGCGCGCCGCCCGCTCCACGGAGCGCAGCGAGTTGACGTTCTTCGTCTCCGAGCGGGTGCCGAAGGTCTTGGTGCCGTGCGGGCGCAGCGACAGGTTGACGTCGCAGCGCATCTGGCCCTTGTCCATGCGCGCCTCGGAGACGCCCAGGGCGCGGATCAGCTCGCGCAGCTCGGCCACGTACGCCTTGGCGACCTCGGGGGCCCGCTCGCCGGCGCCCTCGATCGGCTTGGTGACGATCTCGATGAGCGGGATGCCGGCCCGGTTGTAGTCGAGCAGCGAGTGCGAGGCGCCGTGGATGCGGCCGGTCGCGCCACCGATGTGGGTGGACTTGCCGGTGTCCTCCTCCATGTGGGCGCGCTCGATCTCCACGCGGAAGACCTCGCCGTCCTCCAGCTGGACGTCCAGGTAGCCGTTGAAGGCGATGGGCTCGTCGTACTGGGAGGTCTGGAAGTTCTTCGGCATGTCCGGATAGAAGTAGTTCTTCCGGGCGAAGCGGCACCACTCGGCGATCTCGCAGTGCAGCGCGAGGCCGATCTTGATGGCGGACTCGACGCCGATCTCGTTCACGACCGGCAGCGCGCCGGGCAGGCCGAGACAGGTCGGGCAGGTCTGCGCGTTGGGCTCGGCGCCCAGCTCGGTCGAGCAGCCGCAGAACATCTTGGTCTTCGTGCCGAGCTCGACGTGGACCTCGAGGCCCATGACGGGGTCGAACGAGGCCAGTGCCGCCTCGTACGACAGCAGTTCAGTGACAGTCACGGTGGAACTTTCCCTCTCAGCCCAGCAGGACGTCGTCGTCGCCGAGGCGCTTCAGCTCGCGGTACAGGATCGCGAGGCCGGTGACGATGGCGGCGGCGGACACGACGGCGTCGACGAGCTTCAGCGTGTCGTGCTCGGAGCGCGCCTTCTTGATCTGCTTGGCCACGGTGACGGCGCCGAAAGCGGTGGTGCCCATGGACAGGTACGTGCCGGTCTTGGACTTCTTGAAGCCCTTGGCCTTCTGCAGTGCACTGGTACTCACAGCGACGGAGCCTCCTCGATCAGCGGGTGACCCCACTTTTCCACGAAGGCGGCCTCGACGGCGGCACCGACCTTGTAGAGCCGGTCGTCCTGCATGGCGGGGGCGATGATCTGCAGCCCGACCGGGAGACCGTCCTCCGGCGCCAGGCCGCAGGGCAGCGACATGGCGGCGTTTCCGGCCAGGTTCGTCGGGATGGTGCACAGGTCCGCGAGGTACATCGCCATCGGGTCGTCGGCGCGCTCGCCGATCGGGAAGGCGGTGGTCGGGGTCGTCGGGGAGACGATCACGTCGACCTGCTCGAAGGCCTTCTCGAACTCGCGGGTGATGAGGGTGCGGACCTTCTGGGCCGAGCCGAACCACGCGTCGTAGTAGCCGGAGCTGAGCGCGTAGGTGCCGAGGATGATGCGGCGCTTCACCTCGGGGCCGAAGCCGGCCTCGCGGGTCAGGGCGGTGACGTCCTCGGCGGAGCGGGTGCCGTCGTCGCCGGCCCGCAGGCCGTAGCGCAGGCCGTCGAAGCGGGCCAGGTTGGACGAGCACTCGGACGGCGCGATCAGGTAGTACGCCGAGAGGGCCAGGTCGAAGGACGGGCAGTCCAGCTCGACGACCTCGGCGCCCAGCTCCTTCAGCAGCTCGACGGACTCGTCGAAGCGCTGCATGACACCGGCCTGGTAGCCCTCGCCGCGGAACTGCTTGACGACGCCGACCCGCATGCCGGCCACCGAGCCGTTGCGCGCGGCCTCGACCACGGGCGGGACCGGCAGGTCGGCGGAGGTGGAGTCCAGCGGGTCGTGGCCGGCGATCGCCTCGTGCAGCAGGGCCGCGTCCAGGACCGTGCGGGCACAGGGGCCGCCCTGGTCGAGGGAGGAGGAGAAGGCCACCATGCCGTAGCGGGAGACCGCGCCGTAGGTCGGCTTGACGCCGACGGTGCCGGTGACGGCGGCGGGCTGGCGGATGGAACCGCCGGTGTCCGTGCCGATGGCCAGCGGGGCCTGGTACGCCGCGAGGGCGGCCGACGAGCCGCCGCCGGAGCCGCCGGGGATCCGGGTCAGGTCCCAGGGGTTGCCGGTCGGGCCGTAGGCGCTGTTCTCGGTGGAGGAGCCCATGGCGAACTCGTCCATGTTGGTCTTGCCGAGGATGACCACGTCGGCGGCCTTGAGCCGCTTGACCAGGGTCGCGTCGTACGGCGGGATCCAGCCTTCGAGCATCTTCGAACCGACCGTGGTGGGCACGCCCCGGGTCGTGAAGATGTCCTTGAGGGCCAGCGGGACGCCGGCCAGCGGGCCGAGCTTCTCGCCGCGGGCGCGCTTCTCGTCGACGGCGCGGGCCTGCGCGAGCGCGCCCTCGCGGTCGACGTGCAGGAAGGCGTGGACCTTCTCGTCGACGGCGTCGATGCGGGCCAGGTGGGCCTCGGTGACCTCGACCGCGGTCAGCTCGCCGGAAGCGATCTTCGCGGCGATCTCGGCGGCGGTGAGCTTGATGATGTCCGTCATGGTCAGTCCTCCCCCAGGATCTGCGGCACCTTGAAACGCTGCTGTTCCTGGGCGGGGGCGCCGGAGAGCGCCTGCGCGGGGGTGAGCGAAGGACGGACCTCGTCCGCGCGCATGACGTTCGTCAGCGGCAGCGGGTGGGAGGTCGGCGGTACGTCCTGCTCGGCGACCTCGGAGACGCGGGCGACCGCGCCGATGATGTCGTCGAGCTGACCGGCGAAGTGGTCGAGTTCCTCTTCGGCGAGTTCCAGACGCGCCAGCCGAGCGAGGTGTGCGACCTCCTCGCGCGTGATGCCAGGCATGCAGCGATCCTCTGGGGTGAGTCTGATGATGTGGGGCCAATCCTATGGGGCCCGTACCGCTGCCCGTGAAACGGTCGGCCCGGAGAGGGCCCCGGGCGGACCCGGAGGGGTCCGCCCGGGTGGCCCTCCGGCGGTCCGCCGGGTCACTGCACGACGTGTCCGGGGGCCGGGTCGAGCTCGATGACCGGTGCCGTGTCGACCGCCCGGCGCCAGCCGTGCTCGCCGCGGGCGCGCAGCCAGGCGGTGGTCTCGGCCGGCGGCATGGCGGCGGAGACCAGCCAGCCCTGGACGGCGTCGCAGCCCAGGTCGCGCAGCCGCTCCCAGGTCTCGTCGTCCTCGACGCCCTCGGCGACGACGAGGAGGCCGAGGGAGTGGGCGAGGTCGACGGTGCAGCGGACGATCTCGGCGTCCTCGGTGTCCACGGCGAGCCGGGCGACGAAGGAGCGGTCGATCTTCAGTTCGCTGACCGGGAGCCGGCGCAGGTGGACGAGGGAGGAGTAGCCGGTGCCGAAGTCGTCGAGTGACATCTTGACGCCGTGGCCGGTGAGGCCGTTGAGGGTGTCGGCGGCGCGCTGGGGGTCCTCCAGGAGGACGTGTTCCGTTATCTCCAGCTGGAGGGAGCCGGCCGGGACGCCGTGGCGGGCGAGGCGGGCGGCGACGGCGCCGGCGAAGCCGGGGGTGTGGACGTCGCGCGGCGAGACGTTGACGGCGACGGGCACCTCCAGGCCCTGGGCGCGCCAGCGGGCGACCTGGGCGAGGGCGGTCTCCAGGACGTACTCGGTGAGGTGCGGCATCAGGCCGGAGGACTCGGCGATGGCGATGAACTCGTCCGGTGGAACCTTTCCGCGCTCGGGGTGGACCCAGCGGACGAGGGCCTCCAGACCGGCCACCTGGCCGTCGAAGCGGACCTTCGGCTGGTAGTGGAGTTCGACCTCGCCGGCGTCGAGCGCGCGGCGCAGGTCGCCGAGGAGACCGAGGCGGTCGGGGGTGTTGGAGTCGCGCTTGGACTCGTACACCTCGACGCCGGTGCGGTCCCGCTTGGCCTGGTACATGGCGACGTCGGCGCGGCGCAGCAGGCCCTCGGCGTCGCCGGCGTGGTCGGGGTAGACGGCGACGCCGGCGCTGGCCTCCAGGACGAGGGTGAGCCCGTCGAGGTCGAGCGGGGAGGAGAGTTCGGCGACGAGGTGGCGGGCGACCCGCTGGGCGCTGGTGGTGGAGTCGGCGACGGGCAGCAGGACGGCGAACTCGTCGCCGCCGAGCCGGGCGGCCTCGGCGCCGCGCGGCAGGGCGAGGCGGAGCCGGTCGGCGATCTGGAGGAGGAGCCGGTCGCCGGCGAGGTGGCCGAGGGTGTCGTTGACCGAGCGGAACCGGTCCAGGTCGATGAGGACCAGGGCCGCGCGGGCCTGCTCGCCCTCGGCGTCCTCCAGGGCGGTCCAGGTGCGCTCCAGCAGCCACTGGCGGTTGGGGAGGCCGGTGAGCGGGTCGCGGAGCTGTTCCTCGGCGCGGGCGCGGGCGATCCACAGGGTGGAGTCGAGGGCGATCAGCGGGATCGCGAAGAGCGGCAGGAGGACCGGGAAGGCGGCGGCGACGACGCAGATCAGCGGGGCGATGCCGAGCAGGGCGACGGCGACGAGTCCCTGCCGGAGCAGGGCGGTGCGGGCGACGGTGGGCAGGCCGCGGCCGGGCGGGGCGAGCGTGTACCACAGCAGCAGGCGGGTCGCGAGGAGGTAGGCGCCGGCGGCGAGGACGACCTCGGGGATGTCGCCGATCGTCCAGTCGAGCGGGTGCCAGGGGCTGTTCACGCCGGGGACGTCGCCGAAGAGGGCGAGGACGAGGGCGGCGGCGCCGACGCCGAGGATGTCGGCCGCGCCGTGCAGCAGGCCCTGCCGCCAGCGGTGCCGGCGGGCGGCGCTGACGAGGACGACGACGGTGAGCGAGACGAGTCCGGCGGGGACCCAGCCGTACAGGAGGAGGACGGCGAGGGTGAGGGCGGCGCCGGAGCCGGTGCCGCCCCACCAGCGTTCGCGGCCGAGCGCGACGAGGTGGCCGACGATGAGGCCGGTGAGGAGGGCGAAGGACCAGCCGGTGACCCCGCCGGGGAAGAGCGGGTGGCCGGTGCTCAGGGCCCGCTGGAGCCCGGTGACGAGCACGGCGGCGGCGGTGCCCAGCACGGCGGCGGGCAGGCCGGTGAAGCCCGTGGGGAGCACCCGGCCGCGCGGCCGTGGCACCGGGGCGGCACTCTCGGTCGGTTCCATTCCCGTCCCTCTCGCAGGCGGCGGCGCCGTCGCTGTCCGATGGGCCGCGGCGAGGCGGCCGTGATGGCGTCCGGTCTCAGGTCGTGCGCCCCGCCGGCTTCAGGGGCGGGGCGCATGGCACGGGGCCGTTCGTCCTGGCGCACGGCCGCACAGCACCCTCGCGCGGCGGTGCGGGACGAGACGCACGGTCACCACACTAGGCCGCCGAGGGCGCCGAGGGGCAGCGCTCTCCCTCTCTTGCCCGAATGGAGCCTGGCCACCCGTAACGATCTGGTATGCGCCGAACGGGTGAGCTTCCGGGGCCCGGAGAGGGGTGACCGCGGGTTACTCCTCGATCGCCTGTGCGGCCTCGCGAGCGGCGTCGGGACCCTGTTCGAGCAGGATCTTGAAGCCTTCCTCGTCCAGAACCGGAACCTTCAGCTGCATCGCCTTGTCGTACTTGGAACCCGGGTTCTCCCCCACCACGACGAAGGAGGTCTTCTTCGAAACGGAACCGGTGACCTTCGCTCCGCGGCTCTGGAGCGATTCTTTTGCGCCATCCCGGGTGAACTGTTCCAGGGTGCCGGTCACGACGACCGTCAGGCCCTCCAGCGGGCGCGGCCCCTCGTCCTCCCCGGCGCCCTCGTCCTCCAGGGCGACTCCCGCGGCGCGCCACTTCCGCACGATCTCGCGGTGCCACTCCTCGGCGAACCACTGCTTCACGGCGGTGGCGATGATGCCGCCGACGCCGTCGACCGCGGCCAGCTCCTCCTCGGTGGCCTGCTCGATCCGCTCCAGGGAGCGGAACTCGCGGGCGAGCGCCTCGGCGGCGACGGGGCCGACGTGGCGGATGGAGAGGCCGTTGATGAAGCGGGCGAGCGGGCGGGTCTTGGCCGCGGCGATGTGCTCCAGCATGGCGAGCGCGTTCTTCTTCGGCTCGCCCTTCTGGTTGGCGAAGACGGTGACGATCTTCGGTTCGCCGGTCTTCGGGTCCCGCTTGGGCAGCCCGGAGTCGGCGTCGAGGACGTACGCCTTGACCGGCAGGAGCTGCTCGATGGTGAGGTCGAAGAGGTCGCCCTCGTCGGTGAGCGGCGGCTCGGCCGGTTCGAGGGGCCGGGTGAGGGCGGCGGCGGCCACCGCGCCGAAGTTCTCGATGTCCAGGCACTGGCGGCCGGCGAGGAACTCGACCCGCTCGCGCAGCTGGGCCGGGCAGGTCCGGGCGTTCGGACAGCGGAGGTCGATGTCGCCCTCCTTCATCGGCTTCAGCGCCGTGCCGCACTCGGGGCACTCGGCCGGCATCACGAACTCCCGCTCGGTGCCGTCCCGCAGGTCGACGACCGGGCCGAGGATCTCGGGGATGACGTCGCCGGCCTTGCGGAGCACCACGGTGTCGCCGATGAGGACGCCCTTGGCCTTCACCACCTCCTGGTTGTGGAGGGTGGCGAACTCGACCTCGGAGCCGGCCACGGTGACCGGCTCGACCTGGGCGTAGGGGGTGACGCGGCCGGTGCGGCCGACGCCGACCTTGATGTCGACGAGCTTGGTGTTGACCTCCTCCGGCGCGTACTTCCAGGCGATGGCCCAGCGCGGGGCGCGCGCGGTGGAGCCGAGCCGGCCCTGGAGGGGGATCTCGTCGAGCTTGACGACGACGCCGTCGATCTCGTGGGCGACGGAGTGGCGGTTCTCGCCGTAGTACGCGACGAACTCGCGGACCTCGGGGAGGGAGCCGACCACCTTGTTGTGCGTGGAGGTGGGCAGGCCCCACCCGCGCAGCAGCTCGTACGCCTGCGAGAGCCGGGTGATCTCGAAGCCCTCGCGGGCGCCGATGCCGTGGACCACCATGTGGAGCGGGCGGGTGGCGGTGACCTTCGGGTCCTTCTGGCGCAGCGAGCCGGCGGCGGCGTTGCGCGGGTTGGCGAAGGGCTTGTCGCCGGCCTCCACCAGGCGGGCGTTGAGCGCCTCGAACGCCTCCATCGGGAAGTAGACCTCGCCGCGGATCTCGACGAGCTCCGGGATCCGGTCGCCGGTGAGGCGCTCGGGGATGTCGGCGATCGTCCGCACGTTGGGCGTGATGTCCTCGCCGGTGCGGCCGTCGCCGCGGGTGGCGGCGCGGGTGAGCCGGCCGTGCTCGTAGGTGAGGTTGACGGCGAGGCCGTCGACCTTGAGCTCGCACAGGAAGTGGAAGTCGGGGGTGCCGACGTCCCGGGCGACGCGCTCGGCCCAGGTCGCCAGCTCCTCGTCGTCGAAGGCGTTGTCCAGCGAGAGCATGCGCTCGCGGTGCTCGACGGCGGTGAAGTCCGTCTCGTACTGCCCCGCCACCTTCTGGGTCGGCGAGTCGGGCGTGCGCAGCTCCGGGTACTCCTCCTCCAGCGCCTCCACGGCGCGCAGGAGCGTGTCGAACTCCGCGTCGCTGACGACCGGTTGGTCCTTCACGTAGTACCGGAAGCGGTGCTCCTCGACCTGCTCGGCCAGCTGGGCGTGCTTCTCCCGTGCCTCGGCGGGCACGACCGCCTCCCCGCCGGGCAGGGCCCCCTGTTCGACTGCCACCTTCGTCCGTCCTCCCGTGCCTTCAGAACCCGGTCACTCTGGGTTGTCCGCGAGCGATCTCGCCGCCCGGGCGCAGTGGGCGAGCGCCGCCCGGGCGTACGCGGGCGAGGCGCCGGCCAGCCCGCACGTCGGGGTGACGACCACGGACTCGGCGAGAGTCCCCGGATTCAGCCCCAGCCTGCGCCACAGCGTCCTGACACCCATGACGCTACCGCCCGGGTCGGACAATGCGGTGTCGGTGGACGGCACCACACCGGCGAAGAGCTTCGTGCCGGCCTCCACGGCCTCGCCGATCGGCTCCTCGTCACGTTCGGTGAGCAGCCCGAAGTCGAACGAGACGCCGGCGGCCCCGGCCCTGCGCAGCAGCGCGAAGGGGACTCCGGGGGCGCAGGAGTGGACGGTCACGGGCCCGTCGTGGACGGCGATCACGTCCCGCAGGGCGGCCTCGACGACCTGCCGGTCGACGGCCCGGTGGGTGCGGTAGCCGCTGGCCGTCCGGATCTGTCCGAGGAGGACGGAGGTGAGGGAGGGTTCGTCGAGCTGGAGCACGATCCGGGCGCCGGGGACGCGCTTGGCGAGGTCGGCGAGGTGCGCGCGCAGGCCCTCGGCGAGGGAGGCGGCGAGGTCGCGGCAGGCGCCGGGGTCGCCCAGGGCGGCCTCTCCGCCGCGCAGTTCGAGGGCGGCGGAGAGGGTCCACGGGCCGACGGCCTGGACCTTGAGCGGCCCTTCGTACCCCTGGGTGAACTCCTCCAGGGCGTCGAGGTCCTCGCCGAGCCAGGAGCGGGCGCGGCGGGTGTCGCGGCCGGGCCGGTCGCTGATCCGCCAGCCGCTGGGCTCCACGTGCGCGTAGAGGTCGACGAGCATCCCGAGGGTGCGGCCGATCATGTCGGCGCCGGGGCCCCGGGCGGGCAGCTCGGCGAGGAAGGGGAAGTCCTCGAAGGAGCCGGTGACGGTCTTGGCGGCCTCGCGGGCGTCGCCGCCGGGCAGGGACCCGACGCCGGTGGCGGGGCCCCACTGCGGAGTGTCGTTCATGGTTCCTACCGCCCCGGACGGACCGTCAGGTCGTTGACCTCGGCGTCGCGCGGCAGGTCGAGGGCCATGACGATCGTGGTGGCCACGGACTCGGGGTCGATCCAGCGGGCGGGGTCGTACTCCTTGCCCTCCTGCTGGTGCACCTTGGCCTGCATGGGGCTGGCGGTGCGGCCGGGGTAGACGGAGGTGACCCGGACGCCGTGGGCGTGCTCCTCGTGGCGCAGCGAGTCGGCGAGGGCCTTGAGACCGTGCTTGGAGGCGGCGTACGCGCCCCACTCGGCGTGCGCGTTCAGTCCGGCGCCGGAGTTCACGAAGAGGACGTGGCCCTGGGTGAGGCGGAGCTGCGGCAGGAAGTGCCGGGTGAGCTCGGCGGGGGCCACCAGGTTCACGTTGAGCTGGTGGTGCCACGCCTTGGGCGTCAGCTCCCCCACGGTGCCGAGGTCGACGACGCCCGCGACGTGCAGCAGCGAGTCCACCCGGTCGGGCAGGCTCTGGTGGGAGAACGCCCAGGAGAGCCGGTCCGGGTCCGCCAGGTCCCCGACGAGCGTCCGCGCGCCGGGGAACTCCGCCGCCAGCTCCTTCGCCCGCCCCGCGTCGCGCGCGTGCAGCACGAGTTCGTCCCCGCGCGCGTGCAGCCGCCGCGCGACGGCGGCGCCGATGCCGGAACCGGCCCCGGTGATCACATGAGTAGCCATGGGCACCATGGTCCCATCAGCGGGCGGCGATCTCGCTCTCCAGGTGGGCGAGGGCCGTGCGGCCGTCCTCGGCGAAGAAGGCGAGGTCGACGAGGGGGCGGGGGAGGAAGCCCTCGTCCTCCATGCGCTGGAACTGGGTCTTGAGGCCGTCGTAGAAGCCGGCGGTGTTGAGGACGACGACGGGCTTGGCGTGCTTGCCGTGCTTCTTGAGCTCCAGGATCTCGGTGGCCTCGTCGAGGGTGCCGGTGCCGCCGACCATGACGACGATCGCGTCGGACTTGGCGAGGAGGAGCGCCTTCCGTTCGGCGAGGTCCTTGGTGATGGTCATCTCGTCCGCCCGCGCCCGGGCCTTGGCGGCGAGGAAGTCGACGGAGACGCCGACGAGACGGCCGCCGGCCTCCTGGACGCCGTCCGCGACGACCTTCATCAGGCCGGTGTCGGAGCCGCCCCACACGAGGGTGTGGCCGGCCTTGCCGAGGAGGCCGGCGAACTCGCGGGCGGGGGCGGTGTAGCGCTCGTCGAGGTCGGCGGCGGAGAGGAAGACGCAGATGTTCATGCCGCCACCGTAGGGCACGACCCTTCGCGCACGGCTCTGACCTGTGCGTTCCAAGATTCTTCGGGAATTCCGGGGCCGCGGCGATGAGTTCCGGCGCGTCCTTCGGTCTGCCCTGCCATGGACGAGGTGAAGACGGTCGTGTCGCGGGACGGGACGACGATCGCGTACGCGCGGTACGGGGTGGGGGCGGCGGACGGGCCCGCCGTGGTGCTGGTGGGCGGGGCCGGGGCCGCGGGGGACGGTGAGGCGCCGCTCGCCCGGCTGCTGGCCCGGAGCTTCCCCGTGTTCGTGTACGGCCGCCGGGGGCGCGACGGGAGCGGGTACGCGGTGGAGCGGGAGTTCGAGGACCTGGCGGCGGTGCTCGCGGCGGCGGGTCCCGGCGCGGCGGTGCACGGCAGCGGGGCGGGCGGGTCGCTCGCGCTGGCCGCGCCGGCGGCGGGGGTGCCGAGGGCGGCGGTGTCGGTGTTCGAGCCGCCGTGCGAGGCGCTGGGGTCGCTTCCGGAGGTCCACGCGCGCGTGCTGGTGGTCGACGGGGGCGCGAGTCCCGCGCCGGTGCGGCGGGCGGCCAGGGAGCTGTCGGCGCTGCTGCCGCGGGCCCGGCACCGGACGCTGACGGGCCAGACCCACGAGGTGGCGCCGCACGTGCTGGCGCCGGTCCTCGCGGAGTTCGTGGCGGAGGTCGCGGAGTCGGCCGGGCCCGTGTGAGCCGGGCCGCCCCGCGCCCGTCAGAGCGAGGGCGCGGGGGCCGTGCGGCGTACCGTCGTCGCGATGGTCGCGGAGCCGACCACGCGGGTGCCGTCGTAGAGGACGATCGCCTGGCCGGGGGCGACGCCGCGGACGGGCTCGTCGAAGGTGACGCGGAGCTCGCCGTCCTCCATCGCCGCGTCGACCGGCGTCTCGCCGCCGTGGGCGCGGAGCTGGGCGGTGTAGCGGCCGGGACCGGCGGGGGCGGTGCCGCACCAGCGGGGCTTGATGGCGGTGAGCGCGGTGACGTCGAGGGACTCGGCCGGGCCGACCGTGACCGTGTTGTTCACGGGCGAGATGTCGAGGACGTAGCGGGGCTTGCCGTCGGCGGCCGGGTGGCCGATGCGCAGGCCCTTGCGCTGGCCGATGGTGAAGCCGTAGGCGCCCTCGTGGGTGCCGAGCTTGGCGCCCGACTCGTCGACGATGTCGCCCTCCGCCCGGCCCAGGCGGGTCGCGAGGAAGCCCTGGGTGTCGCCGTCGGCGATGAAGCAGATGTCGTGGCTGTCGGGCTTCTTGGCGACGGCCAGGCCGCGGCGCTCGGCCTCGGCCCGGATCTCGTCCTTGGTGGTGAGGGTGTCGCCGAGCGGGAAGAGGGCGTGGGCGAGCTGCTGCTCGTCGAGGACGCCGAGGACGTACGACTGGTCCTTGGCCATGTCGGAGGCGCGGTGCAGCTCGCGGGTGCCGGCCTCGGTGAGGACGACGGTGGCGTAGTGACCGGTGCAGACGGCGTCGAAGCCGAGGGCGAGCGCCTTGTCGAGCAGCGCGGCGAACTTGATCTTCTCGTTGCAGCGCAGGCACGGGTTGGGCGTGCGGCCGGCCTCGTACTCCGCGACGAAGTCGTCGACGACGTCGGCGCGGAAGCGCTCGGCGAGGTCCCAGACGTAGAAGGGGATGCCGATGACGTCGGCGGCCCGGCGCGCGTCGCGCGAGTCCTCGATCGTGCAGCAGCCGCGGGCTCCGGTGCGGAAGGACTGCGGGTTCGCGGAGAGCGCGAGGTGCACGCCGGTGACGTCGTGCCCGGCCTCGACGGCTCGGGCGGCGGCGACGGCGGAGTCGACGCCGCCGGACATGGCGGCGAGGACGCGGAGGGGGCGCTGGGTCTGAGTCATAGCCCTACCAGGGTACGGGGCGGCGGGAACCGCGTGGCCGGGACCGGCGTTCTGGGGAGCATGGGGAGCGAGAACCGGAAGAAGCGGGGGGTCGGCCGGCGGGCCGTGCTGCTCGGCGGCGGTGCGGCCGTGGTGGGCACGGCGGTGCTGGCGCGCGAGGAGCTGGCGCGGGCCTGGTGGCGGCTGCCGTGGATGGAGAAGCCGCGGGTCGACGGGGAGCTGGACTACCGGGCGGCCGCGTGGACGGCGGCGCACCAGGCGAACTCGCGGCGGGCGGACCGGCCGGACGACTACCGGATCGACCGGGTGGTGATCCACGTGGTGCAGGGCAGCTACGCCACCGCCCTGAAGGTCTTCAAGAACCCGCTGCACGAGGCCGCCACGCACTACGTGGTCGGCAAGGACGGGCGGGTGGCGCAGATGGTGCGGGAGCTCGACGTGGCCTACCACGCGGGGAACCGGGACATGAACGAGCGGAGCATCGGCATCGAGCACGAGGGGTTCGTGGACCGGCCGCAGGACTTCACGAAGGCCATGTACGAGGCGTCGGCGCGGCTGACGGCGGACATCTGCCGGCGGCACGGGATACCGGTCGACCGGGAGCACATCATCGAGCACGCGGAGGTCGAGGGCACGGACCACACCGATCCCGGCCCGCACTGGGACTGGGACCGGTACATGGAGCTGGTCCGCCGGGAGCGGTCGAGGCTTCCGGCGTGATCCGGAAGGGGCGGCCCAGGGCCTGTCTGACCACGGGCGTCGGATCAGGCCGGGTCGTCCGGTGCGTGCGATCGGCGTGCGGCCGGGGCGGCCTTGGATGGGGTCTCCCCTGCTCGAGCGAAGCCGAGAGCTCGGGGAAGGAGCTACTCGGGCGTTTCGGCCGTGCGGCGAGCGTGCGTGCCGGGCGGGCCGGACCCGGCGGGAACGGCCAGACAGGCCCTAGCTGAGCCCGGCGGTCCTGGCGCGCTCCACGGCGGGGCCGATGGCGTCGGCGACGGCCTTCACGTCGTCCTCGGTGGAGGTGTGGCCGAGGGAGAAGCGCAGGGTGCCGCGGGCCAGGTCGGGGTCGGTGCCGGTGGCGAGGAGGACGTGGCTGGGCTGGGCGATGCCGGCGGTGCAGGCGGAGCCGGTGGAGCAGGCGATGCCGGCGGCGTCGAGGAGGAGGAGCAGGGAGTCGCCCTCGCAGCCCGGGAAGGTGAAGTGGGCGTTGGCGGGGAGCCGGTCGGCCGGGTCACCGCCGAGGATCGCGTCGGGGACGGCCGCGCGGACGGCGGTGACGAGCGCGTCGCGGAGGGCGCCGATCTCGCGGGCGAAGGTCTCCTGCCCGTCGGTGGCGAGCCGGGCGGCGGTGGCGAAGGCGGCGACGGCGGGGACGTCGAGGGTGCCGGAGCGGACGTGCCGCTCCTGGCCGCCGCCGTGCAGCACGGGGACGGGGGTGTGCTCGCGGCCGAGGAGCAGCGCGCCGATGCCGTACGGGCCGCCGATCTTGTGGCCGGAGACGGTCATGGCGGCGAGGCCGGAGGCGGCGAAGTCGACGGGCAGCTGGCCGACGGCCTGGACGGCGTCGGCGTGCAGCGGGACGCCGAAGCCGGCGGCGACGTCGGCGAGCGCGCGGACCGGCATGACGGTGCCGATCTCGTTGTTGGCCCACATCACGGTGGCGAGGGCGACCGACTCCGGGTCGCGGGCGATCGCCTCGCGCAGCGCCTCGGGGTGGACCCGGCCGTGGGCGTCGACCGGCAGGTACTCGACGTCGGCGCCCTCGTGGGCGGCGAGCCAGTCGACGGCGTCGAGGACGGCGTGGTGCTCGACGGGGCTGGCGAGGACGCGGGTGCGGCGCGGGTCGGCGGCGCGGCGGGACCAGTACAGGCCCTTCACCGCGAGGTTGTCGGCCTCGGTGCCGCCGGAGGTGAGGACCACCTCGCTGGGGCGGGCGCCGAGTGCGGCGGCGAGGGTCTCGCGGCCCTCCTCGACGGTCCGCCGGGCGCGGCGTCCCGCGGCGTGCAGGGACGAGGCGTTGCCCGTGACGGCGAGCTGGGCGGTCATCGCCTCGATCGCCTCGGGCAGCATGGGCGTGGTCGCGGCGTGGTCGAGGTAAGCCATGGTGGGTCGATTCTACGAGCCCTCCTGGAGGACTCCCCTACGCGCCCGCCCCGGACCGGTCGTCCGGCCGGTCCGGACACCTTCGGCCCACCGGTGCGGACTCCGGCGGACAGCCTGTCCGGACACCTTCGGACGGGCCGCCCAGACTCCGGCGGACGGCCGGTGCGGACCCCTTCGGGCCGCCGGTCCGGACTCCGACGGACGGCCCGCCCGGACTCCGGCGGACGGCCGGTGCGGGCCGCGCCGCCGGGGGCGTAAGGGCTCAGCCGCGCGGGGCGCGGGCGAGCTGGCGGGACTGGGCGACGAGCCGGCCGGCACTGTCCCAGACCTCGGCGTCCTCCTCCAGGAAGCCGCCGGCGAGGTTGCGGGTGGTGATGGAGACCCGGAGCGGACCGGGGGCGGGGCGGCAGCGGACGTGGGTGGTGAGCTCCACGGTCGGCGTCCAGCCCTTGAGGCCCAGCTCGAAGGAGGTCGGCGGCAGGGCGTCGACGGCGAGCAGGAGGGAGAGCGCGTCGGGCTCGCGGCCGTCGGCGAGGCCGAACCAGGCGCGCATCTCGCCCTTGCCGGAGGGGGCGCCGATCGCCCAGCCGACGCAGGCGGGGTCGAGGCGGAGGTCCAGCCGGTCGGTGATGGCGGAGGAGCCGGGAATCGGCGGGGCCGGGCCGTCGGAGGCGCTGAAGCACTGGTCGATCGGGGCGAAGGCGGGCGGGACGGCGCTGGTGCGGACGTCGTCCGGGAGGGCGTCGAGGTCGCCGTAGGAGGCGAGGACGCGGATCCGCTCGACCTCGGTGCCGTCCTCGGCGTACTGGTAGAGGGAGGCTGTGCCGGTGGAGAGGGTCCGGCCGGTGCGGACGGTCTCGGTCCGGATGACCGCGGGGCCCGGCACCGACGGCGTGAGGTAGTGCGCCGTGACGGTGAACGGGTCGGGGTGCGGCAGGTGGTCGCCGAGGGCGCGGCCGAGCAGGGCGAGGAGGTAGCCGCCGTTGACGGCGTGGATGATCGTCCAGCCGGCCGAGAGCTCGGCGTCGTAGACCCCGGGCTCGCGCGGGGTGACGGCGGTGTCCCGGTCGAACTCGCTGAGCGCCGCGGCCTCGGCGGCGGGGCTCGTCTCGGTGCTCGTGCTCATACGGCCGACGGTACAGCAGGAAACTACTGAGCGGTAGCTTTTTCGGGTTCCTCGCGGGCCGAGGAGCGGCGGTTCCAGGCGCGCGGCGCCCGCCAGTGGTAGCGCATCGCGAGCAGCCGCAGGAGGAAGGCGGTGAGCACGGCGGCGCCGCTGGTGAAGGCGTTCAGGGCGTCGAAGCGGATGCACAGCACGACCATGGCCGAGCCGACGATCGCGGGCACCGCGTAGAGGTCGCGGTCCCAGCGGAGCAGCGAGGGCACCTCGTTGGCCAGCACGTCGCGCAGCACGCCACCGCCGACGGCCGTGGCGAGGCCGAGCGCCGCGGAGGACGTGAGGCCGAGCCCGTAGTCGTACGCCTTCGTCGTCCCGGTCACGCAGAAGAGGCCCAGGCCGGCCGCGTCGAAGACGTTCACGGCGGTCTGGGTGCGCTCCACCTCCGGGTGGAGGAAGAAGACCAGGACGGTGGCGACCAGCGGCATGACGAAGTAGCCGAGGTCGGTGAAGGCGGCCGGGGGTACGGCCCCGATGATCAGGTCGCGGAGCAGACCGCCGCCGAGCGCGGTGACCTCGGCGAGCACGGCCATCCCGAAGACGTCGAAGTTCTTCCGGACGCCGAGGAGGGCGCCGGAGATGGCGAAGACGAAGATGCCGATGAGGTCGAGCGTGTGTTGGACCGACGGACTGAACAGATCGTGGAGCACCGGCCAATTGTGCCGTGTGTTCGGAAAGGGCCCGGCCGCACCACGGCGACCGGGCCCTTCCCTTCCCTGATGCCGCTACTTGCCCTCGGAGGCGTCCTTGGACTCCGGAGCGTCCTCGGCCTCGGGGGCCTCGTCGGCCTCCGGAGCCTCGTCGGACTCAGGGGCCTCGTCGGACTCAGGAGCCTCCGCGGACTCCGGGGCGTCCGACGCCGTGGCGTCCGGCTCCGACTCCGCCGCCGGGGCCTCCGCCTGGGCCGGGATCACCACGGCCTCGGTGTCGCCCGCCGGGCGGAGCGTGCCGTCCTGGATCTCGCGGGTGAAGTGGCAGGCCACCTTGTGGCCGCCGCCCGCGTCGGTGAGCTCCGGGCGCTCCTTGCCGCAGCGGTCCTGCGCCCAGGGGCAGCGGGTGTGGAAGCGGCAGCCGGCCGGCGGGTTGGCGGGGGAGGGCAGGTCGCCGTGGAGGAGGATCCGCTCGCGCCGCTCCTCGACCTCCGGGTCGGGCACCGGCACCGCGGACATGAGCGCCCGGGTGTACGGGTGCAGCGGCTCCTCGTACAGCGTGTCGCTCGGCGCCTCCTCGACCAGGGAGCCCAGGTACATCACGCCGATGACGTCCGAGATGTGCCGGACGACGGCGAGGTCGTGGGCGATGACCAGGTAGGTCAGGCCCATCGACTCCTGGAGCTCCTCCAGCAGGTTGATCACCTGGGCCTGGATGGAGACGTCCAGCGCGGAGACCGGCTCGTCGCAGATGATGAGGTCGGGCTCCAGGACCAGCGCGCGGGCGATGCCGATGCGCTGGCGCTGTCCGCCGGAGAACTCGTGCGGGTAGCGGGAGAGGCTGTTGGCGGGCAGGCCCACCTTGGCGAGGATCTCCCGGATCTTCTCCCGCCGCTCCTCCTGGTTCGCGCCGATGCCGTGCGCGGCCATGCCCTCGCTGAGGATCGACTCGATGTTCTGGCGCGGGTTGAGGCTGCCCAGCGGGTCCTGGAAGACCATCTGGAGGCGGCGGCGGAAGGAGCGCAGCTCCTTCTCCGGCAGCTTGGCCACGTCGGTGCCGTCGAGGACGACGGAGCCGTCGGTGACGTCCACGAGCCGCAGCACGGCCCGCCCGAGCGTGGTCTTGCCGCAGCCCGACTCGCCGACCAGGCCGTAGGTCTGGCCCGCCTCGACCTTGAGCGAGATGCCGTCCACGGCGTAGACGTGGCCGACCGTGCGGTCGAAGAGGATGCCCTTCTTGACGGGGAAGTGGACCTTCACGCCGTCGAGTTCGAGCAGGCTCATGCCGGTACCTCCGTCGTGGCGAGGACCGGGTTCGCGCAGCGGGCGCGGTGGCCGGCCGCGCGCGGTTCGGTCAGTTCGGGCGTGCCGGTGAGGCACTCCATCTCGTACCGGTCGCAGCGCGGGGCGAAGGCGCAGCCGTCGGCCCAGGCGATCTGGTCGTTGATGGACCCGCGGATCGGGTGGAGCGGTTCGCCGCGCGGGGCGTCGAGCCGGGGGATGGAGCCGAGCAGACCGTGGGTGTACGGGTGCGTCGGGTGGGCGAACAGCTCGCGCCGGCCGGCCGATTCGACGACCTTGCCCGCGTAGAGGACGTTCACCTGGTCGCAGAGGCCGGCGACGACACCCAGGTCGTGGGTGATCATCAGCAGCGCGGTGCCCTCCTGGTCGACCAGTTCCTTGAGGAGTTCGAGGATCTGGGCCTGGATGGTGACGTCGAGCGCGGTGGTCGGCTCGTCGGCGATCAGCAGACGGGGGGCGCAGGCCACCGCCATGGCGATGAGCGCGCGCTGCCGCATGCCGCCGGAGAGCTGGTGCGGGTACTCCTTGAGGCGCCGGTCCGGGTCGGGGATGCCGACCCGGTCGAGCAGGTGCGCGGCCTCCTTGCGGGCGGCCTCGCCCTTCAGGCCGCGGTGGCGCTGGAGGATCTCGGTGACCTGGACGCCGATGGGGACGACCGGGTTCAGCGAGGACAGCGGGTCCTGGAAGATCATCGCCATGTCGCGGCCGCGCAGGTCGCGCATCTTCGACGGGGAGATCTTCAACAGGTCGGTGCCGTCGAGCTCGGCGCGGCCGCCGAGGGTGACGCCCTTGGCGGGCAGCAGCCCCATCAGGGCGAGCGAGGTCACGGACTTGCCGCAGCCCGACTCGCCGACGAGGCCGACGACCTGGCCCTGGTCGACGCTGAACGAGACGCCGTTGACCGCCCGGACGTCCTTGCGGCCGCGGCCGCCGAAGGTGACGGTGAGTTCGTCCACGGTGAGGAGGGGCATGTCAGCCTCGCAGCTTCGGGTCGAGGGCTTCGCGCATGGCCTCGCCGAGCAGGGTGAAGCCGAGGGCGGTGATGACGATGCCGACCGCCGGGTACATGGACATCATCGGCTCGTTGTCGAAGAACCGCTGGGCCTGGGAGAGCATGACGCCCCACTCCGGGACCGCGGGGTCGGGGTTGCCGAGTCCGAGGTAGGAGAGCGCGGCGGCCTCGATGATGGCGGTGGCGAGGCTGAGCGTCGCCTGGACGATCACCGGGCTCAGCGAGTTCGGCAGGATCTGGGTGAGCACGATCCGCCGCTTGCGGATGCCGAGCGAGCGGGCCGCGAGCACGTAGTCGCTGCCGCCCTGGGCGAGCATCGAGCCGCGCAGCAGGCGGGCGAAGACCGGGATCTGCACGACGCCGACGGCGATCATCACGGTGGTGAGCGACTGGCCCATCACGGCGGCGACGGAGACGGCGAGGAGCAGCGACGGCAGCGCGAGCAGGATGTCGGTGACGCGCATGATGGCGTCGTCGACCCGCCGGCCGGCCTTCCCGCCGAGGGTGGCCGCCGCGCCGGACACGATGCCGACCAGCGCGCCGATCAGCAGGCCGATGAGCATGGAGACGACACCGACGAGCAGCGTCTGGCGGGCGCCCACGAGCATCCGGGAGAACAGGTCGCGGCCGAGGTGGTCCAGGCCGAACCAGTTCTCGGCGCGGGCGCCGACGAACTCGCCGCGGTTGGAGAAGACCTCGCCGCGCCAGGTCTGCTCGGTGGGGCCGTACGGGGCGATCCACGGGCCGATGATCGCCAGCAGGACGAACCCGGCGATGATCACGGCGCCGATGATCGCCATCTTGCTGGCGCGCATCCGGCGCATCGCCTCGCGCCACAGGCTGGCGCCGCTGGCGGTCTCGGTCTTCGCCGTGAGCTGGGCGAGCCGGTCGATCTTCGAAGTGGTGGTGATCAGACTCATCAGTGCACCCGCACCCTCGGGTCGATGACGCTGTAGGCGAGGTCGACGACCATGTTGATCAGCACGTAGATCATGGCGATGAACATGATGAAGCCGACGAGCACCGGGTAGTCGCGGGCGTCGATGGCGGTACGGATGAAGGAGCCGATGCCGCCGAAGGTGAAGACGGACTCGGTGAGCACCGCGCCGGAGAGCAGGCTGCCGGTGAGCAGGCCGACGGCGGTGACGACGGGGAGCAGCGCGTTGCGCAGGACGTGGCGGCCGCGGACGATCCGGCGCTCCAGGCCCTTGGACTCGGCGGTGCGGATGTAGTCCTCGCCGAGGACCTCCAGGACGCTGGCGCGGGTCATCCGGACGATGACCGCGAGCGGGATGGTGGCCAGGGCGATGCCGGGCAGCACCAGGTGCATGAGGGCGTCCCAGGCGGCGTCGAGCTCGCCGGTGAGCAGGCCGTCGAGGACGGCGAAGCCGGTGACGCTGGTGGCGTCGATGCCGGTGGACTGGCGGCCGAAGGTGCCGAAGATCTCGCCGAAGGCGCCCTTGAGCAGCTGGGCCAGGAAGAAGACCGGGATGCAGATGCCGACGAGCGAGCCGGAGACGGAGGCCACGTCGATCCAGCCGCCGCGCTTGCGGGCGGCGAGGTAGCCGAGGGGGATGCCCACGACGGTGGCGATGAGCATGGCCGCGACGCTGAGTTCGACCGTGGCGGGGAACCGCAGCACGAACTCGTCCCAGACGGGCTGTCCGGTCTGCACCGAGGTGCCGAGGTCGAGGTCGAGGAGCCGCTTGAGGAAGCGTCCGTACTGGACGTAGATCGGCTGGTCGAGGCCCAGCGCGCGGTTGATGCGCGCCACATCGGCTTCGGTCGCCCGCTCGCCCAGGATCGCTGAGGCGGGTCCGCCGGGCAGTCGGTTCAGCCAGATGAAGAGCAGAACCGACAGGCCGAGCAGGGTGGGTATGAGCTGGAGAAGTCGTCGTACGACGAGTCGCAACACCCCGCGTGCCCCTTTCTTGCGTGTGGAGGGTGGATGCGCGGACGCCCGGTCACGGCAGGAGCGCGTGACCGGGCGGACCGCTTACGGGTGTGTTACTTGAAGGAGACCTCGGCGAAGTTCTCCTGCGTCAGCGGGGAGACCTTCGGCGGGACCACGTTCTTGCCGAACGCGATGGCCGGCGGGGAGGAGGTCAGCGGGAGACCGGGCAGGTACTCCATGATCGCCTCGTTGGCGGCCTTGTAGAGGTCCGTGCGCTTGGTCGGGTCGCCCTGGAGCGAGCCGGCCTTCACCGCGTTGAAGACCTTGTCGTCCTTGAAGCCCCACTGCTTGTCGTACCCGGCGAACCAGGTGCCGATGAAGTTGTAGCCGTCGTTGAAGTCACCGGTCCAGCCGAGCATGTGGAGGGCGCAGCCGCCCTTCTCCACCGCGTCGACGTAGTCGGGGTTCCACTTCTTCGGCTTCGGGTTGACCTTGATGCCGGCCTTCTCGAGGTCGGCCTTGACCAGCTCGAAGATGTCCTGCGGGGCGGGCATGTACGGGCGGGTGACCTCGGTCGGGTAGCAGAAGTCGACCGACAGGCCGCTCGCGCCGGCGCCGGCGAGGAGCGACTTGGCCTTGGCGGTGTCGAAGGCGTACTGCTTCACCTTGTCCGAGTAGCCGGCGACCGTGTCGGGCATGAACTGCGTGGCGACCTTGCCGCCCTCGGGCAGCTGGGTCTTGACGATGTTCTCGCGGTCGACGGCGTGCGCGATGGCCTGGCGGACCTCGGGCTTCTTCAGGGCCGGGTTGGCCTCCTGCGTCATGCCGAGGTAGAGCAGGTTGAAGACGTCACGGGTCGGGACCTGGAAGCCCGCGGACTCGAGGGTCTTGATGTCGGCGGGCGCGACCAGGTCGTAGCCGTCGATGTCACCGGCCTGGAGCGCCTGGCGGCGGCCCTCCTCGGTGTCGATCGTGCGGAAGACGAGGTTCTTGACCTTGGCCTTCTCGCCCCAGTAGTCGTCGAAGCGCTCCAGGGCGACTTCCTTGTTGCCCTTGTTCCACTTCGTGATCTTGTACGGGCCGGTGCCGGCGACCGTGCCGGCCTCCTGGCTGTACTTGGGGTACGTGATGGCGTCGCCGGCCTCGGTGACCTGCTGCTTCGCGTACTCCTGGATCGCCTTGGGCGAGTGGATCGCGAGGGCGTTCAGGGAGAAGCCGCCGGGCAGGTTGGCGGAGGGCTCGAAGACCTCGATGACGGCGGTGGCGTCGTCCTTGACCGTGCAGGACTTGTAGTTCGCCTTGGGCGTCTCCTTGTCCTCGTTGGCCTTGAAGCCGCCCATGATGGTCTGCCAGTAGTACGAGACCGCGCTCGACTGGTAGGTGCCCTTCCAGTTGAACCAGTAGTCGTAGTTGGCGCAGACCGCCTTCGCGTCGAAGGTCTCGCCGTCGTGGAACTTCACGCCCTTGCGGAGGTTGAAGGTCCAGACGGTGCCCTCGGGGTTGCTCGACCACTTCTCGGCGAGCCCGCCCACCAGCTTGCTGCCGCCGGGCTCGTGCTCCAGGAGCGCCTCGAACGCCTGGCGGGTGACCCGGAAGGTCTCGCCGTCGCTCGCGAGGGCCGGGTCGAGGGAGGCCGGGTCGCCCGGGGCGCCGAACACGAAGGTGTCCTTGGCTCCGGACTTGTTCTCGTCCTTGTCCCGGTCGCTCGCGCAGCCCGTGGCGATGAGGCCGACCGTGATGGCCGCCGTCAGAGCCCGGGTCGACCGGGAATTGAGTATGCGCATGGGTCCACCCCTGGGTCGCCATGTGTGGTCTTGACCGGCCGAACGCTACTGGCGAGTGACGCGGCAGAGAACAGTCCGCATAGCGGTGATACCAACCTGAGACCCGGACACTCACCAAAACGGGCGGATGCCGGACATCGGCGGCGGGAGCGGGCCCAACTGGACGCAAAACCCCGCCCTGGCAAGGCATTTCGGCCAGGGCGGGGAAAGGGGGCGAAGCGGGCGTCAGCGGTGCTGCGCGGGCGGGTAGCCGTATCCCGGACGGTGGGATCCCGCATGCTGGGACGGCGCTCCGTGCGCCTCGCGGTCGTAGAAGGGCCGGGCGTGCGCCTTCAGCCAGAGCGCCACCGGGTCGTACGCGTCGGAGAGCGCGACCGTCGAGACGGGCAGCCCCTCCGGCACCGAGCCGATCGACTGGCGCATCATCGCCCGCACCTCGTCGACGGCGGCGGCCGAACCGTCGTACAGGTCGAGTCCGATGACCAGGTACGGGGTGCCCAGCGCGGGCTGCACCCAGCCGCGGCGCAGCGAGCGGACGGCCGGGGTCCGGTGCGCGTTCTGGGTCAGGTGGGCGTAGAACTGCGGGATCTCCAGGGCGGGTTCGGAGACCCGGAGCGGCCCGGCGGGCATCCGGTCGAGGCCGGTGGCGATCCGGCGCAGATCGGCCCACGGGACGCCGACGCCGCCGCCGGGGGCGTGCGGGTTGAGCCAGACGCCCCAGCGCTCGGGGTAGAGGGCGCGGGCGATCTCGCGGCCGGTGACGCGCTCGTGGGCGCGGTGCCAGCCGGAGGCGGCGAGCTCGCCGGGCGAGGTGACGCAGGGCGCGTACCCGTGCCCGTCGACCTCCATGTTGCCGTACTGGGCGTCGGAGGAGCCCGGGCTGCCCTGCCAGAGCAGCATGTACAGCTCGCCGTCGGCCAGGGCGTGCAGCAGGCCCTCGTACGCGTCGTAGCGTCCGGGCGCCACCTGGCGCAGCATGTGCTCGACCTCTCCGGTCGCGGCGCTGCCTGACGCGCTCACCCTGGGTCCCGCCCCTCTGTCTGTCTCGTACGGCTCGTGTTCGGTGGATCGGTGGATCAGTGGACCGCGCGCTGGTAGAAGGGCCGCACCCGCTCCAGCATCCAGTCTCCGACGGGGTCGGCGGCCATGTCGAGGAGGATCAGGTTGACCGGCCAGGCGACCTCGACGCGGCCGAGGGCGCGGCCCAGCGCGTCCAGCGGGGCGTTGCGGTCGACGCCGTCCCAGCCGGTGAGCTGGACGCCGACGAAGAGGGCCGGTTCGGTCCCCTCGACGCTGGCGAGGGCGCGGCGGGCGGAGGCGACGACGCCGGTGGCCTCGAACTCGGCGCCGGCCGCGGCGAGGAAGTCGACCGGGTCGTCCTGCCAGTCCGGCTCGAAGAGCCGCACCCGGGCGCCGCTCGCGGGCCCGTCGAGCGCGGTGCGGCCGGCCCGGCAGAGCTCGGCGACGGCGGGCGGCGGCAGCGGGACGCCGACGACGCCGCCGGGGTTCACGGCGATGCCGAGCTGCGGGGGCAGGCCGCGGGCGAAGTCACGGGCGGGGGCGACGGTGAAGGACATGTGGTCGCCGACGCAGGCGAGGAACTGCTCCCGGGAGCTGTAGACGGGGACGTAGGCCGCGCCGCCGATCTCCATGGTGGCGAGGTCCAGGTCGGGGCTGTCGGGGCCGCCGCCGTTGGGCAGCGGGACCCAGACGGGGCTGCGGCCGAGCACCTCGATGAGCCGGCCTCCGGCCGCGGGCTGCCCGAGCGCGGCGGCCAGCGCCTCCTCCAGCTCGTTGCCCGGCCACGTCACGTCCACGGTGGTTCCGTCCCCTTCTCGTACGGCCCTGGTCCCGGCCGTCCCGCAGCACCCTAACGCCGCCCCGCCCCGGCTGTGACCAGAACCCGGCGGGCCGGGCCTCAGACCGGGGCGCGGAAGCCGATGCGCCGCAGCGCGCCGGCGGCGTCCCGGTCGAGGAGGGTGGCGGAGGCGCAGCCGCGCGGCAGCCGGCCCGACTCGACGGCGTCGACGAGCCGGCCGACCGCCCTGCGGTGCCGCGCGAAGGCGTACGCGGACACCCCCCGGCCCCGCTCGCGCTGGCCGTCCCGGGCGGTGTCCGGGTCGACGTCGAGGAGGACCAGGTGGAGGGCGCGGCCGCGCCGGGCGGCCGCGCGGGCGAGCCAGCCGCGGACCCAGGACTGGGTGCCGCAGTCGTGCACGACGACCCCGGCGCCGGAGCGCAGGGCCCGGTACAGCCCGGCGTAGTGCGCGATCCGGACCAGCGGGCGGTAGAGCGCGTACGGCAGGAGGCGGGGCATCCGGGCCTCCCAGCGCTCCCGGGCGTCCTGCGAGTCGATGCCGCGGCCCTCGGCGGCCCGCCGCAGCAGGGTGGACTTGCCGCTGCCGGGCAGGCCGGAGACGACCACGACGTCCCCGGCGGCGAAGGTGAGGGCGCGCGGACCGCGCCCTCCCCGCTCGCGCAGGTCCCGCACGACGCGCCCGCGTCGGCGCGTCCGGGCGCGGGCCCGCTGGGCCGGTATGGCGCCGTCGCCGGCGAAGACGCCGGTGTGCTGGATCCTCATCGCTGCTCTCCCCCTGTCGGGACCCCGGGAGACGTGCCGGGAGACCTCACGGAGACCCTTGCCCACGAAGTGTAAAGAAACGGTAATCCGAGACAAGCGATTTGCGGCGCCGACACCGCGTGCGATGATGTGCGCGCCAGGCGCGCGCAGCGCCCTACAACCGCATACCGGCCGCTCGAATCCGCGCGGGAGAGTTCCGGACCGGCCTCGGCCGTCCGGGCGCCGAAGGAGCAAGACCCTCCCTTGAATCTCTCAGGCCCCGTACCGCGTGGATGAGGCAGATCTGAAAAGCGGGACACCCCTGTGTCCCCACCCAAGGTGCAAGCCGGGGATGCCCCCGGTGAACCTCTCAGGTTCCATGACAGATGGGGAGGACGTCCTCGCCCGTCATGTGTTTTCGTCACCGATCACGCCCTTGGGACCCGGGAGTCACCTTCCATGAGCACTGCCCCCCGTCTGACCGCCCTCGATGCCCTGCATCGTTCGCTGGGCGCGACCATGACCGACTTCGCGGGCTGGGACATGCCGCTGCGGTACGCCAGTGAGCGCGACGAGCACAACGCCGTCCGCACCCGGGCCGGCCTCTTCGACCTCTCCCACATGGGCGAGATCACGGTCACCGGCCCGCAGGCCGTCGACCTCCTGGACTACGCGCTGGTCGGCAACATCTCCACGGTGGGCAACGGCCGCGCCCGCTACACGATGATCTGCCAGGAGGACGGCGGCATCCTCGACGACCTGATCGTCTACCGCCTCGGCGAGACCGAGTACATGGTCGTCGCCAACGCCTCCAACGCCCAGATCGTGCTGGACGCGCTCGTCGCCCGCGCCGGCGGCTTCGACGCCGAGGTCCGCGACGACCGCGACGCGTACGCCCTGATCGCGATCCAGGGCCCGGAGTCCCCCGGCATCCTCAAGTCGGTCACCGACGCCGACCTGGACGGCCTGAAGTACTACGCGGGCCTGCCCGGCACGGTCGCCGGCGTCCCGGCCCTGATCGCCCGGACCGGCTACACCGGCGAGGACGGCTTCGAGCTGTTCCTGAAGCCGGAGCACGCGGAGGGCGTCTGGAAGGCGCTGACCGAGGCGGGCGAGGGCGTCGGCCTGATCCCCTGCGGCCTGTCCTGCCGCGACACGCTCCGCCTGGAGGCGGGCATGCCGCTGTACGGCCACGAGCTGACCACCGCCCTGACCCCCTTCGACGCGGGCCTCGGCCGGGTCGTGAAGTTCGAGAAGCCGGGCGACTTCGTCGGCCGCACGGCGCTGGAGGCCGCCGCCGAGCGCGCCGAGAGCGCCCCGCCGCGCAAGCTGGTCGGCCTGATCGCGGAGGGCCGCCGCGTCCCGCGCGCGGGCTTCCAGGTCGTCGCGGGCGGCGAGGTCGTCGGCGAGATCACCTCGGGCGCGCCGTCGCCGACCCTGGGCAAGCCGATCGCCATCGCGTACGTCGACGCGGCGCACGCCGCTCCCGGCACCGCGGGTGTAGGTGTGGACATCCGCGGCACCCACGAGCCCTACGAGGTCGTGGCGCTGCCGTTCTACAAGCGCCAGAAGTGACGCATTCGTCTCACCCGGCGTCTCACCCCGCAAGACCCACGTTCATCAGTACTCCCCCGATCCAGGAGAATCAGGTCATGAGCAACCCCCAGCAGCTTCGCTACAGCAAGGAGCACGAGTGGCTGACGGACGCCGTTGACGGCGTCGCGACCGTCGGCATCACCGAGCACGCGGCGAACGCGCTCGGCGACATCGTGTACGTCCAGCTCCCCGAGGTCGGCGCCACCGTCACCGCGGGCGAGGAGTGCGGCGAGCTGGAGTCGACCAAGTCCGTGAGCGAGCTGTACTCCCCCGTCACGGGCGAGGTCGTCGAGGCCAACCAGGACGTCGTGGACGACCCGGCGCTGGTCAACACCGCTCCGTTCGCGGGTGGCTGGCTGTTCAAGGTGCGCCTCTCGGACGAGCCGGGCGACCTGCTCACCGCCGACGAGTACACCGCCTTCACCGCAGGCTGACCGAGACCCCCTAGGGATCGCTTCATGTCGCTTCTGAACACTCCCCTCCACGAGCTGGACCCGGACGTCGCCGCCGCCGTCGACGCCGAGCTCCGCCGCCAGCAGTCCACCCTCGAGATGATCGCCTCGGAGAACTTCGCTCCGGTCGCGGTCATGGAGGCCCAGGGCTCCGTCCTCACCAACAAGTACGCCGAGGGCTACCCGGGCCGCCGCTACTACGGCGGCTGTGAGCACGTCGACGTGGCCGAGCAGATCGCGATCGACCGGATCAAGGACCTGTTCGGCGCCGAGTACGCCAACGTGCAGCCGCACTCCGGCGCCTCCGCCAACCAGGCCGCGCTCTTCGCGATCGCCCAGCCGGGCGACACGATCCTCGGTCTCGACCTGGCGCACGGCGGCCACCTCACCCACGGCATGCGCCTGAACTTCTCGGGCAAGCAGTTCAACGTGGTCGCGTACCACGTGGACGAGGCCGGCCTGGTGGACATGGCCGAGGTCGAGCGCCTGGCCAAGGAGCACCGCCCGAAGGTGATCATCGCCGGCTGGTCGGCGTACCCGCGCCAGCTGGACTTCGCGGAGTTCCGCCGGATCGCCGACGAGGTCGAGGCCTACCTGTGGGTCGACATGGCCCACTTCGCGGGTCTGGTCGCGGCCGGTCTGCACCCGAACCCGGTCGAGTACGCGGACGTGGTCACCTCCACGACCCACAAGACCCTGGGCGGCCCGCGCGGCGGCATCATCCTGGCGAAGAAGGAGTTCGCGAAGAAGCTGAACTCCTCGGTCTTCCCCGGCTTCCAGGGCGGCCCGCTGGAGCACGTGATCGCGGCCAAGGCCGTCTCCTTCAAGGTCGCGGCCTCGGAGGAGTTCAAGGAGCGCCAGCAGCGCACCCTGGACGGCGCCCGCGCGCTGGCCGAGCGCCTGGTCCAGGACGACGTCACCGCCCACGGTGTCTCGGTCCTGTCCGGCGGCACGGACGTCCACCTGGTCCTGGTGGACCTGCGGAACTCGGAGCTGGACGGCCAGCAGGCCGAGGACCGGCTCCACGAGGTCGGCATCACGGTCAACCGGAACGCCGTTCCGAACGACCCGCGCCCGCCGATGGTCACCTCCGGTCTGCGCATCGGCACGCCGGCCCTCGCCACCCGCGGCTTCACAGCCGAGGACTTCACCGAGGTCGCCGACATCATCGCCGAGACGCTCAAGCCGGGCTTCGACGGCGAGAAGGCCGAGGCGCTGAAGGCCCGGGTGACCGCCCTGGCCGACAAGCACCCGCTGTACCCCGGCCTGAAGTAATTTCGTACGCTTTTATTCGTACGAAGCTCCGGGGCACCGCGCACACTGGACAGTGAGCGCGGTGCCCCCGCCCTTTGTCCCGCGCCCCCCGGCACCGCCTCATCCTGCTTGTTTCTGCACCACCCCGGCAGACAACGGCGTCTAGCCCCACAAGGAGTCCCCCGTGGCCATCTCGGTCTTCGACCTGTTCTCGATCGGCATCGGCCCGTCCAGCTCCCACACGGTGGGCCCGATGCGCGCGGCCCGGATGTTCGCGCGCCGGCTGAAGAACGAGGGCCTGCTCGCCGGCACCGCGAAGGTCCGGGCGGAGCTGTACGGCTCGCTGGGCGCGACCGGCCACGGCCACGGCACCCCGAAGGCGGTCCTCCTCGGCCTGGAGGGCAACTCGCCCCGCACGGTCGACGTCGAGCACGCCGACGAGGAGTTCGAGCGGATCAAGGCGAGCGGCCGGATCAACCTGCTGGGCGCCCACGACGTCCCCTTCGACTTCGACGCCGACCTGGTCCTGCACCGGCGCAAGGCGCTGCCGTACCACGCCAACGGCATGACGGTCTTCGCGTACGACGCCGAGGGCGGGCTCGTCCTGGAGAAGACGTACTACTCCGTCGGCGGCGGCTTCGTCGTCGACGAGGACGCCGTCGCGGGCGAGGACCCGATCATCCCGGACGACACCGTCCTGAAGTACCCCTTCCGCACCGGTGACGAGCTGCTGCGCCTGGCGAAGGAGACCGGCCTGTCGATCTCCTCGCTGATGCTGGAGAACGAGAAGGCCTGGCGCACCGAGGACGAGATCCGCGCGGGCCTGCTGGAGATCTGGCGGGTCATGCAGGCGTGCGTCTCGCGCGGCATGTCCCGCGAGGGCATCCTGCCCGGCGGCCTGAAGGTCCGCCGCCGCGCCTCGACCCTGGCCCGCAAGCTGCGCTCCGAGGGCGACCCGGCGATGCACGCGATGGAGTGGATCACCCTCTACGCGATGGCGGTGAACGAGGAGAACGCGGCCGGCGGCCGGGTGGTCACCGCCCCGACGAACGGCGCGGCCGGCATCATCCCCGCCGTCCTGCACTACTACATGAACTTCGTCCCCGGAGCCGACGAGGACGGCATCGTCCGCTTCCTCCTCGCGGCCGGCGCGGTCGGCATGCTCTTCAAGGAGAACGCGTCGATCTCCGGCGCCGAGGTCGGCTGCCAGGGCGAGGTCGGCTCGGCCTGCTCGATGGCGGCGGGCGCGCTGGCCGAGGTCCTGGGCGGCTCCCCCGAGCAGGTGGAGAACGCGGCCGAGATCGGCATGGAGCACAACCTGGGCCTCACCTGCGACCCGGTCGGCGGCCTCGTCCAGATCCCCTGCATCGAGCGCAACGGCATGGCGGCGGTCAAGGCCGTCACGGCGGCGAAGATGTCCATGCGCGGCGACGGCAGCCACCTGGTCTCCCTCGACAAGGTCATCAAGACCATGAAGGAGACCGGCGCCGACATGAGCGTCAAGTACAAGGAGACCGCCCGCGGCGGCCTCGCGGTGAACATCATCGAGTGCTGAGGCCCCGCGCCCTCACCGCATGACGGAACGGCCGGTCCCGCCCCCACGGGACCGGCCGTTTCGCGCATGGGTCAGTAGCGGACCCAGAGGACGATGACGTCCGGGCGGGTGGAGGTGAAGGGCTCGCAGAAGTAGATCTTGCCCCAGAACGCCTCGCCGGCCTGGCCGGCGGCCTGGCACTCGGCGTACGAGGAGTGGTGGCTGCGTGCGTAGAAGCCGGGGCCGGCGGCCTCGGCCGCCCCGGCGGTGCCGAGGGCGAGGGCTCCGGCGGTGGCCGCGGTGGCGAGCGCGGCGGCGGCGCGACGGTACATGGCATGTCCTCCTGAAATGAACGATGCGATGTGGTGCGGGATGGTGCCGTGCGGTTCGTGCCGGCTGCGCAGCCGGGGGAAACGTATCGGCGCGGAACGACGCGATCAATAGGTCTAGGCCAACCCTTCGCACGGATGTCCGGAAACCCCGGACCCGGCCGGATTCCGTCGATAGGGTCCGGTCATGACCATGACCGTGGATGCCGCATGCCTCACCCTGACCCGCACCCTGCGCCGCCGCGGGGTCGTCGTTCTCTCCGTCTTCGGGGTGGTGTGGGCGCTGGCGGGCGGGTCCGGACTGCCCGCCCCCGGCCTGGTGGTCGCGGGGGTGCTGGGCGCCGTCCTGGCGGGGGCGACGCTGGCCGCCGGGTTCCGGGGCACGGCGGGCGAGGTGACCCGGCCGGTGCGGCTGCCGGAGCGGTGGAACCGCGGGATCGGCATCGTGAACGCCGCCGAGGCGGCCGCGATCGTCGGCGTGATCGCGGGCTCGAACGCGTCCGGGCACCCGGAGTGGATCCCGGTCGGGATCTGCCTCGCCGTCGGACTGCACTTCTTCCCGCTGGCCCGGCTCTACGACCAGCGCCAGTACGGCTGGGTGGCCGTCGTCCTGACGGCCCTCGCGGTGCTCGGCGCGGCCCTGCTGGCCGCCGGCGTCTCCGCGGAGTCCGTACGGGCCGCGGTGGGCCTCCCGGCGGCCCTGGCGCTGTTCGGCACCGCCGTGCTCGTGGCGCGCGACTGAACGTCAGAAGAGCGGCCAGCGCGGGTCCGGCGCCACCGTGAGCAGGGCGGAGAGCGCCACGATCACGGCGAGCACGGCCAGCTCGGCCCTGGCCGGGGGCCGGGCGTCGGCGCCGGACAGCAGCCGGGAGCGGGCCGCCAGGGCCAGCAGGCTGACCCCGCCGAAGAGGGCGAGCTTCACCAGCAGGACCCTGCCGTAGGCGGTGGAGAGGGCGGCCTCCGGGGGCAGCCGGCGCAGCGTGGACGCGGTGCCGGTGGCGGCGAGGGCCACGAAGACGCAGGCGGCCATGCGGGCGTACCGGAGGAACACCTCGCGGCCTCCGCCGCGCAGCCGCACCACCCGCAGGACGTACAGCAGGGTGCCGGTCCAGAGCGAGGCGGCGGTGAGGTGGACGACGGTGAGTCCGGCGCCGACGCCGAAGCCGGCGGCCTCGGGGTGCGCGCGCAGCGCCTCGGCGACGACGGCGGCGGTGAGCGGGAGGACGGCGAGGCCCGGGCGGCGGGAGGCGGCGCAGACCGCGGCGAGCAGGCAGGCGTTGGCGGTGACGAGCAGCAGCCGGCCCTCGCGTAGCCCGTAGACGACGGGGAGGCTCAGGCCGCTGACGGCGGCGAGGAGCAGCAGGAGGCCGGAGACGGCGGCCGCGGCGCGCAGGGCGCCGAGGACGGCCGCGGCCCGCGGCAGCGGGCCGGCGCCGGCGAGCCGGGTGCCGGCGAGGTCGACG
>NZ_BNBS01000092.1 GCF_014656075.1 Streptomyces hydrogenans
CGGGGAGGGCGGCGGCTTCGGGCACGACGAGGGGCGGGAGGGCGCGGTGAGCGGCACCGGCGCGACCGCGGTCATGCGGCGCGGGCCCGTACCGGCCGGTCCCGGCGCCCCCGGGGCGGGGCGTCCCGTCCCCGGGCCCGAGCGTCCCGCCTCCTGGGCCCGCTCCCTCCTCGCGCAGATCGCCCTCGGCCTCGTCTGCGCCGGCTACACCACGGGAGCCTCCCTCGGCTGGGGCTCCCCCCGACTCGCCCTGTTCATGGGTGACTTCGGGCTGAGCGTCGCCGCCTTCACCGCCGCCGTCTCGTGCTTCCTCTACGCCAGGACCGAGCCCGGTGGCACCCGCCCCGCCTGGCTCCTCTTCGCCTTCTCGTCCTTCATGGCCGGCGCCGGGAACGCCGTCTGGGGCTGGTACGAGGTCGTGCGCGGCCAGGAGGTCCCCGAGTCCTCCGTCGCCGACCTGTTCTTCTTACTCTTCGCCCCGCCCGCCATCGTCGGTCTCCTCGTCCTGGCCAAGAAGCCCGTCACCCGGGCCGGCTGGGTCTGCCTGGGGCTCGACGCCTGGCTCATCGCCGGGTCCCTGCTGACCCTCTCCTGGAGCCTCGCGCTCGCCCACACCGCCCACTTCCAGGGCGAGTCCGTGGCCCAGGCCGCGCTGTCGCTCGCGTACCCGCTGCTCGACATCGTGCTCGTCAGCATGGTCCTCGCGCTCCACTTCCGGCGCTCCCAGGCCAACCGCTCGGCGGTCAACACCGCCATCGCCGCGCTCGCCCTCACCGTGCTCTGCGACGCCCTCTTCACCTCGCCGCTGCTGCGCGCCAACTACGTCTCGGGCCAGCTGCTCGACGCCGGCTGGTTCGCCGGCTCCCTGCTGCTGGCCTACGCCCCCTGGGGGGTCCACCGTCCGCCGGAGCCCACGGCGGCCCCCGGTCCGGGGCTGCCCAGCCGGCCCATCGCCGGCTCGCTCGCCGCCCTCACGCCGTACCTCGCCGCCGCCGTCTGCACCCTCGGGATCCTGTACAACGTGGTCGAGGGCCGCCGGGTCGACCGCGTCGTCGTCCTCACCGGCTGCGCCGTCGTCCTCGCGCTCGTCGTGCGCCAGGGCATCATGCTGATCGACAACATCGCCCTCACCCACGAACTGGCGCAGAAGGAGAACCACTTCAGGTCGCTCGTGCAGAGCTCCAGCGACGTCATCATGATCGCCGCGCCCAGCGGCGTCCTGCGGTACGTCAGCCCCGCCGCCACCGGGGTGTACGGCCGCGACGCGGAGGAGCTGATCGGCTCCGAGCTGGCCGCGCTCATCCACCCCGAGGACCTCGGCGCCGTCGTCCACGAGGTGCGCCGCTTCCTCGCCGCCTCGCCCGCGGAGGAGCCCACCACCCGCATCGAGTGCCGCTTCCGCTCCGGCCACGGGGCCGCCTCCCGCCCGGGCGAGGCCGAGGGCGGCGAGGAGTGGCTCAACGTCGAGTCCACCGTGAACCGGCACCAGGGCGGCCTGATCTTCAACAGCCGAGACGTGACCGAACGGGTCAGGCTCCAGGCCCAGTTGCAGCACAACGCCGAGCACGACCCGCTCACCGACCTGCCCAACCGCGCGCTCTTCACCCGCCGGGTCGGGCAGGCCCTCGGCGGCCGCCGCTCCTCGGACCTCGGCACCGCCGTCCTCTTCATCGACCTCGACGGCTTCAAGGCGGTCAACGACCGGCTCGGCCACCAGGCCGGCGACGACCTGCTGATCCAGGCCGCCCGACGCCTCCAGGACGCCGTGCGGTCCGGGGACACCGCCGCCCGGCTCGGCGGCGACGAGTTCGCCGCCCTCATCCTCGGCGACGGCCTGCGCGACCGCGCCGCCCGCGAGACCCAGGTGCAGGAGATCGCCGACCGGCTCCGGCTGACCCTCTCCCGCCCCTACCGCGTCGACGGGGGCACCGAGGTCCGGGTCGCCGCCTCCATCGGCGTCGCCTTCGCCGAGCCCGGCATCGGCGCCGGCGACCTGCTGCGCAACGCCGACCTCGCCATGTACCGCGCCAAGGCCGGCGGCAAGGACCGCGTCGAGCTGTACGTGCCCCAGATGCAGGCCGAGGTGGTCCGGCGGACCGAACTCGCCGCGCGGCTGCGCAGCGCGCTCCACGACGGCGAGTTCGCCCTCCTGCACCAGCCCGTCGTGGACCTCGCCACCGGCCGGGTCTCCGCCGTCAGCGCGCAGGCCCGCTGGCGCTCCACCCAGGGCATCCTCTTCACCCCGGCCGAGTACCTGCGGGTCACCGACGACGGCGAGCGCACCGCCGAGCTGGGCCGCTGGCTCCTGGAGGAGGCCGTCGAGCAGGCCGCCGAGCGGGCCGGAATCGGCCATCGCACCCCGGTCTCGGTCCGGCTCTCCGCCCGTCGCCTGCTCGACCGCTCGATGCCCCTCGGCTCCGTCGAGGCCCTGCTGGCCCGGCACGGGCTGCCGTCCGGCTCGCTCGTCCTGGAGCTGGCCGACACCGACCACAGGACCCCGCTGGACGAGCTGGAGCAGCGCCTGGTCACCCTGCGCCGGCTCGGCGTGCGGATCGCCCTCGACGGATTCGGCAGCGGACACGTCGCCGTTCACGCCCTCAGGCGCCTCCCGGTCGACATACTGAAACTGGACAGGGCGCTCGTCGAAGGCGTGGTCGAGTCCGCCCGGCTCCGCAAGATCACCAGCGGTGTGCTCCGGATCGCCGGTGAGCTGGGCATGCAGACCGTCGCCGAGGGCGTCGACGTCCCCGAGCAGGTGCTGGCCCTGCGGGCCATGGGCTGCCGGCACGCGCAGGGCCTGGCCTTCTCGGGCCCGCTCGACGAGTACCGGCTCCGCAGGGCCCTGGTGCGGGGCGACTACCCGCTGCCGGGCGTCGTCTCCGTACCGGCCGGGAAGGGCCCGGAGACGCGGCGGAATCCGTCCCCCGATCAGCTCACATGATGAGACGCGCGTCCCACCCACTTGACAGTGGTGTGGCCCGAGAGGGAGGGTCAGTGCCATGCGCACCCGAATTCTCGTACTTGGAAAGCGCGTCGGCTGAAGCCGGGCCCCTGAAGGCCGGCTGAGAACCACCCGACGCGCTCCCCTCGCTTGCCTTCCGGCACGAGGGGTTTTTTGTTGCACCGGTTCTCCCTCAAGTCGCCGCAAAACCTCGTAAAACACCCCGCAAAAAACCCTCTGCTTCGAGAAGAGATGCTGATGACCGAGCAGGCCACCGGGCACCATCCGCAGCCGCGGCCCCGCAACGGCGCGACGCCCGCCCCCACCGTCGAGCACGTCACGGGCGCGCAGTCCCTCATCCGCTCTCTCGAAGAGGTGGGTGCCGACACCGTCTTCGGCATCCCGGGCGGCTGCATCCTCCCCGCGTACGACCCGATGATGGACAGCAAGAAGGTCCGTCACATCCTGGTCCGCCACGAGCAGGGGGCCGGCCACGCCGCCACCGGCTACGCCCAGGCCACCGGCAAGGTCGGCGTCTGCATGGCCACCTCGGGGCCGGGCGCCACCAACCTGGTCACCCCGATCGCCGACGCGCACATGGACTCCGTCCCGCTGGTCGCGATCACCGGGCAGGTCGCCTCCAAGGCGATCGGCACCGACGCCTTCCAGGAGGCGGACATCGTCGGCATCACCATGCCGATCACCAAGCACAACTTCCTGGTCACCAAGGCCGACGACATCGCGAAGACCATCGCCGAGGCCTTCCACATCGCCTCCACCGGCCGCCCCGGCCCGGTCCTCGTCGACATCGCCAAGGACGCCCTCCAGGCCAAGACCACCTTCTCCTGGCCGCCGCAGACCGACCTGCCCGGCTACCGCCCGGTGACCAAGCCGCACGCCAAGCAGATCCGCGAGGCCGCCAAGCTGATCTCCGCCGCGAAGCGCCCGGTCCTGTACGTCGGCGGCGGTGTCATCAAGTCCGGCGCCACGGCCGAGCTGAAGGTCCTCGCCGAGCTGACCGGCGCCCCGGTCACCACCACCCTGATGGCGCTGGGCGCCTTCCCCGACAGCCACCCGCAGCACGTCGGCATGCCCGGCATGCACGGCGCCGTCACCGCCGTCACCGCGCTCCAGAAGGCCGACCTGATCGTCGCCCTCGGCGCCCGCTTCGACGACCGCGTCACCGGCAAGCTGGACAGCTTCGCCCCGTACGCCAAGATCGTCCACGCGGACATCGACCCGGCCGAGATCGGCAAGAACCGCGCCGCCGACGTCCCGATCGTCGGTGACGCCCGCGAGGTCATCGCCGACCTGGTCCAGGCCGTCCAGGCCGAGCACACCGAGGGCAACAAGGGCGACTACTCCGCCTGGTGGTCCGACCTGAACCGCTGGCGCGAGACCTACCCGCTCGGCTACGACCTGCCGGAGGACGGCAGCCTCTCGCCGCAGCAGGTCATCCAGCGCATCGGACAGCTCGCCCCCGAGGGCACGGTCTTCACCGCCGGCGTCGGCCAGCACCAGATGTGGGCCGCCCACTTCATCGACTACGAGAAGCCCGCCACCTGGCTGAACTCCGGCGGCGCCGGGACCATGGGCTACGCCGTCCCGGCCGCCATGGGCGCCAAGGCCGGCATGCCCGACCGCACGGTCTGGGCGATCGACGGCGACGGCTGCTTCCAGATGACGAACCAGGAGCTCACCACCTGCGCCCTGAACAACATCCCGATCAAGGTCGCCATCATCAACAACGGCGCCCTCGGGATGGTCCGCCAGTGGCAGACCCTCTTCTACAACCAGCGCTACTCCAACACGGTCCTGCACTCCGGCCCGGACGACGTCAACCCGGCGGCCAAGGGCACCCGCGTCCCGGACTTCGTGAAGCTGTCCGAGGCCATGGGCTGCGTCGCCCTGCGCTGTGAGGACCCGGCCGACCTCGACAAGGTCATCGCCGAGGCCAACGCCATCAACGACCGGCCCGTCGTCGTCGACTTCATCGTCCACGAGGACGCCCAGGTCTGGCCCATGGTCGCCGCCGGCACCTCCAACGACGAGGTCATGGCCGCCCGGGGCGTCCGCCCCGACTTCGGCGACGGCGAAGACGACTGAGCAGCGACGAGCCACAGGGAAGAGACCCACACACCATGTCCAAGCACACGCTCTCCGTCCTGGTCGAGAACACGCCCGGCATCCTCGCCCGGATCGCCGCCCTGTTCTCCCGCCGCGGCTTCAACATCGACTCGCTCGCCGTCGGCGTCACCGAGCACCCCGACATCAGCCGCATCACCATCGTGGTCAACGTCGAGTCCCTGCCCCTGGAGCAGGTGACCAAGCAGCTCAACAAGCTGGTCAACGTCCTGAAGATCGTCGAACTCGAGCCCAGCGCCGCGATCCAGCGCGAGCTCGTCCTGGTGAAGGTCCGCGCCGACAACGAGACCCGCTCCCAGATCGTCGAGATCGTCAAGCTCTTCCGCGCCAAGACCGTCGACGTCTCGCCCGAGGCCGTCACCATCGAGGCCACCGGTTCGAGCGACAAGCTGGACGCCATGCTCAAGATGCTGGAGCAGTTCGGCATCAAGGAGCTCGTCCAGTCGGGCACCATCGCCATAGGGCGTGGTGCCCGGTCCATCACGGACCGGTCCCTGCGGGCACTCGACCGCAGCGCCTGAGAGTCACCGGAGGTCGACCGCTGGTCCAGCCGGCGGTCCGACTGACGAGACCCGAGAACTTCCCTTCCGCTCCCCGCCGTACGGTGGGACGCAACACCAGCACCTCAAGGAGATTTCCAGTGGCCGAGCTGTTCTACGACGCCGACGCCGACCTCTCGATCATCCAGGGCCGCAAGGTCGCGGTGATCGGTTACGGCAGCCAGGGCCACGCCCACGCGCTGTCGCTCCGCGACTCGGGTGTCGACGTCCGCGTCGGTCTGCACGAGGGCTCGAAGTCCAAGGCCAAGGCCGAGGAGCAGGGCCTGCGCGTGGTCACCCCCGCCGAGGCGGCGGCCGAGGCCGACCTCATCATGATCCTGATCCCGGACCCGATCCAGGCCAAGGTCTACGAGGAGTCCATCGCCCCGAACCTGAAGGACGGCGACGCGCTGTTCTTCGCCCACGGCTTCAACGTCCGCTTCGGCTTCATCAAGCCCCCGGCCGGCGTCGACGTCGCCCTGGTCGCCCCGAAGGGCCCGGGCCACCTGGTCCGCCGCCAGTACGAGGAGGGCCGCGGCGTCCCCGCGATCGCCGCCGTCGAGCAGGACGCCACCGGCAACGCCTTCGCGCTCGCCCTCTCCTACGCCAAGGCGATCGGCGGCACCCGCGCCGGCGTCATCAAGACCACCTTCACCGAGGAGACCGAGACCGACCTCTTCGGCGAGCAGGCCGTCCTCTGCGGTGGCGCGTCCGCCCTCGTCAAGGCCGGTTTCGAGACCCTGGTCGAGGCCGGCTACCAGCCGGAGATCGCCTACTTCGAGTGCCTCCACGAGCTGAAGCTCATCGTCGACCTCATGTACGAGGGCGGCCTGGAGAAGATGCGCTGGTCCGTCTCCGAGACCGCCGAGTGGGGCGACTACATCACCGGCCCGCGCGTCATCACCGCCGACACCAAGGCGGAGATGAAGAAGGTCCTCACCGAGATCCAGGACGGCACCTTCGCCAAGAACTGGATGGACGAGTACCACGGCGGTCTGAAGAAGTACAACGAGTACAAGACCCAGGACGAGAAGCACCTCCTGGAGACCACCGGCAAGGAGCTGCGCAAGCTCATGAGCTGGGTGAACGACGAGGAGGCGTAAGCCCCTCGGTGCGGGGCCGGACAGCCTGTCCGGCCCCGTGCCGCTTCCTTGGACACCCCGTCCAACCACGGACGGGTGATCCTTCCAACGAGGCGTACGACGTGCGCCGATGCGGCACTACACTGCTCAACAACATCGCGTCTGGCCCACAGCGTCGTGCGCTTTCACGCGGCAAGCCCCCTCCACCGCCTGCGGCCGTCGGGACGGCCGTCCGCACTGCCTCTGTGAGGACTCACGTGAGCTCGAAACCTGTCGTACTCATCGCTGAAGAGCTGTCGCCCGCCACCGTCGACGCCCTGGGCCCGGACTTCGAGATCCGGCACTGCAACGGCGCCGACCGCGCCGAGCTGATCCCCGCGATCGCCGACGTCGACGCCATCCTCATCCGCTCCGCCACCAAGGTCGACGCGGAGGCCATCGCCGCCGCGCAGAAGCTGCGGGTCGTCGCCCGTGCCGGTGTCGGCCTGGACAACGTGGACGTCTCCGCCGCCACCAAGGCCGGCGTGATGGTCGTGAACGCCCCGACCTCCAACATCGTCACCGCCGCCGAGCTCGCGTGCGGTCTGCTGGTCGCCACCGCGCGCAACATCCCGCAGGCCAACACCGCGCTGAAGAACGGCGAGTGGAAGCGGAACAAGTACACCGGCGTCGAGCTCAGCGAGAAGACCCTCGGTGTCGTCGGCCTCGGCCGCATCGGCGTCCTCGTCGCCCAGCGGATGTCCGCCTTCGGCATGAAGATCGTCGCGTACGACCCCTACGTGCAGCCGGCCCGCGCCGCCCAGATGGGGGTGAAGCTGCTGGCCCTGGACGAGCTCCTGGAGGTCGCCGACTTCATCACCGTCCACCTGCCGAAGACCCCGGAGACCCTCGGTCTCATCGGCGACGAGGCGCTGCACAAGGTCAAGCCGAGCGTCCGGATCGTCAACGCCGCCCGCGGCGGGATCGTCGACGAGGCCGCGCTGTACTCGGCCCTCAAGGAGGGCCGCGTCGCCGGCGCCGGCCTCGACGTGTACGCGAAGGAGCCCTGCACGGACTCCCCGCTCTTCGAGCTCGACCAGGTCGTCTGCACCCCGCACCTCGGCGCCTCCACCGACGAGGCCCAGGAGAAGGCCGGCATCGCCGTCGCCCGCTCGGTGCGCCTCGCGCTCGCCGGCGAGCTGGTCCCGGACGCGGTCAACGTCCAGGGCGGCGTCATCGCCGAGGACGTCAAGCCGGGTCTGCCGCTCGCCGAGAAGCTCGGCCGGATCTTCACCGCCCTCGCGGGCGAGGTCGCGGCCCGCCTCGACGTCGAGGTGTACGGCGAGATCACCCAGCACGACGTCAAGGTGCTCGAACTCTCCGCGCTCAAGGGCGTGTTCGAGGACGTCGTCGACGAGACCGTGTCGTACGTGAACGCCCCGCTCTTCGCGCAGGAGCGCGGTGTCGAGGTCCGCCTCACCACCAGCTCCGAGTCGCCCGACCACCGCAACGTGGTCACCGTGCGCGGCACGCTCTCCAGCGGCGAGGAGGTCGCCGTCTCCGGCACCCTGGCCGGCCCCAAGCACCTCCAGAAGATCGTCGCCGTCGGCGAGTACGACGTGGACCTCGCGCTCGCCGACCACATGGTCGTGCTGCGCTACGAGGACCGTCCCGGCGTCGTCGGCACCGTCGGCCGGATCCTCGGCGAGGCCGGTCTGAACATCGCGGGCATGCAGGTCTCCCGTACGGAGGAGGGCGGCGAGGCGCTCGTCGTGCTCACCGTCGACGACACCGTGCCGGCCTCCGTGATCGCGGAGATCTCCACGGAGATCGGCGCCGCCTCGGCCCGCTCGGTCAACCTGGTCTGACACCCGGCCCGCACGGATTCCCACCCGCACCCGGTCTCCGGACACCGCCCCGCAGGGGCCGTCCGGCGGCCGGGTGCCGTGCTGTGACCGCCGATCCCGCGAACCCGGCCCGGCCGGCCGGGCGCCCTCATAGACTCCGGGAATGGCGGAGACTCGGGTGGGGGACTGGCTGGTCGACGACACCGCGCCGCTCGGCAGCGGGCACTTCGCCCGGGTGCTGCCGGCCCGGCGGGTGCGGGCCGAGATGGACGGACACGTCGAGCACCGGGCGGTGAAGATCTACCACGCCCGGGGGGACGCGGAGCAGCGCCGGCGGGCCCTGGACGAGATCCGGGTCCAGGAGCGGCTGATGGGCTGCCCGCACGCGGTGGCGTACGTGGACGCGTTCATCGCCCCCGACGGACCCTTCGCCGGCTGTCTGGTGCAGGTCATGGAGCTCGGCGACCGCTCGCTCGGCCACCACCTGGACGTCGTGGGCCCGCTGCCTGCGTACGACGCGGCCGCCGCGCTCGCGGGCGTGGCGGAGGCGCTGGAGCACGTGCACGGCCGGGGACTGGTGCACGCGGACCTGAAGCCCGGCAACGTCGTGCGCTGCCGCGGCCTGTGGAAGATCGCGGACTTCAACGTGGCCACGGCCCTGCGGGAGACCGTCGCCCCCGACCTGGGCGGCACCCCGTCCTACATGTCGCCGCAGCGGCTGGCTGCGGCCGCGGGCGGACGCCGCGAGGTGCGCCCGGCTGACGACGCCTGGGCCCTCGGCGTCGTCCTCGCCCAGTGCCTGCTCGGCGGACTGCCCTCGTACGTCACCGAGCCGCGCCCCGAGGAGGCGGCCCGGCTCGCCGGGCAGCTCCTCGACGCGCTCGCGGCCCGGGGCACGGATCCGCGCGCGGCCGGCCTGGTGCGGGAGCTGCTGGCCGCCGAGCCCGCGGACCGGCCCACCGCGCGGGCGGCCGCGCGCCGGCTGCGGGACCTGGCCGGCACCGTGCCCCTCCCGCCGACCCGCCCGCTGCCGTACGCGGCGGTCGTGGCCTCCTCCTACGGCGACCCGCACCTGGAGATCTTCGCGGCCGACGCCCGCGGCCTGTGCCACGGCTGGAACGTCTCCGGCTGGAGCAAGTGGCACGCCATGGACGCGCCAGGGCCGGCCGCCGCCCTGGCCGCCGGGGCGCCGGAGACGTACCGGCAGCACCTGTGGCTCCTCGACCGGGACGGGCGGCTGTGGCAGCGGGCCCTGGCCGTGGACCCGGACACGTACGTGCCCGTCGCCGACTGGTCGGCCTGGGAGTCCGTGCCGACGCCCGGCGGGGCGCCGCTGGCCGACATCGCCGCCGCCGGGGCGCCGTGGGCCGCGCACCGGCTGTACGCCGTCGACGGGGACGGCGCCGGCTGGCAGCGGGAGCGGCGCGAGGACGACGGGTGGGCGCCCTGGGCCCCGGTGCCCGGCACGCACGGGGAGCTGGTGTCGCTGCGGCCGGGCGTCGCCTGCGGCGGGCTCGCCGCCGTCGACCGGTCCGGCACCGTGTGGCGCGGGCCCGGGGGCGCCACGGGCCGGTGGCGGCGGGAGCCGGACGGGGACGGCCCGGTGCTCGCCGTGGTGCCGCTGCCGGACGAGGCCCTGGTCGTCCTCGCGGGCGACCGCTGCGTGCTGCGGCCCGGCGGCCTGTACACCGGCCCCTTCCCCGAGCCGCCGCCCGCCGCCTACACGCGCCTGGCCGGCACCTCGCGGTGGAACGGGCACATCGAGCTGGTCCTCGGCGACGACGAGGGCCGGCTCGTGCACACCTGGGCGATGCGGGACTCCGCCGGGTGCTGGCGGTGGGACGCCCGCTGGTGGGAGCTGCGGGACGCCGGGCCGACCGGCTGAACCGGCCGGCCCCTCAGAGCCGGGCCGCCTTCAGCGCCATGTGCAGCAGCAGGCGGTCCTCGCCGGCGTCCAGGTCGAGGCCGGTGAGTTGCTCGACCCGCGAGAGGCGGTAGTAGAGGGTCTGCCGGTGGATGCCGAGGGCCGCGGCCGTGCGGCCCGCCTGGCCCGCGTGGTCCAGGAACACCTCGGCCGTGCGGGCCAGCTCCGTGTGGGCGGGGCCGAGCAGCGCCCGTACCGCCGGGTCCGGCTCGGCAGGCGGGAGGGCGGTGAGCAGCCGGTACGGGCCGAGGCCGTCCCAGTGCGCGACCGGGCCGAAGCGGGGCTGGGCCCGGGCGGTGCGCGCGGCGGCGGTCGCCTCGTGCCAGCTCAGGTCCAGGTCCCCGAGGCCCCGCCGGGGCGCGGCGATCCCGGCGACCACCGCCGGTCCGGCCGGCCCGCGCAGCCGCTCGGCGGCGGTGACGGCGGGGGAGGGGTTGTCGGCCGACCGCAGCCGCACCAGGACGGCGAGCGCCCGGTGGCCGCCGGTCGAGGGGCCGTCGGCGGCGGGCGCCGGGCCGCGCCACGGGAGGGCGCAGAGGGCGGCGGCGCCGGGGACCGTACGGGGGGAGGGGGAGTCCTCGCCGGGCCAGGGGGCCAGGCAGACCAGGGTGTGCAGGCCGTCCGCGTCCGGGCCCAGGGCCGTGCGGAGGGCGGCGACGGCCATGTCGTACTGCCAGCCGCGCTCCGCCGCGAGGACGGCCCGCAGCTCGCGGGAGAGGTCGGCGCCGGCCCGCTCCTCGTCGGCGAGCAGTTCGCCGATGCGGGCGGCCACCTCCATCGCGGCCGTGAGCTGCCGGTGCGAGGGCCCCGGCTCGGCGTCCAGGAGCCAGACGTAGCCGAGGACGACACCCCGATGGCGTACGGGGAGGCAGATCCGGTCCCGGAAGACGCCGGCGTCCGGCGCGGCGGGGATGCGGACGGGGCCGGTGGCCCGGGTGATGCCGAAGCCCTCGAACCAGGCGCGGACCGCCGGGGTGGACTTCCGGGTGAGGATCGAGCGGGTGCGGACGGGGTCCATGGCGCTGTCGTCGTCGCTGTCGTGGGCCCCGAAGGCGATCAGCCCGAAGTCGCGGTTCTCCAGGGTCGCCGGGGCGTCGAGCAGCGTCGAGATCTCGTCCACCAGCTCCTGGTAATCGCCCTTCACGGCCCCCATTCTCGCACCCGCCGACCGGTCCTTCAGACAGATGTCTGAGGGCGTGCTCGCGGATGCGTGACAGCTGTAGATGGCGCAGGATCGGAGCGATCCATATGTTTCACGGTGGTTCTCCGTGCTGTTCCCGGTTCGTACCCCTGCGACCGGTAATGGCCCCGTTCTTCCTCGCTCAATTGGAGGTGCCCCGTGCTGGGTCCCGTGATCCTCGCCGCGTCGCGCAGCGACAAGATGCGCCGTCTCGTGTCGGCCGCGCCCGGGACCAAGCAGGTCGTGGCGCGCTTCATCGCCGGCGAGATCGTGGACGACGTCGTCCCGATCGTCCAGGAGCTGGCGGCCTGCGGCCTGGAGGTCACCCTCGACGTCGTCGGTGAGGACATCACCACCGTCGAGCAGTCCCACGCCGCCCGGGACGCCTACCTGGAGCTGATCGGCCGTCTCCAGGAGCTGGGCCTCGGCGAGCGCGCCGAGATGTCCGTCAAGCTGTCGATGTTCGGCCAGTCCCTGGAGAACGGCCACGAGCTGGCCCTGGCGAACGTGCGCCCGGTCGTCGAGGCCGCCGCCGCGATCGGCACCACGGTCACCCTGGACGCCGAGGACCACACCACCCTCGACTCGATGTTCGCCATCCACGAGGAGCTGCGGAAGGACTTCCCGCAGACCGGCTGCGTCATCCAGGCGTACCTCTTCCGCACCGAGGACGACGCCCGCCGCCTCGCCGCGAACGGCTCCCGCGTCCGGATCGTGAAGGGCGCCTACAAGGAGCCCGCCTCCGTCGCCATCCAGGACAAGCCCGAGATCGACAAGGCGTACGTCCGGATCATGAAGATCCTGATGGACGGCGAGGGCTACCCGATGATCGGCTCGCACGACCCGCGCCTCATCTCCATCGGCCAGGAGCTGGCCCGCCGCGCCGGGCGCAAGCTGGACGAGTACGAGTTCCAGATGCTGTACGGCATCCGCTCCGAGGAGCAGAACCGCCTCGCCGCCGAGGGCCACCGCATGCGCGTCTACACGGCCTACGGCACCGACTGGTACGGCTACTTCATGCGCCGCCTCGCGGAGAAGCCGGCCAACCTGCTCTTCTTCGTCCGCTCCATCCTGACCAAGGGCTGAGCCCACTCCCCCTCTTTGTAAGGAGTCCTGAGACTTATGGACGCTGTGACCCAGGTCCCCACTCCCGTCAACGAGCCGGTGCACGGCTACGCCCCCGGTTCCCCCGAGCGGGCCCGTCTGGAGGTCAAGCTCAAGGAGCTGGCCGACAACCCGCGCGAGCTGCCGATGACCATCGGCGGCGTGAAGCGCATGGGTGGCGGCGAGGCGTTCGAGGTCGTCCAGCCGCACAACCACAAGGCCGTCATCGGCACCTTCCGCGGCGCCACCGAGGCCGACGCCCAGGACGCGATCGACGCGGCCCTGGCCGCCGCCCCGGCCTGGCGCGCGATGTCCTTCGACGACCGCGCCGCGATCATCCTGCGCGCCGCCGAGCTGCTCGCCGGCCCGTGGCGCGAGACGCTGGCCGCCTCCACGATGCTCGGCCAGTCGAAGACCGCCCAGCAGGCCGAGATCGACACCCCGTGCGAGCTCGTCGACTTCTGGCGCTTCAACGTCGCGTACGCCCGCCAGATCCTGGCCGAGCAGCCGCCGGCGAACTCCCCGGGCGTGTGGAACCGACTGGACCACCGCCCGCTGGAGGGCTTCGTCTACGCGATCACGCCGTTCAACTTCACGGCCATCGCGGGCAACCTGCCCACCGCCCCCGCCCTCATGGGCAACGTGGTGGTCTGGAAGCCGTCCCCGACCCAGACCCACTCCGCCGTGCTCCTCATGGAGCTCCTGGAGGAGGCCGGTCTGCCGAAGGGCGTCATCAACCTGGTGACCGGCGACGGCATCGCCGTCTCCGAGGTGGCCCTGAACCACCGCGACCTGGCCGGCATCCACTTCACCGGCTCGACCCGGACCTTCCAGCACCTGTGGAAGACCGTCGGCACCAACATCGAGAAGTACCGCTCCTACCCGCGGATCGTCGGCGAGACCGGCGGCAAGGACTTCGTCGTCGCCCACCCCAGCGCCGACCGCGCCATCCTGAAGACCGCGCTGACCCGCGGCTCCTTCGAGTTCCAGGGCCAGAAGTGCTCCGCGTCCTCGCGCGCCTACATCCCGGCCTCCATCTGGAACGACGGCTTCAAGGAGGAGTTCGCGGCCGAGGTCGACGGCATCACCATGGGTGACGTCACCGACCTGTCGAACTTCATCGGTGCCGTCATCGACGACCGCTCGTTCGCGAAGAACAAGGCGGCGATCGACCGTGCGTCCTCCGACCCGAGCTGCACGATCGTCGCCGGCGGCACCTACGACGACTCGGAGGGCTACTTCGTCCGTCCGACCGTCATCGAGTGCACCGACCCGGAGAACGAGGTCTTCAAGGCCGAGTACTTCGGCCCGATCCTCGCGGTCCACGTGTACGAGGACGACCAGTACGACGCCATGCTGGAGCAGATGGAGTCGGTCTCCGACTACGCGCTGACCGGTGCGGTCATCTCCAACGACCGCGCCGCCGCCGCGCACACGATGGAGAAGCTCCGCTTCGCCGCGGGCAACTTCTACATCAACGACAAGTCGACCGGCGCCGTCGTCGGCCAGCAGCCCTTCGGCGGCGGCCGCGCCTCGGGCACCAACGACAAGGCCGGCGCCCCGCAGAACCTGATGCGCTGGACGCTGACCCGCGCCATCAAGGAGACGCTGGTCCCGCCGACCGAGTACGGCTACCCCCACATGGGCTGACCCCCATCCGCCGCGTGAGCGGCCCCTGATCACCGCCCCCCTCCCCGGTCCCCCCAGGCCGGGGTCGGGGGCGGTACTCATGTGGCCGGGGGAGGTGGGGCGGGGTGTGGGAGGGTGACGGGATGACCGTGCGCACCGCGCCCACCCACGCCCTCGGCGCCGAGCGGCTGGCGGCCGTCCGCGCGCTGCTCGACGCGGCCTTCGACGGCGACTTCTCCGCGGCGGACTGGGACCACGCCCTGGGCGGCGTCCACGCCTGGATCGAGGACGCGACGGGCCTCGTCGCCCACGGGGCGGTCGTCCAGCGCCGGGTGCTGCACCGCGGCCGCTCGTACCGGATCGGGTACGTGGAGGGCGTCGCCGTCCGGGCCGACGCGCGGCGCCGGGGGCTCGGCGGCGCCGTCATGGACGCCCTGGAGCGGGTCGTCGACGGCACCCACCGCTTCGGCGCGCTCTCCGCCTCCGACGAGGGCGCGGCGCTCTACCGGGGGCGCGGCTGGCGGGTCTGGGACGGGCGGATCGCGGTGCTGGGGCCGGACGGGACGGTGCCGCTCCCGGAGGAGGAGGGCGGCCTCCTCGTCCGGCCGGCCGGCGGGCTGGACCTGCCGGATCCGGGCGCCCCGCTGGTCTTCGACTGGCGGGACGGCGACGTGGTCTGAGGCGCCGCTCCCGCCGGCCCGTCGCCGTCGCTAGGCGGCCGGGCCCCGGCGCTCGCGGCCCGCGGCGTTCTCCAGCCCGGCCGTCCACACGGCGGAGAGCGACGAGGTGAGGGCGATGGCGATCGCCAGCCCGGCGGTGCCGAGGGCGCCGACGAAGAAGGCCGCCGTCGCGCCGCCCACCAGGAGCGTCCACACGGCGAGCACCGCCTTGCCGCGGCGGCTCAGGAACAGCCACCGGTGCGGGGCGGCGGGCGGGGCCTGGACGGCGCCGGCCGGGCCCGCGAGCGCCGCGGCGGGGCGCTTGAAGTAGCCGTACACCAGCCATTCGCCGCACGGCTCCCAGCCCTCCGGCGTGAGCTCGTCCTCGACGCGGGCGCGCCGGCGGCCGGCGATCACCTCGCGGCGGTACTCCCAGCGCAGCGCCGAGCCGGGCGTGCGGCGGCAGACGAACCGGCCGATCGGGTCCAGCGACTCGACCTCCCAGCCCTGGGCGCCGTGGACGGCCAGCATCCGCCGGTCGTTGAAGAGGTCCGCCGTCCAGGTCCAGTGCTCGGCCGCCGCGTCCGGGCCGTCCGGCTCCGGGGCGAGCCCGCCGAGCCGGGCCGCGAACCGCGCCGCCGGCCCGAACTCCTCCTCCGGGGCGGTCCCGGACTCGGCGAGGTGGGCGCGCAGGTCCTCGACGGTGGCCTCGATCTGCGCGGCGGGGACGCCGGCGGCGGCCAGGGCCCCGGTCACCTCGGCGAAGTAGGCGGTGTCGTTCATGCGGTGGGTCCCCCTGGTCGCAGTGCGGTGTCGACGGCGCGGTGGAACTCCCGCCACGACCGGCTCTCCGCGGCGAGGTGCTCGCGCCCCGTCGGTGTGAGCCGGTAGTAGCGGCGGCCGGGACCGCGCTCGGCGGCGCGGAACTCGGCCTCCACCAGGCCGGCCTCCTCCAGACGGTTCAGTACGGGATAGAGCGTCCCGCCCTTGATCTCGCCGAGGCCCGCCTCGGCGAGCGCCTTGGCGATCTCGTACCCGTAGCTCTCACCGTCGGTCAGTCGGGAGAGGACGAGCAGGTCGAGGACTCCCTTGAGCCAGCTGGATCTGCGGTCGGCTGCCATGGACGCATTGCAGCACCACCTAGGTAGGAATGCAAGCTAGGTAGGAGTGGCGGGACGTTGACCGTGGGAGACCGGCCGTCTCAGATAGTAGGAAGTCCGAGTAATTGTGGAGACAGATGAGGGTGCCTGCCCTAGCTTTGTAGAAGCCGAACGTCTCGCTTCATCAGCGAATGGCGGTCGAGAGCGCGACGCCCCGTGCAGGCAACCCCTGCGGCGGCGCTCCCCGCCCCTTTCCGGCGCCTTCGATCACCTGATCTCCCGATCGCAGCTGATCTCCGCACATCCGGATCACCACTGATCTCAAGGAGTCGATCCCTCATGGCCGCTCAGACCGCCCCCCGCGTCCGCCACTCCGCCGCCCGTCCCAGCGACGAGGCCCGGCAGAACGCCGCCGCAGCCCTCCAGCGCGCCCTCGACCGCCGCGACAACGGCGGCTCCACCGGTCACTGACCTGCCCGACGCCTGTCCGTTCGTCCACATGGTGGACGAAGCGTGTCAGACGATGGGACGAAGAGTAGGGTGCCGCCATGTCTCACAGCATCAATCTCGCAGTCATTCCCGGCGACGGCATCGGCCAGGAGGTCGTGGCCCAGGGCCTCAAGGTCCTCGCGGCCGTCCTTCCCCAGGACGTGAAGCTGGAGACCGAGGAGTACGACTTCGGCGCCCGGCGCTACCACGCCACCGGTGAGACCCTCACCGACGCCGACCTGGACTCCCTCAAGAAGCACGACGCCATCCTGCTCGGCGCGATCGGCGACCCCTCGGTGCCGTCCGGCGTCCTGGAGCGCGGCTTCCTCCTGAAGCTGCGCTTCGCCTTCGACCACCACGTGAACCTGCGCCCCTCGAAGCTGCTCCCCGGCGTCGCCACCCCGCTCGCCGGGCAGCCCGCGATCGACTTCGTCGTCGTCCGCGAGGGCACCGAGGGCCCGTACACGGGCAACGGCGGCACCATCCGCAAGGGCACCGAGCACGAGGTCGCCACCGAGGTCTCCGTCAACACCGCCTTCGGCGTGGAGCGCGTGGTCCGGGACGCCTTCGCCCGCGCCCAGGCCCGCCCGCGCAAGAAGCTGACGCTGGTCCACAAGAACAACGTGCTGACCTTCGCCGGCCACCTCTGGACCGACACCTTCAACCGGGTCGCCCAGGAGTTCCCCGAGGTCACCACCGACTACCTGCACGTCGACGCGGCGACGATCTTCCTCGTCACCGACCCGGCCCGCTTCGACGTCATCGTCACCGACAACCTCTTCGGCGACATCATCACCGACCTCGCCGCGGCCGTCTCCGGCGGCATCGGCGTCGCCGCCTCGGGCAACATCAACCCGAGCCGGGACTTCCCGTCCATGTTCGAGCCGGTGCACGGCTCCGCCCCGGACATCGCGGGCCAGGGCAAGGCCGACCCCACGGCCACCGTCCTCTCCGTCGCCCTCCTGCTGCGCCACCTCGGCTACGAGACCGAGGCCGCCCGGGTCGAGACGGCCGTCGAGGCCGACCTCACCGAGCGGGGCACCGCCGTCCGCACGACGGACCAGATCGGCGACGCGCTCGCCGCGCGAGTAGCGAGCTGACCCGCGCGCCACTGACACCACACAGCAGCCGCCGGGTCGTTCACGCACCCGGCGGCTGCTTCCTGTGCGGTCGCGGGGTGCCCCCGTCGAACCCTGGACCGCGTCACCCGTTTCGTACGCAGGTTCCCACGCGCGATAATCGGACGTGGGCCGCGGCATGCGCGAAAGCTCGGACGTCCTAGCAGTACTGCCAAGCGGGCGTGAGCGCGGTCCGACACACACAACCGGTGAAGGACAAGCACCCATGACGACGATCGAGCTCAAGCCCTCCTCCAGCCCGCTGTCCGACGCGGAGCGCGCGGCGATCCTGGCCAACCCCGGATTCGGCCGCCACTTCACCGACCACATGGTCACCATCCGCTGGACCGAGGGCCGCGGCTGGCACGACGGCCAGCTCGCGCCGTACGGCCCGCTCTCCCTCGACCCGGCGACCAACGTCCTGCACTACGCCCAGGAGATCTTCGAGGGCCTGAAGGCGTACCGCCGCCCCGACGGCTCGGTCGCCTCCTTCCGCCCCGACGCCAACGCCCGGCGCTTCCAGCGCTCCGCGCACCGCATCGGCATGCCGGAGCTCCCGGTCGAGACCTTCATCGAGGCGTGCGACGCCCTGGTCCGCCAGGACGAGGCGTGGGTCCCGGAGCACGGTGGCGAGGAGTCGCTCTACCTCCGCCCGTTCATGATCGCGACCGAGGTCGGCCTGGGCGTCCGCCCGGCCAACGAGTACCTCTTCGTCGTCATCGCCTCCCCGGCCGGCCCGTACTTCCCCGGCGGCGTCAAGCCGGTCTCCATCTGGGCCTCCGAGGACCGCGTCCGCGCCGTCCCCGGCGGCGTCGGCGACGCCAAGACCGGCGGCAACTACGCGGCCTCCCTGCTCGCCCAGGCCGAGGCGGCCGCCAAGGGCTGCGACCAGGTCTGCTACCTCGACGCGGTCGAGCACAAGTGGGTCGAGGAGCTCGGCGGCATGAACCTGTACTTCGTGTACGGGAACAAGATCGTCACCCCCACGCTCACCGGTTCGCTGCTCGCCGGCATCACCCGTGACTCGCTCCTCCAGGTCGCCCGCGACCTCGGCTACGAGTCCGTCGAGGAGCGCGTCTCCATCGACCAGTGGAAGACCGACACCGAGAACGGCACCCTCACCGAGGTCTTCGCCTGCGGCACCGCCGCCGTCATCACCCCCGTCGGCACGGTCAAGTCGGCCCGTGGCGAGTGGCTGCACTCCGGCGGCCGGCCCGGCGAGGTCACCATGAAGCTGCGCGAGGCGCTGCTCGACATCCAGACCGGCAAGGCCGAGGACGTCCACGGCTGGATGCACGAGCTGGGCAAGTGACCCGCCGGGGCCTGTCCGCCCCTTCCCGTCGGACAGGCCCCGGTCAGTCGGCCGGCACGCCCGGGACGGACTCCGTCCCGGGCGCGTCGCGTTCCGGGGCCGGGGTGAGCACCGCGTACAGCAGGCCGCCGGTGAGCCCCGAAAGCACGAAGCTGCAGTCGATCCCGCCGGTCAGGGCCAGCAGCGGCCCCTCGTACAGCGGCGTCGAGACGGCGGCCAGGCCGACCGCGGCGCCGAGCGCCCAGGAGACGGTGGCGCGCGGGTGCCAGCCGGCCGAGAACCAGTAGATCCCGCCGCGCGAGCGCCGGTTGTGGACCTGGAGCGCCTCGGGGTCGTACTCCCCGCGGCAGCGCGCGTGCCCGATGAGGGTGATGACCGCCCACGGAGTGCCGATCGCCGTCAGGAGCAGCACGAACGAGGTCATCGCCGACTGGGCGTCCGAGGCGAAGTGCCCGAGGAAGACGAAGCCGGTGGCGACGGCCGCGACCACCAGGGTGGCCCGGGTGCGGGTCGCGCGGGGCAGGATCGCGTCGAGGTCGAGGCCCATCGAGTAGAGCATCAGTCCGGCGTTGCCGACCGAGCCGGCGGTGGCCGCCAGCAGCAGCGGGACGAGGTACCAGACGGGCGAGGCGGCGACCAGCGGTCCGGCGTAGTCGAGGCCGGCGCGGGCGGCCAGCGCCGTGACCGTGCCGAAGAGCTGCGGCACCAGCAGGCCGACGAGCAGTCCGAGCCAGGTGGCGCGGTGGACGGAGCGCGCGCTGTGCCGGGTGGGGGAGACGTACCGGGTGTAGTCGCCGAGCAGGGTGATGAAGGCGACCGGGCCGCTGAGGCCGGCGGCGACCGCGGAGAACAGCCAGGTCGGCCAGAAGGAGCCGAGCAGGTACGGGGTGTCCGGTACGGGCGCGGTGGTGAAGTCCCCGGCGTACGCGACGAGCCCCACCGCCAGCAGGACCGTCATGCCGACGGCGAGCGCCTTGCTCAGCCGGAGCAGCAGCCGGTAGCCGTACACGGCGCCCACCACCGTGCAGGCCGCGAGCAGCGCGTAGACGACGGCGTGCGTGCCGTCCCCGGTGGACAGGCCGGTCAGCCGGGCGAGGGTGCCCACCATGACGTCGCCGCCGATCCACAGGGTCAGGGCGGTGTAGCCGAGCGAGAGCAGCAGCCCCACCACCGAGCCGACGAGCCGGCCGCGGACGCCGAAGAAGGCGCCGGAGGAGGTGGAGAGGTTGGTGGCGGTACGCAGCGACACCAGCGCCAGCGGGGCGGTGACGGCGACGCCGGCGAGCGTGCCGGTGACCACGGAGGTGACCGAGGCCCACAGGCCGAGGCCGAAGGAGACCGGCAGCCAGCCGAAGACGATCACCCCCAGACAGAGGTTGGAGCCCAGCAGGATCGCGACGAGGTCGCGGGGGCCGCTGGTGCGTTCGGCCTCGGGGACGGTGTCGACGCCGCGCTGTTCGATCGCCATGGGACCTCCGGGGGAGCGGAAGGGGGGATGATTTAGAGCGACGCTCAATGTGGCCTATGGCTGGACGGCACGTCAATGCTTGGAAGCATGGGCCTCAGCATTTAGAGTGTCGCTCAAACAGGAGGTGGATGACGTGCGACCGACCCCCGTACCGGGCGACCGGCTGCCGCTCCGCGGCGTGCGATCGGCCGCGCCGGGCTCGGCGACGGGCCCTCGCCCCCGGGCCGGCGACGTCCGGGTGGACGACCGCGCCCGCCCGCTCCCGCCCGTCCCGTCGCCGATCCGCCCGGAGCCGGCCGGCTCCGTCTCCCCGAACCGCCTCGACTCCCTCTAGGACCCGCCTCATGACCTCGTACCGCATGCCCGCCGAGTGGACCCCGCACGAGCGCACCTGGATGGCCTGGCCCAGCCCCAACCCCACCTTCACCGACGAGGCGGAGCTGGCCGGCGCCCGCGAGGCGTGGGCCTCCGTCGCCCGCGCCGTCCGCCGCTTCGAGCCGGTGACCGTGGTCGTCGCCCCCGGCGACGCGGAGGGCGCCCGCGCGCTCCTCGGCGACGACGTCGAGCTGATCGAGCGCGAGCTCGACGACGCCTGGATGCGCGACATCGGCCCCACCTTCGTCACCGACGGCACCTCCCTGGCCGCCGTGGACTGGGTGTTCAACGGCTGGGGCGCCCAGGACTGGGCCCGCTGGGAGCACGACTCCAAGATCGCCCGTCATGTCGCGGACGCGGCCGGCGTCACCGTCCACAGCAGCCCGCTGGTCAACGAGGGCGGCGGCATCCACGTCGACGGCGAGGGCACCGTCCTGCTCACCGACACCGTCCAGCTCGGCTCCGGCCGCAACCCCGAGTGGACCCGCGAGGAGGTCGAGCAGGAGGTCCACGCCCGCCTCGGCACCACCAAGGCCATCTGGCTCCCGCACGGCCTCGCGGGCGACTACGGCATGTACGGCACCCAGGGCCACGTCGACATCGTCGCCGCCTTCGCCCGCCCCGGCACCGTCCTCGTCCACAGCCAGCAGGACCCGAACCACCCCGACTACGAGCGCTCCCGGACCTACGCGTCCCTGCTGCGCGCCCAGACCGACGCCCAGGGCCGCCCGCTGGAGGTCATCGAGGTCCCCGCCCCCACCGTCCTCAAGGACGAGGAGGGCGACTGGGTCGACTACTCCTACATCAACCACTACCTCTGCAACGGCGCCGTCGTCCTCTGCTCCTTCGACGACCCCCACGACGCCCTCGCCGCCGAGATCTTCCGCAGCCTCTTCCCCGACCGCGAGGTCGTCCTGGTCGACGCCCGCACGATCTTCGCGGCCGGCGGCGGCATCCACTGCATCACCCAGCAGCAGCCGGCGGTGTAGAACGTACGAGTGAGTCAGAGCAGCAGCCTTCCCCCCGCCCCCCGCCGTCGCAACCAGGCCGCGCCGCCGCGGGAGGACGTCTTCGCGGCGGCCATGGACACCGTGGCCGCCCGCGGTCTCGACGGGCTGACCATGGCCGGGCTGGGGCGACGGGTGGGGATGAGCAGCGGCCACCTGCTGTACTACTTCCGCACCAAGGACGAGCTGCTGCTCCAGACCCTGGAGTGGAGCGAGGGGCGGCTCGGCGCCGAGCGGGGGGCGCTGCTGTCGCGGCGGGGCAGTGCGCGGGAGCGGCTCGACGGGTACGTGGACCTCTACGTGCCGGACGGGCCGCGCGACCCGCACTGGACGCTCTGGCTGGAGGTCTGGAACCGCTCGCAGAACGCCGCCGAGGACGCCCGCGCCCGCCAGGCCGCCATCGAGTGGGCGTGGCACCGGGACCTCGTCGCGATCCTCGCCGAGGGCGTCTCCCGGGGCGAGTTCAGGGCCGTCGACCCGGACCGCTTCGCCACCCGGACGCGCGCCCTCCTGGACGGCTACAGCGTGCACGTCGCGGTCGGCCTTCCCGGCACCGGGAGGGACGAAGTCCTCGCCCAGGTGCGGGAGTTCATCGACGAAACCCTGATCCCGCGAACGTAACGCACGCAAGTACTCCCGATCGTTGCCCCCTGCACCCTTGTCGGCCGGCGGCTCCCTCCGGCACGGTTCCGGGCCATGGGACGAGAGCACTGGAAGAAGATCTGGGTCGGCTCGGCGGGCAACATGGTCGAGTGGTTCGACTGGTTCGTGTACGCGAGCTTCGCCGTCTACTTCGCGGGGGCCTTCTTCCCCGAGGGCAACGACACCGCCAAACTCATGAACACCGCCGGCATCTTCGCCGTCGGCTTCTTCATGCGCCCCGTCGGCGGCTGGCTCCTCGGCAGGGTCGGCGACCGGAAGGGCCGCAAGGCCGCCCTCACCCTCACCGTCACCCTCATGTCCGCCTCGGCGCTGCTCATCGCCGTCGCCCCCACCTACGCCGTCGCCGGCTACGGCGGCGCCGCCGTCCTCCTCGTCGCCCGCCTCCTCCAGGGCCTCTCCGTCGGCGGCGAGTACGCGGCCAGCGCCACCTACCTGACCGAGGCGTCCGCCCCCGGCCACCGCGGCTTCGCCTCCAGCTTCCAGTACGTCTCCATGACCGCCGGACAGGTCCTCGGCCTCGGCCTGCTGATCGTCCTCCAGCACACGATGTCCACCGAGGCCCTGCACGCCTGGGGCTGGCGCGTCCCCTTCGTCATCGGCGCCCTCGGCGCCGCCGTCGTCTTCTACCTGCGCCGCACCATGCTGGAGACCGAGGTGTACGAGGAGACCGCCGACACCGGGGTCGCGCGCGGCCAGCAGGGCACCCTCAAGGCGCTGTGGGCGCACCGGCGCGAGGCGTTCCTCGTCGTCGCGCTCACCATGGGCGGCACCCTCGCCTACTACACGTACACGACCTACCTCACCAAGTACCTCTCCAACAGCGCCGGCCTGCCCAAGCAGACCGCCACCCTCGTCTCCTTCTGCGCCCTCATCGTCTTCGCCTGCCTCCAGCCGCTCGCCGGCCGGCTCTCCGACCGGATCGGCCGCCGCCCCCTCCTCATCGGCTTCGCGGTCGGCTCCACCCTCCTCACCGTGCCGATCCTGACCCTGCTGAAGCGCGCCGACTCCTTCTGGCCCGCCCTCGGCCTCTCCCTCCTCGCCCTGCTCGTCGTCACCGGCTACACCTCCATCAACGCCTGCGTGAAGGCCGAGCTGTTCCCCACCGGCATCCGCGCCCTCGGCGTCGCCCTGCCGTACGCGATCGCCAACGCCCTCTTCGGCGGCACCGCCGAATACGTGGCCCTCTGGTTCAAGAACGCCGGCGTCGAGTCCGGCTTCGCCTGGTACGTGGCGGGCTGCGCGGCCGTCTCGCTGATCGTCTACCTGACCATGCGGGAGACCCGCGACATCGACCTGGCCCGGGTCGGCACCGCAGAGGGGACCGCCGCCGCGCCCGGCCCCGTACCGCCGGCCAGGAAGACCGGTGCCGCCGTGGATTCCGCATCGTGAGATCCGTGTCCTGCGCCGCGCGGGCCTGTGGCACACTGCGGGCGTGCTTGCTACCACGATGATTATGGGCAGCAGCGCGCCGGTCCGCAGTGACCGCTGATCCCCGGGACCCCACCCCCGCGGCGGCGGCCATCGTGCCCCAGACCCGCGCGCAGACCTCTCGCACCCGCGAGGGGTTTTTTCGTTTTCCGGCCCCACCCACGCCGGAGACGGACCGCGCGTGAGAATGGGGGCAAGTGGATCCATACCTTCCGGAGCCACATCCGACAGGAGCCAACACAGTCATGACCACCGAGAACGGCGAGAGCCCCCGTCCGGGCGCCGGCCCGGCCGACGACAGCTTCCACGTCTTCGACACGACGCTCCGCGACGGAGCCCAGCGTGAGGGCATCAACCTCACCGTCGCGGACAAGCTGACCATCGCCCGGCACCTCGACGAGTTCGGCGTCGGCTTCATCGAGGGCGGCTGGCCCGGCGCCAACCCGCGGGACACCGAGTTCTTCGCCCGCGCCCGCCAGGAGATCACCTTCCGGCACGCGCAGCTCGTCGCCTTCGGCGCCACCCGCAGGGCCGGCGGCACCGCCGCCGACGACCCGCAGGTCAAGGCGCTCCTCGACTCCGGCGCCCCGGTGATCACCCTGGTGGCCAAGTCCCACGACCGGCACGTCGAACTGGCCCTGCGCACCACCCTCGACGAGAACCTGGAGATGGTCCGCGACACCGTCGCCTTCCTGACCTCCCAGGGCCGCCGGGTCTTCGTCGACATGGAGCACTTCTTCGACGGCTACAAGGCCAACCCCGACTACGCCAAGGCCGTCGTCCGCGCCGCGCACGAGGCCGGCGCCGACGTCGTCATCCTCTGCGACACCAACGGCGGCATGCTCCCCGCCCAGATCCAGGCCGTCGTCGCCACCGTCCTCGCCGACACCGGCGCCCGCCTCGGCATCCACGCCCAGGACGACACCGGCTGCGCCGTCGCCAACACCCTCGCCGCCGTCGACGCGGGCGCCACCCACGTCCAGTGCACCGCCAACGGCTACGGCGAGCGGGTCGGCAACGCCAACCTCTTCCCCGTCGTCGCCGCCCTGGAGCTCAAGTACGGCAAGCGGGTGCTCCCCGACGGCGCCCTCGCCGAGATGACCCGCATCTCGCACGCCATCGCCGAGGTCGTCAACCTCACCCCCTCCACCCACCAGCCGTACGTCGGCGTCTCCGCCTTCGCCCACAAGGCCGGGCTGCACGCCTCGGCCATCAAGGTCGACCCCGACCTCTACCAGCACATCGACCCCGAGCTGGTCGGCAACACCATGCGGATGCTCGTCTCCGACATGGCCGGCCGCGCCTCCATCGAGCTCAAGGGCAAGGAGCTGGGCGTCGACCTCGGCGGCGACCGCGCGCTCGTCGCCCGGGTCGTCGAGCGGGTCAAGGAGCGCGAGCTCCAGGGCTACACCTACGAGGCCGCCGACGCCTCCTTCGAGCTGCTGCTGCGCGCCGAGGCCGAGGGCCGGGCCCGCCGCTACTTCCGCACCGAGTCCTGGCGCGCGATCACCGAGAACCGCCCCGACGGCACCCACGCCAACGAGGCCACTGTGAAGCTCTGGGCCAAGGGCGAGCGGATGCTCGCCACCGCCGAGGGCAACGGCCCGGTCAACGCCCTCGACCGCGCGCTGCGGGTCGCCCTGGAGCGGATCTACCCCCAGCTCGCCAAGTTCGAGCTGGTCGACTACAAGGTCCGCATCCTCGAAGGCCGGCACGGCACCGAGTCCACCACCCGCGTCCTCGTCACCACGAGCGACGGCAACACCGAGTGGTCCACGGTCGGCGTCGGCGAGAACGTGATCGCCGCCTCCTGGCAGGCCATCGAGGACGCCTTCACCTACGGGCTGCTGCGGGCCGGGGTCGATCCCGCGGAATGACACCGTTCTCGCCCAGGTATGTCTAGTTCGAGCCCATTCGGGTAATTTCGAACCATGAGGACCAGGGCGTTTTCGGTGTGGTCGGCCCTCGCCGGGCTGATCCTCCTGCTGCTCCTGGCCCTGGCCCCCGCGTCGGCGGGTGCCAGGGCCACCGGCGTCCCCGACGCGGCCGCCGCCCTGAGACAGGGCCCCGTCTACGTCGACCCGGGCGCCGCCGACCAGCTCTCGGCGGCCGACGCGGCCGCCCTCGCGCAGAAGATCGAGGACGCGGACAAGCCCCTGTTCGTGGCCGTCCTGCCGGAGGGCGCGCAGTACCCGCCGGAGGGCCTCATCGACAACCTGCGGGCCCAGACCGGCATCGCCGGCGTGTACGCGGTGCGGCTCGGCGACGACTTCGCCGCCAAGGCCGACACCCGCGTGCTGTCGGCCGGCGCGGTGAGCAACATGGTGGCCACCGCCGACCGGCCCGGCGCCGACGCCGTCACCGAGCTGAACGCCTTCGCCGACCAGGCCCTCCCCGCGATGCGCGGCTCCGCGCCCGCCGCCTGGCCCGGCGGCGCCTCCTCCGACTCCGGCGTCCCGGTCGCCGGACTCGTCACCCTCGCCGCGGTCGCCGCGGTCGGCGGCACCACCGCCTACGCCGTGGTGCGCGGCCGGCGGAAGCGGAGGGAGGCGGAGGAGAGGGCCGCCCTGGAGAAGCTGCGGGTGGTCGTCGACGAGGACATCACCGCCTTCGGCGAGGAGCTGGAACGTCTCGACTTCCACCCCGCGGAGGCGGGCGCCGACGAGGCGATGCGCGCCGACTACGAGGCCGCCCTCGACTCCTACGACCGGGCGAAGTCCCTGATGGGCGGGGTGCGGCAGCCGCACGAGGTGCGCGGGGTCACCCGGGCGCTGGAGGACGGCCGCTACTCCCTGGCGGTCCTCGACGCCCGCCGCGCCTCCCGCCCGCTGCCCGAGCGGCGCCCCCCGTGCTTCTTCGACCCGCGCCACGGCCCGTCCACCGAGGACCGCACCTGGACCCCGGCCGGCGGCGCCTCCCGCGAGGTCCCCGTCTGCGCCGCCGACGCGGCCCGCCTCGACGACGGCGAGGACCCCCACGCCCGCACGGTCGAGACCGACTCCGGCCGCCGCCCCTACTGGGAGGCGGGCCCCGCCTACGGCCCCTGGGCGGGCGGCTACTTCGGCGGCGGCCTCCTCCCCGGCCTGCTCGTCGGCACCATGCTCGGCTCCGCCCTCTCCACCCCCGCCTACGCCGCGGAGTACGGCGGCGGCGACTTCGGGGGCGGGGACTTCGGCGGGGACGGCGGCTTCGGCGGCACCGACTTCGGCGGCGGGGACTACGGCGGGGGCGGGTTCGGAGGCGGCGACTTCGGAGGCGGCGGCGGCTTCGACGGCGGCGGGGGCTTCTGACGGCCCGCGTCAGACCAGCGGCTTCACCGACATCAGGAGGTGGCGGTGGTGGCCGTCGGCGCCGTCGGTCAGCAGGGCGCGCTGGCCGGGGCCGAGCAGGTGGAGGCGGACGTCCTCGGCGGTGAAGCGGGTCAGGGCGTCCAGCAGGTAGCCGGGGTTGAAGGCGACGGTCAGCGCGGCGGCGCCGTCGAGGGTGGCGGACAGCCGCTGGGAGGCGACGTCGTCCTCGTACCCGGCCCGCAGGTGCAGGGCCGTGCCCTCGAAGGCGAGCTGGACCGGGCTGTCGCCCTCGGCGACCACCGCGACCCGCTTCACGGCCTCGACGAGCGCGGTCCGGCCGGTGACCGCCACCGCGTGATCGCCGAGGGCGAAGAGCTTGTCGTGGCGGGGGAGCCGGCCGTCGAGCAGCCGGGCGGTGGTGCGCAGGCCGGCCCGCTCGAAACCGATCGAGTGGGCGTCGAGCCCGATCCTCGTCCGGCCCTCGCCGGCGAGGGAGCGGGCGGTCTCGGCGAGGCGCCGGGCCGGGACGACCACGTCGGCGGGTTCGGCGGGGGCCGCGCCGAGGCCCGGGTACCACTCCAGGGTGCGGACCGCGTAGCGGTAGCGGTCGGTGGCGGCCAGGGTCATCACCGAACCGTCCAGCGCGAGCCGTATCCCGGTGAGGACCGGCAGCGAGTCGTCCCGGCCGGCCGCCGCCGTGACCTGGCCGACGGCCTCGGCGAAGGCGGCCCCGTCGACCTCGCCGAGGACCGGCGGGAGCGCCGGGGCGGCCGGGTAGGAGTCGAGCGGCAGCAGCGAGAGGCCGAAGCGGACCTCGCCCGAGGTGACCGAGAGCCGGGAGTCCTCGACGGTCAGCGCGGTGCGCCCCGGGGGAAGCACCTTGCAGATGTCGAGCAGTCGGCGCCCGAGCACCAGGGCGCGGCCCGGGACCTCGGTCGCGGCGTCGACCTCGACGCGCGCGGACGCCTCGTGGTCGAGCCCGGAGACGCTCAGCCGGCCGTCGTCACCGGCCTCCAGGAGCAGCCCGCCGAGCACGGGCATCGGGGAGCGGGCGGGCAGCACGCGCGCGGCCCACGCGACGGCTTCGGCCAGCACGGCACTGTCGATGTGGATCTCCATGGCGCCGACGCTAACGGCCGCCTCTGACAACGGCGTCGACGCGCGCGGCCGCGGGCGGGCGGGTGCGCGTGTGTCGCCGGGCGCGCGGGTGCCGAAGGGTGCGCGCGGGGGCCGACGGTGCGTGTGCCCGCCGCGCGCGGGCCCGGCCCGGTCCGGGTACGCCGAGCGCCCGCCGTCCGCGGGGGGTCGCGGAGGGCGGGCGCGCTCGGCGTCCTGGCCGGGGGAACCCGGGGGAGGGTCAGGCGGCGTTCTTGATCGCGGAGATGTCGAAGTTCAGCTTCACCTTGTCGCTGACCATGACGCCACCGGTCTCCAGGGCGGCGTTCCAGGTGAGGCCCCACTCGGAGCGGAGGATCTCGGCGGAGCCCTCGAAGCCGACGCGCTCGTTGCCGTACGGGTCGGTGGCCGTGCCGTTGAACTCCAGGTCGATGGAGAGCGGCTTGGTGACGTCCTTGATGGTCAGGTCGCCGGTGACGCGGTACTTGTCGCCGCCCAGCTGGGCCGCCTCGGTGGAGCGGAAGCTCATCAGCGGGAACTGCTCGGCGTCGAAGAAGTCGCCGCTGCGCAGGTGGTTGTCGCGGTCGCCGATGCCGGTGTCGATGGAGGCGATCTTCACGTCGATGGTGGCGCTGGAGGCGGACGGGTCGCTGCCGTTCAGCTTCAGGGAGCCCTCGTGCTCGCCGAAGGAGCCGCGGACGTTGGTGACCATGGCGTGGCGGACGGTGAAGCCGATGCTGCTGTGCGCGGCGTCGATGGTGTAGTCGCCGGTCAGGGCGGCCAGGGCCGGGTCCACCGGGAGGGTGGCGGTGGTGGTGGCGGACTCGGTGTTCTTGCGGCCGAAGAGACCCATGGCGTGCTCCTTGTCGGGGGGTGTCGTCGAAGGCGGAGTGTTGTTGAACCTTCAACGAGAATGACTGTAACCCCATTCCGTTCAACTTTCAACATCTACTCCCGAGGTTCATCCGAACGGCCCCGCGAAAGCGCCGAGGCCCTCTGGCGGACGCGCGTAGAACTACGGCACCATCTCCCTGCGCGACGAGCACCACCTGCACAGCCGTCCCCACCCGTCACGGACCCCCGCAGGAGGCAATCCCCGTGAAGCTCCGCTCCGTCCTCACCGCAGTCGCCCTCGTCCTCGGCGCCCTCTTCGCACCCGGCTTCGGCGCCCTCACCGCCGCCGGCGAGGCCCACGCGGTCACCAAGATCAGCCACGCCACCGCGACCTCGATGTTCCGCTCCTCCGGCATCACCTGGTCCTCCTCCGGAGGCTGCTCGGACCGCTCCAACCCCACCTGCACCTCCTTCGAGCAGCTCAACCTCGCCACCGCCCAGGGCGCCCAGACCCTCAGGAGCGCCAGCGGCTGCGCCCTCAACATCACCGGCGGCACCGAGACCGGCCACGCGAGCGGCACCTACTCGCACTGGAACGGCTACAAGCTCGACTTCGCCAAGGGCACCTGCGTCACGAACTACGTCAAGAACACGTTCACCTACATCGGCCTGCGCGGCGACGGCGCCCCGCAGTGGAAGTCCGGCGCCGGCAACGTCTACGCCGACGAGGGCAACCACTGGGACGTGACCTTCTACAACTGCGGCGGCTGCTGAACCGCACGCCGACAGCGCGCGCGGGCCCCCGTCATCCGGAGGCCCGCGCCCGGCTTTTGTGAGACCTCCACAATCAAAGGGGCCTCCTGGCTGTGGACTCGCTCCCACGGCCCCCCGGTTCTGTCCGTCCCCACCAGGAATCGACACGCGAGACTGTACGGAGTCGACGGCGGGGTTTCCTTGGTCGAGTTCGTAGGGTCGGTACATGACCCTTGTCGACGAGATCCCGAGCGAGCCCACCGACGCACGTGGCCGCGTCGCCGAACTGCACGTCCTGCGCGAGCAGGCACTGGCCGGCCCCAGCGAGCGCGCGACCGAGGCCCAGCACGCGAAGGGCAAGCTGACCGCGCGCGAGCGCATCGAGCTGCTCCTCGACCCGGGTTCCTTCAACGAGGTCGAGCAGCTCCGCCGGCACCGCGCCCAGGGCTTCGGCCTGGAGGCCAGGAAGCCGTACACCGACGGCGTCATCACCGGCTGGGGCACGGTCGAGGGCCGCACGGTCTTCGTCTACGCCCACGACTTCCGGATCTTCGGCGGCGCGCTGGGCGAGGCCCACGCCACCAAGATCCACAAGATCATGGACATGGCCATCGCGGCCGGCGCCCCGCTGGTCTCCCTGAACGACGGCGCCGGCGCCCGCATCCAGGAGGGCGTCTCCGCCCTCGCCGGCTACGGCGGCATCTTCCAGCGCAACACCAAGGCGTCCGGCGTCATCCCGCAGATCAGCGTGATGCTCGGCCCGTGCGCCGGCGGCGCGGCCTACAGCCCCGCCCTCACCGACTTCGTCTTCATGGTCCGCGAGACCTCGCAGATGTTCATCACCGGCCCGGACGTCGTCAAGGCGGTCACCGGCGAGGAGATCAGCCAGAACGGCCTCGGCGGCGCCGACGTCCACGCCGAGACCTCCGGCGTCGCGCACTTCGCGTACGACGACGAGGAGACCTGCATCGCCGAGGTCCGCTACCTCCTGTCGATGCTCCCGCAGAACAACCGCGAGAACCCGCCGACCGTCCCCTCCGAGGACCCGGCCGACCGCCGCGGCGACGTCCTGCTCGACCTGGTGCCCGCCGACGGCAACCGCCCGTACGACATGCACAAGGTCATCGAGGAGCTCGTCGACGACGGCGACTACCTGGAGGTCCACGAGCGCTGGGCGCGCAACATCATCTGCGCGCTGGCCCGCCTCGACGGCCAGGTCGTCGGCATCGTCGCCAACCAGCCCCAGTCCCTCGCCGGCGTCCTCGACATCGAGGCGTCCGAGAAGGCCGCCCGCTTCGTGCAGATGTGCGACGCCTTCAACATCCCGATCATCACCCTTCTGGACGTCCCCGGCTTCCTGCCCGGCGTCGACCAGGAGCACGGTGGAATCATCCGGCACGGCGCGAAGCTGCTCTACGCCTACTGCAACGCCACCGTGCCCCGGATCTCCCTGATCCTGCGCAAGGCGTACGGCGGTGCCTACATCGTCATGGACTCCCAGTCGATCGGCGCCGACCTGACGTACGCCTGGCCCACCAACGAGATCGCGGTCATGGGCGCCGAGGGCGCCGCCAACGTGATCTTCCGCAAGCAGATCGCCGAGGCCGAGGACCCCGAGGCCATGCGCGCCCGCATGGTCAAGGAGTACAAGGCCGAGCTGATGCACCCGTACTACGCGGCCGAGCGCGGTCTCGTCGATGACGTCATCGACCCCGCCGACACCCGCCAGGTGCTCATCCGGTCCCTCGCCATGCTCCGCACCAAGCACGCCGACCTGCCGTCCCGCAAGCACGGCAACCCGCCGCAGTAAGACCCGGTCCGAAGGAGTCCACCGAAGTGACCACGCCTGCCACAGCCAACCTTCTCCGCGTCGAGAAGGGCCACGCCGACCCCGAGGAGCTGGCCGCCATCACCGCGGTCCTGCTCGCCCGCGCCGCCGCGCAGCCCGAGCCGGCCCGTGCCCACCACGGCCGCACCGCCGCCGACTGGCGCCGCCTGGAGCGCGAGGGCGGCTTCCGCACCCCGCACAGCTGGCGCTGACGCCCGGAACGCACGGAAAAGGGCCCCCGCTCCTTCGAGGAGCGGGGGCCCTTCTTCGTGGTGCGCGACCGACGGACCCGTCGGGACGGTTACCGCAGGCGGGCCATGAGGGCGTGCTCGACGAGGGTGATGAGCGCGCTCTTGGCGTCCG
>NZ_BNBS01000093.1 GCF_014656075.1 Streptomyces hydrogenans
GGCCCCTGGGCCTCGGAGACCCGGCCCCCGGCCCCCTCCGCCCCGCCGACGGCCCCCCGCCCCGCCGCCGACCTGCGCGAACGCCTCGCCCGCTGGGTGCTCGGCGACGCCGAACTCCTCGGGATCACCGGGCGCGGCGCCCTGTCCACCCCGGCGCGCGCCCTGCTGAACCTGCCGCTCGACGGGCCCGCAGGGCCCGCGGCCGAGGGCGGCGGCGTGGAACCGGAGGTCGCTGCGGAGCGCGCGGCGGAGCTCCTGGAGCCGCTGCTCCCCGAGGCGGTCGACCACGTCCTGCTCCAGGCCGACCTGACGGCCGTCGCCCCCGGCCCGCTGCTGCGCCCGCTGGCCGACGCGCTCGCGGTCCTGGCGGACGTGGAGTCGAAGGGTGGTGCGACCGTCTACCGGTTCACGCCCGGTTCGGTGCGGCGCGCGCTCGACACCGGCCGCTCCGCCTCCGACCTGCACGCCTTCCTCACGGCGCACGCGCGCACGCCGGTGCCGCAGCCGCTCGCGTACCTGATCGACGACGTGGCGCGGAAGCACGGACACCTGCGGATCGGGGCGGCGTCCGCGTACGTCCGCTGCGACGACGACGCGCTGCTCGGCGAGATCCTGGCCGACCGCCGCTCGGCCGCCCTGCGGCTGCGCCGCCTCGCGCCGACGGTGCTGGCCGCGCAGGCCGACCCGGCGTCGCTCCTCGAAGGGCTGCGCGCGATGGGGTACGCGCCGGCCGCCGAGTCCGCGGAGGGCGACGTCCTGGTGACCCGTGCCGACGCCCACCGCACCCCGCCCCGCACGGCCCCGGCGCCGGTGCCGGACGGTCCGCCGGTGCCCGACGCCACGCTGCTGACGGCGGCGGTCCGGGCGATCCGGGCGGGCGACCACGCCGCCACGGCCGTCCGCAGGGAGCCCGCCGTCCCCGTCACCACCGGCGGTCTCCCCCGCACCTCCGCGGCCGAGACCCTGGCCACCGTCCAGGCCGCCGCGCTCACCGGCTCGGCCGTCTGGATCGGCTACGTCAACGCCGAGGGCGCCGCCAGTCAGCGGGTCATCGCCCCGGTGCGGGTGGAGGGCGGCTTCGTCACGGGCTACGACCACACGGCCGACGAGGTCCGCACGTATCCGCTGCACCGGATCACGGGGGTCGCGGAGCTGGCGGACGAGGACGCCTAGCGGTTTTTCCGGGAGCCCACGTCGCCGGGGGGTCGCTGCGGCGGAGACCGGCGGTGGCCGCGGTGCCCGGGGTAGACTTCCACGTTTCCCTCGCCGCGACCGCCTGCGGAGGTATGTGTGTCCTGCCTGATCGTCCAGAGCGACAAGACCCTGCTGCTGGAGGTCGACCACGAGCTCGCCGACGCCTGCCGGCGGGCGATCGCGCCGTTCGCGGAGCTGGAGCGGGCGCCCGAGCACATCCACACGTACCGGGTCACGCCGCTCGGCCTGTGGAACGCCCGGGCGGCCGGTCACGACGCCGAGCAGGTCGTCGACGCGCTCGTGGAGTACTCCCGCTACCCCGTGCCGCACGCGCTGCTCGTCGACATCGCCGAGACGATGGGCCGCTACGGGCGGCTCACCCTCTCCAAGCACCCCGCCCACGGGCTCGTGCTGACCACCACCGACCGGCCCGTCCTGGAGGAGATCCTCCGGTCGAAGCGGGTCCAGCCGCTGGTCGGCGCGCGGATCGATCCCGACACGGTCGTCGTGCACCCCTCCGAGCGCGGCCAGATCAAGCAGACGCTGCTGAAGCTCGGCTGGCCCGCCGAGGACCTCGCCGGGTACGTCGACGGCGAGGCCCACCCGATCGACCTCGCCGAGGACGGCTGGAGCCTGCGGCCGTACCAGCAGCACGCCGTCGAGGGCTTCTGGCACGGCGGCTCCGGCGTCGTCGTGCTGCCCTGCGGCGCGGGCAAGACGCTCGTCGGCGCGGGCGCGATGGCCAAGGCGAAGGCGACGACGCTGATCCTCGTCACCAACACGGTCTCCGCCCGGCAGTGGAAGAACGAGCTGGTGCGGCGGACCTCGCTGACCGAGGACGAGATCGGCGAGTACAGCGGGACGAAGAAGGAGATCCGGCCCGTCACCATCGCCACCTACCAGGTCCTCACCACCAAGCGGAAGGGCGTCTACCCGCACCTGGAGCTCTTCGACTCCCGCGACTGGGGCCTGATCGTCTACGACGAGGTGCACCTGCTGCCCGCGCCGGTCTTCAAGTTCACCGCCGACCTCCAGGCACGCCGGCGGCTCGGCCTGACCGCGACGCTGGTGCGCGAGGACGGCAAGGAGGCGGACGTCTTCTCGCTCATCGGGCCCAAGCGGTTCGACGCGCCGTGGAAGGAGATCGAGGCGCAGGGGTACATCGCGCCCGCCGACTGCGTCGAGGTGCGGGTCAACCTCACCGACGCGGAGCGGCTCGCCTACGCGACCGCGGAGGCGGAGGAGAAGTACCGCTTCTGCGCGACGACGGCGACCAAGCGGCGGGTGACCGAGGCGCTGGTGAAGAAGTTCGCCGGACAGCAGATCCTCGTCATCGGCCAGTACATCGACCAGCTCGACGAACTCGGCGCGCACCTCGACGCGCCGGTCATCAAGGGCGAGACGACCAACAAGGAGCGGGAGCGGCTCTTCGACGCCTTCCGCAACGGCGAGATCAACGTCCTCGTCGTCTCCAAGGTCGCCAACTTCTCCATCGACCTGCCCGAGGCGACGGTCGCCATCCAGGTGTCCGGCACCTTCGGCTCCCGCCAGGAGGAGGCGCAGCGCCTCGGCCGGGTGCTCCGCCCCAAGGCGGACGGCCACCAGGCGCACTTCTACTCGGTCGTCGCCCGCGACACCATCGACCAGGACTTCGCCGCCCACCGGCAGCGCTTCCTCGCCGAGCAGGGCTACGCCTACCGGATCGTCGACGCGGACGAGCTGCTGGCGCCCTGACCCGGGCCGGCCTCAGTCCATCAGGGCGAGGAGCGGGCCCGCGAGCGCCAGGACGTACTGGGCGGCGACGAGGGCGCGGCCCGGTACGGCGAGGGCGGCCACGCCCGCCAGGGCGGCGAGGCCCACGGCCCAGAAGCCGGCCGTGACGAAGCCCCCGCCGACGCCGTCACCGGAGACCGCGTCGGTGAGGGTGACCGCCATGGTCGCCACCGCGCACACCGCGACGAGCAGCAGGCCGAGGCCCGCCATGACGCGGAGGGCGGTCGCACCCGGCGAGTTCGGGTCGGCCGCGCGCGGAGCGGGGGCGTGCGGGGCGGTGGCGGGGGTGTCCGGCGTCGTCATGCCCCGATCCCATCACCGCGCCGGGGCCGCCGGCAGGCGTGCGGATACTCAGGCGGCGCCGGACCCGTACTCATCCCGGCAGGCGCTCGTCCGCGCCCGGCGCGTGCACGGGGCGGGGGTCGCGGACTCCCGCCCCGGCCGGGCCGAGGTCGCCGAGGAGGACGACGCCGACGGCCGCGCCGCCGAAGGCGCGGACCGCGCGGACGGCCGTCGCCGCGAGGCGGCGGGGCCGGGGGCGGGGGCGGGGGACGGTGGTCACGAGGGTGAAGGTCGTCGCGGTCATGCCTCCATGATGGAATCCGGACATTCAACCCACATCGCCCTGGGGGTGGAATCGGGGTCCCCCTTACGGCGGATCGCTCCCCTACGGGAAACCGATTCGCCCGGGCCGCCGGCACGGCGTTAGAATCACCGGCTTCCCCGCCTCCCGTCCCCGCACGAGGAGCGCGCCGCCGCCCGGTCGGAAACCGGCGGCCACATCGATGTGCCCGTGTGTCCATGTGTCCGTTCATCCGTGTACCGACCGGAGGCTCCACCGTGTCCGCAGCCGTGCCCACCGACGATCCGCTCGTGCGCGAGCGGGCCCACCTCGCCTCCTCCCGCGCCGCCCTGCGCGCCATGCGCGAGGAGGTGGAGGCCCTGGACATCAAGGACGTCACCGCCAACTGGGTCAACTCGATCGTCCTGGAACGGCAGATCGAGGACCGCATCAAGGCGCTCGCAGACCTCTCCCACACCCCGCTCTTCTTCGGCCGGCTCGACTACCTGCCGCCCACCCAGCACGGGCAGCGCTTCTACATCGGCCGCCGGCACGTCCACGACGCCCACGGCGACCCGATGGTCATCGACTGGCGCGCGCCGGTCTCCCAGCCGTACTACCAGGCGTCGAAGAAGGACCCGCAGGACGTCGGGCTGCGCCGCCGCTTCGGCTACACGGGCGGCGAGCTCACCGCGTACGAGGACGAGCGCCTGTCCGACCCCGCCGAGCTCGAACGCGCCAGCCGGCTCCTCCAGACCGAGATCGAGCGGCCGCGCGTCGGCCCCATGCGGGACATCGTGGCGACGATCCAGCCCGAGCAGGACGAGATCGTCCGCTCGGACCTGAGCGGCACGCTGTGCGTCCAGGGAGGCCCCGGCACCGGCAAGACCGCCGTCGGCCTGCACCGTGTCGCCTACCTGCTGTACGCCCACCGGGAGCGGCTGGCCCGCACCGGGACCCTCGTCATCGGGCCCAACCGGTCCTTCCTCCAGTACATCGAGCAGGTGCTGCCCGCCCTCGGCGAGCTGGAGGTCAAGCAGGCGACCGTCGACGACCTCGTCGCGCACGTCGAGGTGCGCGGCACCGACGAGGCGGCCACCGCCGTGGTCAAGGGCGACGCCCGGATGGCGGAGGTGCTGCGGCGGGCGGTCCGCTCGCACGTGACGCTGCCGTCCGAGCCGCTGATGGTGGTGCGCGGCTCGCGCCGCTGGCGGGTGCCCGCGCACGAACTGGAGGAGATCGTCACCGAACTGACGGAGCGTGACATCCGGTACGGGGCGGCCCGCGAGGCCCTGCCGCAGCGGATCGCGCACGCCGTCCTCGTCCGGATGGAACAGGCCGGCGAGGCGCCCGACGACCGGGTGCAGAACGCGGTGGCCCGCAACCCGGCCGTGAAGGCCGTCGTCAAGGAGTGCTGGCCGCCCGTCGACCCGGCGAAGCTGGTGCTGCGGCTGCTCGGCGACGCGGAGTTCCTCGCCGAGCACGCGGCCGGGATCCTCGACGAGGAGGAGCAGAAGCTGCTGCTGTGGACGAAGCCGGCCCGCAGCGTGAAGACCGCGAAGTGGTCGGCGGCGGACGCGGTGCTGATCGACGAGGCGACGGACCTGGTCGAGCGGACCCACTCGCTCGGGCACGTGGTCCTCGACGAGGCGCAGGACCTCTCCCCCATGCAGTACCGGGCCGTGGGCCGCCGCTGCACGACCGGCTCCGCGACCGTCCTCGGCGACCTGGCGCAGGGCACCACGCCGTGGGCCACCCAGAGCTGGCAGACCGCGCTGGCGCACCTCGGCAAGCCGGGGTCCCGCGTCGAGGAGCTGACCGCCGGCTTCCGCGTGCCCAGCGAGGTCATCGCCTACGCCTCCCGGCTGCTGCCGCACATGGCGCCGGGGCTCGCGCCGGTGGAGTCCGTCCGGGAGAACCCGGGGGCCTTCGAGATCCGGGCGGGCGGCGACGCGGGGGCCGTGGTGACGGCGTGCGTGGACGCGCTCGGGCACGAGGGGTCGATCGGGCTCATCGCCGCGGACGCGCGGATCGGGGTGCTGGCGGAGGCGCTGGAGGAGGCCGGGCTGTCCTACCTCGCCCCCGGCGAGGAGACCACCGCCGAGTCGCGGCTCACGCTCGTCCCCGCCTCGCTCGCGAAGGGCCTGGAGTACGACTACGTGGTCCTCGACGAGCCCGCCGCCGTGGTCGACGGCGAGCCCGACGAGCGCACCGGGCTGCGCCGCCTCTACGTCTCCCTCACCCGAGCCGTCTCGGGCCTGACCATCGTCCACGCGGCGCCGCTGCCGGAACAGCTGGCCCCGCGGGCGTGACGCCCCCGGCGCGCGGGGTCAGTCGGTGGTGATGCCCCGGGCGGCGAAGACGTCCGCCGCGTCGGGGACGGCCAGCACGCCGTCCTCCACGAACGTGACCTCGCGGAGGTTGGGGAGGAGGGCGAGGTCGTCGAGGGAGCGGACGTCGAAGAGGTCGTCCTCGCCGTCCCACGCGGGCGCGCAGTGCCGGAAGACCTCCGTCCCCGCGTCGAAGCACAACTCCTCGACCGTCGCCAGGAGTTCGGCGGGGATCTCCAGCGCCTCGAAGTAGGCCCGGGGCTCCGGCAGCACCTCCTCGTGGAGGCCGTTCTCCAGGACGTGGGACGCGGGGTCGCCGATGCCCCGCGCGGCGAGGACCTCGCCCAGGTCGTAGACCGGGAGCAGCGTCCCCGCCGAGTACATGAGCTCCTCGATGACGAGCAGCTTGAGGTTGAAGTCGTGGAACCGGGTCATGGGGTCATGGGTACCACGGCGGGGTGACACCGCCCCGCCGGGTCGGTCCGCGACGGGGCGGACGGGGGCGCTCCGGGCCGGTCAGGCGAACTCGGGCAGGGCCTGGGTCCAGGTGCGGCGGGCCACGGCGGCGAGGACCGGGTTGGGGACGGGCGCGGTGCCGGGGGCGTCTCCGCCGCCGTAGTAGTGGTCGGTGACGAGGCCCCAGGCCAGGGCCCAGCCGCGGCCCCGGGACCAGGTGGCGGGGTCGGCGCGGGAGGCGGTGCGGAAGACCGGGCGGGTGTCGGGGGTGAAGAGGGTCCAGGCGGGCATCAGGTCGACGGCGGGGTCGCCGGTGCCGAGGCCGCCGAAGTCGATGACGGCGCTGAGCCGGCCGTCGCGGGTGAGGAGGTTGCCGGGCAGCAGGTCGGCGTGGAGCCAGACCGGGTCGCGGTCCCAGGCGGGCAGCGCGAGGACCCGCTCCCAGGCGTCGAGCGCGGTCCGGGCGTCGAGCAGGCCGGCGTCGGCCAGCGCGGCGACGGCCGCCGGGAGGGCGCCCCCCTCCCAGTCGGTGACGGCGCCGCCGCGGAAGGACCGGGGTGCGCCGGTGGCGTCGGCGGCCCGCAGCGCGACGCCGAAGCGGCCCAGTTCGGCCGCGGCGTGGGCGAGGTCGGTGACGGGCTCGGCCCAGGCGTCGGCGCCCTCCAGCCAGGCGTAGACCCCCCAGGGCCGCTCGAAGCCCTCGCCGGGGACGCCCGCGCCGACGGGCACCGGCACGGGCAGCGGGAGCGCGGGCGCGAGCCGGGGCAGCCAGCGCCGCTCCTTCTCGATCTGGCCGGTCGCCCACGGGGCCTTGGGCAGGCGGACGACGAGGTCGCCGCCGAGCCGGAACATCGCGTTGTCCGTCCCGGCGGAGGCGACCCGCCGCACGTCGAGTCCGGCCCAGTGGGGGAACTGGGCGGTGATCAGCCGGCGTACGAGCGCCGCGTCGGGTCCGGGTCCTTCGTCGGTCATGCGGGCGACGGTAACGGGAGGGCCGGACGGCCCGCACGGGTTTTCCGGGCGGCCCGCTACGCGTCCACCGCCTCGCGCCAGGTGCGGACCGCGTCCGCCGAGACGGGGGCGGTCCAGCCCTGGGGGCGGGCGGCGCCGCCGATGTGGAAGGCGGTGAGGCCGGCGGCACGCAGCCGGGGGAGGTGGTCGAGGCGGAGGCCGCCGCCGACGAGGATCTGCGGTTCGTAGCCGGGCTCGCCGGTGCGGGCGGCTTCGGCTTCGAGGACCGGGAGGCCGTCGTCGACGCCGGTCGCGGCGCCGGCGGTGAGGTAGGTGTCGAGGCCGGGGAGGTCGGCGAGGCGCTTGCGGAGGCCGTCGCGGTCGGCGGCGCGGTCGATGGCCCGGTGGAAGGTCCAGCGGGCGCCGTCGAGGACGGCGATGAGGCGCTCGACGGCGACCAGGTCGGGCTCGCCCGCGGGGGTGAGGAAGCCGAGGACGAACTCGTCGGCGCCGGCCTCGCGCAGCTCCTCGGCGCGGCCGACCAGGGCGTCGACCTCCCGGGGGCCTCCGGCGGCGAAGCCGTCCGCCAGGCGGAGCATCACGCGGAGCGGGATGTCGACCGCGCGGCGGATGGCGGTGAAGCCGGCCGTCGACGGGGTGAGGCCGTCCGCCGCCATGTCGGTGACGAGTTCGAGGCGGTCGGCGCCCCCGGTCTGGGCGGCGACCGCGTCCTGCTCGTCGAGGGCGATCACCTCCAGGACAGCACGGTTGCTCATTGCGCCCATTCCTCCATGAATGACGGCTACAGGTCTAGTCCAATGACCAGACTAGCCGTGCGCGTGCCCTCCCGCATCGTGCTCGGCCGTCTCCGAGGGCGTCGCGGCGGGGGTCCCGGGGGTGGCGGGCGTCGCGGTGGTGGCGCCCGCCTTCACGGTGAAGGCGGCCGTGCGGACCTTGCCCTCGTGCTGGAAGTCGAGGAAGAGGCGGTACGTGCCGCCGCTGGGCGCGGTGGCCGTGAAGGAGACGTCCGGGCCGGGGCCGCCCTCGTTCGGGTGGACGTGGAGGTAGGCGAGGTCGCCCTGACGGAGGGCGACCAGGTGTCCGTACGCGCCGAGGTAGGGCTCCAGGTCGGTGACGGGCTTGCCGCCCTTGGAGACGGTGAGGCGCAGCTCGCCGGCCTTGCCCGGGTCGAGGGTGCCGCCGAGGCGGACCTGGTAGCCGTCGACCGCGGCGGTGGACGCGGCGGCCGGGAGCGCCTGGGGGGTGTAGGCGCCGGGGACGCCGAGGTCGACGCCGAGGGTGAGGCCCTCGGCTCCCGGCGCGGCGGGCTTGAAGTCGGCGAAGGCCTTGTAGCCGCCGGCGGCCGGGAGGTCGGCCTCGACGGTCCAGGTGCCGTCCGGCGCCTTCTCGGGGTGGAGGTGGCGGAAGACCGTCAGGTCGCGCGAGGCGACGATGAAGTGGAGCTCCTTGCCGTGCTCGGTGGTGAAGGCGGTGACCTTCTTCCCGGCGGCGTCCTGGATGGAGAACTTCAGGGTGCTGCGGCCGACGGGCGGGGCCGGGGTCTCCAGGGCGAGGGTGTAGCCGCCCTCGGAGACCTGGAGGCCACCGGGCGGTTCGGCGGCGGGGGCGGCCTCGTCGTGGCCCGCGTGACCGCCGGCGGAGGCGCTGGGCGCGGGCGTCGCGGCCGCGTGCTCGCCGTGCTCGGCCTTCGCCGGCTCCTCGACGGGGCCGACGCCCTTCCCGACCCCGTACGCGGTGCCGAAGGTCGCGGCGAGCGCGGCGGCGAAGGCGGTGATCTTCACTCCGGTGTTCATGGCTGCTCTCCCTGATGCGTGGGGCCGGTGCGCGGGACCCGGTGTCCGGGTCGGCGTACGGGCCGGCGTCCGAGCCGGTGCGCGGTGGCGTGTTCTTCTGCTCTCTGCACTTCACCATACCCCTGGGGGGTATCAAGTCAAGTCGGGCCGACACTTGCGTCGGATACCACCGGGGGGTATACATGGACCCACACCGCCGATACCCCCCGAGGGTATCCGGTCCACCGGACACACGATGGAGGACGACATGGGTTCCTGCTGCACCCCCGACAACAGCTGCTCGACCGGCACCACCACCGCGGTCGCCGTGGCCGACGCCACCAGCACCGTCTACGCGGTCTCGGGCATGACCTGCGGCCACTGCAAGACCGCGATCACCACCTCCGTCAGCGCGCTGGAGGGCGTCCTCTCCGTGGACGTCGACGTCGCCGGCGGCCTGGTGACCGTCACCACGGACGGCGCGCCCGACGACGCCGCGATCGCCGCCGCGATCGACGACGCGGGCTACGACCTGACCGGCCGCGCCTGACCGATCCGGCCGCCGGGGCCCGTCCCGTACCCCCGCCCGGGCCCCGGCCCCCGAACCCGCTACACCGAGGAGCAGGAAATGACCACGACCACTCCGGGCACCGCCCAGGTCGAGCTCGCCATCGGCGGCATGACCTGCGCCTCGTGCGCGGCCCGCATCGAGAAGAAGCTCAACCGCATGGACGGGGTCGAGGCCACCGTCAACTACGCCACCGAGAAGGCGAAGGTCACCTTCGCCGCCGACATCCCGGTCGCCGACCTGATCGCCACCGTCGAGGCCACCGGCTACACCGCCGCCGAGCCCGAGCCGGAGCGCCCGGCCGCCGCCGGCTCCCCCGAGGGCCCCACCGACGAGGAGAAGGCCGACGAGGAGCTGCGGCCCCTCAAGCAGCGGCTGATCACCGCCGTCGCCCTCGCCGTGCCCGTCATCGCCATGGCGATGGTCCCGGCGCTCCAGATCGAGTACTGGCAGTGGCTGAGCCTCACGCTCGCCGCGCCGGTCGTCGTCTACGCCGCCTGGCCCTTCCACAAGGCCGCCTGGACCAACGCCCGGCACGGCGCGGCCACCATGGACACGCTGATCTCGGTCGGCACGATCGCCGCGTTCCTCTGGTCCCTGTGGGCGCTGTTCTTCGGCACCGCCGGCACGCCGGGGATGACGCACCCCTTCGAGTTCACCATCGCCCGCACCGACGGCGCCGGGAACATCTACCTGGAGGCCGCCGCCGGCGTCACCGCCTTCATCCTGGCGGGCCGCTACTTCGAGGCCCGCTCGAAGCGGAAGGCCGGCGCCGCGCTCAAGGCGCTGATGCAGCTGGGCGCCAAGGAAGTCACCGTCATCAGGAACGGGCGCGAGACCACCGTGCCCACCGCCGAACTCCAGGTCGGGGACCGCTTCCTGGTCCGCCCGGGCGAGAAGATCGCCACCGACGGCACCGTCGTCGAGGGCTCCTCCGCCGTGGACGCCTCCATGCTCACCGGCGAGTCCGTGCCGGTCGAGGTCTCCGTCGGGGACTCCGTCACCGGCGCCACCCTGAACGCCGGCGGCCGCCTGGTCGTCGAGGCCACCCGCGTCGGCGCCGACACCCAGCTCGCCCGGATGGCGAAGCTCGTCGAGGACGCGCAGAACGGCAAGGCCGCCGCCCAGCGCCTCGCCGACAGGATCTCGGCCGTCTTCGTGCCGATCGTCATCGCGCTCTCGCTCGGCACCCTCGGCTTCTGGCTCGGCACCGGCCAGGGCCTGACCGCCGCCTTCACCGCCGCCGTCGCCGTCCTGATCATCGCCTGCCCCTGCGCCCTGGGCCTGGCCACCCCGACCGCCCTCATGGTCGGCACCGGCCGCGGCGCGCAGCTCGGCATCCTGATCAAGGGCCCCGAGGTCCTGGAGACCACCCGCAAGGTCGACACCATCGTCCTGGACAAGACCGGCACCGTCACCACCGGCCGGATGACCCTCATCAAGGTCCACACCGCCGCCGGTACGGACGAGACCGACGTGCTGCGCCTGGCCGGCGCCCTGGAGCACTCCTCCGAGCACCCGATCGCCCAGGCCGTCGCCACCGGCGCCGCCGCCAAGGTCGGCACCCTGCCCACCCCCGAGGACTTCGCCAACGTCCCCGGCCTCGGCGTCCAGGGCGTCGTCGACGGCCACGCCGTCCTCGTCGGCCGCGAGAAGCTGCTGGAGGAGTGGGCGATGTCCCTCCCGGCGAGCCTCAAGTCCGCGAAGGACGCGGCGGAGAAGGCCGGGAAGACGGCCATCGCGGTCGCCTGGGACGGGGAGGCCCGCGCGGTCCTGGAGGTCGCCGACGCGATCAAGGAGACCAGCGCGGAGGCGATCCGCCGGCTCAAGGGCCTGGGGCTCACCCCGATCCTGCTGACCGGCGACAACAAGGCGGTCGCCGAGTCCGTCGCCGCCGAGGTCGGCATCGGCGAGGTCATCGCCGAGGTCATGCCGCAGGACAAGGTCGACGTGGTCAAGCGGCTCCAGGCCGAGGGCCGTTCGGTCGCCATGGTCGGCGACGGCGTGAACGACGCCGCCGCGCTCGCCCAGGCCGACCTCGGTCTGGCGATGGGCACCGGCACGGACGCGGCGATCGAGGCCGGCGACCTGACCCTCGTCCGGGGCGACCTGCGGGCCGCGGCGGACGCCATCCGGCTCTCCCGCAAGACCCTCGGCACCATCCGGTCCAACCTCTTCTGGGCCTTCGCCTACAACGTGGCCGCCCTGCCGCTCGCCGCGGCCGGACTGCTCAACCCGATGATCGCCGGCGCGGCGATGGCCTTCTCCTCGGTCTTCGTGGTCGGCAACAGCCTGCGGCTGCGCGGCTTCCAGGCCGCGGACAAGTGACCCTCTCCGCCTCTCCACCGATGTGACGGGAGCCCGCCGTGGCCGGTTACGTGCAGCACAAGGAAGACATCATCAGAAGACTCCGGCGGATCGAGGGACAGGTCCGGGGGGTGCAGCGGATGGTCGACGAGGACGTCTACTGCATCGACGTCCTGACGCAGGTCTCGGCCATCAACGCCGCCCTCCAGTCCACCGCGGTGGCCCTTCTGGACGAGCACCTGAGCTGCTGCGTCACGGAGGCGATCGCCGCCGGCGGGGACCAGGCGAAGGTGAAGGTCGGCGAGGCGTCGAAGGCGATCGCCCGGCTGATCCGGACGTGATCCGGACCGGAGTCCGGCGCCGGCCCGAAACCGGACCGGACCCGGGCCGGACCTGACGGAGTCCGGCACCGCCCCCGTGCGAGGGGCCCGCGCGAGCGGGCCTCCCGACGGGGGCGGTGGCCGTTCCCGGGGCCGCTCCCGAGGCCGTCAAGAACCCGCCAACCTACCCCCAGGGGGTATACCTCGGGCGGGTGTGCGACCCGTACGATGAGCCGCCCGCAAGGGGAGGGGATGCACGTGCGCCGGCTGGGAGAGCTGGAGGCCGAGATCATGGACCGGCTGTGGGCCTGGCAGCGGCCCGCCACCGTCCGCGAGGTCGTCGACGACATCAACCGCGGCCGCCGGGTCGCCTACACCACCGTCATGACGGTGGCCGACATCCTGCACCGCAAGGGCTGGCTCCGCCGCGAGAAGGCGGGCCGGGCCTGGCTGTACGAACCCGTCCGCAGCCGCGAGGAGTACACCGCCGGCCTGATGCGCGACGCCCTCGGCGACAGCCAGGACCGCCCCGCCGCCCTGCTCCGCTTCGTCGAGGCCATCTCCGACGAGGACGTCGAGGCCCTCGACGCCGCCCTCCGCGCGGCCCGCGGCGAGGCCGACGCGGGGACCGCCCCGGGGGGCCGCGCGTGAACCACCACGCCCTCGTGCCGCTCGGCCTCGCGCTGCTCTCCGGCTTCCTCGTGCCCTGGACGCTGGTCCGGGCCCGCTGGGCACAGCAGGTGCCCCGGCTCGCCGTCACCGTCTGGGCCGCCTGCGGCGCCGTCTTCGCCGTCGCGAGCGCGCTGCTCCCCGCGCAGCTGCTGCTGCCGGGCGAGTCCAGCCACCGCCTCAGCGACATGGTGCTGACGCTCCGGGTGCCGTCCCCGGGGCAGTTGTTCGCGCTGCGCGGGCGGGAGCTGGCCGCGCTGGCCGTGGCCGTCGCGGTCCTCGCCGTGCCGGCCGGCGCCTTCGCCCTCGGGCTGCGGCGGGCCCGACGGGCGCGGCGGCAGCACGCGGGGGTGCTGCGGCTGATCGGGCGGTACGACCCCGAGCTGCGGGCCGTCGTCCTCGACCACGCCCGGCCCGCGGTCTACTGCCTGCCGGGCCGCAGCCGCCGGGTCGTCGTCTCCTCCGGGGCGGTCGACACCCTCACGCCCGCGCAGCTGGCCGCCGCCCTCGCCCACGAGCGGGCGCACATCGCGGGCCGGCACCACCTCCTGGTCGCCGCCGCCGAGGCGTTCGGCACGGTCTTCCGGCGGCTGCCGCTGGCCCGGCACGGCTCCTCGGCGGTGCCGCTGCTCCTGGAGATGGCCGCCGACGACCGGGCCCTGCGGCGCTGCACCCGGGACGCGCTCGCCACCGCGCTCTACGCCCTCGCGGCGGGCCGCGCGCCGCGCGCCGCGTTCGCCGCCGGGGGGCCTTCGGCGGCGCTCCGGATGCGCCGGATCCTCACCCCGCACAGTGCCGGACATCCGGTGCTGCGGGGGCTGGCGACGATCGGCGCGGCGGCTCTCGCGATGGCTCCGCTGGTGGTCGCCTGCTGTTCCTTCCCGGCCTAATGCCGGAGCCAACTCAGCTATTTACTAAGCGAATTCGTAGATTTCGCATCGGTCACACACCCGGGAATCGGTCGCTATTGTGGGTACGTTGGGGCTTCGGCCCACCACGGCGCTCGGCACGGCGAAGGGTACAGATCCAATGCAGCTCGCTGGCGTCCGTACGGCAGCGGCCGGCGACGCGACGTCGATATCCCGGCTGCTCGCCGAGGCGATCCGGGGCAGCTATGCGGGAATGCTGGACGAAATCCCGCTGCGCCGGCTGATCTCCACACAATGCGCGCTGCCCCGCATACGCGCGGAAATAGAAATTCCGGGAGGCGCGCCCGGCTGGCTCGGCTGGCTGGTCGCGGAGCGCCCGGAGGGCGGGCTCGTCGGCGCCGCCGCGTGCGGGGTGCCGGTGCCGGGCGAGGGCGAGCTGTACGCCCTGGCGGTCGAGGAGGGCGCGCGCCGCCGCGGGATCGGTACGGCCCTGCTGGCGGCGGCCACCGACCGGACGCGCGACTACGACGCGCGCGAGCAGCGGGTGCAGCTGCCGGTGGAGGCGGACCCGGCCCTGCCGTTCTACCGGGACCAGGGCTTCACGTCCCTGGGCCCGATGCGCTGGGGCCGCGCGGTCCAGGGTCCGGGACGCGGAGGAGCCCGCACGCGGGGCCGGTAGGCCGGACGCCTGTGCGCGGGGCCCGTACGCGGGGCCCGTGCCCGCCGGCCCGGCCGTGCCGGGAACGCCCGCGCGGAGCCCGTACGGGGGTGCGTGGCAGATCCACGCCATCGCGTGTTCACGCAGCCCGATCCGGTGGATCGGGGGTCCTCGCGCAGGTCAGGATGGGCGCAGCGGCGCGGTCCCGGCGGCACGGGCGCCCCGCCCGGACGGCATGGACCGCGCGAGCCCCTGGAGGAGCGATGCACACCCCGAGCGGCACTTCCCTGCCCGCCGTGCCCGCAGCGCTCGCGCCGGTCCTGCCGTCCCGATACGACCGGGAGCGGGCGCCCCGGGCGGGCGCCGGGGTGCGGATCGCCCCCGACGCGCTGCCCGGACTGGAGTCCGTCTCCGCGATGGACGAGGGGTCCGTGTGGCTGCACGACGCCCTGCTCGGCCCGCACAGCGCGGACATCGTCCGCTATCTCGGCCTCGCCCGCTCCACCGGCGGACCCGTCCTGGACCTCGGCTCCGGCGCGGGGCGGCTCGCCGTCCCCTTCGCCCGGCACGGCTTCGCCGTGGACGCCGTGGACCGGGACGCCTCGGCACTGGAGCGCCTCGAAGGCTGGGCGCGGCGGATCGGCCCACAGGTGGCCGGGCTGGTCGCGACGCACCGCGCGGACCTCACCGAGCTGCGGCTGCGGGGGAGTTACCGGCTGGCACTGCTCGCGGGCGCGATGGTCGCGGCGGTCCCGCCGGCCCGGCGGCCCGGTCTGCTGCGGGAGGTCGCGGGCCATCTGGAGGCGGGCGGGGCGCTGGCCCTGGACTACACCGCGCACCTGGGCGCGGGGCTGGTGGCGGAGCCGCGGCGGACCTGGGCGTTCCAGGTGCCGCGGTTCGACGGGATCGACGAGTGGGTGGTGGCCCGGCAGGTCTTCGACCTGGGGGCGATGAGCGAGCGGATCACCTACTACACGGCCAGGACCGGCAAGCTCTCCTCGGAGCGGACGGTGCTGACCACCGACAAGTGGATCGTGGACCAGGAGCGGCTGGCGGCCGAACTCCACTCCGCGGGGCTGCACATCGAGGGTCGTCGGCGGCACCGGATCGACGAGCGCACGGAGTCGGTGCTGCTGGTCTGCCGTGCGGACGACTGACCGGCCGCCGCCTGTCGGGGCGGGCGGGCAAGAGGTACGATGCCCGCAAACGTTTGAGTCGACCAGATGGCGCCCGGCAGCCGGCCGGGGCGCGACCGGGCGGCGGCCGGAGATGAGGGCAGTGGTGGAAGAGCTGACGGGCCGCGAGGCGGTGATCCAGCGCCTGCGGGACGTGGGCCTGCGGGTCACCGGGCCGCGCCTGGAGGTCCTTTCGGTGCTCGCCGCCGGCGGCCACCTCGACGTCGAGGCGATCACCGCGACCGCCCGCGAGCGGCTGGGGTCGCTCACCAGCCAGGCCGTCTACGAGATGCTGCGGCACTTCCAGGAGACCGGCCTGGTCGGGAAGTTCGACCGGCCCGGCCTGCCGGCCGTCTTCGAGATCTCGGGCCCCCGCCACCAGCACGCCCTGTGCGTGCGGTGCGGACGGGTGGAGAACGTCGACGCGCCCGCGCCCGCGCCGCCGCGCGGCAGCCTGCCCGGCTGGCGGGCCGGCGAGACCGAGCTGGTCTTCAAGGGGCTGTGCCCCGATTGCGCGGAAGAGTCCGCCTGATCCCGCTCGTGCGGCTTCGTCCGTGAACATCGTGCGGAACGTTCGAATGTGTGGCAGGGTCTGCCGGGGCGTTTTTCAACGGGATCCGCGCGATCCGAGGGGAGTCTGCTGCCACCGTGTCCAAGAACGCCGCCGGAGTACGTACAGGAGGCGAGCAGGCCCTCGCCCTCTACCAGGCCCTCCGCGCCGCCCCGGGCGCCCCGCTCGACGAGGCGGCCCGCGATCTGGACCTCACCGAGGCCGAACGGGAGCGCGCCCGCGCCGAGTTGACCACCCTCGGCCTGATCGACACGACCGCGCCCTCGCCCCTGGTCATCGCCCCGGACGTGGCCCTGCTCGGGCTGCTGCGGCACGAGCGGGACCGGCTGGAGAGCCGGCTGGCCGAGACCAGCCGCGCGCACACCGCCCTGGAGACCCTCGCCGGACCGTTCCTGCGGGCCCGCGCCGAACCCGGCTCCGACGTCGAGGTCGAGATCGTCGACGACCCGGCCCGGATCCGGCGCGAACTCGCCGACCTGACGAAGACCGCCCGCGGCTCCGTCCACTCCATGGCCACCGGCTCGGTCCGGCGCGAGGAGATGGGCCTGGAGCTGGACCGGGACCGGGAGCGGGTCGCCCGCGGGGTCCGCGTCCAGGCCATGTACAGCGCCCGGGTCGGCCAGGTGCCGGAGATGGACCAGCACCTCGCGGCCCGTACCGCGCTCGGCGCCGAGATCCGCCTCTCCCCCGTCGTCCCGATGAACATGGTCCTCGCCGACGACTCCTTCGCCCTGCTGCCGACCGACCCCCGCGACCCCGGCTCCCCCGCGATCCTGGCCCGCGGCCCGGGCCTGGTGCGGGTCTACCGCGCGCTGTACGCGTACTGCTGGCAGGCCGCGACCCCCTACGGGCACCGGGAGGAACCGGACGGGCGGGGCGGCGGCGTGCTGACCGAGCAGCAGCGGACCGTGCTGCGGATGCTCGCCTCGGGCATCAAGGACGAGCAGGTGGCCCGCACCCTGGGGGTGTCGCTGCGCACGGTCAGCCGGCTCATCTCCGAGGTGATGCACGAACTCGGCGCGGCCAGCCGCTTCGAGGCGGGGGTGAAGGCGGCCCGGCTGGGCCTGCTGGACGGCGAGGGCGGCCCCGAGGGCCTCGGGACCGCGCGGGACACCGCGTAGCCTGAACGGTCCGGACGGTCGATTCGCGACGACGAGGGGGAAGCTCGCCATGGTCACCACGGACGGCGGCACGGGGGACGGCACGACCGGGCTGCTGGTGACGCTCTATCAGGAGCTGCGCCGTCGCGGGGTGTCGAACTACGCCGAGGTCGCCGCCGGCTTAGGACTCGCGCCGGAGGAGTACGAGCGATGTCGGGCCGAGCTGCTCTCCCTCGGCCTGATCGTCCCGACCACCAGCCGGCACGCCACCGCCGCCGACCTGCGCAACGCCGACTGGCGGCCCGAGGAGGGCGCCGTCGCCTCGGTCCACCCGGAGATCGCGCTGCTGCGGATCCTCAACCGCGAGCGGGCCCGGCTCCGCGAGCACCTGGCCGAGGCCGACCAGGCGTACAGCACCCTGGAGACGCTCGCCGGGGCCTTCCTCCAGCCCGGCTCGCTGTCCGGCTCCGAGATCGCGGTCGAGGCGATCACCGACTACCGGCGGATCCAGCAGGCCCTGGAGGACATCGTCGACGTCACCCAGGAGGCGTCCTGCTCGATGTACCCCACCGGCCCGGCCCGCCAGGTCCCCGAGCGGATCTTCGAGCGGGACGCGCGCCAGCTCTCCCAGGGCATCCGGCTGCGCGCCGCCTACCGCGTCCAGGACGCCGTCCGGCCCGAGGCCGCGGCCGTGATCAAGCGCCGCGCCGAGCTGGGCGTCGAGGTCCGGATCGCGCCCGAACTCCCCATGACCATGGTCCTGGTGGACCAGCAGTACGCCCTGGTGCCGCTGCACCCCGACGAGCCCGGCCGGGGCGCGATCCTGGCCCGCGGCCCGCTCCTCGTCGGCTCCTTCCTGAGCCTGTACGAGCACTGCTGGCACACGGCCACCCCGTACGGCGACGACGTGGCGCCCGAGCGGGGCGGCGACGGCCTGTCCGAGCAGCAGCGGGCGGCGCTCCAGATGCTCGCCGACGGGATGAAGGACGAGAAGATCGCCCGGAATCTCGGGGTCTCGCTGCGCACGGTGAGCCGCATGCTCTCCGAACTCATGCAGGAATTGGGGGCGTCGAGCCGATTCGAGGCCGGAGTGCGCGCGGTGCGGCTCGGCTGGCTCGACTGAATGCTCCGCACCGGAATTCCGGGCACGCGAAAGCCCCGTGATCGTGGCAGCGATCGCGGGGCCTTCTTCGTGCGTGGTCGCGGGTGATTCAGTTCACCGGCGGGGCGGGGGTCGCGGTGGCGGTGTTGTGCGGCCAGTCGACGGTGACGCCGGCGTGCTGGACCGGGCCGCTTTCCGGGGCGCTGCCGGGGCTGACCGCGAAGGCGGCGCCGGCGCCGACCGCGAGACACGCGGTGAGGGCGACCAGGAACTGGCGGACGGTCTTCTGCATTCCGGAGTTCTGCTCGACGGACATGATTCCTCCAGGAGTCACTTATGGGCGGGTGTGCCGATTCCCGTCTCCTGGGGGCCCGTGCCGCCGGGCTCTCCCTGAAGACAACTCCATTCTGTAGGCGCCCCGTTGGCGAATCCATGGTTCTCCGATGCGTGGACCCGCCATGGCGTGTGTGCGTCAATCGGCCGCCGAATCAACGGAATTGGCCGGTCCGTAGCGTCCCTAATCTTTGGTCGAACCAAAAGAGATGCTAGACTCGTGCGACGGCCTTCTCGTTCCTCCAGGAGAGAGGGGCCGCCGGGGCAGGGGCGTGCCGCCGCCCTTGCCCCACCCGCGAACCCCCCGCCCGGGCCGGCCCGCGCGCCGCCAGCGCGTCCTCGTACACCTCGATCGTCCGGGCGGCGGAACCCCGCCAGCTCATCCCCCGGGCGTGCCCGACCGCCGCTGCCCCCATCGTCGCCCGAGCCCGCGGATGACGGGCCAGCCACAGCAGCCCGCGGGCGTACTCCACCGGGTCGTGGCCCCGCACCAGCAGCCCCGTGACCCCCTCCCAGACCGCCGTCGGCAGCCCGCCCACCGCCGAGGCCAGCACCGGCGTCCCGCACGCCTGCGCCTCCGCCGCCACCAGCCCGAACGACTCGCTGCGCGAGGGCACCACCAGCACGTCGGCCGCCCGGAACCACTCCGCGAGCCGCTCCTGCGGCACCGGCGGACAGGGCCGCAGCACGTCCGCCACGCCCAGCTCCGCAGCCAGCCGCGCCACCGTGCCCTGCTCCCCCGCCCCCGAATGCCCGCCGATCACCGGCACCAGCAGCCGGCCGCGCAGCCCCGGCGCCATCCGCAGCAGCTCCGCCACCGCCCGGACCAGCACGTCCGGGCCCTTCAGCGGCTGGATCCGCCCCGCGTACAGCGGCACGAAGGCGTCCGCCGGCAGCCCGAGCCTGGCCCGCGCCGCCGCCCGCCCCGCGTCCCGGCCGGGTCCCGGGGCGAAGGTCCGCAGGTCCACCCCGGGCCGGACGACCTCGGTGCGGGCCGCGTCCGCCCCGTACAGGCTCCGCAGCGCCTCCGCCTCGTCCGCCGTGTTGGCGATCAGCCGGTCGGCCTCCGCCGCCAGCTGCCGCTCGCCGAGGATCCGGGCCGCCGGCTCGGGGGTGTCGCCCTCGGCCAGGTGGGCGTTCTTCACCAGGGCCAGGGTGTGCGCGGTGTGCACCAGCGGGGTGCCCCAGCCGAAGGCGGCGATCCGCCCCGCCTGCCCGGACAGCCAGTAGTGCGAGTGGACCAGGTCGTAGGCCCGCTCGTGCCGGAAGAGGCCGAGGGCGAAGGGCAGGACGAGACCGGGCACCGCCTCCTTGGCCACCGCCCGGCGCGGACCCGCCACCACGTGCCGGACCCGCACCCCGGGCGCGAGATCGGTGAGCCGGGGCTCGCCGCCGTCCTGGCAGCGGGTGAACAGGTCGACGGCCACGCCCTGTTCGGCGAGGGCCCGGGAGAGTTCGACCATGTAGACGTTCATGCCTCCGGCGTCCCCGGTGCCGGGCTGGTGGAGCGGGGAGGTGTGGACGCTGAGCATGGCGACGCGCAGGGACACGAGGGGCTCCTGAGGGGTGGGGGAGCCGCGTGCCCCCGCGCGGGTCGCGCCGGCGCACGCGGCGGAGGGGTTGGGGTGGGTCGGACGTCTCGTCGGAGGGAACTAGAGGACTTCTTAGTGGGTTAGAAGCTCGGGTCCGGCAGGAGTGCCGCTCAGAAGCCGAAGACCGGCCCCGACGGCGGCGCCAGCCGGGTGCCCGGCAGCGGGGGGATCAGCGCGTGCCAGTCCACCGGACGGCCCGGCTCCACCCGCAGCGCCGCCGCCAGCCGGTCCGCGCCCTCCGGCATCACCGGCCGCGCCCACGCCGTCAGCGCCGACGCCACCGCCAACTGCGCGGCCAGCGCGGGCAGATGGCGGCAGGCGGTGGTGGGGCGGCACCGCTCGTGCGCGTTGACGTGCCCGAAGTCGGCCGCCGAGCGCACCATCTCGTCGAGGACCGCCACCGCCCGGCGCGGGTCGAAGGCGTCGGGGCCGTACGCCTCGCGCAGGTCGTCCACCGCCCGGTGCAGCCGCCGCTCCAGGATCTCCCAGCCCGTGCCGCCGGGCAGCGCCTGCGGGGCGAGCCCGTCGCACTCCTCGCGGACCGCGGCGAAGAGCCGGGACAGCCAGCTGTTCCAGTTCTCGTCCAGCTCCCGCCGCGCCGCCGCGAGCCGGTCCCGCCGGAAGACCGTGCGGCGGCCCAGCGGCCGGGCCTGGAGGACGTGCCGGCGCAGGGTGTCGGAGCCGTACTCGGTGAGCAGGTCCAGCGCCCACACGTTCCCCTCCCGCACCCCCTCCTCGATCACGAAGGACTCGTTGACGTTGAAGTCCTGCGGCAGCTTCACGCCCTGCGCCAGCAGCAGCACCGGCAGCAGCACCGCGTGGCAGAAGGAGTGCCCGAAGCCGCAGAAGTGGATCGCGCGGGCCGGCAGCGGCCCCGTGTCGTGGCCGAAGAGGTGCATCGCCGCCGCCTCGAAGCAGCCGTCGATCCGGTGGTCGGGGAAGCCCTCCACCGGGACCGCCAGACCCCACTCGGCCGGCTGCCCGACCGCGATGTCCGGCAGCCCGTCCTCCACCAGCGACTCGCACAGCGCGGCCAGCCGCGGCGGCAGCCCGGCCGCCGCCCAGTACTCGGCGAGCGTCTCCCGGAAGGGCTCCAGCGGGATGTAGAGCCGGCGGCAGCGGCGGGCCACCGCCGGGGTGTCGCAGAGCGCGCAGCGCGCCCCGATGAGGTCCCCGCCGTCGTTGGGCCGCGCGCACTCGTGGCACATCCCGCCGTCACTGGCCGCCCCGCAGTGCGGGCAGGCACCGGTGGCGTGCGCGCCGTACAGCCACCGCTCGCACGGCTCGCAGTAGGGCAGCAGGCGGGTCCGCGGGGCGATGACCCCCTCCGCGTACAGCTTCGCGAAGAGGTCCCGCACCCAGCGCCCGTACCCCTTGTCGCGGCGGGGCCGGACGATGTGGTCGAAGGCGACGCCGGACCGCAGCCAGTCGGCGGTGATCGCGGCCCGGTACCCCTCCGCGACCTCCTCCGGCTTGCGGCCGAGCTGCCGCGCCCGGAGCTCGACGGAGCTGGCGTGGTCGGCGGTGCCGGTGGTGAACCGGACGGGCTCGCCCTCGGCCCGCAGGTATCTGGTCAGGACGTCGGCGGCCACGTACGGCCCCGCGAGGTGGCCGATGTGGAGTTCGCCGTGGGTGGCGGGCGGGGTCGCGGTGATCCAGACGGGGGTGCTCACGGAAGCCTCCTGAGCGTGGCGGGAAGGGGGTCCGGGGGTCAGCGGGGCTCGAAGTGGAAGGAGCGGATGAAGCAGTCGCGGGGCTGCTCGACGGCGTAGACGATGCACTCGAAGAGCGCCTGCGTGGTCAGCTTGTCGTCGGCCTCGGCGCCGCTCGGACGCACGCCGTCCCACTCCGCGAACCGCGGGTCCGCGGTCGAGAAGTCGGGAGGGAAGAGGGAGAAGACCCGCACGCCGGACGGCCGCAGCCGGCGGGCCAGGATGTCCGCGAAGCCGGCCTGCGCGCTCTTCGCCGCCCAGAACGCCTCGTGCGCCCCGTCGGCGGCGGTCGCGGAGGCGCCCCCGGCGTCCCGCACGGCCACCATGTTCACGATGTCGGGCCGCAGCGAGCCGCGCAGCAGCGGCAGGAAGTGCTTGACCATGAGGACGGTGCCGCCGGCCGTGGACTCGATGGTCTCCATGATCTCGGCGTCGCCGGCCGCCTCCAGGTCCATGCCGTCCAGCCAGCGCGCGCCGTTGTTCACCAACAGGTCGACGTGGCCGGTGCGTTCGCCCACCCGGGCGGCGAACTCCCGGATCTCGGCGGGCCGGGAGAGGTCGCAGCCGAAGGCGTGGATGCGGTCGCGGGCCGACCCCATCACCTCCGTCCGGGTCCGCTCCGCCGCCTCCACCGTCCGCGCCGACACGTAGACCTCCGCGCCGAGATGGGCGAATCCGACGGCGAGCGCGCGGCCGAAGGAGCGGGACGCGCCGGTCACGACGACACGCAGATTCTCGAATTTCATGTGTGTCTGCTCTCCCCACGGATACGGCTGCCTGTGGCCGGTCCGTTTCAGCGTGGCAGAGGAAGCGGGCGCGGGACCTGCGAGAAGGCTGCGCGTTCACGCCGTTGCGTGGACACGCCAGCGCCCCGGCAGCGGGCGGGCGCCGAGCACCGTCGCCCGCTTGTGGTGCACGCTGACCCGGTCCGGGCGGGCCGAGACGGTGACGGTGCCGCCCGGGGTCCGCACCGCCCCGTCGACCCGGGGCACGACGGTCCCCTCCAGCGCCCCCGCCGCGCCCAGCGCCACCGCGCCCGGCACCGCCAGCCGCGGATGCCAGCCGCCGACGGTGAGCGCGCGCACCGAGAGCCCGGCCGCCGTCGCCTCGACCGCGGCGATCTTCGGGAGCGCGGAGTCCGGCGGGTGCCCCAGCAGCCGGGCGGCCTCGGCGCGGAGCGCGAGCAGGTGCGCCTCGGCGGGCGCGCGGACGTGTCGGGCGTCCACGAACACGTAGGGGTTCCCGTACGAGACGAGGCTGACCGGCACGCCGAGCAGCCGGTCCCGGGGCCGGCCGGTCGGCAGCGTGCCCGGGGCGTCCGGGGGCCGCAGGAAGTGCAGGGTGTACGCGTCCCGGCCGCGCGGCTCCGGCTCGCACAGGACGGTGTCGCCGGTGGTGAGCGCGCGGACGGTCACCGGGCCCGGGCGGCCCTCGGCGACGACGCAGGCGAGCAGCGAGTGCCCGCAGCCGGCCCGGAAGTCGAACCCGCCGTCGGGCAGGCGCTGCACGAACCGGTACCGCAGGCCCCCGGCGCCGTCGTCCCCGTACAGCGCGATCTTGCGGTACGCGGCCGGGAGCCGGGCCAGCTCGCTCCCGAGCCCCAGCTGACCGCCCGGCACCCGGTCGAGCGGGACGACGAGCGTCGGGCCGGGGGCGTCGTGGGCCCGCACGAGGAGCGCGGTGCCGGCGCGGGTGGGCCGTCGGTCCGCGGGGCTGCACGGACGGGCGCGCGGAACGGCGCCCGCCACGGGTGCCCGGGCGCGGCCGGGCGCGGCGTCCGTGGTGCGCGCGTCAGGCCGCCGCATAGTTCGCGGGGATCTGGAGGGTGCGGTGGACCTCGGTCCAGAGTTCGTGGACGGCGAGGGCCCAGAGGGCCTGGGCGTCGGGGCGGTTGGGGTGGGCCAGTTGGCGGGCCAGGAGGCGGCCGACGCGGTCGGCGCGGACCTTGCCGCCGAGGACGAGGCGGGCCGGGGAGAGGAGTTCGCGGACGGTGTCGAGGAGCGGGCCGCCGGGCGCGATCATCGCCTCGACCGGCAGGGTGAAGGGCTGCTTGGGGCGGCGCAGGACGGACGCGGGCAGCAGCTCCGCGCCCGCCTCGTACAGCGCGCGCTTGCCGGTGCGGGCGGCGGACGGCAGGGCGCGGGCGTGGGTGACGACGGCCGGCTGGCAGAAGGGCAGCCGGGCCTCGACGCCCCACGCCATCGCGAGGTGGTCCACCCGCCGCAGGTGGTAGGCGGGCAGCCGCCACCGCGTCTCCAGGGCGGTCGTCGCGGTGACCCGGTCGACCCCGGCCGCCTCGGCGGAGCGCAGCTCCTGTTCGACGCGGTCGGCGGCGGAGCCGGTGTCGGCGATGTGGGCGCGGTAGTCGGCGGTGTAGAGGTGCTCGCGGAGCATGCGGGGGGCCGCGGAGAGCGCGTCGGCGTAGGCCGCGGCCCAGTCGGTGCCGGGCGGGGCGGCGAGGGCCGCCGCCATCCGGTCGTATCCGCCGAAGAGTTCGTCGGCGCCGTCGCCGGTGAGGGCGACGGTGAAGCCCTTCTGGCGGACGGCGCGGAAGAGGGCGTAGGTGGAGAGGGCGATGGGGTCGGCGTTGGGCTGGCCGAGGTGGCGGACGGTGCGGGTGAGGAGGGAGGGGAGCTCGTCGGGGTCGAGGGCGATCTCGTGGTGGACGGTGCGGGCGCGGCGGGCGACGGAACGGGCGTGGGCGGCCTCGGAGCCGGGCCAGTTGCCGCGGTAGGTGAGGTGGAAGGTGTGCGGCGGCTCGGCGTCGGTCTCGCGGGCGTGTTCGGCGGCGAGGGCGGTGACGAGGCCGGAGTCGAGGCCGCCGCTGGTGACGGCGCAGACGGGCACGTCGGCGGCGGCGAGCCGGCGGACCTCGCGGCGCAGCACGTCCTGGGTGTCGCCGAGGGGCGTGGTCCGGTGCGGGGCGCGGCGGCGGACGACGGGCGCGGCGCCGGGCCGGACGAGGGCGGTGGCGCCGGGCGGGAGGACGCTGACGCCGTCGAGGGCGGTGCCGGCGGAGAAGGCGGTGCGGGTGGCGAGGACGGTGTCGAGGGAGTCCACGCGCGGGGCGAAGCGCACGCCGCCGAAGGCGAGGAGCGCGGGTACCTCGGAGGCGAAGCGGGTGGAGCCGTCCTCGGGGTCGTGGTGGAGGTGCAGCGGCTTCATGCCCAGGTCGTCCACGGCCAGGACCAGTTGGGCCCGGCCGGGGCGCAGGTCGAGGACGGCGACGGCGAACATGCCGTCGAGGTGCTCGGCGAAGGCGGGTCCGTGCTCGGCGTAGAGGGCGGGAAGGAGGGTGCCGTCGCAGCGGTCGGGGAAGCGGTGGCCGCGGGCGGCGAGGGAGCGGCGCAGTTCGGCGTGGTTGTAGATCTCGCCGTTGAGGACGGCGAGGACGCCGGGGAGGTGCGGGAGGCGGTACGGCTGCTGTCCGCCGCGGGGGTCGGTGACGGCGAGCCGGTCGCAGCCGAGGGACCAGCCGGGGCCGCTGAGCACCCGGTGTTCGTCGGGGCCGCCGTGGCGCTGGCGGGCCGAGGCCGAGGCGAGCGCGGCCGGGTCGGGGCGGGCCGCGTTGGCGGCGAAGGAGCCGAGGATCCTGCACATGCCGGTCGCCTCCGTGTCATCCGGAACCTTTGATGGGCCGTTCAGTAATTTGAATCTACCAAGTTTTTGAATGGCGCGTAAGTGCCATGTCCAGTTCACGCCACGGATCGGCCTTGCGACGCCCCCTCGCCGCCAACAGGCTGGACGCATGGAGGACTTGGCGACCGACCACCCCACCGACCGCAGCGCCCCGGAATCACTGCTGGTGGTGGCCGCGCACCCGGACGACATCGAGTTCTGCGTCAGCGGCACCGTCATGCGGTGGATCGCGCGCGGCACCCGCGTCACCTACTGCATCGTCACCGACGGCGACGCCGGCGGATACGACCCGATGCTGCCCCGGCAGGCCATGGCCGACCTGCGGCGCGCCGAACAGGTCCACTCGGCGAAGCTCAGCGGCGTCGCCGACGTCCGTTTCCTCGGCTACCCCGACAGCTTCGTCGAGCCGAGCGTCGCCCTGCGGCGGGACCTGTGCCGGATCATCCGGGAGGTGCGGCCGCAGCGGGCCATCATCCCCTCCCCCGAGATCAACTGGGCCCGCGTCGCCGACCTCCACCCCGACCACCGGGCCGTCGGCGACGCCTGCCTGCGCGCGGTCTATCCCGAGGCGCGCAACCCCTTCGCGCACCCCTCGCTCCTCAAGGAGGAGGGCCTGGAGCCGTGGACCGTCCACGAGCTGTGGCTCATGACCGGCCCCACGCCGAACCAGTACATCGACGTCACGTCCGTCTTCGACCGCAAGGTGGAGGCACTGCGCCTCCACACCTCCCAGACGGCCCACTTCGACGACCTCGCGGGCCTCCTGCGCACCTGGCTCTCCGAACACGCCACGGCGGCGGGCCTCCCCCCGGGCCGCATGGCCGAGGCGTTCCAGACGGTCCACATCGACTGACCCCCGGGGACCGCGCGACCGGGGGCGGGCGCCCGGCCTCAGACGTGCAGGTCCGGCGGGAAGCCGGTCCAGCGGAGGTCCGCGGGGAGATGGGCGGTGTCGTTGTAGACGAGCAGGGCCGACGGGCGGCCGGGGGCGTAACGAATCACCGTGAGCGCCGCGTTCGCGTGGTTGAGGCCCATCCACCGCCAGGCGGGCGCGTCCAGCGCGTCCCGGACGAGCCAGCCGACGAGGAAGTTGTGCGTGACGAGCAGCTCGTGGCGCGGCTCGTCCCCCGGCACCGGCCCGGTGAAGCGGGCCATCGCCTCCGCCGCCAGCTCCGGACCCCGCTCCCGCTCCTCGGCGGGGAACTGCTCCAGGAACCCGAGCATGCGATCGGCGATCTCCGCCGGCAGCTCCGCGCGGGCGGGCTCGTACGGGACGTAGTCACCGGCCGCCTCGCCGGATTTCACGGGCACCCCGTCGAGCCGCTCGCCGATCAGCCGCGCGGTCTCGGCGGCGCGGGCGAGCGGCCCGTGGTGGACGGCGGCCAGCGGGACGCCCCGGAGCCGGTCGCCGAGCAGCGCGGCCTGCCGCCGCCCCGCCTCCGAGAGCCCGCTCTCGTCGGGCGTGGCCTCGCCGTGCCGGGTGAGGTAGAGGTAGCGGTCGGCCATGGTGGTGTCGTCCGTGCTGGTCATGCCAGGTCGGACGCTCCCCGGGACCGTCCGGTTGCGGACGCCAGCAGCCCCGTCCACAGCCGGGCCCGGCCGCGCCGGTCCAGTGCCTCGTGGGCGGCGAGCAGCCCGCCGGTGACCGCGCCCATGAACCCTCCGGCCAGGACGTCCTGGCCGGCGAGGTACAGGCCGTCGTGGGCGGTGCGCGGCCGCAGCCGGTCGGCGAGCCCGGGCCCGTGGCCGTCCCCGAAGGCGGCGACGTCCTTGGCGAGGCCGTAGAGGCTGCCGCCGGGCCAGCCGGCGAAGTGCTCGGCCGTCAGCGGGGTGCCGAGCTCGTGGTACGCCACCCGGCCCCGGGTGCGGGGCAGTTCGCGGTACAGCCGGTCGAGCAGCCGCTCGGCGAGGGCGGCCTTGAGGGCCAGGTACTCCGGGTCCCGGTCCCGCCACCGCGAGCCCCGGAAGGGCGCGAACAGCTCGGGGTCGACGAAGGCGAGGATCTCGCCGGTGGACCGGCCGGGGTGCCGGGCGGTCCAGGTCGGGTCCTTGGCGCAGGAGAAGGAGAGGAACAGGCCGCTGGTAGGGGCGGCGGAGCCCGCGGGGAGGCCGCCGGGTGCCGGTCCGGTGCCGCCGTCGAGGACGCCCTTCCCCGCGCCGGCGTCGAAGAAGGCGTCGCAGTCGCCGTCGGTGACCATCAGGTTGTGCCGGGGCAGGCCCAGTTCCGCCGGGTCGCCGTCGAGGCCGAGGAAGAGGAGCACGAAGGGGTAGCCGTTCCGCAGGCCCTCCAGGGGGTCGGGCTCCGGGGCGGCGCCGGACGGACGGGGCAGCAGGGTGCGGTAGGTGTGGTGGGCGCCCGCCGCGCTGACCACGACGGGGGCGCGCACCCGGGTGCCGTCCGCCAGGACCACGCCGGTCGCCCGGGTCCCGTCGAGCGTGATCCGGGCGACCGGCGTGCGGACGAAGACCTCACCCCCGGCGGCGCGGACCGGCTCGGCCAGGGCGCGGGCGATGGCGGCGCTGCCGCCCACCGGGTACCAGGCCCCGGTCCTGAAGTGCTCGAACAGCACCGCGAGGAGGAAGAAGGGCAGCCGGGAGGAGGAGTCGGCGAGCAGCAGCACGCTCGGGGTGAGCACCGCCTGCCGCAGCCGCTCGTCGCGGACGAGTCCGGCCACCACCTCGCGGGCGGGGCGCAGCGCCTCGGCCGGGACGGCCGCAGCCCTCAGCAGCCGGGCGAGCCGGCGCGCCACCGGCCCCGACAGCCGACCGAGCGCGAGGGCGGGCAGCACGGCGCGGCAGCGGGCGATCAGCCGGAACAGCGCCTCGATCCCGGCCCGTTCGGCCGGGAAGCGGGCGATCAGCCCGGCCCGGTAGGCGTCGAAGCCGACGGGGGCCCGGTGCACCTCGCCCGCCAGCCGGTACTCGTCGTACGGGTCCCCGAGCGGGGCCCAGCGCAGCGCGCCGCCCGTCAGGTAGTCCGACAGCACCCGGACGGGCTCGCGCGGCGCCAGCTGGCCGACGTAGTGGATGCCGACGTCCCACTCCCAGCCGCGCCGCCGGTAGGCGTGGGTGTAGCCGCCGGCGGTGTAGTGCTGCTCGAAGACCGCCACCCGCCGGCCCTGCCGGGCCAGGCAGACCGCGGTGGTGAGCCCGCCCGCCCCCGAGCCGATCACCACGGCGTCGTACGCGTCCGCCACCTCGCCCGGTGCGGGCCGCCGCCCCACCAGCACGCCGCGCGTCACCTCCGCCTCCCCCGTCGGGGGGCCGGGATGCCGGGAGGGGCGGTGCGGGAGGGGGGACGGGGCACGGGTGTCGCTCCCTGGGTGACGGACGGGAAGGGGACACCCGGTGGAACGTTCCGGCGGGGGCGGGGTTGCGGGCGGCCCCGCGCCGTCACCTGGACGGGCCGCGAGCCGGGTTGACGTCCGTCCGGCCGCTGGGCCGACCGGGGGCGGCCGGTAAGGGGTCGGCGGCGCCGAACGAGTGGACTCGGGGCCGGTCCCGCCGACGGGCCGGGCGCCGGCGCGGGTGCCGGTGCTGATCTGGCAGCGCCCGTACGCCCACGGCCCGCCGCCCCCGGTCCCCCACCGGCCCCGCGGGCCCGAAGCCCCCCACGTCCAGAAGGCGCTCCCTCATGCGACGCACCACCCCCCGCCGCCGGCTCCTCGCCGCCGTCCTGCTGCTGGCGGCCGCCGCGCTCACGCCCGCCGCGCTCCCGGCCACGGCGGCGCCCGTCCCCGCCCCGGTCCCGCTCGCCGGCCCGGACCGTCACGGCGACGGCGCCTGCGCCGGCGGGGGCGGCAGCAGCCTGCCGCCGGCGCTCACCTCGCGCCTCGATACGACCGTCGAGAAGGTCCGCCGGGACGCCGGGATCCCCGGGCTCGTCGTCGGTGTCTGGATGCCGGGGAAGGGGTGCTACGTCCGGGCCACCGGGGTCGCCGACAAGAAGACCGGCGAGCCGATGTCGACGCGGGGCTACCTCCGGATCGGCAGCGAGACGAAGACGTTCACCGTCACGGCGCTGCTCCAGCTCGTCGACGAGGGGAAGGTCGGGCTCGACGACCCGATCGACGACTACGTCCGGGGGGTGCCGAACGGGCACGAGATCACCCTGCGGCAGCTGGCCGGGATGCGCAGCGGGCTGTTCCCGTACACCGCGGACCCCGACTTCGAGCACGACCTGCTGAGCGCGCCGGAGCGGCCGTTCAACCCGTGGGAGGCCGTGTCGTACGGCTACCGGCACGCCAACACCTTCCAGCCGGGCGCGACCTTCCAGTACTCCAACTCCAACCTCGTCCTGCTCGGTCTGGTCGTCGAGAAGGTCACCGGCCGGCCGCTGGCGCGGGTGCTGCACGAGCGGGTGATCCGGCCGGCCGGGCTGCGGCACTCCTTCCTCCCGAAGGGCGCGGAGTTCCCGGAGCCGCACCCGCGCGGCTACACCGACCAGACGCTCAGCGGCGCGACCGCCGACGCGACCGACTGGAACCCGAGCTGGGCGTGGGCGGCGGGCGGGATGATCTCGGACTTCGCCGACCTGCGCCGCTGGGCCCGGGTGGTCGCCACCGGTGAACTCCTCAGCCCCGCCACCCAGGCGCAGCGCCTCAAGACCCTCCCGACCGGCTTCCCGGGCACGTCCTACGGGCTCGGGATCCTGGACACGAACGGCTGGATCGGGCACAACGGCTCGCTGCCCGGGTACGAGACGGTCACCGTCTACCTGCCCTCGCAGAAGGCCACCCTCGTCCTGATGCTCAACACGGACTCCCTGAGCGGCGGCCAGGAGCCCTCCACCCTGGTGGCGCGCGCGGTCACCGGGATCGTCACGCCGAAGAACGTCTACGCGGGCTCGGTCACCCCGCGCGGCTGACCGCGCCCGAAGGGCCGCCGGGGGAACCGGTTCCTCCGGCGGCCCCACGGGTACGGGCTGTGCATGTCAAAGGGCTGGGGTTGGTGGTTCCTCGCGGGGTTCGCCGTCTGGACGTTCTTCGCCGTGCAGTGGACCGAGGTCGGCTGCGACTACCCGGAGGCGTATCTCGCCGTCATCCGCTTCGGCACGCCGGAGGGCCTGGAGTTCCTGCCGGCCTGCGCCGGGTAGGGGTGCGTGCCTACGATCGGGACATGAGCGCTGACGGTTCCCGCTGGTCCCTCTGCTCCCGCGACTCGTTCCTGTCGATCGGTTCGGTCGGCTCGACGCTGTCGATCGGCTCCGTCGGGTCCTTCCTGTCCGTCGGGTCGGTGGGCTCCGCCGCGTCCGTCCTCTCCGCCGGCTCCTGGGCCAGCCTCGGCTCGGTCCTCTCGGCGGAGTCCCGGTGGTCGGTGCTGTCGTGGCGCTCGCACCGCGGGGTGATGGCGGCCGGAGCCGCGCTCACCGCCGCGGCGGTGCTGGTGCTCGCCCGCCGCGCCTGACGCCCGCGGGTGCCGTGACGGCCGTCAGGCGCGGTTCTCGATCTTCGTCCTGAGCGCGGTCAGCAGATCGCGGAGGAGCGCGACGGACGTCTCGTCGGTCAGGGTGCCGTCCGCGTCGAAGCGCTCGTGCGAGCGGAAGAGGTGGACCTCCGGCTTCACCACGACGTCGCTGTCGGTCCACACGAAGACCTGGCGCAGCGCCAGCTGCGCGCGGACCGTGCCGAAGTTGGTGGGCGCGGCGCCGAGGATCGCGATCGGCTTGCGGTGCAGCGGCAGGCCCTCGGTGCGGGTCCCGTCGGTGGAGATCCAGTCGATCGCGTTCTTGAGCACGCCGGGCACCGAGTAGTTGAACTCGGGGGTGGCGATGAGCAGGCCGTCCGCCTCGGTGACCCGGCGGCGCAGTTCCGCGACGGCGGCGGGGCGGCGGTCGGGGTGGTCGAGGTCCTGGTCGTACGGCGGGATCGCGCGGAGGTCCTCGTAGATCTCGATGTCGAGGCCGCCGGGGTTGAACTTGCGGGCGGCGTGCAGCAGGAGCGTGTTGTGCGAGTCGGCGCGGAGCGAGCCGGAGACGGCGAGCACGGTGGCGGTCATGGAATCCCCCTGGGTGACGGGCCGTCGGCGGGTGGTGGAGGGCCGGCGGCGGTGCGACGGGGACGAAGCTAAACCGATCGGTTCAGCCTGTCAACCAAACAGTTCAGTCTTGACAGTGAACCGAACGGTGTAGTTCTCTCGCGGCATGACGACCACCCGTCCGGGGGCCCACCCCGTCACCGCCCCGCGCGTTCAACTCCCCTCCCACAGACGCGGCTTACTGCTCGCCGGGCTCGCCGCCCCGGCCGCCGCCGGGGTCTCCGGCCCCGCTCTCGTCGTGCCCCAGGCCGCCGCCTCGCTCGGGGTGTCCGTGGGCGCGGCGGCCTGGCTCCTCACGGTGTTCGGGATCGGCATGGCCGCCGGCACACCGCTGCTCACCGCCGCCGGACGGCGCCGGGGACCGGGCGGGACGCTGCGGGTCGCGGCGGTCCTCGTCCTCGCCGGAGCCGCGCTCGCCGCCGCCGAGCCCGGCCTCGCCGGCGCCCTCG
>NZ_BNBS01000094.1:0-24180 GCF_014656075.1 Streptomyces hydrogenans
GGCGGCGCCCGGCAGCGCGGCGATGCCCGCCTCGGCGCCGGTCCGTCCGGGCAGCAGGCGGGCGGCGAGCCGCCGGGCGTGCCGGTCGCGGTGGCCGAGGGCGAGGGCGGCCAGGTCGTCGGGGGAGGTGAGACCGGCCTCGGCCGCGTACCGCAGCGCCAGGACGCGCACCTCGGAGCCCTCGCACGCCTCCAGGAACGCGAGGAACCGGGCGCGCGCGGGCGCGTCCCGCCGGGTGCCGAGCGCGCCCCTCAGCGCTTCCAGCCGCTCGCTCGCGTCCCGGGCGGTCAGGGCGAGGCCGTAGAGGGCGTCGCCGTCCAGGATCCCGGCCTCCGCCCCGGCCCGGATTCCCGCCTTCCGGGCGTCCCACCGGTCGTGGTCCCCGCTCGCCCGCAGTTCGCGCACCGCGTCCCGGGGGACGCCGCCGGTCCGCGCGAGCACCGCGTCCCGTCCCCAGCGGCCGTGCCGACGCGCGCCGACGCGGAGGGCGAGCGCGGCGGGGGCGCGGACGGTGTCGTCGTCGGGCCGGGCGGGGACGGCGGTGAAGGTGGCGCGGGCCCGGTCGCGCACCGCCTCGTCGCCGTCCGCGCAGCGGAGCAGCAGGAGGGGCGGCGGGGCGGCGGGACCGGCCTCGTCCAGGGCCGCCGCCCGGACCCGCGGGTCGGCGTGGCACAGGCCCAGCGCGAGTTCGGCCGGGGTGGGCGGGCGTCCCCAGGACGGGGCGCCGGTCTCCTCGTCCCAGTACGGGGCGGTGTCCCAGTCGGCGACCTCGCGGCAGTCGAACCAGTGGGCGCCGAGCAGGAACGTGGACCGGCCGCTCCATCCGGCGACGCGGCCCAGGGTGCCGGAGAAGACGTCGGAGTCGAGCTGCGCCCAGTCCTCCGCGCGCCCGGCGCCCACGGCCGAGGCCGTGTCCTTGCCGTGCAGAAGCCGTTCTCCCCGGTGCAGGTACTGCGAGGGGCCCAGGAACCGTTCACGCGTCATGCGGCGGACTGTATCCCCGGGGCCACCGTCCCGACCTGGGGTTTTCCTTCCCGAACCCCTCCGATTGACGAATCATGCAGAGTTCTGCATACTCATGCATCAAGGGTTTCGGTGACCGAGGCGAGGAGCAACCAGAAGTGAGCAGCAACAACGGTGACGTCCGGCTCTGGGGCGGGCGTTTCGCCGACGGTCCGGCCGAGGCCCTCGCGAAGCTCTCCGCCTCGGTGCACTTCGACTGGCGCCTCGCGCCGTACGACATCGCCGGGTCCCGGGCCCACGCGCGCGTGCTCCACAAGGCCGGGCTGCTCACCGAGGACGAGCTGACCCGGATGCTGGCCGGGCTCGACCGGCTGGAGGCGGACGTCGCCGACGGCTCCTTCACCGGCACCATCGCCGACGAGGACGTCCACACCGCCCTGGAGCGCGGCCTCCTGGAGCGGCTCGGCGCCGAGCTGGGCGGCAAGCTGCGGGCCGGCCGGTCCCGCAACGACCAGGTCGCCACCCTCTTCCGGATGTACCTGCGCGACCACGCCCGGATCATCGGCGGGCTCGTCGCCGACCTCCAGGACGCGCTCGTCGGCCTCGCCGAGGCGCACCCCGACGTCGCCATGCCGGGCCGGACCCACCTCCAGCACGCCCAGCCGGTGCTCTTCGCCCACCACGTGCTCGCCCACGCGCAGTCCCTCTCGCGGGACGCCGAGCGGCTGCGCCAGTGGGACACCCGCACGGCGGTCTCCCCGTACGGCTCCGGCGCGCTGGCCGGCTCCTCCCTCGGGCTCGACCCGGAGGCGGTCGCCAAGGACCTCGGCTTCGAGCGCGGCTCGGCGGGCAACTCGATCGACGGCACGGCCTCCCGCGACTTCGTCGCCGAGTTCGCCTTCATCACGGCGATGATCGGGGTGAACCTCTCCCGGATCGCCGAGGAGATCATCATCTGGAACACGAAGGAGTTCTCCTTCGTCACCCTCCACGACGCCTTCTCCACCGGCTCGTCGATCATGCCGCAGAAGAAGAACCCGGACATCGCCGAGCTGGCCCGCGGCAAGTCCGGCCGCCTCATCGGCAACCTGTCCGGCCTGATGGCCACCCTCAAGGCCCTGCCGCTCGCCTACAACCGCGACCTCCAGGAGGACAAGGAGCCGGTCTTCGACTCCTGCGACCAGCTGGAGGTCCTGCTCCCCGCCTTCACCGGCATGATGGCCACGCTCACCGTCAACCGGGAGCGCATGGAGGAGCTGGCCCCGGCCGGCTTCTCGCTCGCCACCGACATCGCCGAGTGGCTGGTCAAGCAGGGCGTGCCGTTCCGCGTCGCCCACGAGGTCGCCGGCGAGTGCGTGAAGGTCGCCGAGTCCGAGGGCAAGGAGCTGGACGGGCTGACCGACGAGCAGTTCGCCAAGATCTCCGAGCACCTCACCCCCGAGGTCCGCACGGTCCTCAACGTCCCCGGCGCCCTCGCCTCCCGGGACGGCCGCGGCGGCACCGCCCCCTCCGCCGTCGCCGTCCAGCTCGTCGAGGTCAAGGCCGATCTGGTCGTCCAGCACGCCTGGGCCACCGCCAAGCAGAAGTAGCCGCGCCCGGCGCACCCCTGCCCACCCACCCGAAGGCCCCCTCGCGGGGCCTTCGGGCGTTTTCGCGTTCCCGGGCGTCCAGGGACCCCTTCCATGGCCCCTCGCCCGAGCGCTTCGCGTTTCAGGTGAGACAAAGATGTCTCATTCGGTGTATGGTCGTCTCATGTCAGTCGACCGCACCCAGGTGCTCCGCACCGCCGCCACCCTGCTCTCCCGCAAGGCGACCGCCACCATGGACGAGGTCGCCCGGGCCGCGGGCATCGGCCGGGCCACCCTGCACCGGCACTTCGCCGGGCGGGACGCCCTCGTGCGGGCGCTGGAACAGATGTGCATCGAGGAGGCGGAGGCCGCGCTCGACGCGGCCCGGATCGAGGAGGGACCGGCCGACGAGGCCGTCCGGCGCCTCGTCGCCGCCTCCGAGCCCGCCGCACCGCTGCTCGCCTTCCTCGTCACCGAGAACCAGCTGTTCGAGGGCGACGGGCAGAACGAGGGCTGGGCCCGGCTCGACGCCCGGCTCGTCGCCCTCTTCCGGCGCGGCCAGGAGGAGGGCACCTTCCGGATCGACCTCAGCCCCGCCTGGCTGTGCGAGGCGTTCTACGGGCTGATCGGATCGGGGGCCTGGGCCGTCGCCGACGGGCGGGTCGCCGCCAACGACTTTTCATACATGATCGCCGAGCTGCTGCTCGGCGGAGCGCGCAGGAGCGTGGAGAAGTGACCACCGAAACCGTCCGCCACCACAAGGGCGACGAGGAAAGCCATATCGAGGGCGTGCGCCGTCCCGGCCGGTGGCTCGCCCTCGCCGCGCTCGTCCTGGCCGTGCTGCTGGTGGCCGTGGACGCCACCGTGCTCGGCCTGGCGACCCCGTTCCTCTCCGAGGACCTGAAGCCCTCCGGCACCCAGCTGCTCTGGATCGGCGACGTCTACTCCTTCGTCATCGCCGGTCTGCTGGTCTCCATGGGCAGCCTGGGCGACCGCATCGGCCGCAAGAAGCTGCTCCTCGTCGGCGCCGCCGCGTTCGGCGCCGTCTCGGTCCTGAACGCCTACGCGTCCAGCCCCGAGATGATGATCGCCGCCCGCGCCCTGCTCGGCGTCGCCGGCGCGACCCTGATGCCGTCCACCCTGGCCCTCATCCGGAACCTCTTCCACGACCCGCGCGAGCGCAGCCTCGCCATCGGCGTCTGGGGTGCCATGGCCTCGGCCGGTGCCGCCGTCGGCCCGGTCGTCGGGGGCTTCCTGCTGGAGCACTTCTGGTGGGGCTCGGTCTTCCTCATCAACCTGCCCGTCATGGCCGTCCTGATCGTCGTCGGCGTCAAGTTCATCCCCGAGTCGAAGAACCCGAACCCGGGCCCGTGGGACCTGCCCAGCGTCGGCCTCTCCCTCGTCGGCATGATCGGCGTCGTCTACGCCGTCAAGGAACTGGCCTCGCACGGCCTCACCCTCGACGTGGCCGTCGCCGCGCTCGTCGGCGCCGGCGGCCTCACCGGGTTCGTCCGCCGCCAGCTCACCCTGCCGGCGCCGCTCCTGGACATGCGCCTCTTCCGCAACCGCGGCTTCTCCGGCGCCGTCCTCGCCGACCTGCTGACCATCCTCGGCCTCGCCGGCCTGGTGTTCTTCCTGTCCCAGTTCTTCCAGCTGGTCCAGGGCCGCTCCCCGCTGGAGGCCGGTCTCGCCGAACTCCCGGCCGCCATCGGCTCCGTGACGGCCGGTCTGCTCGCCGGCCGGGTCGCCCGCCGGTACTCGGTGCGCTCGGTCGTCGCCGGCGGCCTCGCCGCCATCGGCCTCGCCCTCGCGGTCCTCACCGCCATCGGGCAGACCACCGGCTACCCGCTCCTCGGCGCCAGCCTCCTCGTCGTCGGCGTCGGCGCGGGCCTCGCCTTCACGGTCACCGCCGACGTGATCCTCTCCAGCGTCCCCAAGGACCAGGCCGGATCCGCGTCCGCCGTCTCCGAGACCGCGTACGAGCTCGGCGCCGCCCTCGGCATCGCCGTCCTCGGCTCCATCGTGACCGGCGTCTACCGCGGCTTCGTCACCCCGGCCGGCATCCCGTCGGATGTGGCCGCGGCCGCCCACGACTCGCTCGGCGGCGCCGTCGAGGCGTCCTCGGCCCTCGACCCGGCCCAGGCGGGCCAGCTGGTCTCGGCCGCCCAGGAGGCGTTCGTCGACGGCCTGCGGATCGCCGCCGGCGCGGGCGCGGCCGTCCTCCTGGCCACCGCCGTGGCCGCCTGGTTCCTCCTCAGGGACCAGAAGCTGGCGGACGGCGTCGAGCACTGACGCACCCACCGCACGCGAAAGGGCGCCCCCGGAAAGCTCCGGGGGCGCCCTCGCGCGTACGGCCGACCGCTACGCGGCCTCCTTCGCCTTCGTGGCGTACATGTCCACGTACTCCTGGCCCGACAGCCGCATGACCTCCGCCATCACCGAGTCCGTCACCGCCCGAAGGACGTACCGGTCGCGGTCCATGCCCTCGTACCGGGAGAACTCCAGCGGCTCGCCGAAGCGGACCGTCACCTGCACCGGACGGGGGAAGCCCGCACCCGTCGGCTGCGCCTTGTCCGTGCCGATCACCGCGAACGGCACCACCGGCGCGCCGGTCATCAGCGTCAGCCGGGCCACGCCCGTACGGCCCCGGTAGAGGCGGCCGTCGGGGGAGCGGGTGCCCTCCGGGTAGATCGAGAAGATCTTCCCCTCCTCCAGGACCCGGCGGCCCGTCATCAGCGCCGCCACACCACCGCGGCCGCCGTCCCGGTCCACCGGGATCATGCCGACGCTGGTGAAGAACCACGCCATCAGCCGGCCCTTGAAGCCCTTGCCCGTCACGTACTCGTCCTTGCCGATGAAGAAGACCTGGCGGTCCAGGCAGATCGGCATGATCATCGAGTCGATGAAGGTGAGGTGGTTGCCCGCGAGGATCACCGGCCCGGTCCCGGGGACGTTCTCGGCGCCCTCGACACGGGGGCGGAACATCAGACGCAGGATCGGACCGAGGGTGGCCTTGACGATCGCGTGACGGGACAACGGTTCCTCCGGTGTCGGGCGGGCGGCTCCGGGGAGCCTACGGTGCAGCACGCGACGATACTCGCGGGTCACCGCCCCGCGCACATCGGGTTCACCGAACGGATACACGCTGTTGACGCGAGTTTCCGCCATGTTCCGCCCAGGTCTGCCGCCCGTAGGGGAGCGCTGCCTACCGTCGGGTCCACCCATCGACAGGTGCGGGACATCACACAGGAGGACCTCCATGACCCAGGGCGCACCCCGGACCCCGGACCGCCGCACCGTGCTCGGCGCGGCCGGCGCCGCCGCGTTCGGCGTCTCCGCCGCACTGGCCGCCGGCACGGGCACCGCACAGGCGGCCACCGAGACCGGCCGCCCGGAGGGACGGGGCGAAGGACGGGGCCACGGGCGCGGCTACCGCTCGCTCCCCGTCCCCACCGTCATCGCCCACCGCGGCGCCAGCGGCTACCGCCCCGAGCACACCCTCGGCTCCTACCGGCACGCCCTGGACCTCGGCGCCCACGTCATCGAGCAGGACCTCGTCCCCACCAAGGACGGACACCTGGTCTGCCGCCACGAGAACGACATCACCGGCACCACCGACGTGGCCGACCACCCCGAGTTCGCCTCCCGCAGGACCACCAAGTCGGTCGACGGCGTCCCCTACACCGGCTGGTTCACCGAGGACTTCACCCTCGCCGAACTGAAGACGCTGCGGGCCGAGGAGCGGATCCCCGGCACCCGCCAGGAGAACACCCTCTACGACGGCCGCTGGACCGTCCCCACCTTCGAGGAGGTCCTGCGCTGGGCCGACGAGGAGGGCCGCCGCCGGGGCCGCGAGATCTGGCTCCACGTCGAGACCAAGCACCCCTCGTACTTCCGCTCGATCGGCCTCGGTCTGGAGGAGCGCCTCGCCAGGCTGCTGCGCCGCTACGGCCGCCACCGCGCGGACTCCCCGGTCTTCCTCCAGTCCTTCGAGCCCAGCAGCATCCAGCGCCTGTCGAAGCTGGTCGACTCCCCGCTCGTGGTGCTGCTCTCCGGCGCGGCCACCCGCCCCTGGGACTTCACCGAGGCCGGCGACCCGCGCACCGTCGCGGACCTCGTCACCCCGGCCGGGCTGCGCTGGATCGCCTCGTACGCCCAGGGCATCGGTCCCACGCTCGACCTGGTGATCCCCAAGGACGCCGCCGGCCGGCTGGGCACCCCGACCGGCCTGGTGCGGGACGCCCACGCGGAGGGCCTGATCCTCCACCCGTACACCCAGCGCAACGAGAACACCTTCCTGCCGGCCGACTTCCGCAGGGGCACCGACCCGACTGCCTACGGCGACGCCTTCGGCGCACTGGAGCGGTACTTCGCGACCGGCATCGACGGCGTCTTCTCCGACAACCCGGACACCGCCCTGCTGGCCGCTGCGGACTTCCGCGACGCCGCCGGCCGCTGAGGCGGGCCGCCCGGTCGGCGCCGTACGCCGACCGGGTGGTTCCCCGCCCGCGCCGCAACCGCACCCCCGCGCCGCCGCATCGTGGCGGTCATGACCACCCCGGAAACCCTCCTCGCCACCCTCACCCCGCTGCTCGCCGCCGAGTCGCGGGCCGAGGCCGCGGCCGCCGGGATCGAGCCCGGCGACCTCGAACAGGCCGTCTGGCTGCGGCTCCTGGAACGGCTCAGCGCCGACGACGCCCCCGAGCACCCCGCCGACTGGCTCCGCCGCGCCGTCCGCACCGCGGGCCGCCGGGCCCGCCGCACCACCGGCCGCGAGCGCCCGTACCACGGGGACGCCCCGCCGGACCCGCGCCAGGAGCCGCCGGGCCCCGAGGGCTCGGCCCTCACCGCCGAACGGCGCCGCACCCTGCGCGCCGCCGTCACCCGGACGCCCGGCCGCTGCCCCCGCCTCCTCGACGCGATGCTCGACCCCGCCGACCCCACCTACCGGGAAATCGCAGGAACGTTGGGTATCTCACAAGGCAGTCTGGGGCCGATGCGTTCCCGTTGCCTGGGATGCCTGCGCAGAATGCTCGCGGCAGAGGTTCCCGCCTCCCACCGACGGGGAAGGGTGCGGGGGACCGATCGGTGACCAGATGAGCGGGAGGCATGCACACATGGGCCTGAGTGTGACCATCTCGGCGGCGGCCGCGCAGGACGCGGAGCAGATCCTCAAGCTGCAGTACCTCTGCTACCAGAGCGAGGCGGAGCTGTACGGCGACTGGTCCATCGAGCCGCTCACCCAGCCGCTCGACGCCGTCCGCGCCGAGCTGGCCGACGGCCACTGCCTGGTGGCCCGGCTCGGCGACGAGGTCGTCGCCTCCGTCCGCGCCCGCACCGACGAGGACGGCACGGTGCACATCGCCAAGCTCATCGTCCACCCCCGGATGCGCCGCCACGGCATCGGCGGCCGGCTGCTCGACGCCATCGAGCGCCACTTCGCCGCGGCGGACACCGCGCCCAAGCGCTTCCAGCTCTTCACCGGCCACCGCAGCGAGGGCAACCTCCGCCTCTACCGCGCCAAGGGCTACGCCCAGGTCGGCGCCCGCGAGATCGGCCCCCGGCTCACCCTCGTCACCCTGGAGAAGGCCGCCTGAGGCCCCGGCTCAGGCGGTACGCGACCGCCGCAGCCACCAGATGCCGCTCAGCGGCAGCAGCACCGGGATGAAGACGTAGCCGTAGCCGAACTGCGACCACACCGTGGAGTCGGGGAAGGCGGACGGCGCGACCAGCGTCCACGTCCCCACCACCAGGACGCCCGCGAGCTCGGCGGCGCAGCACACCAGCGCCGCCCTGCGGGCCGTCTCCCCGCCCCGCACCAGCGTGTACGTGATGAACACGTAGACCACCGCCGCCACCGCGGAGAGCGTGTACGCCAGCGGCGCCTCGTCGAACTTGGCGCTGATCTCGTACACCGAGCGCGAGGCCGCGCCCACCGACATCACGCCGTACAGCCACACCAGCAGCATGCCGGGGCCCGTGACCAGCCGGGTCCGCGCCGTCGCCGGCTCCGTCGTCTCCGTCGTCCCCGTCATGCTCAGCCCACCGTCCAGATGTCGAAGAGACGCACTTCCAGGACGGCGAGCACGACCGCGCCCGCCGCCACCGTCGCCGAACCCCAGCGGGTCCGCTCGGCCAGCGACATGAACCCGGCGATCGGCACCGCGCACAGCGCGCCGAGCAGATAGGCGACGAAGATCGTCGTCCCCTCCTCGGCCTTCTCGCCGCGCACCAGCTGCACGATGCCGACGACCAGCTGGGCCAGGACCAGGAAGGTCACCACGGCCATGCCGATGAAGTGCCAGTCCTTGGTCGGCTGGTCCCGGTAGGCGGCGAAGCCGCACCAGGCGGCGAGGGCGAGCGCGGCCACCGAGACCGCGACCGTGAGGGCGTCAAGCATGCGCCCGAGGGTATTACGGCCCGAATGGCCCGATGCCCTCGGCCCCGGCGAGCCCCACCCGGAAACCGGACGGGGGCCCGCCGGGAGCCTGTCGGAAGCCCGCCGTGAGCCCGTCGGGGCCCGTCGGAAGCCCGCCGGAAGCCCACCGGGGGACCGTGGCCTTGACCACATCCCGCTCCCGCCGCGCCTCCGCCGCGCCCCCGCGGACAGCCCGCCCCGACCGGCTGGCGCAGGCCGAGCGGGCCGCGGCCGCCCACCGGGCCCGTCCACACCACGTCTCAGCGGCGTCCGGAATGCGGACACCGGACTTCCGTTCGCGACTGCGCATGCTTTACTTGCAGCCATGACCACGACGAGCAGCCGCATCCTTGCGACCGAGGCGATCCAGACGCCCGGTGCTCTTCGCATGTGTCGAATGTGCGCCATCTGAGGGCCCCCGCCTGAGCCTCGCGCCCCGAAGCGAGACCCCGACGGCCGAGCCGATCCGTCCGCCACCCGGCGCCGGACCGTGCCCGCCCCGCGCACACCGCCTCCCCGGCCCCGCCGGAGCGGCCCCCCGTGCGCCTGACTGTCCGATTGACGAATGCCCCGTGCACGGCGGACCCACGCGTCGCGCACTCGACAGTGACGGAAACCCCTGTGATCACCACTTCGGGCCTGACCAAGGTCTACGAGTCACGCGGCCGCCAGGTCACCGCCCTGGACGGCGTCGATCTCCACGTCCGCGAGGGCGAGGTCTTCGGCGTGATCGGCCAGAGCGGCGCCGGCAAGTCCTCCCTGATCCGCTGCGTCAACCTCCTGGAGCGCCCCACCTCCGGCACCGTGACCGTCGACGGCACCGACCTCACCGCCCTCGCCGGGAAGGGCCGCCGCGCCGGCAAGGACCTCCGCCGCGCCCGCAGCAGCATCGGCATGGTCTTCCAGCACTTCAACCTGCTGTCCTCCCGCACCGTCAAGGACAACATCGAGCTCCCGCTGGAGATCCTCGGCGTGTCCGGCGCCGAGCGCTCCCGCCGCGCCCTCGAACTCCTCGACCTCGTCGGCCTCGCCGACAAGGCCAAGAGCTACCCCGGCCAGCTCTCCGGAGGCCAGAAGCAGCGCGTCGGCATCGCCCGCGCCCTCGCCGGCGAGCCCAAGGTCCTCCTCTCCGACGAGGCCACCAGCGCCCTCGACCCGGAGACCACCCGCTCGATCCTCCAGCTCCTGCGCGACCTCAACCGGCAGCTCGGCCTCACCGTCCTGCTCATCACGCACGAGATGGACGTCGTCAAGACCATCTGCGACTCCGCCGCCCTCATGCAGAAGGGCCGGATCGTCGAGTCCGGCACCGTCGCCGAACTCCTCGCCACCCCCGGCTCCCAGCTGGCCGCCGAACTCTTCCCGGTCAGCGGCCACGCCACCGCCGACGACCGCACCGTCGTGGACGTCACCTTCCACGGCGAGGCCGCCACCCAGCCGGTCGTCTCGCAGCTCGCCCGCACGTACAACATCGACATCTCCATCCTCGGAGCCGCGATGGACACCGTCGGCGGGAAGCAGATCGGCCGCATGCGGATCGAACTGCCCGGCCGGTACGAGGAGAACGTCGTCCCGATCGGCTTCCTGCGCGAGCGGGGCCTCCAGGTCGAACCCGTCGAAGACCCCCGGGACGGGACCGCCGCCGCGGTCCCCGCCCAGCAGCACGTGCTCGCGAAGGAGAGTGCCAAGTGACCTGGGAAGAGATGCGCCCCCTGCTCGAACAGGGCACGGTCGACACCCTCTACATGGTCCTGTGGGCCACGGTCGTCACCATCGTCGCCGGCCTCCCGCTCGGCGTCCTCCTCGTCCTCACCGACAAGGGCGGACTGCTCCAGAACCGGCCCCTCAACAAGGTCGTCGGTGCGATCGTGAACATCGGCCGTTCGCTGCCGTTCATCATCCTGCTGATCGCGCTGATCCCGTTCACGACCTTCGTCGTCGGCACCTTCATCGGCCCCACCGCGATGATCGTCCCGCTCGCCATCGGCGCCATCCCCTTCTTCGCGCGCCTCGTCGAGACCGCGATCCGCGAGGTCGACCACGGCCTCGTCGAAGCCGTCCAGTCCATGGGCGGCGGCATCCCCACCATCGTCCGCAAGGTGCTGCTCCCGCAGGCCCTGCCCTCGCTGGTCGCCGCCGTCACCACCACCGTCATCGTGCTCATCGGCTACTCCGCGATGGCCGGCGCGGTCGGCGGCGAGGGCCTCGGATCCAAGGCCGTCACCTACGGATACCAGCGCTTCGACACCACCTTCATGCTCGTCACCGTCGTCGTCCTGGTCGCCATCGTCACGATCGTCCAGCTCCTCGGCGACGGGGCCGTGCGGCTCCTCGCCCGCCGCGGCCGCACCGCCTGACGGCCCCTCGAACCACCACCCAGAGCCCGGACTTGTTGTCCAGGCGTCCACCGCTCCACATGAAAGAGGCACTCTTCGTGCGTAAGAACACCAAGCTCGCCGCCGGCTTCGCTTCCGTCACCGCCCTCGCCCTCGGCCTCACCGCCTGCGGCACCTCCTCGGACCCGGCGTCCAAGGACGACGCCGGCTCCGCCGACAAGGCGCTCGTCGTCGCCGCGTCCCCGACGCCCCACGCCGACATCCTCAAGTTCGTCAAGGACAACCTGGCGGCCAAGGAGGGCCTCAAGCTGGAGGTGAAGGAGTTCACGGACTACGTCCTGCCGAACACCGCCACCCAGAACGGCCAGGTCGACGCCAACTTCTTCCAGCACAAGCCCTACCTGGACGACTTCAACGCGAAGAACAAGACCACCATCGTCCCCGTGGTCAACGTCCACCTGGAGCCGCTCGGCCTCTACTCCAAGTCCGTGAAGTCCCTCAAGGACATCAAGGCCGGCCAGACCGTCGCCGTCCCCAACGACACCACCAACGAGGGCCGCGCGCTCCACCTGCTCGCCGACAACGGCCTGATCACCCTCAAGGACGGCGTCGGCACCGACGCCAAGCTCTCCGACATCACCGACAAGAAGGGCCTGGAGTTCAAGGAGCTGGAGGCCGCCACCGTGCCCCGCGCCCTGAACGACGTCGACGCCGCCGTCATCAACGGCAACTACGCGATCGAGGCCGACCTTTCGCCGGCGAAGGACGCCCTGGTCCTGGAGAAGGGCGAGGGCAACCCCTATGCCAACCTCCTCGCCGTCAAGAAGGGCAACGAGCAGGACGCCCGGGTGCAGAAGCTCGCCAAGCTCCTCAACTCGCCCGAGGTGAAGAAGTACATCGAGGACACCTACAAGGGCTCGGTCATCCCGGCCTTCGGCGCCGCGAAGTAACGCCGCAGGTACAGTCCTTGAGCACAAGGCCCCGCCCGCCCCGTCCGGCGCGCGGGGCCTTGTGCCGCCCCGCGCATGCGCGTCGGCCGCACCATGCTGCATGCTGTGCCTTCACGGTCTTCACGTATGGAGCTGCGCATGACTACCACCTTTCCGGACGTCTCCATCAACACGGAGCGACTGGTGCTGCGCCCGTACGAGGAAGCCGACATCCCCGCCTTCGTCGAGATGATGAACGACGAACTCGTCACCGCCTGGACCACGGTGCCGCACCCCTACACCCGCGCCCACGCCGAGGACTGGGTCCGCAGGATCGCCCCCGCGGAGCGGACCGAGGGCCGCGGCATCGTCCTCGCCGTCACCGAGTTCCTGACCCAGCGTCTGGTCGGCACGGTCCACCTGCACGACACCGACTGGCGCGTCCGCTCCACCGAGGTCGCCTACGTCACCGCCCCCTGGGCCCGCGGCGAGGGCTACGCCACCGAGTCCGTCCTCGCCACCGCCCAGTGGCTCTTCCGCGACCGCGGCTTCGAACGCCTCCAGCTGCGCACCGCCGCCGACAACACCGCCTCCCAGCAGGTCGCCCAGAAGATCGGCTGCATCAGCGAGGGCGTCCTGCGCAACGCCTGGATAGCGCGCAGCCTCACCGAGAGCGGCGAGTGGACCGACATCCGCACCGACCTCATCCTCTGGGGCCTCCTCCCCGAGGACCTCGACGGCGTCGCCGACCACATGGCCGAGGCCGGGTACTCCTCGTACACCGACTGGAGCTGAGCACTCCGGGGGCCGACCCGGGGTACGCTCGGCACGCCCCCGACCTGCGACGACAGCACAGGAGACAGACGCGATGGCCGACCGGGTCACGGTGATCGGCTGGGACGGCTCGCCCCTCACCGCGGCGGCCCGGTCCGCGCTCTCGGCCGCCACCCTGGTGGCCGGCGCCGCCCACCACCTGGCGCTCCCCGAAGTGCCCCCCGCCGCCGAACGCGTCCGCCTCGGCAGCGTCGGCCTCGCCGCCCGCCGGATCGCCGGCCACCGCGGCACCGCCGTCGTCCTCGCCGACGGCGACCCTGGCTTCTTCGGCGTCGTCCGCGCCCTGCGCGCCCCCGAGCACGGCCTGGAGGTCGAGGTCGTCCCCGCCGTCTCCTCGGTCGCCGCCGCCTTCGCCCGGGCCGGCATGCCCTGGGACGACGCCCACGTCGTCGTCGCCCACGAGAAGACCCTGCGCCGCGCCGTCAACGTCTGCCGCGCCCACCCCAAGGTCGCCGTCCTCACCTCCCCGGGCGCGGGCCCCGCCGAACTCGCCCTCCTCCTCGACGGCGTCCACCGCACCTTCGTCGTCTGCGAGGAGCTCGGCACCTCCCGCGAACAGGTCTCCGTCCTCACCTCCGACAAGGCCGCCGACCACACCTGGCGCGACCCCAACGTCGTCCTCGTCATCGGCGGCGCCGGCGGTACGGGAGCCTCCGCCGCCCCCTGGCTGATGGGCCGCGACCCGGCCGCCGGGGTCGTCCGCGGCTGGGCCGGGCGCTTTGAGGAGCACGAGCCCGGGGACCGCCCCGGCATCGGGGACGACCCCACCCTGCGCGCCGTCCAGCTCGCCCGCCTCGGGCCCCGCGCCGGCGACCTCGTCTGGGACGTCGGCGCCGCCGGCGGGACCTTCGCCGTCGAGGCCGCCCGCTTCGGCGCCGCCGTCCTCGCCCTCGACGCGGACCCCGCCGCCCGCGCCCGCACCGAGGCCGCCGCCCGCCGCCACGGCGTCCTCCTCCAGACCGTCACCGGTCGCGCCCCGCACGTCCTGGAGAGCCTGCCCGAGCCCGACGTCGTACGGATCGGGGCGGGCGGCGTCGCCGTCGTCACCGCCTGCGCCGACCGCCGGCCCGAACGGATCGCCGCCCACGCCACCACCCGTGACGAGGCCGAGGCGATCGGCACCGCCCTCACCGCCGGCGGCTACGCCGTCGAGACCCTCCTGCTGCAGACCGTCGGCCTCGATCCCGCCGACTGGACCGAGCGCGAACGCTCCGTCGTCTTCCTGCTCGCGGGCCGCCGGACCACCGGCGCCCCCTGACCCCGGCCGGGCGCGGGGGCAGGTAGGCTGGCCGATTGTTGTACCGCGCGGGGATGTTCGGCAGGTTGTTCGTCAATGTCCCGAATCGATGACCGTCTTGACCCGTTCTCGACGGTCACCGGCGCGCGGGACACCGGGGGGACCGCGCGACGTGGCGCAGTCCACAGCGCACCGTGGCGGATCCGCCTGTCACGATGGCCGCGGGCCGCGACAATGCATGGGTGTCGGCGCGCCTCCGTGCCGCGCGGCGCACGCGCTCGTTCTCGTTGACGGGCGCAGCTCTGAACGAACACAACGATGGGCGAGGGGTACGCATGACGGACACCGGCCAGGTCCCGGGCGAGGGACTGCCGGAGAACGCAGGCATGGTCGAGCAGCCGGGCATCCCCGCTCCGGGCGCGTACACCTACCTGGACCCCTCCGGCCCCGTCCCCGGCCAGCTCCCCGAGGACGACGACATGCTCCTGATGCCGGGCGCCCAGGGCGCCTGGAGCGAGCAGGGCCCGGGCGTCGTGCCCGCCCCGCCGGTCGCCGTCCCGCCGCAGGGCGGCCCCGAGGGCGTCGTCCCGCAGGCGGCCCCGACCGGCGACCCGCTCACCGACCCGCTGCCGGACCCGCTCACCGGGCCCCTGCCGGACCCCCTGACCGACCCGCTGCCGGACGGCTTCGTCCTCGCCGACCGGCTCACCGCCCCGGCCACCCCGGCGCACGGCGTCCCGCTGCCCGGCGGCACCCCGCCGCAGGGCGTGCCGCTCGCCCCGCAGCCCCCCTTCGGCACCCCGGCGCACGGCGTCCCCGTCGCCCCGCAGGAGCCCGTCGCCACCGCCCACGGCTACGAGCCCGGCATCCTCGACACCGGCGCCCACGAGGCCGCAGGACGCGACTCCGGCTCCGTCGACCTCGGCGACGTGCGGATGCCGCAGCCCGCCGCGCCGCAGGCCGCCCCCTCGCGCCGCCCGCTCCACATGGGCCCGCCCGTGCCCGAGACGGGCGGGGTCGTGCGCTCGCTCGCCGACCGCGGCCCGGCCGCGCCGGTGCCGGTCGCCACGCAGGTCCCGGCGCCCGCTCCCGAGCCCCTCGTGGCCACGGCTCCCGCGCCCGTGCCCGTACGCACCCCCGGGCCGCCCACCACCGGGCCCGAGTACTTCGACATCGCGCAGGACCAGCAGATGGCCCCGCAGGGCGCCGAGCCGTGGGCCGCGCAGCCGCAGGAGCCCCTGGCCCCCGCCGAGGCCCCCGCAGAAACGGTCGTCCCGCAGAGCGGCCAGTTCGTGCAGGTCGAGGGCACCGTCCCGACCGCCGCGCAGCCCGCCCCGACGCCGCCGGCCGGCACCGAGATCGTCGAGCCGGCCCCGGAGGCCCTGGTCCCCGCACCGCGCGAGGGCGAGCCCGCCGTCCAGGCCGCCCCGGACGCCGGGCAGCCGCCCGTCGAGCCGACGGCCCCCGAGGCCGAGCCGGTCGCCCCCGTCGAGGCCCCCGCGGGCGAGCAGCCCGCCGAGCCCCCGGCCGAGGCCATGGAGGCCCCGGTCGCGGAGGCCCCGGCTGCGGAGGCCCCGGCCGTGGAGACTCCGACCGCGGAGACCCCGGTCGCGGAGGCCCCTTCCGGTGAGGCCCCGGAGCAGCCGGCCGCCGAGCAGCCCGCCCCCGAGCAGGTCGCCGCCGAGCCCGCCGCCGAGGAGCCGGTCGCCGAGGCCCTGGAGACCGCCGCGCTCGCCGACGTACCGGCCGAGGCCCAGGTCGAGACCCCGGCCGCCGAGCAGGCCGTGGAGCCCGCCGCCGAGCCCGCGGCCGCCGGACCCGTCGTGGTCGAGGCGCCCGTCGAGGCGGAGGCCCCCGCCGAGCCCGTCGTCGCCGAAGCCGCGCCCGAGCCCGCCGCGGAAGCGCCGGAGCCCGAGGCCCCGGCCGAGCCCGTCCAGGCCCAGGCCCCGCAGGCCCCGCCCGCGGAGCAGTCCGCCGAGCAGGCCGCGCCGGCGTTCGCCGACGCCGCCGCCGAGGTGCCCGCCGAGGCCCCCGTCGTCGCCGTGGCCGAGGAGATCCCGGTCGTCGCCGAGGACGCCCCCGAGGCGGAGCTCCCGGCCGCCGACGAGGAGCCCGAGGACGCCGAGCCCCGCCCGGCGGCCCCCGGCTACGACGACGCCGAGCGCGAGGCCGTGCTCCGCGTGATGCGCGAGCGCCGCGACATCCGCAACGGCTTCCGCTCCGACCCGATCCCGCACGAGGTGCTGCTCCGGGTCCTGGAGGCCGCCCACACGGCCCCCAGCGTCGGCCACTCGCAGCCCTGGGACTTCGTCGTCATCCGCTCCGCCGAGACCCGGCAGAGCATGCACGAGCTGGCCCAGCGGCAGCGCGAGGCGTACGCCAAGTCGCTCCCGAAGGCCCGCGCGAAGCAGTTCAAGGAACTGAAGATCGAGGCCATCCTCGACACCCCGGTCAACATCGTGGTGACCGCCGACCCCACCCGGGGCGGCCGGCACACCCTCGGCCGCTACACGCAGCCGCAGATGGCCCCCTACTCCTCGGCCCTCGCCGTCGAGAACCTGTGGCTCGCCGCCCGCGCCGAGGGCCTCGGCGTCGGCTGGGTCAGCTTCTTCGACGAGCGCGAGATGGTCCGCGCCCTCGGCCTCCCCGAGCACCTGGAGGTCGTCGCGTACCTCTGCGTCGGCTACGTCGACGAGTTCCCGGACGAGCCCGAGCTGATGCAGGCGGGCTGGTCCAAGCGCCGCCCGCTCGCCTGGGTCGTCCACGAGGAGACCTACGGCCGCCGCGCCCTGCCCGGCGAGGAGCCGCACGACCTGCTCCAGGAGACCGTCGCCTCCATCCGCCCGCTCGACGCCAAGGCGCTCGGCGAGGCGTGGGAGCGGCAGAAGCGGATGACCAAGCCGGCCGGCGCGCTCGGCATGCTGGAGATCATCTCCGCGCAGCTCTGCGGCCTCTCCCGGGCCTGCCCGCCGCCGATCCCCGAGCCCGCCGCCGTCGCGATCTTCGCCGGCGACCACGGCGTGCACGCCCAGGGCGTCACCCCCTGGCCGCAGGAGGTCACCGGCCAGATGGTCGCGAACTTCCTCGGCGGGGGAGCGGTCTGCAACGCCTTCGCCAACCAGGTCGGCGCCGAGGTCTGCGTCATCGACGTGGGCGTCGCCACCGAGCTGCCCGCCACCCCCGGCCTGCTGCCCCGCAAGGTCCGCGCCGGCTCCGGCGACTTCACCACCGGCCTCGCGATGACCCGCGAGGAGACCGTCGCGGCGATCGAGGTCGGCATCGAGACCGCCCGCGACCTGGTCGCGGCCGGGAACAAGGCGCTCCTCACCGGCGAGATGGGCATCGCGAACACCACCGCGTCCGCCGCGCTCATCTCCGTCTTCACCGGCGTCGACCCGGCCGAGGTCACCGGCCGCGGCACCGGCATCAACGACGAGACCCACGCCCGCAAGGTCGACGTGGTCCGCCGCGCCATCGACCTGCACAAGCCGGACCCGCAGGACCCGATCGGCGTGCTGTCGCAGATCGGCGGCCTGGAGCACGCGGCCCTCGTCGGCTTCATCCTGGGCGCCGCCTCGCTGCGCACCCCGGTGATCCTCGACGGCGTCTCCACCGGCGCGGCCGCCCTGGTCGCCCGGGCCATCGCCCCCGAGTCGCTGGCCGCCTGCATCGCGGGCCACCGCAGCGCCGAGCCCGGCCACGTCGCCGCGCTGAACAAGCTGGGCCTGCGCCCGCTGGTCGACCTGGACCTGGCCCTCGGCGAGGGCACCGGCGCCCTGCTGGCCCTCCCGCTGGTGCAGAGCGCGGCCCGCGCCATGCACGAGGTCGCGACCTTCGACTCCGCGGGCGTCACGGAGAAGTAGTCGGTACGGCCCCGGTGCCGCCGCCCCGCACGGGGGCGGCCGCACCGGGGCCGCCCCATGTCCCGCGTCCCTCCGGCCCCGGCCCGAGGGACGAGGGTCACAAGGTGTCCACGCCGGGTCACCGATATCGTGGTCACCGGGCCTCCCGCCCGCCCCACCAGCCGCTTCACCGCCGCAGCGGCCCCGCAAGCCCCGTCCGAGGAGCCGCCCGCACATGGCCCAGCACGCCGAGCACCCCGCCTACCCCGTCGGCCTCCGCCTCGCCGGCCGGCGCGTCGTCGTCCTCGGCGGCGGCACGGTCGCCCAGCGCCGACTGCCCGCCCTCATCGCCGCCGGCGCCGACATCACGCTGATCTCCCCCTCCGCCACCCCCTCCGTGGAGGCCATGGCCGAGACCGGGGAGCTCACCTGGGTCCGCCGCCGCTACGAGGACGGCGACCTGGCCGACGCCTGGTACGCGCTCGTCGCCACCACCGACCCGGCCGCCAACGCCGCCGCCTCCGCCGAGGCCGAGCGCGCCCGCGTCTGGTGCGTCCGTTCCGACGACGCCGAGGCCGCCACCGCCTGGACCCCGGCCACCGGCCGCGGCGACGGCGTCACCGTCGCCGTCCTCACCGGCCACGACCCGCGCCGCTCGGCCGCCGTCCGCGACGCGATCCTGGAAGGCCTGCGCGACGGCTCCCTCGCCGCGCCCGCGCAGCGCGCCCGCACCCCCTTCGTCGCCCTCGTCGGCGGCGGCCCCGGCGACCCCGACCTCATCACGGTCCGCGGCCGCCGGCTGCTCGCCGAGGCCGACGTCGTCATCGCCGACCGGCTCGGCCCCCGCGACCTGCTGGACGAACTGCCGCCGCACGTCGAGGTGATCGACGCGGCGAAGATCCCGTACGGCCGCTTCATGGCCCAGGAGGCCATCAACAACGCGCTGATCGAGCACGCCAAGGCCGGGAAGTCCGTCGTCCGCCTCAAGGGCGGCGACCCCTTCGTCTTCGGCCGGGGCATGGAGGAGGCGCAGGCGCTGGCCGCCGAGGGCATCGCCTGCACCGTCGTGCCCGGCATCTCCAGCTCGATCTCGGTCCCCGGCGCCGCCGGCATCCCGGTCACCCACCGGGGCGTCGCCCACGAGTTCACCGTGGTCAGCGGCCACGTCGCCCCCGACGACCCGCGCTCGCTGGTCGACTGGGGCTCGCTCGCCAAGCTCACCGGCACCCTGGTGATCCTCATGGGCGTCGACAAGATAGGCAAGATCGCCGAGACGCTCGTCGCCCACGGCAAGGCCCCCGACACCCCGCTCGCCCTCGTCCAGGAGGGCACCACCGCGGCCCAGCGCCGGGTCGACGCCACCCTCGCCGACGTCGCCGAGGTCGTGAAGGCGCGGGAGGTCCGTCCGCCGGCCGTCATCGTCATCGGCCCGGTGGTCGCGGAGGGCCCCGACAAGCTCACCCGCTGACACCCGAACACCCACCCGCGCGGGGCGGGCGGCGACCGCCGCCCGTCCCACGCATTGGCACCACTCCCCGGACAAGGCAGTATCACCCCGTGGCCGAACTCATCACGATCACCGACCCCGACGACCCCCGCCTGCGCGACTACACCGGCCTGACCGACGTCGAGCTGCGCCGCCGGCGCGAACCCGCCGAGGGCCTGTTCATCGCGGAGGGCGAGAAGGTCATCCGCCGCGCCCGGCAGGCCGGTTACGAGATGCGGTCGATGCTGCTCTCCGCCAAGTGGGTCGACGTCATGCGCGACGTCATCGACGAGGTCCCCGCCCCGGTGTACGCGATCCAGCCCGACCTCGCCGAACGCGTCACCGGCTACCACGTGCACCGCGGCGCCCTCGCCTCCATGCAGCGCAAGCCGCTCCCCGAGGCCGCCGAACTCCTCGCCGGCGCCCGCCGGGTGGCGGTCATGGAGTCGGTCAACGACCACACCAACATCGGCGCCATCTTCCGCAGCGCCGCCGCCCTCGGCATGGACGCCGTCCTGCTCTCCCCGGACTGCGCCGACCCGCTCTACCGCCGCTCGGTGAAGGTCTCCATGGGCGCCGTCTTCTCCGTCCCGTACGCCCGCCTGGACACCTGGCCGCGCGGTCTGGAGGCGGTGCGCGAGGCGGGCTTCAAGCTCCTCGCCCTCACCCCGGCCGAGAAGGCCACCTCCATGGACGAGGCCGCCCCGCACCGCCTGGACCGGGTCGCCCTGATGCTCGGCGCGGAGGGCGACGGCCTCTCCACCCAGGCGCTGCGCGCCGCCGACGAGTGGGTCCGCATCCCGATGGCCCACGGCGTCGACTCGCTCAACGTGGGCGCGGCCGCGGCCGTCGCCTTCTACGCCGTCACGGCGGGCCGCCCCGAGGCGTGACCGCCCCGGATCAGCCCTGGAGGGCCTGGGCGGCGGCGATGCCCAGGGCCACCACCAGCGTGACCACCACGAAGACGACCAGCCGCTGACGCAGCAGCCGGGGGTTGGCCGGACGGCGCCCGGTGGACGTCGACCGGGCGCCCGGACGGGTCCCGGGCCGCGACTGGGGATTGCGGGAGCCGCCGGTACGGGAGGGCCGCGAGGACGGCGAGGGCCCGCGCCCCCGGGCCGCCGCGCGCTCCGGCTCGCGACCCGGCGCGTCCCGCTCCGTGTACCGCTCGGTCGGCCGCAGCGTGCCGCGCTCCTCCATCCGCTCGCGCGGGGCCGGCGGCCGGGCGGACGGCAGCCCCTGCGCCTCGCGGGCCGCGATCTCCTTGAGCCGCATCGACAGCTGGAGCGTGCTCGGCCGGTCCTCCGGGTCCTTCGCCAGACAGGCCCGGATCAGCGGCGCCAGCGCGTCCGGCACGCCCTGGAGCTGCGCCTCCTCGTGCACCACGCGGTAGAGCATGACCTCGGAACTGCCGTGCCCGAAGGGCGAGTCGCCCATCGAGGCGTACGCGAGGGTGGCGCCCAGCGAGAAGACGTCCGTCGCCGGGGTGACGGCGGCGCCCCGCACCTGCTCGGGCGCGAGGAAGCCGGGGGAGCCGACCGCGGTGCCGACGTGGGTGAGGGTGCTGGCCCCGGTGGCCCAGGCGATCCCGAAGTCGATGATCCGGGGACCCTTGGGGGAGAGCAGGATGTTCGACGGCTTGAGGTCACGGTGCACCACCCCGGCCTCGTGGACGGCGACCAGGCCCTCGGACAGCGCGGCACCGATCGACGCGACGTCGGCGGCGCGCAGCGGGCCCTCCTCGGCGACGCGGTCGTGCAGCGAGGGGCCGGGGACGTACTGGGTGGCGAACCAGGGCCGCTCGGCGTCCAGGTCGGCGGCGACCAGCCGGGCGGTGCAGCCGCCCCGGATCCGCCGGGCCGCCGACACCTCACGGGCGAACCGCGACCGGAACTCCTGGTCCTCGGCCAGGTCGGGCCGGATCACCTTCAGGGCCACCCGCTGGCCGCGGCGGTCGGAGCCGAGGTACACGACCCCCATCCCTCCGGCGCCCAGCCTGCGGTGGAGCCGGAACGCCCCGACGATCCGCGGGTCCTCGCGCCGGAGCCGCATCATCGCCATGTCCGTCCCCTCGTCCGTTCGACGTGGCACAGCTTACGTAGTGCCGCCCCCACGTGCTCATAGGCCGCGCCCTCCCTCCGGCATCGATTGTCAGTGCTGAGGGGGACGACGGCCCGTGCCGCACCGACTCTTCCCGCCAACACCCCTTGCCGTCCAGAGCACTTGACAACGGTCCCGGGCAACTCCCGCTGTTCCGCGTCCGCCACCGGGCCCCCCGCGCGCACCCCGGCCGGGCCGGCTCCCCGCCGGACGTGACCCATGTCACCCGGGGGCGCGTCCCCTCCGGGAAGACCCCCACCCGCGCGCCCCCGTCTCCACCCAGGGGAGTACGCCCGGGGGAGCGGCGTCATCCTCCCGTAGGCCCGAAAGCCGGTACGCGGGCATGACGCCCCGGGCCCGCCCGCTCCCTAGTGTTGAGGTCATGCGGTGGGCGCGACTCTCGTCCCCCGAGGAACACGCGCCCACCGCACCGAGATCCGTACATCCAGAAGCGACAGGAGAGGGCCATGGCCTACACGGCACACCGGCCGACCACCCGCCCCGCGGGACGCCGTCACCCCCTGGTGGCCACCGCCATGGTCCTCCCTCTCGCGGCCCTGCTCGTGGTCGTCTTCGGCGGCTGGGAAGCGGTGGTCACACAGGCGTCGTCCGTGGGCGTGATGCTGGGGCGCTGAGCGGCGCCCCGGACCCGGGTGAGCGGCCCGGGTCGGGGACATCGGCCGACAGCCCCGTGGGGACGGGGGTGCGGCGGACGACAGCGCAGGGGCCGGTCGGCCGGGGAGCCGACCGGCCCCTCCGCGTTCCCGCCCCCGACCCGCCCCGTCCTCCCGACAGCCTGACCCGGGACACCGATCGGACCGGGACGCCGGTCCGCCCCCGGGCTCCCGCCCCCGGCCCGCCCGCCCGCCGCGCCCCGTCCCGGCTTCCCCTCCGGATGCGCGTGCCCCGGGACACCCGCTCACGCGGGGCCGTGCGGGACGGATTCCCCGGGGCACGCCGTCCGGGCGCCGCCCCGGCCCCGCCTCCTCCTGCCCGTACCCGGCGTCCGCCGTGCGGTCGGGCCGCGTACGCTCGCCGGATGGAGCTCGCGGAGACCGGCGGTGACGTGTTGGGGGCGCTCGCCCGGATGGCCCGTGGGGCCGTGCACGGCGAGGGGGAGTGCGGCTGCGGGCCGGAGGAGGTCCGGGTGCTCGCGGACCGGGAGGACGGGGCCGTCGTACGGCACGGCGGGCTCGTCGCCAAGGCGCACGCCCCCGGCACCGAGGACGCCCCGCACGCGGCCCGGCTCGCGCTCGCCGCACACCCGGACCTCGGCGGGATCCTCCTCCCGCCGGTCCCGGGACCCCGGAGCGGGCGGATCGGGGACCGGCCGGTGACGGTGTGGCCGTACGGGCCCCCGGTCGATCCCGGCGACCCCGACGCGGCCCCCTGGGAGGAGGCGGCCCGGCTGCTGGCCCTGCTGCACCGCACCCCGCCCCCGGCCGACCCCGCCCTTCCCGCGATGCGGGCCCCCGCGAAGGCGGCCCTCGCCGTCGGGCGGATGCTCCGTACCGCGCCGGACCACCCGGCCGCCGCGACGGTCCTCGCCGCCTGGCGCACCGTCACCGACGACGGGGGGAGCGGGCCCGGGGGCGGTGGCACGCGCGCGTACCTCTGCCACGGCGACTTCCATCTCGGCCAGCTCGTCCGGGACTTCCGCGGCGCGTGGCGGCTCATCGACGTCGACGACGCCGGACTCGGCGACCCCGCCTGGGACCTGGCCCGCCCCGCCGCCTGGTTCGCCGCCGGACTGCTTCCGGCGGACGTGTGGGCGCGGTTCCTCGGCGCGTACGAGGAGGCGGGCGGCCCGGCCACGGGCACGGACCCCTGGGCCCGCCTCGACCTGCCGGCCCGGGCCCTGACCGTGCAGACCGCGGCCCTCGCGCTCGCCAAGTCCGCGGCGGAGGAACGCGCACTGGACGAGGTCGAGGCAGTGATGATCGACACCTGCGCCCGGATCACGGTTTCCCGAACCGCCCCCGCCTCCGCCGCGTCCTCTTAAGCTGAACCCAGTATTCGAACGGCAAGCAGGGGAGTTGAGCCGAGCATGCAGTGTCCCAAGTGCCACGCGGCGATGCACACGTACAACCGCAACGGCGTCCAGATCGAGCAGTGCAGCGGCTGCCGCGGGATCTTCCTGGACTACGGCGAGCTGGAGGCCCTGACCCGCCTGGAGTCGCAGTGGCAGGCCCCGCAGGCCCGCCCGGCCCCGCCGGCCCCCTACCCGGCCCAGGCCGCCCCGGCCGCGCCCGCCTGGGGCGCCCCGCACGGTGGCCACCACGGCGGTCACTACCGCCAGCGCGGCTTCGGGCGGATGCTCTTCTCCTCCTGAGCCGTCCCCGCCGGGCCCGCCACGCGCGGGCCCGGCCGGCCCGCGCGCCCGCGTGCCCCGGTCCGTCCGGCACGACGAAGCCCCCGACCGCTCGCGGCGGCCGGGGGCTTCGTCATCCTGTGCGCGATACTGGGA
>NZ_BNBS01000094.1:24278-31689 GCF_014656075.1 Streptomyces hydrogenans
GATTGAACCAGTGACCTCTTCCGTGTCAGGGAAGCGCTCTCCCGCTGAGCTAATCGCGCGGGTCGCACCCAAGGGGTGCGGGAGTTGTGGTGCGCGATACTGGGATTGAACCAGTGACCTCTTCCGTGTCAGGGAAGCGCTCTCCCGCTGAGCTAATCGTCCTTGGAGGTGGAGACGGGATTTGAACCCGTGTAGACGGCTTTGCAGGCCGTTGCCTCGCCTCTCGGCCACTCCACCAGGAGTGAATACGGGGGTTCGGGAAGATCCCCCACATCGAGCGGACGACGAGATTCGAACTCGCGACCCTCACCTTGGCAAGGTGATGCTCTACCAACTGAGCCACGTCCGCTTGTCGGTTCCGGCCCGCTTGCGCGTCCCGGCGACGTGTTGAACTCTAGCGGATTCCCGGGCCAGTACAAAAACGCGTTTCCGCAGCGTGCTGACCTGCGCGCCCTTCACCGCGCCCGACGGGCGCTCCCGGAGGGTTCGAACGGTGTTCACCCGCCGTGTCCCCGGGGTCGCACGGAGCCGCCGCCGCACGCGACCCCCGTGCTCCGGGGCGACCCGACCTAGACTCGACGCGTGTACGACCTTGCTCCCCTGGCCCGCTTCGGCGGCCTCGTCGCGACCGACCTCCGGGACGTCACCCATGATCCCGAGGCACTGGACTCCACCGGCTTCTGGGCCGTCTGCGCCGACTTCGAGGGCCGGCTCACCTGCGCCCGCTTCGGAGACGTCCGCAAGGCGCCGGTGCCCGCCGCCGTCCCCGGCGCCTGGGCCGGCCCCCGCCCCGGCGACTGGACGTCCTCGCTCGACCGCGCCGCGTACACCGCTGGCGTACGGACGGTGCGCGAGCACATCGCGCGCGGCGAGGTCTACCAGGCGAACCTCTGCCGGGTGATGAGCGCGCCGCTGCCCGATCCGGCCGCGGCCGACGTGGACGCCCTCACCGCGCTGCTCGCGGCCGGCAACCCCGCCCCGTACGCCGGAACGATTCGGCTGCCCGCGCACGGCGTGGAGATCGCCACCGCCTCGCCCGAGCTGTACCTCCGGCGCGAGGGCGACCGGGTCTCCTCCGGCCCCATCAAGGGGACCGGGCGGACCGCCGCCGACCTGCTGCCGAAGGACCACGCCGAGAACGTGATGATCGTGGACCTGGTCCGCAACGACCTCAGCCGCGTCTGCGAGACCGGCTCCGTCGCCGTCCCCGCCCTCTGCGAGCTGGAGGAGCACCCGGGCCTCGTCCACCTCGTCTCCACCGTCAGCGGGGTGCTGCGCGAGGACGAGGGCTGGCCCGGGCTGCTCGCCGCCACCTTCCCGCCCGGCTCCGTCACCGGCGCCCCCAAGTCCAGCGCCCTGCGGATCATCGAGGCCCTGGAGACCGCGCCCCGCGGCCCGTACTGCGGGGGCGTCGGCTGGGTGGACGCCGACAGCGGCCACGGCGAGCTGGCCGTCGGCATCCGCACCTTCTGGATCGACCGGCCGCTCGGCGTCCTGCGCTTCGGCACCGGCGCCGGGATCACCTGGGGTTCGGACCCCGAGCGGGAGTGGGAGGAGACCGAGCTGAAGGCCGCCCGGCTGGTCGCGATAGCGTCGGGCGCCTACGAGTCAGGCGCCCCGGACACCGACGTCGCGGGGGCGAGCGGAAAGGCCATCACTCGATGAAGATCTGGGTCAACGGCGGGCTGCACGACGAGGAGACCGCCCGGGTCTCCGTCCTGGACCACGGGCTGACCGTCGGCGACGGCATCTTCGAGACGGTCAAGGCCGAGCGCGGCGAAACGTTCGCTCTCACCCTCCACCTGGAGCGGCTGACCCGCTCCGCCCGCGGTCTCGGGCTGCCCGACCCCGACCTCGACGAGGTCCGCCGGGCCTGCGCCGCCGTCCTGGAGGCCAACCCGCTGGAGCTCGGCCGGCTCCGGATCACCTACACCGGCGGGCTCTCCCCGCTCGGCTCGGAGCGCGGCGACGCCGGCGCGAGCCTCGTCGTCGCCGTCGGCGGGACCTCCCGCCGCCCCGACACCACCGCCGTGGTCACCGTCCCCTGGACCCGCAACGAGCGCGGCGCCCTGACGGGCCTCAAGACCACCTCGTACGCCGAGAACGTCGTCGCCCTCGCCCGGGCGAAGGAGGCCGGTGCCACCGAGGCGCTGTTCGGCAACACCGTCGGGCGGCTCTGCGAGGGCACCGGCTCCAACGTCTTCGTCGTGCTCGACGGCCGGATCCACACCCCGCCCGTCTCCTCCGGCTGCCTCGCCGGCATCACCCGCGCGCTGGCCGCCCGGTGGACCGGCGCCGTCGAGACCGACCTGCCGCTCGACGTCCTGGAGACCGCCGAGGAGGTCTTCCTCACCTCCACCCTGCGGGACGTCCAGGCCGTCCACCGCGTCGACGGGCGCGAACTCGCCGGAGCCCCCGGCCCGGTTACCGCCAAGGCCATGCGGATCTTCGAGGAGCGGGCCGCCGCGGACCGGGATCCCGAGCTCGGCTAAATCCGGATGACGGGGGACTCCCGGATGGGTAGAACACCCCTGATGACCACCACCCTGCGGCCGACCGAGCCGCTTCAGCACTCCGCCGACGGCGGCCGTTCGCGCACCTACGACATCTGCGTGAACAGCCGCCGGGTCGGTTCCGTCCGCGTCGCCACCGACCCGAACTTCGGAGGCGCGGCGGGGCTGATCGAACGCCTCCGGGTCGACGAGCCGGACCGCGGCCGGGGCCGGGGGACGGTGGCCGCGCTCGCCGCCGAGGAGGTGCTGCGCGGCTGGGGCTGCGCGGACGTGTCGATATCGGTGCCCGCCGAGGCGACCGCCGCCCTGGCCCTGGCCCGTGCCCTCGGCTACACCGAGCGCAGCCGGAACATGCTGAAGGAGCTCACCGGCCCGGCGCCCGAGCCGCCGGCCGGCATCGAGGTGCGGTCGATGACGGAGGAGGAGTTCGGGGTCTGGGAGGCCGACGCCAGGGACTCCTTCGCCCGAAGCTGGATCGACCGCGGCGTGCCCGAGGAGCAGGCCCGCGCCAAGGCGGAGGCCAGCCACCGCGAGCTGCTGCCCCGGGGGCTCGCCAGCCCCGGCACGGCGATCCACGTCGCCGTCGCCGACGGCGCGGTCGTCGGCCACGTCTGGACCGGCGTGCGCGCGCTGGAGCCGGGGGTGAACGCCGGGTACGTGTACGACATCGAGGTCCGCGCGGAGCGCCGCGGCAGGGGCTACGGCCGGGCGCTGATGCTCGTCGCCGAGCGCGTGACGCGGGAGGCCGGGGAGACCCTGCTCGGACTGCACGTCTTCGCGGGCAACACCCCGGCGATCCGCCTGTACGAGTCGCTCGGCTACCGGACCACCCACGTCAACAGCTCCAAGCCGCTGCTCTGAGGGTCCGGTCCGTCGGCGGGGAGGGGGCTCAGCCGGCCAGGAGGCGGTCGGCGATCTCCTCGATCCGGGCGCGCAGGCCCTCCTGGCTCTTGCCGCCGTCGAGGCGCTCCCCGCCGATGACGTAGGTCGGGGTGCCGGTGACCTTGAGGGCCTGGCCCTCGGCCTGGTCGGCGTCGACCGTGAGCAGGTGGCGGCCGTCGATCAGCGCCGTGTCGAACTCCTCGGCGTCCAGGCCGAGTCCGGACGCGACCTCCAGGAGCACCGGCTCGCCCCGGTCGGCGAGGTCGGCGGTCCGGGCCAGCAGCGCCTCCGCGTAGGCCCAGCCCCGCCCCTGGTCGACCGCCTCCTCGGCGGCCTGGGCGGCGGCGTAGGCGTGCTTGTTCTTGGCGAGCGGGAAGTGGCGCAGCTGTACGTCGAGCCGGTCGCCGTACCGCGCGCGCAGCGCGTGGAGGTCGTCGAGGGCCGTGAAGCAGTCCGGGCACTGGAGGTCGAACCACGCCTCCAGGACGACCGGGGAGGGTGCGGTGGTGGAATCACTCATGACCGGCAGTCTTCCAGCCGCGCCGCCCGGGACCCGCATCGGCACCGCGCGGGGGTCCGACCGGGACCTGAGGAGGAGATCGGGTCCGGGTCGACCCGGAGATCTCCCTGAGACGGGGCCGGGGGCGTGGCCTCCGGCGGGCGGTGCGGTGCAGGATGGAAGGGACGTATCACCCGGGACCTGGAGGACCGCATGCTCGCCGAGACCATCTTCTCCGCGGTGTCCGCGGCGGGCCTGGGCATCGCCGCGCTCACGGCGTACCGGAAGAAGTACCTGTCCGCGGCGCGGATCGCCGGCTGGTCGCTGGTGCCGCTGGGCCTGGTGATGACCGGCGCCGTCGAGTGGGCCTTCGACACCGTCTTCAGCCCGGTCGCCTGGGTCGGCTTCGGTGTGCTCGGGGCCGCCTGGCTGCTGCTGCTGACGACCCGGGGCGTGGAGCGGCGCCGGGGCGGCCGGAAGGCTGCCGGCGGGGGAGCGGAGCCCGCGGCGGTCGCGCCCGGTGCCTCGGCCCCGGTCCGGGAGGTGCAGGCCCGGCCCGCGGCGGGCAAGCCGGCCCGCGGTGGGGACGCCGAGGACTTCAGCGACATCGAGGCGATTCTGAAGAAGCACGGAATCTGACCGCTTCTGGCCGTTGCCTGCCGGGCCGCGACCGGCGCTGATCCGGAGATCCACGGGAAGGGATGAACCGCTCCGCCAGGGGGCGGTTTCCGGTCTTTCCGGGGTGCGCGGTGCGCGATCATCCCCCCGAGATGCTGGAAACCTCGCGGGAACCCGCCCCCGCCTCCGCCGAGTCCGTCCCCGCCGCCGACCCTCCGCTCGACGAGCCGAGGGGCTGTCTCTTCGCGCTGTCGCAGCCGCCGCTGATGATCTTCCTGGCGGTGATCGGGGCCCTGCTCCTGATGGCGGCCCTGCACGACCTCTACGTGCTGTGAGGCGTTCTCCGGCCGACGGCGGGAATCAGCCGCCGGCCTCCTTGCGGCGGGCCCGGTAGGCGGCCACGTGCAGCCGGTTGCCGCAGGTGCGGCTGTCGCAGTAGCGGCGGGAGCGGTTGCGGGAGAGGTCGACGAAGGCGCGGCCGCAGTCCGGCGCCTCGCACCGGCGCAGCCGCTCGCGCTCGCCCGAGACGACGATGAAGGCGAGCGCCATCCCGCAGTCGGCGGCCAGGTGGTCGGCGACCGAGGCGCCCGGCGCGAAGTAGTGCACGTGCCAGTCGTAGCCGTCGTGGTCGGTGAGCTGCGGGGTCGTGCCCGCGGCGGCCACCAGCTGGTTGATCAGCGGGGCGGCGATCCGCGCGTCGGGCGCGGAGAAGACGGCGGCGAAGCGGTCGCGCACCTCGCGGACGGCCCGCAGGTCCCCGGCGTCCAGGTCGCCCACGTCGCTGATCCGGTGCTCGCGCACGAAGACGCCCAGCGCGTCGAGGTCCGCGAGCGTGTCCGCACGGTCCCCCTGGGCGGCGGTGTTCATCAGATCGACGACGGTGTCGAGGGCGATCCGGGTGTCGTGGGGGATGAGCACGCTTCGCTCCCTGGCCGGCCGCGGGCGGGCGCCCGCGGATGGGAGACGACTCTAGCGCGCCCCGGAAAAGCGCGACGGCGCCCTTCACCGCGCCGGCTGCGCGGTGAAGGACGCCTGGGTCGAGCGGGGAGTGGCTGCCCGCGCGGCGCCGTCGCCCCGAGTTCGGACGGCGCCGTGCGGTCTTGGGCCTGGCTCAGCTGTCGGCCAGGATGTGGGACAGCTCGGTATCGAGGTCGAAGTGCCGGTGCTCGGTGCCCGGTGGCACCGCGGCGTCGGTCCGCTTGAGGAACGACTCCAGGGCCCGCGCCGGGGCCTCGAGCAGGGCCTCGCCCTCGGGCGAGCTCAACGCGATGCAGACGACTCCCTGGCCGTGACTACGGGAAGGCCAGACTCGGACGTCGCCCGTGCCGGTGGGCCGGTGCAGCCCCTCGGCGAGAAGGTCGCGGGCGAAGACCCACTCGACCGTCTCCTCGGCTCCGGTGTGGAAGGTGGCGTGCACGGCGTACGGATCCGCCGTGTCATACCGCAGGCCCGCGGGTACAGGCAGTGAGGACTCGCTCGACACAACGAGGCGCAGGTGCAGCTCGCAGCTCACCACGGTGTTCATAAGCGCCAGGGCCTTTCGCTCAGTGTGCGCTCGGGGATTCGCACGTCGGCGAAATCGACATGCCACCTCCGGTGCCGTTGTAAACCCCTCTGTCGGTTTTGTGATCGTTCAGGTAGCTCGGACGGCGGTATGTAACTTTGGGTAATACCGCCATACCGGTGGGGCTGGTGAGTCGGGTAAATTGGCCCCATGAATGCGGAGAGTGACGAGCGCGCCCCCGAGCCCCAGCCCGCCGAGCAGGCCGAACTGGGATCCCGCGCCCCGGAGTTCATCAAGGCCCGCCGGGGCCTGCACCTGAGCTGGCAGGTCGGCGTCTTCATCGTCGGACTCGCCGTGATCGGGGCGGGCATCCTGATGCTCGTCTTCCCGGGGCCCGGCTGGCTCGTCATCTTCGGCGGCATGGCGATCTGGGCGACCGAGTTCGTCTGGGCGCAGATCGTGCTCCGCTGGACCAAGCGCAAGGTCACCGAGGCCGCCCAGCGCGCCCTCGACCCCAAGGTCCGGCGCCGCAACATCACCCTCACCGTCATCGGCCTGGTGATCATCGCCGCACTGCTCGGCTGGTACCTCTGGAAGTTCGGCATCGTCATGCCCTGGAAGATCGACGAATGACCCGGGGATGGTTCGGAAGCCCCGCTGACATGCGGTAATGTTTGCGGTGCGCCGGGGCGATTAGCTCAGCGGGAGAGCACTTCGTTCACACCGAAGGGGTCACTGGTTCGATCCCAGTATCGCCCACCACCCGGCCCGAGGGCCCGGAGACGATCACCGTCTCCGGGCCCTCGGCGTTTCCCGGGCCCGGGTCACCGCATCCGGGCCAGCCGCCCGCGCAGCGCCCGCGCCTCGCGCAGCCGCCGCTCGTACGTCGCCCCCACCGCGAGCAGCAGCAGTCCCGCCGCCGCCGGCGGCAGCCAGCGCGGCAGCGCACCGACCAGCTGCACCACGTAGGGCGCCAGCTCGTGCGCCGCCACCAGGACGAGCGCCGCCCCGCCAAGGACCAACGGCGCCTGGAGCCGGAACCGCGCCCCGAGCAGCGTCACCGCCAGCGCCCCCGTCCCCAGCAGCAGCGGACGCGTCCAGTGCGGGTCCGACCACACCGCCGCCAGGCTCGGCACCAGCGTCGCCGCCAGCCCCGGCCCGTACGCCGCCCAGGACGAGGCCGCCGGATCCCGGCGCCGCCGCAGGAGGCCCACCACCAGCGCCGGCACCGTCACCGGCAGCGTGTACGCCTCCGGGACCGTCACGCCCCAGACCGCGAGCCGGACCCACGCCGCCGCCAGGAACAGCGCGCCCGCCGTCCGCGAGGCCGCCCGCCCCCCCGCCGCCCGCAGCGCCGCCGCCTCCGCCCTCACCCCGCCCAGCGCCAGCGCCAGG
>NZ_BNBS01000095.1 GCF_014656075.1 Streptomyces hydrogenans
TCTACGAAGGCACCAACCAGGTCCAGCGCATCGTCATGGCCCGCAACCTCCCGTAGGTCCGGCGGGGACGCCCGTGGCCCCCTCCGGGAGGCCACGGGCGGGGAAGGTCACCGGTTCGACTCGACGGTGACCTTCTCGTCGTTCTTGATCTGCTCCACCAGCTGCTTCACCTTGGGCATGTCCCACTTGAGGGAGCCCTGCGGCGCGCTGCCCGCGATCGGCATGTTCATGGACTTGCCGTCGCCGCCGCTGATGCCCTTCATGGCGAAGAACATCTGCCCCAGGTCCCACAGGGACATGTCCTTGTCGACGATCAGCGTGTCGAGACCGGCGCCGAGGGTCGGGTACAGCGCGAACGGGTTGAGGATCGTGCCCGGCGTCGCCGCCTGGTTCGCCAGCGCGGACAGGAACTTCTGCTGGTTCTTGGTCCGCGCGAGGTCCGACTCGGCGAAGGCGTACCGGGTGCGGACGAAGGCGAGGGCCTGCTCGCCGTTGAGGGTCTGCTTGCCGGCCTGGAAGTCGGCGCCCGACTTCTTGTCCTTGAAGCCCTTGTCGATGTTCAGCTCGACGCCGCCGAGCGCGTCCACGATGTTCGCGAAGCCGGCGAAGCCGATCTCCGCGTAGTGGTCGATCCGCAGCCCGGTGTTGAACTCCACCGTGCGGACCAGCAGCTCGGGCCCGTCCATCGCGTAGGCCGCGTTCAGCTTGGAGCCGCCGCGCGCCGGGTACGCCTTGCCGGACTCGGAGCCGACGAAGTTCGGGATCGTCACCCAGGAGTCACGGGGCAGCGAGACCATCGTGTTCCCGCTGGAGCAGGCCGCGAGGATCATCATCGAGTCGGTCCGCTTGCCCTCGGCGGAACCGGTGTGCAGCTTCTTCTTGTCCTCGGCCGTCATGCCCTCGCGGCTGTCGGAACCGACGATCAGGTACGTCGTGCAGTCGCCCTCGGCGGGCCGCTCGATCACCTTGGAGAGGTCGACCTCGTTGCGCATCTGCGAGCTGGCCCACGCGTACGTGCCGACGCCCCACGCGAGGACGCCGACGACCAGCACGATGGAGCCGATCTTGATCCGCTTGCGCCAGTCCGGCGCGGGACCGGTGGGGCGGGTGCCCGGGCCGGAGGGTCCCCCCGGACCGCCGGAACCGTGGCCGCCGCCCTGCGGGCCGCCGTAGACCTGCCCGGAGCTGTAGCCGGAGTCGTACCCCGTGGCCCGGGCCTGAGTGAAGTTCGGGTTGTACCCCTGGCCCTGGTCGTACCCCTGACCCTGGCCCTGGCCCTGGTCGTACCCCTGGCCCTGGTCGTACGCCTGCCCCTGCTCGTACCCCTGCCGGTACTGCGGGGACTGCTGTCCCTGCGGTCGTCTCTGCACGTGCCGCATGGGGCGGGCGCCCTCGGGCTGCTCAGGCCACTCATTCATGCGGACCAGTGTGCCGGTCTCCGCTTTCCGGGCGACAGGGCGGGTGGAAAATAGGACCGGTGCTGTTGCGAAGCTGATGCAAAGCGGACGACGCCGAAACCCGGCATAAGGTGGAGGACATGACAGATCAGGGCCACATCCCGGGCAAGCCCACCTCGGCCTCCCGCACCACCCTCAGCCACATCATGACCAGCCACGACACCAACCTCCTCGGCACCGTGCACGGTGGCGTGATCATGAAGCTGGTGGACGACGCGGCCGGCGCCGTCGCCGGCCGCCACTCCGGCGGCCCGGCCGTCACCGCCTCCATGGACGAGATGGTCTTCCTGGAGCCCGTCCGCGTCGGCGACCTCCTCCACGTGAAGGCCCAGGTGAACTGGACCGGCCGTTCCTCCATGGAGGTCGGCGTCCGCGTGATGGCCGAGCGCTGGAACGACACCACCCCCGCCACCCAGGTCGGCTCCGCGTACCTCGTCTTCGCCGCCGTGGACGGCGACGGCAAGCCCCGCACGGTCCCGCCGGTCCTCCCCGAGACCGAGCGCGACAAGCGCCGCTACCAGGAGGCCCAGATCCGCCGCACCCACCGCCTGGCCCGCCGCCAGGCCATCAAGGAGCTGCGCGAGCGCCGGGCCGCCGAGGGCTACACCGACTGACCGCGGCGCCGGGGCGGGCACCGGGCGCTACGGGCACACCACCTGGTCCCCGGTCACCGCCTCGAAGGGCCCGCGCACCGGCGCGGTCTCCGCCCGCACCGCCGTGACGCCGTCGTAGTCGGCGCCCACGGTCACCCGCAGCGTCCCGCCCCGCCCCGGCACCGGCTTCAGCTCGGCTCCCGGCAGGGCGGCGGCGAGGGACTTCGCGGACCGGTCCCAGCGCGGGTCGTACTCGACGACCGTCCGCTTCCGCTCGCCCCCCGCCCCGGTCATCGGGGTCCGCGTCGTGTCGAAGCCCGTCCCGCGCAGCGCGTCGTCGACCTTCCGGCCCAGCCCGTCGATCCGCGTCCCGTTGTAGACCTGCACCCGGATCGTCCGCGGAGCCACGTCCACGACGACCGCCTTCGCCTTCCGCTCGGCGGCCGGCTCCGGCCGCGAGGCCAGCGCCCGGTCCTCCCGCAGGGCGGCGAACAGCTTCTGCGCCTTCTCCGCGTCCCACTTCACCGTCGACCCGATCCCCTTCACGGGGAAGTCCATGTCGCCGATCGGCACGGACACGAACTCCGACGACGCCGGCGTGAAGCCCCGCATCGCCTTGGCCAGCGCCAGCAGCTGGTCCGTGCCGAACTCCTCGTCGGCCCGGACCGACCCGAGCAGGGTCGTCGCCACCTCCCGGAACCGCACCGGGTTGAACAGCACCCCGCCGCTGGTCAGCCGGTCCACCAGCGCCGCCAGGAACTTCTGCTGCCGCTGCATCCGCCCGATGTCCGCGGCCCCGTCGATGTGCCGGGAGCGCACGTACTGGAGCGCCTGCCCGCCGTCCAGCTCGTGGGTGCCGGCCGCCAGCCGGAGCCCCGTGTAGGAGTCCCGCACCGGCTTCGTCGTGCAGATCTGCACCCCGCCGACCGCGTCCACCGTCCGCATGAAGCTGGTGAAGTCGACCTCCAGGTAGTGGTCGATCTTGACCCGGGTCATCGCCTCCACCGTCCGCACGGTCAGCGCGGGCCCGCCCTCCGCGTAGGCGGCGTTCAGCTTCACGGGGTGCGCCCGGTGCTTCTCGCCGCTGTTCTGGTCGGTGTGCTCGGGCAGCTCGGCGTACGAGTCCCGGGGCAGCGAGACGACGCTCGCCCGCTCCCGGTCCTCCGAGATGTGCACCAGCAGCACGGTGTCCGTGCAGTGGCAGGGCGCCCCGCCCAGCCGGTACTTCTTCTTCTCCTCGGCGGTGATCCGGTCGCGCCCGTCGGTGCCGACGACGAGCACGTTCATGCCGGTGCCCGCCTGCGGCCGGTTCTTCATGTCCTTGAAGGGGTCGACCCGGGTGATCCCGGTGTCCAGGCCGGTGACCACCGCGTGCCCGATCCCGCCGGCCGCCAGCACCACCACGGACAGCGCGGTCGCCATCCGCATCCCCCAGCGGGGGCGCCGCCGTGCTCGGCGCGCCGGGGCGGGACCGCGCCGCCGGGGGATCGGCGGACGGCCCGGAGCACCCGGCGTGCGGGGCGGACGGGGCGTGCGGGGCGGTGGGGGCACGGGCGGACACCTCCGCGGGTGGGACCGGGTGACGACGGGGCTTGCGGGGACAGGGGGCCGTGAGCACCGTAGGCCCATACGATGAGCCGGTAGGGTCACCGGCCCCGGCGGGGCGCGTCGCTGTCCCCCATTCGCGGTAACGCGACCCGTTGATGAACGCCGCACCCCCCGTATCCGCGATCATGCCGGTCCCCGACGAGGAGCGGCATCCGCGCGCCGCGGTCCGCCACATCCCGGAGCGGGAGCACGACGGCGAGACGGAGGTGGTGATCGCGCCGGGCCCGTCCACGGACCGCACGGACGAGATCGCCGCAGAGCCGGTGCGCGAGGCCCCCGGGTCCCCACCGTGCTCCCCCCACGGGCCGGCCGCCCGCCGCCCTCGACGCCGCGACCGAGGCGTCCCGCCGTCCGACCGTCGTCCGCGTCGACGGGCACGGCACGCTGTCGCCGAACCACATCGCCACCGCCGTCCGCCTCCTGGAGGGGACGGGCGAGACCGGGACGGTCCGAGCCCGCTCGAACGCACGGCGGCGGCCGGGTCCCTCACCACGAGGGGCCCGGCCGCCGCCGTCTCACGCGGGGGAGCGGGTCAGCTCTTCCCGTCCCACTTGTAGACCGAGTACACGTCCATGCACTCCGCCTTGTCGCTGGCGCCCTCCGGCAGGTCGCCGGCCTTGTCCTGGCTCTTCTCGTAGGTGGTGCCCTCGCGCCAGTCCGCGCCCACGGTCAGCACGATGCCCTCGGCGGCGGCGTCCGCGCGGACGGTGGACGGCGGCAGCCCGAGCGCCGTCGCCACGGACTCGGCGTCGGCCCGGCCCTGGTCGCCCGAGGCCTTCGGGTAGACGATGACCGTGCCCTTGCCGGGCTTGCCCTCCTGGGCGGAGACGGCCTCCGTGAAGCCCTTCTCCTGGAGGGCGGTGGCGATGGTCTTGGCCCGGCCCTCCACGGCCGGCTCGCCGTTGCCGTCGGTGCCGTTGACGACCGTGACGGCGAGCGAGGCGGGGGCGGCGGCCGTCTTCTTCGGCTTCGCGGACGCCGGCTTGCCCTTGGCGGGGGCCTTGTCGCCGTTCTTGTCCATGGCGACGTCCTCCCGGAGCATGCTCCAGATCTTCTCGCTCGACGCCAGCGGCTCCAGCCACTCCTTCGGCCGCGCCGGGTACTCCTTCGTCGGGATGGTGATCGTCGAGAGCCGGTCCACCTTGACGTTCTTCAGCTGCATGCCGAGCTCGAACAGCTTGGCGACGCTCTTGATCTCGTCGGACACCTTGATCGCCTCGGTGCCGGTCTCCGCCAGGCCCATCAGCCGGCCGGTGTCGGTCCAGGCGTTCTGCTGCTGGAGCTTCTTCAGCATGCCGTTGAGGTACATGTGCTGGGCCTTGGCGCGGTTCTGGTCGCTGCCGAAGGCGTGCCGGGTGCGCAGCCACTGGAGGGCCTGCTCGCCCTGGACCTCGTGGGTGCCCTCGGGCAGCTTGAGCCCGGAGCCGCCCTTCACGATCGCGTTGGACTTGTCCCAGACGCCGGTCTTCACACAGACCGGGACGCCGCCGACCTCGTCGGCCATGGCGACCACGCCCGCGAAGTCGACCATCATCCAGTGGTCGATGTAGGCGCCGGTCAGGGTCTCCCAGGTGGTGAGCGTGCAGCCCGGACCACCGCGTGCCAGCGTGGAGTTGATGGGCTGGTTCGTGGTGGCCGGGAAGGTCTCCTTGCCGTCCTCGCTCCGGCACTCCGGGATCGGGACCACGGTGTCGCGCGGGATCGATATCAGCGAGGCGTTCTGCCGGTCGGCGGAGACGTGCAGCAGCATCTGCACGTCGGCCCGGGGCTTGTCGTCCTTCAGGTCCTTGCCGCCGCCCAGGGCGACGTTCGCGGCCGAGGCCCGGCTGTCCGAGCCGATCAGCAGGATGTTCAGCGGGGTGTCGCCCAGCGCGTTCGGCGCGGCCTTCTTCACCCCGCTGTCGCCGCCCGCGCGGACGCCGCCCTGGATGTTGTTGTTCAGGTGCTGGTAGTACGCGTAACCGGCGCCGGCCGTCCCGAGTATCACCACCGACACCGCGATCGCCGACCAGCGCAGCACCTTCCGCTTGCCGGCCTTCTTGGCCTGCTTGCGCGCGGCCGCGCGGCCGCCGGCACCGGACGCGGCCGTCCCGTCGCCGCCGCCGTCACCGGATCCGGTCGCGCCGCGCCGTCGCGCGGCACGACCGGCCGGAGCCGGTACGGACGTGGTCGACCCGCCGCCGGCGCCGGTGGCCTCACCCGCGCCGTGCAGCTCGTCGTCCCAGCCCCGTTCTCGGGCGTGCGGAACGCTTGGCTGCGTCCCCTCCCGTCGCACGCTGTTCTGTCCCACCCCAGGTCCCCTCTTCGGTCAGGCGTGCGCCGGACTCCGGTGTTTCCGGGTCACTTCGCGCACACCTGCTTGTCCGCTGCTACTTCTCCCAGATCCTTCGGCGCCTTTGCCGGTCCGGTGATGGGCACCCCCGCGCCCTTGAAGTCGGCGCCGAGGACGAGCGTCATGGGCTCGCGCTCCGCGGCGTCGACGGTTCCCTTCTTGAGCGCCGTCGCCGGCAGGCCCATCATGTCCGCGAGCGCGCGGGCCTGGTCGGCCTGGTTCGGCCCGTACTCCAGGGTCGTCTTCGCCGCCTTCTCGGGGGCGTTGCTCTTGTTGGTGGAGCGAAGGACGCCCTGCTCGTTCTGGAGCCAGTTGAGGGTCGACTGGGCCGCGCCCTGGATGCCGCTGCCGTTGTAGACGTCGACGCGGACCTCGGCGGACGGGGCCCGCTCGCCCTCCAGGAGCGCCGCCTGGGCCTTCGCCTGGGCGCTCTTGGCGGCCTGCTCCTTCTTCTTCACCTCGGTGAGCGAGGTGTCGCTCTGCAGCATCGCGAAGAGCTGCGGCGCCTTGGTCGGGTGCGGGACGACCGTCGCCTTGATCTTCTCGGCGGGGTTGTCGATGACCGGCAGCGTCGCGAAGGCGATGTTCTTGGTGTCGACCGAGGCCAGCTCGCCCGCCAGGCCCTGGAGCTTGGTGAGCGACCCTATCCCCGAGTCGACGGTGAGCGCGTTGGTCGCCGCGTTCGCCAGGTCGTACAGCTTGGTCGGGTCGGTCAGCGTGTCGTCGGACTTCATCTGACGGATCATCGAGCCGAGGAACTGCTGCTGGACCTTGATGCGGTCGAGGTCGCTCTCGTTGCCGAAGCTGTGCCGGGTGCGGACGAAGGCGAGGGCCTGCTCGCCCTGGACGACCGACTCGCCGGCCGGCAGCTTCAGGTGCGACTTGGGGTCGTCGACGGCCTTCTCGACGCAGACCTTCACCCCGCCGACGGCCGTCGTCATCTCCTTGACGGCGTTGAAGTCGGCCATCATGAAGTGGTCGACCTCGACGCCCGTCAGCTCCTCCACGGTGCGCATGACGCAGCCGGGGTCGCGGCCGCTCTGGCCGAGGCTCACGTTGAAGCGGACGTCGGACTCGGCGGGGATCGTCTTGATCTCGTTGCCGACCTTGGTCTGGCACTCGGGGATGTTCGTCTTCAGGTCGCGCGGGATGGAGAGCGCGGTGGCGTTCGTCCGGTCCTTGGAGACGTGGAAGAGGATCGTGGTGTCGGCGTGGCCGGGGCTGTTCTTGTCGCCGTAGCCCCCGTTGCCCGCGCCGGTCCGCTTGTCGGTGCCGATGAGGACGATGTTGAACGCCTCGCCCTTGCGGAAGCCGGCGCTCTTGTTCTTGCCGACGACCTCGACGACCTCGATGTTGTTGTTGAGCTTGTTGTAGAGGGCGTACACGCCGACGGCCCCGCCCACGAGGACGAAGGCCATCGTGCCGCCGGTCCACAGCAGGACCTTCTTCTTGCGGCTGGCGCCCTGCTTGCGCTTGCGGCGGCTCTGCGGCGGCACGCGTCCGCCGCGGGCCGGGCCCGCGGCGGCGTCCTGCCCGTCCTGGTCGGCCGGGCGGCGCCGCCGCTGGCCGGGAACGGGATTCTCGGCCGGGGCGGTTGGCCGGGCCGCGGAGCGGGTACTGGGACCGGTGGTACCGGAACCGGTGCTACCGGAACGGGACCCCGCGGTCGGCGACTGCCCAGCGGAGTGGTCCAGTCGCAGTTCGTAGTTGCCGGTCTGCGGGTTGAGCACCCACTGGTCGGCGGGGTCGATCTCGTCCGCCCGTCCACGGCTGTGCGCGTCCACGGTTCCTGTCCTCCGTCGGTGCCACGCGGGGCGCCTCCCCCTGAGGGCGCCACTCGGTCGTTCGATCCTTGGCTGAGTGCGACCACGCGGTCGGGGTGCACCGGATCGCGTCACACTATCCGCCCAGTTCAGCGCGGGGCGACGTCAGTGACAAATTCCACGGCCCTTACAACCGGGCATTTTTGCTCAAACCACATCGCCCTCCGCCCCTCCCTTGGGCCCCGCTTTACCCATCGGCCCCCCGTGCCGCTACGCACACACCCCTTCGGCCGCGTTCCGCCCCGTGAAGGTGGGCGTCCCGCTCGGCACCGGAGTGTCCGCGTCGTCGGGCTTCCCGTCGGAGGATGCGTCCGCACCCTCGTCCGGTTCCGCCTTCCTCACCACGACCGGTCTGTCCTCGCGCAGTTGCCGGAACAGCTCGCTCGCGGCGGGCTGCACCAGTTCGTCCCGGTTCGCGTTGTACGCGTAGGGCCGCCGCGGCACCGTCAGGAACTGGACCTTCTCCGTCGGGATGGCCCGCATCGTCCGCGCCAGGTCGTACAGGTCCCGCAGCGAGTCGAGCCCCGGGTCCGTGGTGAGGGACTTGGTCGCCGCGTCGAGCACCGGATACAGCTTCGCCGGGTTCAACAGCACCCCGTCGCTCTGCACCTTGTTGACGAGCGCGCCCAGGAACATCTGCTGCCGGTCCATCCGCTCGGTGTCGCTGCCGTTCCCCAGCGACTTCCGGGCCCGGACGAAGCCCAGCGCCTGCTCCCCGTCCAGCGTCTGCCGGCCCGCCGGCAGCTTCAGCTTGGCGTCGCTGTCGTCCACCGGCTCCTTGAGGCAGACCTCGACCCCGTCCACCGCGTCCACCATCTTCTTGAAGCCCCGGAAGTCGATCACCATGTGGTGGTCGACCCGGATCCCGGTCAGCTTCTCGACGGTACGGATCGTGCACGCCGTCCCGCCCCACTCGAACGACCAGTTGAACTGCGCCTGCTGCTCCCGGGTCCGGCCGCCGCCCTCGGTCCTGGCGCAGCTCGGGATCGTCACCATCAGGTCGCGGGGGATCGACACGGCCGTGGCGCCCGACTCGTCGGCCGACAGGTGCAGCAGGATCACGGTGTCCGAGCGCTGGGTTCCCTTGTCCCGGCCGTACTCGCGGTTCCCCTCGCCGGAGCGGGTGTCCGAGCCGATCAGGAGGATGTTCCGGGCGGCCGACACGACGGCCGCCGGGCGCTCCTTCTCGTACCGGCGCAGCTCGTCCGCCGCGGTGGTGTCCGTGGTGATGTTGTCGTCGAGCTTCCGGTAGAACCACCAGCCGGTCCCCGCCGCGCCGAGCAGCACGACCGAGACGCCGAGCGCCGTCCACCGCAGCCAGTGCCGCCGCGGCTTCGCGGGCGCGCCGGAGCCCCCGTCCGCGGGGTCGGCGGATTCCGGGGAATCCGGGGAGTCCCCGCCCCCGGAGTCCCCGCCCCCGGAGTCCCCGGAGCCGGCGGGCTCCGGGCCCCGCTCCGTCGGCGGCTCCTGCTCCCGTTCCCGCTCCCGCTGCCGCTCCGGTTCCGGGTCCGGTTCGGCGGGGGTGCCAGCGCGGTCCGTCACGTCGTCAGTCCGTCCTTCGGGGCGTCTCGGGCACGTCGGGCGCCCGGCGTTCGCAGAAGGAGACGGCCGAACCCGACGCGGGGTTGTACGGAGGAGACGACTCCCCCCGCGCCGATCATGTACCGGACTCGCCGCGCGGTCGCGGGTACGCGGCGCGTCGATCGGCCGAACGGGTGCAAGGGAGGCGACGGACGCGCGAACGCCGCGCGCCGGCCGCCCCGCCCGGGACCGGACCGGCCGCCCGTCAGAGCGCCGTGGCCGTGACCCGCTCGCTCTCGATCCGCTTCTCCAGCGCCTCCGGGGCCAGTTCGCCCACATGCCGGCAGAGCACCACGGAACCGCCCGCGACCAGGGGCGCGTACAGCCCGGCCGACAGGCCCTCCCAGCCCTCGTACGGCAGCCCGGACAGCAGCCGCGAGCCGGGGCCGAGCCCGAGCCGCACGGCGTCGAGCCGGGCCTGCTCGACGAGCTGCGCGCCGCTGCGTTCCTTACCGTCGACGACGAGGGCCGGCGCGTCCGCGTCCACCGGGGCGAACGGCGCGAACCGGTCGCCCTGGCCCGGCACCTCGACCGCGTAGTCCGCGTACCCGGCGGGCGGGGCGGGGAAGCGGCGCCCCAGCGGCGCCAGGGAGAGCGCGATCCGCTCCCCGGAGCAGGCGAGGCCCGCCTCCAGCGTGTCCGGCCCCGCCACCACCAGGTCGGCGTCCGCCGGATCGCCGCCCAGCTCGGCCGTCACCCCGACGGAGGAGCAGGCGAGCAGCCAGACGGCGGTCTGCCAGTGCGCGGGCAGCAGCAGCGCGAGCCGGTCGCCGGGCTCGGCGGACAGCTCGCCCTGGAGGAGGTTGGCCGTCTTCGCCACCCAATTGGCGAAGGTGGCGACGGACAATTCCACCCGCTCACCGGTGGAGTCGTCGTAGTAGGTGACCAGAGGGCGGGCGGGGTCCGCGGCGAGCGCGGATCGCAGCAGGTCGGCGGGGGTGCGGTCGCTGGCGTTCACGCCGCACAGGGTACGCGGGCCGGCGCGCCGCCCTGGGCCGAACCGGTGACGGTGTCCTCCGGTCGGCCTGACGCGCCGTCCGGTTCCGGCCGCCGCCCGCCGCGCGCCCCGCCCGTCGGCTCCGCACGATCGGGCCATGCGTGCCTCACTCGCCTCCTCGATCGCCGTCGCCTGCGCGGCCGCGCTCGCCCTGCCGGTCACCCTCGTCGCCCCCGCGACGGCCACCGCGCGCCCGGCGGCGAACGCCCTGCCACCGGCCCAGGACGAGCTGCCGGGCTCCACCCAGTCCCTGCCGCTCCGCCCCCTGGGCGCCTCCGTACGCTCCTTCGGCGACCCCGGCGCCGCCGCACGGGAGCAGGGCCTGGGCCGACGGGACGTCAGACCCTTCTCGCTCGTCGGCGTGGTCTGGGACGACCCGGCGGCGGAGCTGCACGGCACCGTCCAGGTCCGCACCCGCGCGACCGCCGACGGCGTCTGGTCCGCCTGGCAGGACGTCGAGACCCACAACGAGGAGCACGGCGCCGACCCGGAGTCGGCCGAGGGCGCCGCCGGCACCCTGCGCGGCTCCACCGCCCCGCTCTGGGTCGGCGACTCGGACGGCGTCGAGATCCGCGTACGGGCGGAGGAGGGCGCGCCGGCCGGCACGGCGGAAGGCGCGGCGGAGGGGACGACGGAAGGCGCGGCGGAACGCGCCCCGGAGGCCCGTACGGCGACGGCCCCGCTCCCGGCCGGACTCCGCCTCGAACTGGTCGACCCGGGCGAGGAGCCGGCGGCGCCCCCCGCCCCCGGCACCCGCGCGATGGCCCCGCCCGCCGTCCTCACGGCCGCCGAGGCCGCCGCGAGCGGCGTGAACAGCCGACCGGCGCCGTACGGCGCGACCGTTGTCCCGGCCGCGCCCCGGGACGACACGGTGGCCGCGCCCGTCCACGAGACGGCGGCGGAGCCGGCCGCGGGCGAGGCGGCGGCCGCGCAGGCGGCCGCCGCGCCGGTCCGGGAGGCCGCGGCGAAGAAGCCGTACATCGGCCCCCGCCCCAGGATCATCACCCGCAAGGGCTGGGGCGCCGACGAGAAGATCCGCGAGAAGGGCTTCGTCTACACCAAGACGATCAAGGCGGCCTTCGTCCACCACAGCGCCACCGGCAACAACTACACGTGCGGCCAGGTCCCCTCCGTCCTGCGCGGTATCTACCGCTACCACGTGAAGAGCAGCGGCTGGCGTGACTTCGGCTACAACTTCGCCGTCGACAAGTGCGGAAACATCTACGAAGGCCGGGCCGGGGGAGTGGCGAAGCCGGTGCTCGGCGCCCACACCCTCGGCTTCAACACCAACAGCATGGGCGTCGCCGTCCTCGGCACCTTCACCAGCAGCACCCCGTCGGCCGCCGCCGTGACCGCCGTCGCCCGCCTCACGGCCTGGAAACTGGGGCTCCACGGCATCGACCCGAAGGGCACCCAGACCCTCGTCTCGGGCGGCGGCAACCTCTACAAGAAGGGCCGGAAGGTCCGCTTCCACACCATCGCCGGACACCGCGACGGCTTCGCCACGGACTGCCCCGGAGGACGCCTCTACAACAAGCTCGGCACCGCCCGCGCCTCCTCGGCGAAGTACCAAGGTCGGTGATGAGGGGGCGCGGAGGCAACCATCTGCATAAACTGACCGGTCATATCGCACGGACGACCGAGACGGGCGCGCTGACCGGCCCCGAAGCAGGAAGCAGAGACGACACGTGACAGAGGCGATCCTCCTCGTCGGGGGCAAGGGCACCCGGCTGCGACCGCTCACGGTCAACACGCCCAAGCCCATGGTTCCGGCGGCCGGCGTCCCCTTCCTGACGCACCAGCTGGCCCGGGCCAAGGCCGCCGGCGTCGAGCACATCGTGCTCGCCACCTCCTACCTCGCCGAGGTCTTCGAGCCGCACTTCGGCGACGGCTCCGACCTCGGCCTGAGCCTGGAGTACGTGACGGAGGAGGAGCCGCTGGGCACCGGCGGCGCGATACGCAACGTGGCCTCCCGGCTGCACTCGGGGCCGGACGAGCCCGTCCTGATCTTCAACGGGGACATCCTCACCGGCCTCGACATCCGCGCCCTGGTGGCCACGCACGCCGACTCCGGCGCCGACGTCTCGCTGCACCTCACGCGCGTCGAGGACCCGAGGGCCTTCGGCCTGGTCCCCACGGACGAGACGGGCCGGGTGACGGCCTTCCTGGAGAAGCCCCAGACGCCGGAGGAGATCGTCACCGACCAGATCAACGCCGGCGCGTACGTCTTCCGCCGCTCGGTCATCGACTCGATCCCCACCGGCCGCCCGGTCTCCGTCGAGCGCGAGACCTTCCCGGAGCTGCTCGCCGCCGGCGCCCACCTCCAGGGCATGGTCGACTCCACGTACTGGCTGGACCTCGGCACCCCGCAGGCGTTCGTCCGCGGCTCCGCCGACCTGGTCCTGGGCCGCGCCCCCTCCCCGGCCGTCCCCGGCCGCTGCGGCGACCGCCTGATCCTCCCCTCGGCCCGGGTCGCCCCCGACGCCAAGGTGACCGGCGGCACGGTGGTCGGCGCGCACGCCACCGTCGGCGAGGGCGCCCGCGTCACGGGCTCCACCCTCCTGGCCGGCGCCACCGTGGAGCCCGGCGCGGTCGTCACCGACTCCCTCATCGGCGCCGGCGCCCGCATCGGAGCCCGCTCGGTCCTCACCGGCGCCGTCATCGGCGACGGCGCCCACGTGGGCCCGGACAACGAACTCCGCGACGGCATCCGCATCTGGTGCGACGCCACCCTCCCCGCGGGCACGGTCCGCTTCAGCTCGGACCAGTAACCCCCGGGGACCCACGCTCCCCCGCCCCGGCCGCCCCCCCCGTTGTGGGCATGCGTTCCGCCGGGGCGGAACGGGTGGGCACAACGCCCCCAGGGCGCCGCCCGCCCCGAGCCCCCGCACCCTCCGCACCGCCCCCGGCCCGGGCCGGCGACGCCCCGCGCTCCTCACCCGCCCGGCTACGCTCGTACGCATGGCCGGTCGCTTCGTACCCAGACCCACCCGCACCACCACCCGCGGCGGCGACACCCAGGTCCCGGACGAGCGGCGGCAGGAGCACCTGGACCTCGGCCTCACCCTCGGACCGCTCCGCAGGGGCCCGTACGACCCCACCTTCCGCGTCACCGAGGACGGCTCGGTCTGGCGCGCCACCCGCACCCCGGAGGGCCCCGCCACGCTCCGCGTGCGCGCGCACGGCGCCGAGGCCGAGACGAGCACCTGGGGCCCGGGCGCGGGCTGGCTCGACGCGCACCTCCCGGCCCTCCTCGGCGCCGAGGACGACCCCGCCGCCTTCGTCCCCCGCCACAAGCTGCTCCTCGCGACCCACCGCCGCCGCCCGGGCCTCCGCCTCACGCGTACCGGCCTGGTCCTGGAGTCCCTGATCCCGTCCGTCCTGGAGCAGAAGGTCACGACGACGGAGGCGTACGGCTCCTGGCGCCGCCTGGTCCTCCAGTACGGCGAGCGCGCCCCGGGCCCGGCGCCCGAGGGCCTGCACGTGATGCCGGACGCCCGCACCTGGGCGAGGATCCCGTCCTGGGAGTGGCACCGCGCCAACGTCGACGGCAAGCGCGCCGCCACCGTCGTCCGCGCCGCGCGCGTGGCCCCCCGCCTGGAGGAGGCGGCGCAGCTGCCGCCCCCGGAGGCGCGCAAGCGCCTGGAACTGATCCCCGGCATCGGCCCCTGGACCTCCGCCGAGACCGTCCAGCGCAGCAACGGCGCCCCGGACGAGGTCACCACGGGCGACCTCCACCTCCCCGGCATCGTCGGCTGGGCCCTGGCGGGCGACCGCACGGCCGACGACTCGACGATGCTGGAGCTCCTGGCCCCCTACGAGGGCCAGCGGCACCGGGCCGCCCGGCTGATCCTGCTCAGCGGCCGCACCCCGCCCCGCCGGGCCCCCAGGCTGTCGCCGAACGACATCACCCGCATCTGAGGCCCGGCCCCGCGCGGCGGGGCGTCAGCGCACCACCACGAAGTCCGAGGCGGGCCGCCCCGGTCGCTCCACGGGCTCCCGCGCGGGCCGCCCGATGGCCACCGCCCCCATCGGGTCCCAGTTCTCCGGCAGCCCGAGCACGTCCCGTACGACGTCCCGGCAGAACATCGTCGAGGACACCCACGCCGAGCCCAGCCGCTCACCGGCCAGCGCGACCAGGAAGTTCTGCACGCCCGCGCCGGTCGCGACGACGAACATCTCCCGCTCGGCGGCGTCCCGGCGGGGGTCGCCGTAGTGGTGGGAGCCGTCCATGACGAGGCAGGGCACGGCGAGGTAGGGCGCGTTCCGCAGGACGTCCCCGCGCCGCACCCGCTTGGCGACGGACTCCTCCGACTTCCCGTCCCGCCGCAGGTCCGCGATCCAGGCGTCCCGCATCGCGTCGAGCAGCCGCAGCCGCGACGCGGGGGACTCCAGGAGGACGAACCGCCACGGGGTGGTGTGGTGCGGGGCCGGTGCCGTCACGGCCGCGGCGACCGCGCGCCGTACCGCCCCGGGGTCGACGGGGTCGTCGGTGAACTCCCGCACCGTCCGCCGCAGCGTCACCGCCTCGCGCACGGCCTCCGAGGTGCCGAGGCGGAACATGTCGTCGGCGGCGGAGCGCACCAGCGCCCGCGCCCCCGGCTCCTCGTCCCCGCCGACCACGTGCGGCAGTCCGCGCACGACGGCGACGGGCACGCCGGTGGCCTTGCCCTTCACCAGGTCGCCCGCGGCGGCGAGTTCGTCGGCGGTGGCGACGACGGTCACGTTCAGCTCGTTGCCGTGGGAGTCGGTGACGCCCCGCAGGTCGTCCAGGACCCGCACGCCGGCCGCGCCGATCGCGACGTCGGTCAGCCCGGCGCGCCAGGGCCGTCCGAAGGTGTCCGTGACGACGACGCCGACGTCCACGCCGAGCGCCTCGCGCACCCCGTCCCGGATCCGCCGCGCCGACCCGTCCGGGTCCTCCGGCAGCAACAGCACGGTCCCGGCCGGGGTGTTGGAGGCGTCGACGCCGGCCGCGGCCATGACGAGCCCCTGCCGGTTCTCGACGATGCGGAGGGTGCCGCGCCGGGCCACCACCCGTACCGTCTCGGCGTCGATGGCCTCCTCGCGGTCGTCGGCGGCGACGATCCGGCCCTCCGCCTTGCTCACGATCTTGGAGGTGACCAGCAGGACGTCCCCGTCCTCCAGGCCGGGGGAGACGGACGCGATGAGCTTGGCCAGGTCGTCGCCGGGCGCCACCTCGGGCAGCCCGGCCAGTCCCCACACCCGGTACGAGGGCGCCGGCGGCACCGCGTCCGTCGTCACCCGCGGACCTCCTCGGCCAGCTCCAGCGCGGCCCGCGCCATCGCGGCGGTGGCGTCCACGTCGGTCATCATCAGCGGCACGGCCCGGCAGGCGATGCCGGCCGCCTCGACGCCGGCGACGGAGCCCGCGTCCACGGTGTCCACCAGCCAGCCGTCGAGCAGGCCGGAGCCGTAGTGGCGGGCGACGGCCGCCGCCGTGGACTCGACGCCGACCGCCGCGAGGACCTTGTCGGCCATGCCGCGCACCGGCGCGTCCCCGACGATGGGGGAGAGGCCGACGACCGGCGCCGGGGCGGCGGCGACCGCCTCGCGGATGCCGGGCACGGCGAGGATGGTGCCGACGCTGACGACCGGGTTGGACGGCGGGAAGAGGATGACGTCGGCGGCGGCGATCGCCTCCAGGACGCCCGGCGCGGGCGCGGCGGTCTCCGCGCCGACCGCCACGACGGCCTTCGCGTCGACGGAGGCGCGCAGCTTCACCCAGTACTCCTGGAAGTGCACGGCCCGCTGCTCGCCGTCGACCTCGATCGCCACGTGCGTCTCGACGCGGTCGTCGGACATCGGCAGCAGCCGCACGCCCGGCTGCCAGCGGGCGCAGAGCGCCTCGGTGACGGCGCTGAGCGGGTAGCCGGCGCCGAGCATCTGGGTGCGGACGATGTGGGTGGCGAAGTCCTTGTCGCCGAGGCCGAACCACTCGGGTCCGACCCCGTACGCGGCCAGTTCGTCCTTGACGGCGAAGGTCTCGCCCTCGCGGCCCCAGCCCTGTTCCTCGTGGATGCCACCGCCGAGGGTGTACATCACCGTGTCCAGGTCGGGGCAGACCTTCAGCCCGAAGAGATGGATGTCGTCACCGGTGTTGCCGACGACCGTGATCTCCGCGTCCGGGACGGCCTGCTTGAGGCCGCGAAGGAAACGGGCACCACCGATGCCGCCGGCCAGAACCACAATGCGCATGCACGCAGTTTGTCAGGCGGTCACCGGGCGCGGGGCGGCCGGGGCGCACTGGCCCTGGAGCGCCTCGTGCATGGACTCGCGCATCGGCATCTCGGTCAGGCCGGGGAAGTAGACGTGGAGGCTGACGACGGGCTCCAGCGAGTCGTTGACGACCTCGTGGACGTACCCGGGCGCGAAGACCCGCTGGGTGCCGGGCCGCAGGGTGCGCACGCCCCGGTCCGTGCGCTCCGTCAACTCGCCCTGGAGGACGGTGAGGACGCCGGAGGACCGGCCGTGGTCGTGGAGGCCGCTGCCCTGGCCGGGCACCCAGGAGAGCAGCCACACCTCGTAGCCGGGCCCGACGCGCAGGCGGTGGTACCAGCGGGTGGTGGCGTCGTACTCGACGTGCGGGGCCCACAGCGCGGGGTCGGCGGCGAGCTCGCGGGCGAGGCCGGCGAACTCGGCGACGGTGACGGGGTGCTCGCGCTCGGGCTGGAGCAGGTGCGGGACCTCCATGAGGTCGCCGGCGATCTGAAGGTCGCTGTCCATGTTCATGGGCGGGGTGTTCCTCAGCAGAAACGAAGATGCGGTGGGGGGTCACGGCCCGGAGGGCGCGGAGGTGACACGGGTGACGCAGGGTGACGCTGGGAGAGGCAGCCGGAGCTCGATGGCATCAACAGCTGGGACAGCAACAGCAACAGCGCGCCTGGACAGCGCTGCGGAACCCACGGGCGTGGGTCGCGGAGGGCGCTGCGGTCGCTGGCATGCCACCAAAGGTGGCGGGAGGGGCATCCGACTGTCAACTCAATGCCCGATTTGGGGGTAATGTTTCACCTCATCCGGTTACAGCGCCCGGAGAAAGGTTTGTTCAGCCCCGGACCAGGCAACATGGCCCAACAGTCGTGCCTGTAAACGTGGCCGCGGCGGACGCGGTCCGTGATCGGACTGTGATCCGGATCGCTTCCGTGGCTGGATCGCAACAAGATCCAAGTCCCGTACGTCCTTCTGGACGGAGGCACGACACCGCGGGATCCGCCGGTGGCATGTGTCACGTTTTTGGTGATTTGAACACTTTCCGCATAGGCTTGGTTCCGCAGAGTGAATACGGGGCCCAATAGCAGATCTCGGCTTGACTCGCACAGAGCACGAACTTGTAATTTCACTCGTGTCGTTCGGCCGTTTCGATCACGGCCACATCACGGGACGCACAGACAGACGAGGGGCGCAGATGACCGAGTTGTTCCAGGAACTGCTGGTCGAGGACGCGGACGAGGAACTCGGCTGGCAGGAGCGCGCGCTGTGCGCCCAGACCGATCCCGAGTCCTTCTTCCCCGAGAAGGGCGGCTCGACCCGCGAGGCCAAGAAGGTCTGCCTCGCCTGCGAAGTCCGCTCCGAATGCCTGGAGTACGCGCTCCAGAACGACGAGCGCTTCGGCATCTGGGGCGGCCTCTCCGAGCGGGAGCGGCGCCGGCTCAAGAAGGCCGCCGTCTGAACCGGCGACCGGCCGGAAACAGACCCCACCGAAGACCCCCGCGCACCACCCCGCGCCGGCCCCCACGAAGACCCCCGACGGTCCGTCCCTGTGCACGACACAGGAGGCGGACCGTTTCGCGTCCCGGCCCCGTTCCGCCCCGAAGGCCCCGTTCCGCCCCCGCCGGACCCGGCCCCGCCCGGCCCCGTCCCGCCCCCGCCGCCCCGGCCCGTCCCCGCTCCGCGCGCCCGCCCGTCGTCCACGGGGCGTCGTCCACGGGGGCGGACCCCTCCCGCCGCAGCCGTTAGTGTGGGCCTCCGTCCGAGACGCTCCCCACGCCCCCCGCGGGCGACCCCGGCCGGAGGGCCCGTAGCTCGATGTCCTCAACTCCTGAGTTCCCCAGGCACGTCGTCACCGCCGTGCTCGTCACCCACGACGGAGCCCGCTGGCTGCCCGACGCGCTCTCCGGGCTGCTCGCCCAGGAGCGCCCGGTACAGAGCGTGGTCGCCGCCGACACCGGCAGCGCCGACGACTCCGCACAGCTCGTCGCCGAAGCCGTCGGCCCCGACCGCGTCCTGCACCTCGCGCGCCGCACCGGCTTCGGCGCCGCCGTCGACGAGGCCGTCCGCACCGCGCCCCTGCTCGGACCCGAGGACCTGCCCTACCTCAAGCGCCCCAGCGGCTGGGACCCCGTCAGCCGGACCTGGAACGACGAGGCGTACGACCTCCCCGAACTCCCGCACGGCGACCCGGTCCAGTGGCTCTGGCTGCTGCACGACGACTGCGCCCCCGAGCCCGGCGCCCTCGCCGAACTCCTGCGCGTCGCCGACTCCGACGCGTACGCCGCCGTCATCGGCCCCAAGCTGCGCGGCTGGTACGACCGCAAGCAGCTCCTCGAAGTCGGCACCACGATCGCCCGCAGCGGCCGCCGCTGGACCGGCCTCGACCGCCGCGAGCAGGACCAGGGCCAGCACGACCAGATCCGCCCCGTCCTCTCCGTCTCCACCGCCGGCATGCTGATCCGCCGCGACGTCTTCGAGGAGCTCGGCGGCTTCGACCGCCGCCTGCCCCTCATGCGCGACGACGTCGACCTCTGCTGGCGCGCCCACTCCGCCGGCCACCGCGTCCTCGTCGCCCCCGACGCCGTCCTGCGGCACGCCGAGGCGTCCGCCCGCGAGCGCCGCTCCGTCGACTGCGCCGGCCGCACCGCCGCCAGCCCGCACCGCGTCGACAAGGCCGCCGCCGTCTACACCCTGCTGGCCAACTCCTCCGGCCGCGCCCTCCCCTACGTGCTGCTGCGGCTCGTCGTCGGCACCGTGCTGCGCACCCTCGGCCTCCTCGTCGGCAAGGCCCCCGGCCAGGCCGTCGACGAGATCATGGGCCTGCTCGCCACCCTGCTGCGGCCCGAGAAGGTCCTCGCCGCCCGCAAACGGCGGAAGAACCCCGAGATCCCGCCCGCCGAGCTCCGCCCCCTCTTCCCGCCGCCCGGCGCCACCGTCCGCGCCGCCGCCGAACAGCTCGCCTCCCACTTCGGCGCCGACGACTCCGACTCCGGCTCCCGCCACGGCGCCGTCGAGTCCGGCCCCGGCGGCGACGACGCCGACTTCCTGGAGATCGAGCAGTTCGCCCGCCTGAAGAAGATCGCCCGCAAGCCGGGCCCGGTCCTCTTCGCCCTCCTCCTCGTCGTCTCCCTCGTCGCCTGCCGCAACCTCTTCGCCGGCGGCTCCCTCGCAGGCGGCGTCCTGCTGCCCGCCCCCGACACCGTCTCCGACCTGTGGGGCCGCTACGCGGACGCGTGGCACACCCTCGGCACCGGCGGCACCCAGAGCGCCCCGCCCTACCTCGGCATCCTCGCCGCGCTCTCCGCGCTCTTCCTCGGCTCCACCTCCACCGCGCTCACCGTGCTGCTCGTCTGCTCGGTCCCGCTCGCCGGCTTCACCGCCTACCTCTCCGCCCGCGGCCTCGTCGGCTCCCGCCTCCTGCTCGCCTGGGGCGCCATCGCCTACGCCTTCCTGCCCGCCGCCACCGGCGCCCTCGCCACCGGCCGGCTCGGCACCGCGGTCCTCGCCGTCCTCCTCCCGCCGACGGCCCGCGCCGCCGTCGCCGCCCACGGCTTCCACCGCCCCGACCGCGGCAGCTGGCGCGCCACCTGGGCCTACGCCCTGCTGCTCACCGTCACCACCGCCTTCACCCCGATCGTGTGGCCGCTCGCGGTCCTCCTCGGCCTCTGCGTCCTCGCCGTCCGCCGCGACGACCTCACCGCGTACGCCCTCCGCTTCCTCGCCGCCGTCGGCACCCCGATCCTCGCCCTGGCCCCCTGGTCGCTCTCCCTGCTGACCGACCCCGCCGCCTTCCTCCACGAGGCCGGCCTCGACCTGCGCACCGGCACCGCCTCCGCCGTCGACCTGCTCGCGAGCAGCCCCGGCGGCCCCGGCACCACCGGCGGACTGCTCCTCCTCGGCCTGGTCCTCGCCGCGCTCGCCGCCCTCCTGCGCGAGGAGCGCCGGCTCGCCGTCCTCGCCGCCTGGACCGCCGCCCTCGCCGGGCTCCTCTTCGGCGCCCTGTCCAACGGCGCCGGCGGCACCGGCTGGGCCGGCCCAGCCACCCTCGTCTACGGCGCCGCCCTCATCGCCGCCGGCATGCTCGGCGCCGAGGCCGGCCGGACCCGCGTCGCCGCCCACGGCTTCGGCTGGCGCCAGCCCGTCGCCGCCCTGATCGCCCTCGCCTGCGCACTCGGCCCCGCCGTCGCCGCCGTCGGCTGGATGATCGGCGGCGCCGACGGCCCGCTGACCCGCCGCGACCCCGTCCAGGTCCCCGCATTCGTCGCCGAGGAGAGCGGCCAGGAGGACCAGCCCCGCACCCTGGTGCTCTCCGGCACCTCGCCCGGCGCGGTCGACTACACCCTGGTCCGCGGCTCCGGCGCCCGTCTCGGCGACGCCGAACTGACCGGCACCGCCGAGCCCGACCCGCGCCTCGACTCCGTCGTCGCCAAGCTCGTCGCCGGCTCCGGCGCCGACCAGACCCAGGAGCTCAGCGCCTTCGCCATCCGCTACCTGCTGGTGAAGGACGGCTCGCCGCGCCAGATGAGCCGCGTCCTCGACACCACCCCCGGCCTCTCCCGGCTCAGCCAGCTCGACGGCGCCGCGCTCTGGCGGGTCGACCGCGAGATCGCCCGCGTGATGATCGTCCCGCCCGCCGCCAAGGCAGGCGCCACGACCGAGGCCGCCCTCCCCGTCCCCGTCCCGGCCGGCCCCGTCGAGGCCCACGCCGACGTCCCCGCGGGCCCCACGGGCCGCGTCCTGCGCATCGCCGACCGCGCCGACGAGGGCTGGACCGCCACCCTCGACGGCACCACCCTCACCCCCACCACCGTCGACGGCTGGGCCCAGGGCTTCCAGCTCCCCGCCGGCGGCGGCCGCCTCGACCTCACCTACGACGAGCCCTTCACCCACACCGTCTGGATCTGGACCCAGCTCGGCCTCGCCGTCGTCCTCGTGGTCCTCGCCCTGCCCGGCCGCCGCCGCGAGATCGACGACGACCTGCCCGAGGAGGAGACGGCCATCCCGGCCCAGGCCACCGACGGGGACGGCCGCCGCGCCCGCCGCCTGCGCGCCGCCGCCGAGGCCGAGGCCGCCGCCGAAGCGGCCGAAGCCGAGGCCGACGGCACCGAGGGGCGTCCCGACGCCCCCGACGCCGAGCCCGCCCCCCTCCCTGGTCAGCAGACCGCCGAACCCGACGAGTGGGACGCCCGGGCCCAGGACCCGGCCTACGCCCAGCAGCAGTACGCCCCGTCGTACGACCAGCAGGGCTACGCCCAGGAGTACGCCGACCCGTACCAGCAGCAGGCGTACGCGTACCCCCAGCAGGGCTACGACCAGGGCCAGGGCTACGACCCCGACCAGGGCTACGGCCAGGGTCAGGGCGGCTACGACCAGGGCCAGGGGTACGACCCGAACCAGGGCTACGACCCCCAGGGCGGCTACCCCGCCGCCCAGGGCTACGACCAGGGCCAGGCCCAGGGCTACGACCCGCAGGCGTACGCCCCCTACGACGGCACCGCCGGCTACGACTACGGGTACCCGCAGGACGGCCAGGGCCACGACACCGAGCAGCGTCCCGACGGGAGCAGCAACCAGTGAAGCGCACCACCCTCTCCCTGATCGCGGTCGCCACCGCCCTCGCCGCGGTCACCGGCTTCGCCGCGCTGACCGCCCCCGGCGAGCCCGCCGCCGCGTCCGCCACCGCCGCCGCGCCGAAGGCGGCCCGCCTCCCCGTCGAGCGCACCAGCCTGCTCTGCCCCGCCCCGAGCGCCTCCGAGATCGCCGAGACGCTCATCAGCTCCTACACCCCGCCCGGCACCGCGGCCGCCCCGGCCCCCGCCGCCGGCACGGCGGCCGCCAAGCCCACCGCCGTCCTCGGCGTCGCCAAGAACCCGAGCGCCCCCGCCGGCAAGAAGGCCAAGGCCCCGCGGGCCCCCGCCTCCGTCACCGCCCCCGGCAAGCCCGTCTCGGCGGCCGTGGACGGCGCCGTCGGCCACGGCCTCACCGGCACCGCCACCGGCACCCTCGCCCCCGGCTGGACCGTCCAGCAGACCACCCTCGTCCCGGCCGGCGCCGCCCGCGGCCTCCTCGGCGTGAACTGCGCCGCCCCGGACACCGACTTCTGGTTCCCGGCCGCCTCCACCGCCAAGGGCCGCGCCGACTACATCCACCTCACCAACCCCGACGACACCCTCGCCGTCGCCGACATCGAGCTGTACGGCCCCGAGGGCGAGCTGAAGACCGCCATCCCCGAGGGCGTCCAGGTGCCGCCGCACTCCACCGTCCCCGTCCTCCTCGGCCCCCTCCTCGCCGAAGGCGCCCAGGAGAACCTGACGGCCCACGTCACCACCCGCACCGGCCGCGTCGGCGCCGCCCTCGGCTCCGCCGCCGACGGCGTGGGCAGCGACTGGCTCGCCGCCTCCGCCGACCCCGCGGCCCGCGTGGTCCTCCCCGGCATCCCCGGCGACGCCACCGGCGTCCGCCTCGTCGCCTTCGCCCCCGGCGAGGCCGACGCCGACCTGAAGATCCAGCTGGTCACCGCGAACGGCACGATCGTCCCCACCGCCGCCGAGTCCCTGCACGTCAAGTCCGGCATGACCGCCTCCGTCGACCTGCCCGACCTCACCCGCGGGGCCGCCGCCTCCCTGCTGCTCACCCCGACCGACCCCAAGAAGCAGGTCCCGGTCGTGGCCGCGCTCCGGGTCGTCCGCGGCAAGGGCTCGGCCACCGAGATGGCCTTCGTCCCGGCCGCCGCCCCCGTCACCGACCGCGCCACGGTCGCCGACAACCGCGCCAAGGGCTCCGCCCTCACGCTCACCGCGCCCGAGGGCGCCGCCCAGGTGAAGGTCACCGCCTCGGCCGGCACGGAGGGCGGCAGCCCCGCGACCCGCACCGTCTCCCTCAAGGCGGGCACCACGACCGTCCTCGACGACCTCGCGCCGAAGGGCGTCAAGGGCACCTACGCGGTCACCGTCGAACCCGTCGCGGGCGGCGGACCGGTCTACGCGGCGCGCACCCTGACCGTCACCGAGGACGGCATCCCGATGTTCACCGTCCAGACGCTGGTGGACGACCGGGGCACCGTCCAGGTCCCCACCGCCCGGCAGGACCTGACGGTCCTCGACGACTGACGTCCCGGTACGAGCCCCGGCCCGGGCGGGCCGTCAGTCCTGCCCGTACCGGGGATCGACCGACTCGGGGGAGAGGCCGAGCAGCTCGGCGACCTGCTCCACCACCACCTCGTGGACCAGCAGCGCCCGCTCGTCACGGCTCTTGGAACGGATCTCGACCGGCCGCCGGTAGACGACGACCTTCGCGGGCTCCCGCTTCTCGGCTGGCACCGACCCGCCCAGCGGCACGGTCTCGCCCGACACCACCGGCGGCACCTCCATGATCATGAACTCGACGTCCTGGAGCTGCGGCCAGCGCCGCTCCAGCCGCTCCACCGAGTCCAGCACCAGATCGCGGAAGGTGTCCGCACGGCTCACGGAGAGCGGGACCTGCGGCGGCGCGACCGGCCCCCGCATCCCGCGGCCGTGCCGGTCGCGCCGGCGGACCCGCGGCTCGACCGACGGCTCCCCGGAACCGGGCGGGGGGCCGGGCTGACCGGGCGGCACAGGAGTGTCCATCACTGACGCAGCGTAACTCTCCTGGGTCACTCCGCACGGTGGCGTGGACCCCCCGATCGGCGCGTCCCACCCCCGCCCCGGCACCCCTCCACCCCCGCCCGGTGTCGAAACCTGAACATTCCGGCCGCCCCAAGGAACGATTCGGCACCCGCGCGCGATCGGCCATCTGGCCGCGCCTGACCGGAATACCGCTTTTCCCTGTCCGGATCACCCCCCGCCCCACCCCCCTTGCGCCCCCTCCTCCGCAGGTCGGAACGGGCGCCACTCGAAGGGGGGTGGCGGACGTCACACCGCGACACGGTGGAGTGACCTGGGGGAGAGTCGTCGCGGCCCGCTCAAGAGTGCGGTACCGTCCAACGTCGTGAGCCCTGTACGTCGCTGTTCGCGCACCGCGTGCGGCCGCCCTGCCGTCGCGACACTGACGTACGTCTATGCCGACTCGACCGCGGTCCTCGGCCCGCTCGCCACCTACGCCGAGCCCCACTGCTACGACCTGTGCGCCCAGCACAGCGAGCGCCTCACCGCCCCGCGCGGCTGGGAGGTCGTGCGGCTCTCCGACGGTTCCGCCCCCACCCGCCCCAGCGGCGACGACCTGGAGGCCCTGGCCAACGCCGTCCGCGAGGCCGCCCGCCCCCAGGAACGCGCCGCCGAGTCCGGCAAGCCCGGCGGACGCGGCGGGGACCCCATGGAGGTCGGCCGCCGCGGCCACCTGCGCGTGCTCCGCTCCCCCGACAACTGACCCGGCACCCCCGCGCCCGACCGCCGCACGAGTCGGACTCCAGCCACAACCGGCCACCATCCGCGTGCCCTCCCACCCACTCCGGGTAGTTTGGGCGTTCCGCACACGCGCCGCACACGCGTGCCGAGAACTCAGGAGGGTGGATCCGTGACTGCCGATCTGTCGCAGATCGTGAAGGCGTACGACGTCCGCGGGGTGGTCCCGGACCAGTGGGACGAGAAGATCGCCGAGCTCTTCGGCGCCGCCTTCGTCCGCGTGACCGACGCCGACGCCGTCGTCGTCGGCCACGACATGCGCCCCTCGTCCCCCGGCCTCGCCGACGCCTTCGCGCGCGGCGCCGCCCGCCTCGGCGCCGACGTCACCCTCATCGGGCTCTGCTCCACCGACCAGCTGTACTTCGCCTCCGGCAGCCTCGGCCTGCCCGGCGCGATGTTCACCGCCTCGCACAACCCGGCCCAGTACAACGGCATCAAGATGTGCCGCGCCGGCGCCGCCCCCGTCGGCCAGGACACCGGCCTCGCCGACATCCGCGCCCTCACCGAGCGCTGGCTGGACGAAGGCGCCCCCGAGGCCGCCGCCACCCCCGGCACCGTCACCGAGCGGGACACCCTCACCGACTACGCCGCCCACCTCAAGGCGCTCGTCGACCTCACCGCGATCCGCCCCCTCAAGGTCGTCGTCGACGCCGGCAACGGCATGGGCGGCCACACCGTCCCCACCGTCTTCGACGGCCTCCCGCTCGACACCGTCCCCATGTACTTCGAGCTCGACGGCACCTTCCCCAACCACGAGGCCAACCCCCTCGACCCGAAGAACATCGTCGACCTCCAGGCCCGCGTCCTCGCCGAGGGCGCCGACCTCGGCCTCGCCTTCGACGGCGACGCCGACCGCTGCTTCGTCGTCGACGAGCGCGGCGAGCCGGTCTCCCCGTCCGCGATCACCGCCCTCGTCGCCGCCCGCGAACTCGCCAAGACCCCCGGCGGCACGATCATCCACAACCTGATCACCTCCTGGTCCGTCCCCGAGGTCGTCCGCGAGCACGGCGGCAGCCCCGTCCGCACCCGCGTCGGCCACTCCTTCATCAAGGAGGAGATGGCGAAGACCGGCGCGATCTTCGGCGGCGAGCACTCGGCGCACTACTACTTCAAGGACTTCTGGAACGCCGACACCGGCATGCTCGCCGCCCTCCACGTCCTCGCCGCCCTCGGCGGCCAGGAGGGCCCCCTCTCCCAGCTGGTCGCCTCCTACGACCGCTACACCGGCTCCGGCGAGATCAACTCCACCGTCGCCGACCAGGCCGCCCGCACCGCCGCCGTCAAGGCCGCCTACGGCGACCGCGACGGCATCACCCTCGACGAGCTCGACGGCCTCACCGTCAGCTCCGCCGACTGGTGGTTCAACCTCCGCCCCTCCAACACCGAGCCGCTGCTCCGCCTCAACGTCGAGGCCCGCTCCGCGGCCACCATGGCCGAGATCCGCGACGAGGTCCTCGCGCTCGTCCGCGCCACCGCCTGACACCCGCGGGGGGACGCAGCCCGCCGAGCCGCGTCCCCCCGCCCCCGGCGGTAGGCTGACCAGCACCGTTCACTGGTACGAAGGGACACCGCAATGCCGCTCGAAGCCGGCCTCCTGGAGATCCTGGCCTGCCCGGCCTGCCACGCTCCGCTGAACGACCGCACGGCGGACGAGACCCCCGAACTGGTCTGCACGTCCCCCGACTGCGGCCTCGCCTACCCGGTGCGCGACGCCATCCCGGTCCTCCTCGTGGACGAGGCCCGCCGCCCGTCCTGACCCGGTCCGCGGGCAGGCGACCGCCGGCCGGGTCGTGGACAGGCGTTCGCGGGCCGGTTCGTGGGCAGGCGTACCGCGAGGGCGGGACAGACGGGCGCACCCACCAGGGCGACGCCCGACCCCTGCGACGCCCGCCCCGAACGCCCGCACCGCCCCGCACCCGGGCCCGCGCCGCGCCCGCATCCACGGCGCCCGACCGACCGCGCCCCGCCCAGGAGGCCCGCCCCATGCTGGACGAGACCCTGCTAGACGCACCGGACGCCCTCGCCGTGGCCGACCGCCGAGGACTGCTCCGCGGCGCCGCCGAGGCCGGCGCCCGGGTCAGGACCGCCGCCCGCCACGCCACCGAGGCCGGCATCACCGCCCTCCACCCCGAGGGCCGCCACGGCACCGTCCTCGTCGCGGGCCCCGGCACCGCCGCCGCCGGCGTCCCCGCCGTGCTCGCCGCCCTCGCCCGCGCCTTCGCGGGCGTCGTACGGCTCGCGCCCACCGGCGTCGCCCCCGCCGCCGGCGCCCTCCGCTGGGCCCTGCCCGGCTGGGCCGGCCCCGTGGACCTGCTCCTGCTGCCCACCACCGACGGCTCCGAACCCGGCCTCGCGCTCCTCGCCGGACAGGCCTACCGCCGCGGCATCACCGTCGTCGCCGTCGCCCCCGAGGGCTCCCCGCTCTCCGAGGCCGTCAGCGGCTCCCACGGCCTCTTCGTCCCGCTGGCCATGGCCCCCCACGAAGCCCGCGACGAGTACGGCGAGAACCTCGCCGCCAGCCCCGGCGCCCTCTGGGCCCTGTTCACCCCGCTGCTCGCCCTCCTCGACCGCGTCGGCCTCATCGAAGCCCCGGCCGAGGCCCTGGAGCGGGTCGCCGACCGGCTCGACCGCACCGCCGAACGCTGTGGCCCCGCCATCGCCACCTACTCCAACCCGGCGAAGACCCTCGCCGCCGAACTCGCCGAGTCGCTGCCCCTGATCTGGACCGAGGGTGACGCCGCCGGCCCCGTCGGCCGCCGCTTCGCCGCCGTCCTCGCCGAACTCGCCGGCCTCCCCGCCCTCGCCGCCGAACTCCCCGAGGCACTCCCCGCCCACGGCGTCCTCCTCGCCGGCGCCTACGCCGCAGCGGCCGACCCCGACGACTTCTTCCGCGACCGCGTCGAGGAACCCCAGGCCCCGCGCGCCCGCGTCGTCCTCCTCCGCGACCGCCCGGCCGGCGGCCTCAGCGCCGCCCCCGCCGCCCGCGAACTCGCCCTCGGCCACGAGACCGCCGTCAGCGAACTCGAACCCGAGGAGGGCGACGCGCTGGAGACCCTCGCGGAACTCCTCGCCGTCACCGACTTCGCCGCCGTCTACCTCGCTCTGACGACCTCGGGCCACATGGCCCCCTGACACCCGGCCCCGGACGCGCGCACCACCGACGCGGGGGGCACGGGCACGCCGGACCCCGGCGTGCCCCACGGGCCGCACCGGCGTACGGCCCTGGACACCGGCACGCCAGATCCTGGACGCCCGCGTGTCACCCTCCCCCTGTCATCTGTCGTCTGGCACCGTCACCGTCACCCGCCCCGAGGAGCTGGAACCCGCCATGGAACGCCTCGTCAACACCGTCCGTCCCTACGCCTGGGGATCCACGACGGCCATCCCGGAGCTGCTCGGCACCGCCCCCACCGGCGAGCCGCAGGCCGAGATGTGGATGGGCGCCCACCCCGGTGCCCCCTCGCTCACCCCCCGCGGGCCGCTCAACGAACTCATCGAGGCCGACCCCGTACGGGAACTGGGCCAAGCCGCCGTCGACACGTTCGGCCCCCGCCTCCCCTTCCTCCTCAAGCTCCTTGCCGCCGGCGCACCGCTCTCCCTCCAGGTCCACCCCGACCTGGAGCAGGCCCGCGCCGGATACGCCGCGGAGGAGGCCGCCGGCATCCCCGTCGACGCCCCCCACCGCACGTACAAGGACGCCAACCACAAGCCCGAGATGATCTGCGCCCTCACCCCGTTCGAGGGATTCTGCGGCTTCCGCGCCCCCGCCGAGGCCGCCGACACCCTCGCCGCCCTCGGCGTCGACTCCCTCAAGCCGTACGTCGACCTCCTCCACGCCCACCCGGAGGAGGCCGCGCTCCGCGAGGTCCTCACGGCCCTGCTCACCGCCGACCACGACGAGATGGCCCGGACCGTCGCCGAGGCCGCCGCGGCCGCGGACCGCCTCGGCGGCGACCACGCCCCGTACGCCGTCCTCGCCCACCACTTCCCCGGCGACCCCGGCGTCATCGCCGCGATGCTCCTCCACCACGTCGTCCTCCAGCCCGGCGAAGCCCTCTACCTGGGCGCCGGCGTCCCGCACGCCTACGTCTCCGGCCTCGGCGTCGAGATCATGGCCAACAGTGACAACGTCCTGCGCTGCGGCCTCACCCCCAAGCACGTCGACGTCCCCGAGCTCCTCCGGATCGTCCGCTTCGAACCGGCCGACCCCGGCGTGCTGCGCCCCGAGGCGTCCCCGTCGGGCGAGGAGGTCTACGACACCCCCATCGACGAGTTCCGGCTCTCCCGACTCGTCCGCGCCGAGGGCGCCGCCCCCACCGACCTCACCACCCCCACCCCGCAGATCCTGCTCGGCACCGCGGGACGCCCGAAAGCGGGCGGAACCACCCTCGCCCCGGGCGAATCCGTCTTCGTGCCCGCCGGCGAGCCCGTCGAACTCACGGGACCGGGCACCGTGTTCCGCGCCACCGTCGTGGCCTGATGCAACAATGACCGGCCGTACCACGGCCACGGTCAACGGGCCGGAGCATCGACGAAGGGAACAGACAGACCCATGAGCGCGTCAGGCGGAACCAAGGCGATCGTGGCGGCCCTCGCCGCCAACCTCGCGATCGCCGCAGCCAAGTTCGTGGCGTTCCTCTTCAGTGGCTCGTCCTCGATGCTCGCCGAGAGCGTCCACTCCCTCGCCGACTCCGGCAACCAGGGCCTGCTCCTGCTGGGCGGGAAGAAGGCCCAGCGCGAGGCCACCCCCCAGCACCCCTTCGGCTACGGCCGCGAGCGCTACATCTACGCCTTCCTCGTCTCCATCGTCCTCTTCTCCGTCGGCGGCATGTTCGCCATCTACGAGGGCTACGAGAAGATCAAGCACCCGCACCCGATCGAGGCCTGGTACTGGCCGGTCGGCGTCCTGGTCTTCGCGATCATCGCCGAGTCCTTCTCCTTCCGCACCGCCATCAAGGAGTCGAACCAGATCCGCGGCGGCCTGACCTGGACCCAGTTCGTCCGCCGCGCCAAGGCCCCCGAGCTGCCCGTCGTCCTCCTGGAGGACCTCGGCGCCCTCGTCGGCCTCGTCCTCGCCCTCGGCGGCGTGGGCCTCGCCCTCCTCACCGGCGACGGCGTCTGGGACGGCATCGGCACCCTCTGCATCGGCGTCCTGCTCATCGTCATCGCGATCGTCCTCGCCCTGGAGACCAAGTCGCTGCTCCTCGGCGAGGCCGCCGGCCTGGAGGACGTGCGGAAGATCGAGGCCGCCGTCGTCGACGGCGAGTCCGTCACCCGCCTCATCCACATGCGCACCCTCCACCTCGGCCCGGAGGAGCTCCTCGTCGCCGCCAAGGTCGCCGTCCGGCACGACGAGACCGCCACCGAGGTCGCCGCCGCCATCAACGCCGCCGAGGAGCGCATCCGCGCCGCCGTCCCGATCGCCCGGGTCATCTACCTGGAGCCGGACATCTACGACGCCGCCGCCGCGGCCCAGGGCGCGAACCCGGCCAAGACCCCGGGCGGAACCGGCCACTGAACCCCGCACCACCCGTAGAACACCCTGACGAGGCCCCTGGGACGCACCGCGCGCACCCGGGGGCCTTCGCCGTGCGGCCTGCGGCCGGTGCGCCGACCGGTGTAGATTCGTGACGAGCCAGACGTCGCTGCTGATGGCGGTCGGGCGGCCCCCCCAGGGGACCGGCCGAGGGAGAGAGGGCCTCCGACGACTGCACCGCGAACCACCCGGGCATTCGTGTGCCCGCAGGTGCCTCGACCGCGGTGTCAGGCGCCATCCCGACCCTCATATGCGATCCCACGAGGAGCAGCACCCGTCATGACGACTGCCGCACAGCAGGACTTCAAGGTCGCCGACCTGTCCCTGGCCACCTTCGGCCGCAAGGAGATCACCCTCGCCGAGCACGAGATGCCCGGCCTGATGGCGATCCGCCGCGAGTACGCCGAGACGCAGCCGCTCGCCGGCGCCCGCATCACCGGCTCCCTCCACATGACCGTGCAGACCGCCGTCCTCATCGAGACGCTGGTCGCCCTCGGCGCCGACGTCCGCTGGGCCTCCTGCAACATCTTCTCCACCCAGGACCACGCCGCCGCGGCCATCGCCGTCGGCCCGAACGGCACCCCGGAGAACCCGCAGGGCGTCCCGGTCTTCGCCTGGAAGGGCGAGACCCTGGAGGAGTACTGGTGGTGCACCGAGCAGGCCCTCACCTGGCCGAACACGCCCACCGGCGGCCCGAACATGATCCTCGACGACGGTGGTGACGCCACCCTCCTCGTCCACAAGGGCGTCGAGTTCGAGAAGGCCGGCTCCGCCCCGGACCCGTCCACCGCGGACAGCGAGGAGTACGGCTACATCCTCCAGCTCCTCAACCGCACCCTCGGCGAGTCCCCGCAGAAGTGGACCCAGCTGGCGTCCGAGATCCGCGGTGTCACCGAGGAGACCACCACCGGCGTCCACCGCCTCTACGAGATGATGCAGGCCGGCACCCTGCTCTTCCCGGCGATCAACGTGAACGACGCGGTGACGAAGTCGAAGTTCGACAACAAGTACGGCT